>JBIJAV010000002.1:0-205808 GCA_044345595.1 Terrimicrobiaceae bacterium
TGAATTTGGGTTTTGTTGAAAGTAGCGAGGAGAGCTACTGGCCAAGATTTTTCAATGTCACGCCCGCGCACACAAGGGTGAACTGTTTAATAAAACGGACATTTGCTTTAAAAAAACGGACATTTTTTGGGGAAACATAAGGGGTCAGTCCCGCGTATTGACGCATTTTAAAGAATCTGAAAAGTTCGGCTAATGGCCAGACAACTGCGAATCGAATACGCTGGGGCAATTTACCATGTGATGAGCCCGCCATCGCCTTACATGGTCGAGACGACCATGCCCCTCTTTTGTTGTGAAAAGTCGAATTTCAAAGAGACTTTGGTATCAATTCTGGAATTGCTTTATAGAAGCACGAAAAGGGGTAGGCAGCGGATACCGACAAGGCAGCGGAAGGCGATGTAGCCTCGCCTCCATCGTGAGCACTCGGGGCTCTCGATAGATCCCTTCAGGATGTTTTCTGCCCGTAAGTCGCGGAGGCGCCGTGCTTGCGCAGGAAGTGTTTTTCGGAAAGGGCGAGAGCGGGCGGGGCGGCGTCGGGGGCCAGCGTCAGGGCGTGGAATGCCATGTCGGCGACGATTTCGAGGGCGAGCGCGTTTTCTACAGCCTTTGCCGCCGAAGGTCCCCAAGCGAAAGGGCCGTGGTTGCGGACCAGCACGGCCGGGATGTCGTTTGGGTTGCTGTTTGCGAAGCGTTCGACAATCACCTTTCCGGTTTCCCATTCATAGGCCGAGGCGATTTCCTCCGGTGTGAGGGCGCGTGTCAGCGGGACCGGTCCCCGGAAGTAATCGGCATGCGTGGTGCCGAGCAAGGGAATCTCCCGAGCCGCCTGCGCGAAGGCCACCGCTTTGCGCGAGTGGGTGTGCACGACCGAACGGATGTCGGAAAATGCCAAAAACAAACACCGGTGCGTGGGGGTGTCGGAGGAGGGATTGAGTGTGCCTTCGACGACCTTGCCATCAAAGTCAACGATCACCATGTCATCCGGCGTGAGCGCGGAGTAATCGACCCCGCTCGGTTTGATGGCAAGCACGCCGGCCTGCCTGTCGCAGACGCTCACATTGCCGAAGGTGAGGTCGACAAGGCCGCTTGTCGGGAGACTCTTGTTGGCGGCGCAGCATTCTTCGCGGATGTCTGAGTATCGTTTCATGGACTTGGAATTTTACAGGCCCAGCAGCCGCACGGCGTTTTGATGGAGGATTTTTGCGGCGATGTCCTCGGGCAGGCCGAGACCGTGGATTTCAAATGGCGCGATGCTGCGTTTGAAGGGCGGCGATGTTTGGATTTTCGACGAGGTGATGAAATCGATGTTGGAGATGTTGAATGCTGCGGTCGTCTCGATGTAGCGCTCCCTCGGGTCGGCGCCGTTGAGCGGGATTTCGCCGGGCTGATAGAGAATCTGCGCCTGCTGGCCGGTCGGGACATTCGTGTCGTCAAAGATCACATCGGTGCCGAAAAAAATGCGGTCGGCATAGGCGGTGAAAAAATCGCGCGTGTGGGCGGCGCGGCGTGCGCTGCGGGCGAGTTCGGGGACGCGTGCCGAGAAATCATAGACGATGTTCGGGTGCGCATCGAGGTCCTCGGAGGCGCAGTCAAGGGAGTAGGCTTTTTCGGCGCAATGCGGGAAAATGAAGGTCGTGCCGCGATGGCGCGCCACCATTTCGATGCGGTCGCCGAGCAACTCGTTGGCTGAAGGCTGACCCGTGTTGTAATAAGTCCACCAGGCGTATTCGCCGTATAGGACGCCATTCCAGAAATTGAATTCATTCACCGGCTCCCAAAAGTTTGGTGGGTCGGCGCTGTGGATGAGCACCGGAATCCCCAATTCCCCGGCCTTTGCCCAGATGGGATCGAGTTCCGCATCGCTTGGACGCCAGTAGCGGCCATCGGGGCGGCGGTAGCCGAGGCCAAGAGCCTTGAAAACCTTCAGCCCGCGCATGCCTGCGGCGTAATCGCGCTCCATGTGCGCGGCAGCGGTCTTGCCGAAATCCGGCTCATTGATGCGGCTGAAGTCGACATTGCCGAAGGTGATGAAACGCCCCGGGTATTTTGCGAAGGCATCGATGTGGCGTTGCAGGCCCTCACCGAAGCCATCATGCCACGCCAGCACGACGGAAAGTTCGATCCCGCTGCGGTCCATCGCCGCGACGGCGAGGTCGGCATAGTGCGGGAACACATGGGTGTGAATGTCGATGACGCGTGGCATGGATTCAGTAGTTGAGGTTTTCGTAGAACTCGATTTTGACGGATTTGAAAAATTCCGACTGCTTGGCGAAGAGTTCCTCGTGCGTGTCGTCGGCGGCGAACGCATCGAGCGCCTTGCGGGCCTCGTCGAGGCTGGCGAACTCGCCTTGCCACACAAGCGTGTTGCAGGGCTCGCTGCCGGAGATCGGCTTCATGCGTTTGCCTTGCGGAAGGTCCGGGCGGGAATGTTCGAGGGCGGCGAAGCGGCGTTCGAGTTCGAGGAATTCTTTTTCCTTACGAACATCGAACTGCTGGAGGATGCGCATGGTGACAGACATGGTGGTGTATTGGGTTTATTGGAGAAATTGTTGAACGGCGGCAGGCAGGTTGAGGCCGTGGCTGGCGGCAAAGTCGCGCAACGCGTGGCGATCGATATCCGGGTGGATCGTGTGGGCGCTGGTGACTGACATAGCTCCGGAGAGAATACCGACCCACTGGGCATCAGCGAGGGCAAGCCCTGAAGCGAGACCCGCGAGAATGCCGGAGAAATGAGCATCGCCCGCGCCAGCGGCACTTTGGACCTCGACCTTCGGCGTGGCGATGAAATGGAGGGCTCGACCATCGAAGGTCCAACTGCCGGTCGCTCCGGCGGTGATGGAAAGTTTCAGTTGCGGGAATTGCGGCCCGAGATGGGCGGCGATTTTTTCGACGATGGCCGCCGGATCCCCTTCGGCACTGGTTTGCGCGAGGCTTGCGGCTTCATCGAGATTGATGGCTAGGAGATCCATCCGCGAGAGAAGCGAGGACTTGCGCACCGTCGCCATTTCTTCGGAGGAAAACGAGGCTGCACGCAGGAAGCCGTGTTGATGCGCGAGGTCGAGCAGTTCCAGGCGCGCGGCGAGCGGAACCTCGGGCACTGCCAGCGCGATGCCTCGCCCGGCGTATTGGGCAAAGTGCGGCGCGGCTTTTTGGATATCCGCCGGAGTCACGCGTCCGCTGGCGGAGTCGGTGACCGTGAGGTTCCCGCCCGAGCCATCGGGATAGAGCAGGCAAATGCAATCGAGCGTTTGCTCGCCGGGCATGATGGCGGTGTGCGAGACATCAAGGCCCTCGGCCCGCATTTCCTCCACCAGCCTGCGTCCGGCGGCATCATCCCCTACTCTACCCACCGGCAGGGTTTTGAAATCCCCGCCAACCAGGCGTTGCACATAATGGCTGATGATATGCAGCTTGCAGTAGTCGCGGCGGTCGAGGAATTGCCCTCCCCGACTCTCCTCGCGGCCGAGCGTGTGGTTTCCACTCAACGCGAAAAATGTTCCGGTGCCGATGCCTCCGGTGCCGATCATGGCATCGTATTTTCGGGTGGGGTTCATGGTGCCCGTATCGATTAAAGTCCCAAGTCCCACTCGGGATGGATGCTCACGGGATGTGTGGCGGTTTCCAAAGTAGCCGTGACGAGGGCGTCAGGATGCTCTTGCAACAGGGTCATCGGATACTCCGGTGTGGGTTCGCTGAAAAGAGCCACGCGCAAGGCGGTTTGTTTCCAAGCCCCGGTGTCGCTGAAGAGGCGCACCTTTTTTGCCGAGAGGCATTCCTTGAGGCCAAGGGTCACGCTCATCGGCGGCACAAACTGATAGGCGCAGCCGAAGGTGCGCTGGGCAAGCGCGATGATGGTATCGAGATTGTTGTCCTGCACACGCACACTGCAGTTGCGGAGGTCGTCGAGCGAGAGCGAGCTGAAGGGATGACGCCGCGCCTGGTTGTAGGCGATGTGGCCGTCCTGTCCCCAACCGCCGTAGGTGATGTCGATCGGCGCGCGGGCGATCTCATCGGCGATTTCCTGAAAATTCGTCGCATTCGGCCACCAGCGGTTTTCCTCGGGCGTGAGCAAGGCGGGGTTGATCGGACCGTAGAACTCGCGCTCCATGAATCCCCGGAAGCTGTAGGGATGGTTGCGCGGCAACTCGCGGCCCTGCCAGTCGAGGCATTCGTCCATGTGGAACACCGTGACATCGCGCAGTCTGATCTGCTCGCGGTTCACGACTTCGGCAAATGGCTTATACCAGCAAGCCGGGCCGCAGGGAATGATCGCTCGGGTCGGCAGGTTTTTTGCGTTGTTACCTGCGATGAGGTCCGCAAGTTCGCGCGCCATGAGCGCACCCATCGCCGCCGAATCGGCAGCAATGCGGAACGGCACTTTGCGGGCCGGGTGTTTTTCAAGATCGCTTGCTGGGATGCGGCACCAGCCGTGGAGTTGTTTGGCAGTGATGGTGTTCATAAAAAATTTCAATCTCAGTTTTTTAGGTTCTTTTGGATGAATTGCGCAATGCGTTCGCCCATGGCGCGTTTCCGTTTGGGATGAATGTCGTTCTCGTCTCCAAGGTCGAAAGCTGGGACGAGAAATGTCGCTTTTACGCTGTCGGCACAACGCTTTTGCGCAGCCCGAAGTTCGTTCGAGCTGGTTGGCGGCTTGTAATGGGGAAGCTCGACGATCAGGAAAGGAACCTCACCGAAAAGTTTACGCCAAGATGCGATCAAGCCTTGGAGCCAAGCATCGTATTCCGCCGCAAAGGCATGGCTACCGGCATGGTTCTCGCCCTGATACCAAATGATGCCGGTGATCGGGGTTCCCTCCAGCGGCAGCACTTTCTTTTGATACAGCTCCGACGGATATGCGCGGCCCAATCCCCATTGAGCCAGGCGGTGTTGACCATAAGGCCGCATGGTTTCGGCACGATCCAGGCGCGCAGCCTCGATCACCTCGGGCGCGTTGGACAAGGTTCGCATCTTATGCCCAATTGCAGTCTCCGGCATGGCTACAGTCGGCACCCAGGCCTCGATGCCGGTGCCACCTTCCGCAGCGACGATGATACCGACCGGTTTGCCAGTCACCCGGTATCTCTCGAGGGCGAAGAAGAACGGCACCGCTGGCAGGTCGCGGACATTTGATGAATCGACCTTCCGCCAGTGTCCGTTCGCGAAAAATCGGATATCGAACGGCGTTGAAAACAGATCCGCTCCGACATCCGACGCGTAACTGACAGGCATGACCATGTTGGATTGCCCGCCGCAGAGCCAGACCTCGCCAAGAGCATCCCCGGAAAAAATCACCTCCTTGAGGTGTGTGGAATCCGAGGCGGGAGTGATCGAAGCTGCAAGATGTGTTGAAAGCATGATGGTCAAGAGTCGGAGCAAACAGTGTAACTGATGTTTCATCAAAGTTGCGGTCAGGACGCGGCACCTGTGAAGAATCTTGCGCTTATCATCCTTGATGAAAATCGGGGCCTGAAATTCTTGCCGCGCGCCAGTCGTTTTCCGACAGCTTGGCAAACCAACTCGCAGCCAGGCGGCGGTTGCCAGCCTCGGTGAGGTGCACGCCATCCTCGACATGCGTGTCCGGCGTTTGACCGGCGGGAGTGTGATCGGCATACGCGCAAGCGAAGCCCTCAGCTGCTCGGCGGGTCGAGGCTTCGCGGAGAAGCGCATTGTAGGCATTCACCCGGTCCGTGATGTCATCCGGCACCAGCGTTCCCCAAGGCTTCAAGCCGGGCAGGATCGGCATGATGCCACCAACCAACAAGGCGGGCTTCGTGGCGGATTGCAGGATGAGGTCCATCAGCTCTTCGGTGAGCGCCGCACATTCTCCGGGGTCGCCCAGATACATGTCATTGGTGCCAATGAGCAACAAGACAAGGTCCGGACGATGACGCTCGAGCGTTTCCGGCAAAGGGCTGTTTTCGGAGTTCTCCGTTTTGGCTCCATCGCGGATCATTTGAATTCGGAATCCGGAGTGCCCTTCGTGAAAAGGCTGCTCCATGCCCTCGGAGTTGAGTTGCGAGCCACCGACAAACAAGAAATTCCACCCCGCATCGCGCAGATGCGCCTGCAGCGGCCTGCGATAACCACCGGGGAAGCCCCCTCCCCTCGTGATCGAGTCGCCGATGCAGAGGATGCGAATGGGGGCTGGGGCAGGGGTGTTGCTTGCGGAAGTGAGATGAGATGCAGACATGAACTATGGATTTTTTAGACAGAATTTACAGAATCTACAGAATTAACGGGAACGGAAGCGGCAACTGGAAGCGATCTCGCGCTTGTCATCCTTGACGGAAATCGGGGCCTGAAATCCTTGCCGCGCACCAGTCGTTTTTCGAGAGCTTGGCAAACCAACTCGCGAGCAGAATTGGCAGAAGTCAACGCATGCTACGGCTTTTTTGGATATCAGATTACTTGGTAAGCAAATCGGAGGTCAGTTCCTCTTCGGTCAATGCGCGATCGAAGACCTTTACGGCTTTGATCTCCATGCCGTAATCGGCTGGAGCGCCAACCAGGAATGGCTGGTTGACCTGCTTGATCGAAGGCAGAATGAACTTTTCACCCATATTGTGAGTTTGCAGACGCTTTCCTTCATTCGAAAAGAGTGAAAGCGAAGCCAGTTGTCCGGCCTTCCAGCGAAACACAAAGATTCTCCAATTATCTGCCGGAATCGGAACAGAAAGGCTCTCGGAGCGAACACCCTTGATCGTTCCATCGGCACATATGCCAAATTTCATAAGTTGGTCCGCGCCGAGGAGCAAACCGACTGATCGATCGTTGGACGCAGGAAACCAGCGTCCCATGACCGGCGAAGACTGAGAGGGGGCGCCAAAATTGGTAAACTTCACCCTCAAAACCCAAGTGAATTCCTCGGTCGAGAAGAGGGGATCTCCCTCGGCATAGGGAATTTCGATGGCCTTTTCGCTGTTTAAAGCCACGCAAGTATTATTGGAACCGGCGGGCAACTCGGTAAGCTCCCGGGCTTTTTCGCTTTTGTCGACGGCCATACCTTTGCCAGCTTGGATGTTCAAGACAGGTTCCGGAATGGATTGGGCATTGAGCGAGCTTGCGGAAATAGAGAGGCAAGCGAGGAATGAGAGAATTGTGGGTTTGGTTTTCATTATTTAGGGGTTTTGTTGTTTGGGTTTTGTGCTGGGGAATTTCTATTGACCTGCGCTCTCCGCATTTTTTCCGCTCAGGATGATATTGTCTATGCGGACATTTCCGGGAGCTTGGGGACTGTCGGTTGTGCCCAAGAGGTAAATCTGGAAAGTCACCGGACTTGCCAACTTTTGCAGTGAGGCAGCCTGACTGAGATCGACGCTGTAGGAATCAAACTCTTCGTTGGTGTTGCCAGCGCGGTTTTGCAGGTCCCCTCCCCCGAGGCGCTCGGTGCGACCATCCACTTCGGCATACACGGCGTATTGTTTGGGTGAATTTTCGTTGCTGCGCTGAACCATGAAATCCAAGCGTTCGAGGGCGATGGTTTTCCCCGCAAACGGTGACGCCTTGAATCCAAACCAAGCGCGCTTCTGGACTAAGGCCTCTTCGGTGGCTGCGCCCAGGGCTTTGGCATTCATGAAAAGCGAGTGTGGAGGAACCCCATTCCCGCTTATGTCGAGATGGCTGGCATCAATGCCGGCCCCCGTTAGCAAGCCGGAGGCTTGTCCTGCAGGAAACTTCACCACGGGTTGAATATCCTTCGGCTTTGGCTTGTTGGCAGGATCGATGGTGAAATCCAACTGCACGAGAGTTCCCGGTTTGATCGGTGCGGCATTGCCAGGTGTGCTGCCAGGCAGAGTTTCCTTGTCGCCCAAGGCAAAAAGGTAGGTTTTGTAGGCTTCGAGATTTAACATGTGCTCCTTGGCAAAAGACTGCGATGGAAGCGCCCCGTTCACCTCTGAGAGTGCCGCAGGCGTTTTCAGAGAGATCAGGACATTGCCGCTCAACTGCGGATGAACCATGAGAAACTTCTCATTGGCGGCGACGGCATACTGGATGGGAGCTACACGCCAAGCAGCCGCACGCTCCGCGAGTGCGGCGATCGTGCTACGGCGCAGCGAGTGGGTGCCGGCAAAGACACTGGTCCAGCCCTCATGCTTGCGCTCGGCGAAACCGCACAGGTTGCTTCCGGGGTAATTGGCGAGGCGACGGGCTTTGGGATCTTGCACAACCAGACCAAGCTGAGGATCCAGCTTCAGCCCCTCGGACTCACTGCGCAGGATTCCTTGGTCGATCTCGTCGCTGCTTTCGACAGCAAGTCGCAGGCCCCTGCTGCCGCCCTTCACGCGCACCGCAAGGAGGTTGGCGCCTTTCTTGAGCTTGAGAGGGAAAACAAAGTTGTCGGAAGCAATGTTGGGAAATTCATTACCAAATCCCGCAGTATCGAGGAGCTTCTCCCCATTGAGATACCAAGTCATCCACCAGTCGGCTCCCGCTCCGATGAGCACTTCGCGTTCCTCGGGAGATTCAATCCGAGTGAAGGCCCATACCACCTCCTCGGCTCCCAGCTTTCCCAGAGGCGAGAAATTCAGCATACCCCCATTGCGTGTGATCGGAGAGGCCGTTTTGGTGATGCCGCCAATTTCCATCTGTGCCGGAAGTTCCGATGGCACTGGCGTCTCGGTTGAGTTTGCGGAGAACGGCCCGAAAGCAGTCCACTCCGCAGGCAGCGCAAAGCTTGGCGCAGGCTTGCCGGAAAGCAAAGGTTCCGTCGAGGCTGAAGCGCTCGGAGACTTGGCAACAGCTGCAGGCACGACCTCCATGCCGATGATTTGACTCAGGCGTGCAGCATCTTTTTTCTGGAGATTGAAGCCCGTGCCTTGGAGGAAGCAGATGACATTGTTGTTTGCTTTGAGCTTCTCGATGGCGGCAGCGGTGGCATCGTCGATCTCGAGGAGGTTGTTAAAAATGTAAAGCTTCGCGGCAGGCACTTTGCCGGCCTTGAAATCCTCCAAGTAGTAATAACCGTAAGGCACACCCGAGAGATCCAGTTCGGAACGCTGGCCGCTGGACCATGTCATGTGCAAGTCGCCAAGCGCGCCTTTCAAATAATCGGTGGAGCGCTCGTCGTAAATGACAGCCACTTCGGCACCGGTGGGAGCGCCCGCCGCTGTTCTTGCCTGCTCAAGCGAGTTACGCAGGACCGACATCTCGTGCTGAATGAGAGGATCCTGATGAGTTTCAGGCCCCTCGACGGGATCAACGAAAACACTGTGCCCGCCGAGGACAATGCGCCCGGTCTCGCGCAGCCAGGCGCTACGAAGTTCCTCCGGCGTGCTGGTGCGGCCGACCATCCGGGCGCTCACATTGTAGCCGGGTCCAACTTTGCGATTCTCGTAATTCTTGTTTTTCCAAGTCCGGTAATCGAGATCGAACAGGATGGGTTTGTTGTTAAGTCGAAAGGAATCGAAGACAGCAAGCGCGCCGCCCGGGCTGGCCGGAGCCAAGCGCTGGTGGTAGCGAACAGGCCCATTCACGAAATCCAGCTCCTTCGAGTTCATCAGCCGAACATTGGCTGTCATGTTTGCCCGCGCGCCATTGTCGCCCGAGCTGGTTCCAATCAGAAGCGGCCTGGTGGCGGATTCACGGATCATGCGGGCGATGTCCTCGGCCAAGGTAACGCGACCGTCGGCGATGAACTCCTTCCAGTTGCGCTGTTGCTCTTCAGTTTCCGGATCGTGAAAGCGCGGACTGCCGATCAAGGAATCGGCAGGCGGCGGAGCGGCCTGATCAAAGGATGCGATCTTTTGATTCCACGCGGCAGAAAGAGCCTCGGGCGTGCCATATTTTTTCTTCAACCACGCATGCCATGCCGCCACAGCTGGTTTGCTGTAATCACTCCAAGCGCGGGCATCCTTGGCCTTGGCGGCATTCGGTCCTTCCCACAGATAAAATTGCGCGTCCTGCGCACCACCGATCAAGTAGCCAACCACCTGATCTCCGCCTGGCGCGCTTTCCACGGTCTTGACGAACTCCTTGATCGCCGGGCGCATGTCCTCGCGCAGCTTTTGCGAGTAGAACGACCAAGCCAGCACCTCGCGCTTCTTGGGGTCGGGGTCATTGCCCACCCGTTGAAAATGGAAGTTCACCAAAAATGGCTCGCCACGGTCGTTGCGCAAGGCCTCGTCGGGATTTTCCGTGATCCACTCGGGATAGGTATCGACCTGAAACCAAAAAATGATCCGTGCCGTCGGGTGCTGCTGCTTAACGAGATTGAGAACCTCTCGCACAGACTCCCGATCATAGGAATCGCGGCCATTCCAGAAAGTGCGAATAGGATAGGGCTGGCCCGCGATCTTTTGCGGGAGGAATTTCCGCATCCCTCCGTGCCAGCCAAAATTCATTCCCAGCACGACTGTTTCCATTCCGGCCTGCTTGAGCACGGTGAGATCGAGCTTGTCCGTAGACCGATTGATCGTTGCCCAGTCACAGCCTACCACATTCGGAAGTATCGGAGACTGTGATGGCGCCGCGGCTTTCTTCTCTGCGGTAGGCTCAGGGCTTTTTTCGGTGTCGCTCTGCCGAGAGCATCCAATGGCTAGCAAAGCGAGAACCGAAGCGACGAGTTGGCGATGATGGATCATGTTAATTTCAGATTTTTAGGGGCTCTAAATGAATGGCGATGTTCACCGCCAAGCATCAAGAATCCCCTGCCACCAAATTGTTAACAGCAAAATCAGTTTAAAAAAACGGACATCTGTTTAATAAACCGGACATTTTTTGGAAAAACGGGAAAAAGGGGCTGTTTTTTCGAGTAGTGAAGACTCTGAGAGTGTCTCTGCGAGTGGCTGGGAGGCTCGACAGAATGATGGATGACAGAATCATTTTTTGTGAGGGGATCCGCCTACGCGCTTCGCGACTCCGGCGTGACATGTCTGCCTGCGCGCTGCCGCGCGGTTTCTGTGGAGGCGTCTCTGTGAGCAACGGAGGGGGGTCCGATTCGGCAGTCATAGACAGCCGCTACAAACACGCGCGGCAGCGCGTTTTGGTATCTTGGGAGGGTTCATCGTCCTCGCATGACCCAAATTTCAGCCGCACAGCGGCGTTCCTGCTTGATGCGATGGCGGCGTTGCCGCGCAAATGGGTCAGCGGCGGCGCGCCGACCCTACCTTGAATCAACGAGCGCGCTGCCGCGCGGAGCTTAAAAGCATCCGCAACCCTCTATTGGCTAATCCGGGATCAACTACGAGATCACTGGGCGGTTCACAGGATTGATCGGCATGCGGCCTTGCAGCACCTCGGCGACATTGCGGGCGCAGGTGAGGCGTGCTTGCTTGCGGCTTTCGACCGTGCCACCGCCGATGTGCGGGCTGAAGACGACATTCTTTTGTGCGAGGAGACCGGGGTGGATTTGCGGTTCGTTTTCCGCGACATCCATACCGGCTCCACCGAGGTGCCCGCTGGCAAGGGCTGCAGCGAGCGCGTTTTCATCGATCACCGGACCGCGTGCCATGTTGAGCACGATCGCGCCGCGTTTCATGAGCGCGATGCTTTGCGCATTGAGAAGGTGACGCGTTGCGGGCACCAAGGGGCAATTGAGGCTCACCACATCGGATTCGGCGAGGAGGGCCTCGAGCGTGCGATAGCGGGGATCATTTTGTCCGCTGGTGTTGTGGAAAATGACACGCATGCCGAAAGCCTCGGCGCGCTTGGCCACTCCCCGGCCGATTTGGCCGAAGCCGACGATGCCAATCGTTTTTCCGCCGAGAAGCATGCCATCTCCCACGGACCGGGCTGGAATCCATCCTTGGCCCATTGGCCTGAGCGCACATAGGCATCGGCTTCAGGAACGCGTCGGGCGACTGCGAGCAGCAGCGCGATGGTATGATCGGCGGCTGGCTCGCTGAAGGGATCGGGGCAGTTGCTGGCCCAAACTCCCGCTTCATCGAGTGCGGCGATGTCGAGGTTGTTGTAGCCGATGGCCACATTCGCAACGATGCGCAGATTCGGCGCTGCAGCGAGGAGTTCCCGGTTCACCGCGAGTTCGTGCTGGTTGATGATCCCGACAAGCTCGGGCGCAAGTGCCAGAACCTCCTCGCGAGTGCACATCGGCCCACCGGAGGGGCCTTTGATGATTTCCGCCAACCCAAGCAACGGCTCGAGATGGTCGTCGGGGACATAGTTAGTGATGAGGATTTTAGGTTTCATGGCTGGATGAGAAATCAGGCGCGTTGTTCGAGGATTTTTCGCTGCCCACGCACGGCAAGAATGGCAGCTTCATCATCCGAGATGATGTGGCTTCGCGCATCGAGACCCAGCGCGCGGAAGGCGATTCGGTAGGGAGTGGCGATCGCGCCGGCGGCGGCCAAGACCAGCGGAACATCTTTCGGCAGCGCCGAGAGTTCGGAACCTATGAGCAGACCGCTGAGAAATGAGCTATTCGACTCCGGGCATTTTCCATGGAGCAGGGCGCGGGTGCGCACCTTGAAAAGCGAAGAGGTCAGCGAGCCATGAGTTGACTCATCGATGCCCTCGAGAAAAGCCGCTTCGTCCCAACCGGGAGCCATCGATTGACGAAGAATCCCATGCGCGCTGAGGAGGGCATGGAGTTCACCGCTCATGAATGTGCGAAAGGCGACCATCGCGCCGTTTTTCAAAACACAGTGCTTGGAATGCGTGCCGGGAAGAATCACCACCGCATCCTCCCGCCCGACCTCCAGGCCGAGAAGTTCGGTTTCCTCGCCACGCATGACATCGTCCTCCGAACGGACGCCTGAGATTAAAAAAATGCCCGACTCGATCTCGTCCACCACGGCAGCGCTTCCATCCAAGAGAAACGGGAGACGCGCATACGGCAATTCCTTCCAACCGATGCTCGAGCCGGCCATGCCGGAAATCACGACCGGTCCAGTGGCTCCGAGGGAATCCATCGCCGCGCCAAGAGCCATGCGAAATTCCTGCGGGGATTTCAGGGTGCCGGCTCCTTGAGGCGTGCGAACTTCCTTCACGACCGAATCCCCTCGAACGATTCGGACACGCAGATTTGTCGTGCCCCAATCGCAACTGGTGAACTCAGGCGTCATACAGCAACCTTCACCACGATTTTCGTGAAAGGCTGGCCTTCATTGGCCGTGGGAGCATGGACATCGGCGGGAAAAAAGACCACGAACTGTCCTTGTCGAACATTCAGCCAACAGGCCGGGCGGTCCTTGTAAAACTCCACCTCCTTTTTTTCATCGTAGCCGAGTGGAGCGCGGCTCTCGGCGAGTGGCATCCAGCCCATGAGATCCTCGCCTTCGACGATGTATTGAATATCGATGTAGCGGCGATGCGTCTCCATGCGGGCATCCTCTTTCGGCTTGCCGAAGCCTTTCATCACAACGGCAAAAAGAGACTCGCCCTGGATTTCAATTTTCCCCTCGGGCAATTCGCTGCGCGCCGCCAACTCGCGCAGATGCGAAAAGGCGATTGGGAAAAGCGGGTGCAGGCCCTCGTAGGCTGCGGAATGATTGAGTGAATCGAGAATCATAGTTTTTGAGTGGTTAGATCACCATTCCGTCACGGAACCATCCTTACGAGTGAATTGTGGCGTCTCCCAGAGACCGTCGAAGACAAGTTTCGCAAGCTTCTCCTCGTCGATCTCGACTCCGAGTCCGGGTTTGTCGGGGATCAAGGCATAGCCGTTCTCGACTTGGATAGGTTCCTTGAGAATCCCCTCACCCAGCGTGAGGTGCTCCTGGCAGAGGAAATTCGGTGTGCAGGCATCGAGTTGCAGGCATGAGGCCAAGGCCACCGGTCCGAGCGGGCAATGCGGCGCGATCACGATGTCATGGATCTCCGCCATCGCAGCAATTTTGCGCGCCTCGAAGATGCCGCCGACATGCGAGAGGTCAGGCTGAATGATCGACACCGATTGGCTGTGCAGCAGATCGCTGAAGTCCCAGCGCGTGAACAGACGCTCGCCGGCAGCAATCGGAATGGTCGTGCTCTCCTTGATTTCCCGCATCGCCCGAGGATTGGTCGGCAGCACGGGCTCCTCGATGAACATCGGCCGAAACGGCTCGAGCGCGCGACAAAGCTGCTTTGCCACGGCCGGAGTGCAGCGGCCGTGAAAATCGAGCGCCATGTCGATATCATTGCCCAGCGTCTTGCGGAGATTTGAAACAGTCTCGATCACCTCGTCGATGAAGCGAGGTGTCTCGATCGGCTCGCAGGCTGGCACGGGCACGAATTTGTAGGCCGTGAAATCGCGGTCGCCCACCGCTTTGGCCACCTCTGAAACATAGTCGCCAGTTCCAGCAATGTTGAGCCAACCGTAGAGGCGGATCCTGTCGCGCACGCGACCACCGAGCATCTCGTGCACAGGCAATCCCGCCGCCTTGCCCTTGATGTCCCAAAGCGCCTGCTCGATGCCCGAAAGCGCCGATGTCATGATCGGCCCGCCGCGATAAAAACCACCGCGATAACATTTCTGCCAGAGATGCTCGATGCGCGTCGGATCCTCGCCGATGAGAATACGGCCGAGTTCGTGCACGGCCGTTTCGACCGTGCGGGCACGGCCTTCAAGCACCGGCTCACCCCAGCCGACAATGCCGGCATCGGTGTGGATTTTCAGAAACAACCAGCGAGGCCGGATGTGAAAGGTTTCGAGCTTGGTGATTTTCATAACAAATTTATACCTCAGGATTTTCGTCACGCATTGCGCGCGCTGAGCATGCGGCGGCATCCTTCACGAATGAAGAGCGTGTCGAGACCGCACGGGAGAAAGCGGAACCCTTGGTCAAGCCGACGACGCACTTCCGCAGGATCCACTGGCACCACATGAAGCCCCGGCGCAACGCCGCTCTCTAGACACGCCTCAAGAATAGAGGCTTGGGCCGCCAACACCTCGGGGTGATCAAGTTGGCCGGCCAAGCCCATCGAGGCGGACAAATCATACGGGCCAATCAGTGCGGCATCGATGCCCGGTGTGGCAAGGATCGCCTTCGCATTTCGCACGGCATCGACATGCTCGAGCATCACCACCACCACGACATCGCGGTTGTGGGCGGAAAAGTATTCACTGAAATGACTGCCAAATCCCGTTGCGCGGCAGAGCGAGGCGCCACGCACGCCATCGGGCGGAAATTTCGCGATCGCCACCGCCTTGGCAGCCTCCTCCGGCGTGTTGACCGATGGCACAATGATGCCGGCAGCTCCCAAATCCAGCACCTGCTTGGCAAGGTCCGCGTCACAGGATGGCAAGCGCGCCAGCAGGTCGCAGCCCGTTCCTTTCGTCGCAAGCGCGGCATGATAGAAATCACTCCGCGAAGTCGGCGTGTGCTCCATGTCGACACAGACGAAATCGAAGCCTTCACCGGCCATGATTTCAACGATGGCGGCATGACCGCTGAGTGTCCATGCGCCGAAAACCGGTTGTCCGGCGCGAAGTTTATTTTTGGTTGCTGGCATATGAGATGGTGTGTGTGTGGTTAATCAAAGTTAGTGGATCGAGAGGCTTTTCCGCGTGCACTCGCTCACGAGAAAGGCGCGAGTGTGAATTGCGACTTCGCTCACGCATGCCGACACAGCGGCTTCCGTGGCTCCATTTATGTCCCGCAGCGCGGGATTGTAGCGCCCCCAGCCGAACTGGCGCTCGTCGCCGCCGTCGCAGAGGACTCCGTTGATCACAAACAGAATCAACTTCGGACCGCCGTCGATGATCACGCTCACATGATTCGTTTCGACGGGGTCGAGAGAGTCGGAATCACTCGACCAAGAACTGACCGTGCGACCATCCGAGAGCACAACTTCGATCCGCCCCCTTGATATGGCCCGCAGGAGAATCCCAGCGCCCTCGGCGTTGCAGCTGTCGAAAAGGACTTCCCCTTCGTCTGGCAGGCCAACGATGAAGAACTCCAAAGTGATGCCCGCACGCGGGTCTTTTGTTCCGCAAGTGAAGGACTGCAAATCACGCTCAAGCAGGTTGGGAACTCGATTCAGAGGCATGTGCCAGGCGGCGTTCGCATGGCTCGAGGCATGTTGAGCTGGCTCGGCTTTGCGGGCGGCGCCACCATCCAACGAGCTGAAAATCCGCTCCAAGAAATCCGGATCCAGAGCGTGGATGCGGGCATTCATTTTATCCGTCTCGGTGACCCACACTTTTCCGTCCTGCTCGACAAGATCAGGATAGCTCATACGAACCATGTGGTCGTCGTCGTAGAGCAGGATTTCGGGCTGAGTCCACTCGAGCACCTTGCCATTTGGCCCGTCGATTTCGCGGCCAGCGCTGATCCAAACCGGATTCCGGTCGTCGTAGGGCGAACGGCCATTCACAGGCGAGAGGCCGTTCGGCAGGGAGGAATGACCACCCAAGGCACGAATGAAGGCCCCGCCGTGGTTGTGGAACCAGTAAAGATAGCGACCGCCCGAAAGCTTCCAGACAAAATTGGCGGCGCGGGGATTTTTCATGCGGCGACCGCCCGGCGTGTAGGTCTTGTATTGGGGCGGCTCCCATGTGCGCCCGCCATCGCGGCTGTGCGTGTGGACCGGCCAACCGTCCACGCTGCGGTAAACACAATAAAGCGAACCATCACTCAACTCGACCACGCTGTGCTCCTCGGCGATGCGGCCACCTCCGTGCGGCGTGGTCAAGCCGTGCTCGCCATCCGGGAGCGTCTCGAAGCGGATTTTTTCGGGATCGGATTCTGTGAGGATATTCGGCGAGCAAATAAATGCCCCCTCGCTTTGGGCGAAGAAGCCGGCACCCATCGCACCGACCTTGTGCAGCGGAATGACGACTTCGCCATTCGCTCGAACACAGGGACGGCCGACATTCCAAAAAAACCGGACTTTGCCGCCGTAGACATTGTTGCGGTCGCAGGCGAACTCGCGCACAGGGATCGTATGCCGCTTGGACGACCAAGTCAGGCCGCCATCATCCGAGTAGCGAAACACATAGTCACCGAGCGAATCCACACGCTCGAAAGCACCGCCATCCTCGGTCTTCACCTCACGCACATTGTCCGTGTTGAAATTGTAGAAACAATAAACCCGCCCGCCCGGCGTCACGAGTGCCACGGCGTAGGAGTTCTCAGGCGACCCTGCCGGCTCCAACTTCACCGGCGCACTCCATGTTTTTCCCTGATCCGACGAGCGCAGCGCAAAAACCCCTTGGGATGAATCCCCCTCATGACCAACCGCACTCGTCACCACACACAGCCACGAACCATCCTTGAGTATGACGACATAAGGCTGATCCGCATAACCAGGCTGGAGCGGCAATCGGACTCCCTGCGCAGCATGACGACTATCGACTTTTTTAAGAGGTGGTGAAACTTCCATAGCTCCTCTTTTATTCGCCCCAATTCCTCAAACAAAGCCCAACTTGTTTAAGAAAACGGACATCTGTTTAAGAAAACGGACATTTCTGGAAGGAATGCGGATTCCGCCTACGCGCCAAGAGGAGTTCGAGCATCGATGAGGCTGCCACGCCAGTGTCTCTCACGGTCGGGACGACCATGCTCCCCTCTTTCGCGCGGCAGCGCGATTCGAAAACCTTGGGAGGGTTCATCGTCCTCGCATGACCCATTTTTCAGCCGCACAGCGGCGTCCTCGTAATCCTGGGTAGGGCACGCCAGGCCCTTGGCGTCCCAAGCTTCAGCCGCACAGCGGCGTTTCTTCTGGATGCAATGGCGGCTTTGCCGCGTAAGTCGGACCCCGACGGCGCGGCTTCCCTACCCTGGCGAACGATCGCGCGGGCGCGCGGCAGCGCGATTCGTGCAAATTGGGAGGGTTCATCGTCCTCGCCTGACCCATTTTTCAGCCGAAACGCGGCGTTCCTGCTTGATGCGATGGCGGCGTTGCCGCGCAAATGGGTCAGCGGCGGCGCGCCGACCCTTGAATCAACGAGCGCGCTAACTCTACTGCAGCCCAATGGGACTCGTTTGCGTGGTCATTTTTGGAATCCCATCCACTTCGATCGCGGCTTTTTCAAGAAGTTGACGGTGTGATTCCGGGAGATCACCCAATTCTGGCGTGTCAAACCATGCGAGACTCTTGATGCACGCTGTAACCGGAAATTCACCACGATACACGGCATTTGCGCATCCCAGCATGTGGGCCAGTGATATCCCGTTTTGAAGAAGCGCAGCTATATCGAGATAATCTTTGAGCTCAACACGGTTCACCAAGGCAGCCAATTTGCAGGCAGCCAAGTCATCCAGAGAAGCCACGCGACAAGTTCCAATCAAGTCAGGCGGGGAAACAACATTCAGCGTCAATCCACCAAAGAACGACAATTTCACCCCTTCATGCAGAAGCGTGAGCGTGTTGCGACCCACTTGTAAAACTTCGCCACGGAGAGCATTCTCCTCTTTGAAAACAAGTGGTTCAAGCGGTTGGCTTGAAAAAAAATCAAAGTCAACCGACTCCCTGTGGCCTAATCGCAGAGCAAGGGCCGTCCCTCCGTAAAGGACCCATCCCGGAAATCCAGCTTGGATTCGGGAATCCCACAAAGCGCGCTGCACACAAGGCAGGACTTCAAGGTGCCATTTCATGACGATGCCCAAGCAACAAGCTGCGTAGGCAGAGGTGGAATGATCCGATGCTTTAATTTTTTATGCCAAAAGACCCACGATTTTGCGTCGAAGAGCCCGCGTGGCGGATTAGCCAAAACTTCTTCGAAAACTTGATCCCCGTAGAGTTCGCGCACTCGGTGGATGTCGTCGAGATTTCCCAAAACCATGACTTGAGCGGCTATCCGCTGAGGTGAAGGCGGAGTTTTTTCCTTCCACCAAAAAAGTCTTTGAAGCGGATCTTCGACCATGAGTTAAAATTATCATCTCAAGATCTCTGAAGAAAGTAAAAATCCCGCATCAGGCCTCGATTCGCAGAGCCAAAGTTTCATGCGCCCTCAGAGTCGGCGAGCATCGGCTTTTCATCACTTCGGGTAGCAACTACCAGGCCCTTGGCGTCCGAAACTTCAGCCGCCAAGCGGCGTTCCTGCTTGATGCGATGGCGGCGTTGCCGCGCAAATGGGTCAGCGGCGGCGCGCCGACCCTACCCTCAGGAAACGATGGCGCTGACGCGCGGGTGCTGTAGCGGCGTCTCTGTGAGCGACGGGAGGGTCCTCCGATTCGGCAGTCATAGACAGCCGCTACAGAGTGTCATTCACGGTCCTCTTCAATGATTCTGACATCCATGATTCTGTAGATCTGTGTCGCTCATAGTTGCGGCACCGACGCACGGTTGGTGAAAACCCGGTATCCGCATGGGCCCGACGGCTCTTAAAACTTAATGCCTAAAACTTAAAACTCCCCTTCGTGGCGTGATGGGGTGTTTGCGGACAACTCCCAAGACGACAAGGTGCCGATAGCCCACAGGGCATAGAGCGGAAGGTTGAGGATTTTGCCGTCCCTGCGGAGGTTCAGCAGAGTGCTGCGCAGCAGTTGATCGGGGCCGAATTTTTCATCGTAGGTTCGCAGGCTTTTGCTTTTGGAATTGATGCCGGCTTTGACCTCGAGCGGCAGGATGTTTCCAGAGGCAGACTGCCAGAGAAAGTCGATCTCGGCCGTGGCGGATTCATTTTTCCAGTAGTAAAGGCCGCCGCTTGCGATCGCGCTGAGTGTTTGAGCGGCATAATTTTCAATGAAGGCACCCTTGAACTCCTGGAAGAGGTCATGCCCCCGCACGAGAATGTCGGGCAAAATATTGGCCATCGCTCCAAGGAGTCCGATATCCAAAGCATAGACCTTGAACGCACTTCGGTCCGCATAGGCCGAGAGGGGCTGCCCCGGCTTAGTGACGAGGAAGCACCTCAATATGAGCCCGGCGTTTTCAAGCCAGAGAATGGCATTTTCATAATCCCGGGCCCGCGCGGTTTTTTTGAGCGCGGTAAACTGGAATTTCCGGTTCTCGCGCGCCAAATGGGCAGGAATGGAATCCCATACTTGCATGAGCTTCGGAATGTCGGTTGTCGGCGCATGCTTGGCAAAATCGAGCACATAGGCGTTCAAGATTTCTTTTTGAATGACCCGGACTTCGGAAAGGTCGCGGGATCTGGCGTAGCAGGCCACCGCTTCCGGCATTCCTCCCACAAAATAGTAGCGCTTCAACAACTCAACCAGATCCTCGTGGAAGGGCTGTGCAAAAGGCCCAGCGTCTATTTTTTCCTCCACGAGTTTCCGGTAGCGCGACTCGCCCACGGCATCCAAAAACTCTGGAAACGACATCGGCCTCAGGTCCAAAAAATTCACTTTGCCCACTGGAAACGACATGGGTTGCGAGAGCTTGACCCCAAGCAGGGAACCCGCCGCAGCGATGTGAAATTCATTCGCCTGCTCCTGAAAATACTTCAGCGAGTTCAACGCCTCGTTGCAGGCTTGGATTTCATCAAAAATAATCAAGTCGCTCCCCGGTTTTATCGCTTCTTTGCGGTAAATGCCCAAGGCCTCGATAAGATCGGTCGGTTTCAGCCTGCCTTGGAAAAAATCTTTCAGGCCCGGGTCCTCCTCAAAATTAAAATACGCGACAGAGGCGTATTCGTTAGCACCAAATTCGCGGAGCAAATGGGTTTTACCCGTCTGCCTCGCCCCGCGTATTATCAAGGGTTTGCGACGCTCTGCGGATTTCCATTCACATAGTTCCCGATAAAGATCGCGCTTCATGACAGAAATTCATGTCAGATCGTGAGGATATGTCAATTATTCATTTGAATAATGTGCAGTATTACACATTTTTAAATTCACCGAACCAAGTGAAACTGAAAATGCAACTCTTCTGCCCAGTCATGCAAGCCGAGGATTCCCCGACTGCCGAGGTCTGGTAATCGCAACAACGGGAAACGCCTTCGCGAAACGCTCGAGAGTTTATTGAACTCAGCCTGCGGGGGCGCGTGCTGGAACGCTCGGGCTGGCGTGATCCCCGAGACGGCGCGCTGCCGCGCGGGTTGTTTTTCGTAATCGAGGGATGCCGCGCCGTTGGTGTTTCTTCTGGATGCAATGGCGGCGTTGCCGCACAAATGGGTCAGCGGCGGCGCGCCGACCCTACCCTCAGTAAACGATGGCGCTACCGCGCGGTTGGTGAAAACCCGGTGTCCGCATGTGCCAGACGCCTCTTAAAACTTAATGCTTAAAACTGAAAACTCCGCTCTCCCCCGCCTCTATTTTCCGACGCCGAGCGCAAAGGCGGTCGGGGTGATGTGGAACTCTTTCTTGAAAGCCATCGCAAGATGTGACGAAGCGGAGAATCCGGATTCTATGGCGATGCTTTTTATGGAACGGCCGGGATTTTCGACGAGGAGGCGCTTGGAGTGTTCGAGCCGGAGGCGCAAGATGTGCTGATGAGGGGTCTCTCCGCAGTGTTGGAGAAAAAGGCGGGTGAGGTGGCGGAAGGTTACTCCAGCCAAGGATTCCAACTCCCGTGCGCCCAACTCGTGAGCGAGGTTGTTTTGAATGAAGGACTGCACGCGTTCGAAGACCACGCGGCCTCGAAGTTGCAGGTTTTCCTCGGTGTTCATTCCCTGGGGAAAGTCGCAGACGGGATCGAGCACGCCTGTGACAAGAGCGGTAAGCAACGCGGAGGCGTGTGTCTGCGCGAAGCCGAGATTTCTCGCCGATACAGCAACATCGATCAGTTGGCGGCATAGCAAAGAGATCGTCTCAGAGCGTGCAACGAGCGGTTTTTTTTGAACACGAAAAGGGAGGGCCGTTTCCTCCCCCTGTTCGTTGGTGACGCTCACATGGATGCCAAGCATGAAGCCACCGGTGGGAGTTCGCCAACTGTGCGGAAGCATGGCAGGAATGACAAGGGCTTGGCCGGGCTTCAGAGTGGTCTTTGTTTTCTCGAACTCGAACTGAAAACTTCCGAGCAACGGGATTTCGATTTGGATATCGGCATGTTTGTGCGAACCAAATCCAGCGCCCTTGCGGTAGAGACCGGTTGCAAGGTGGCATTGGGAGCAGCGCAAATGCAGGTCGCCAACCTTGAACTCCCGTGCATTGAGAAAAGAGGACATGAGCATTCCATTCGTCCGCGCGACACCGGCGGGCTTCCACAAGACGGCGTGCTTTCGTTTTGAAATGATGTCCATGGGTAGAGAATGCGCTACGGAGCGACAAAACAATCGCTACAATAGGCCTCGAACGGGTTCACGATATTTTTCAAAAACCAAAGCGCACAGTGAGGCTTTGAGCGGCCTGTTGTGCAAGCGCGGGGTGAGGGGAGCGGGGCGTCGTGGTGGCGGGAGCGCTTCAAGATTGGGTCAAGCCGGAGGTTGACCCTCCAAGGGTTTGCGCGCTGCCGCGCGAGGAGTGAAATGGGAGGGACATCGTCTCGCATGGCCCAAGTTTCAGCCGCGAAGCGGCGATTCAGGGGAGCATGGCCGTCTCGGCCGTGCAGGCGCAAAGCGTGGTTTGTTTATCGCTGAGGTTGCGGGTGCGAGTGTCTTTCACGGTCGGGACGACCGTGCTCCTCTCTTGCACGCTGAGCGCGAGTTGGGGGCAGACGGCTCTTAAAACTTCCCTCCTCATGTCGGAACGACTTGAAATGAAACGGCAGGAGGGCGGTTGCTCTCCTGCCGTCTGGTTTTCGTTTGGAATGATTTTACAGGCTTACCGATAAAGCGGGCCGAAGTTTTGGCACGCACGGAAATCGGCGGCTTCTGCATCCGCTGTTCCGAAGGCTGTCCATGCGGCGGGGCGGAAGACTTGGGAGCCTTCGAGGTTGTGCATGTAGACAGGGATGCGGAGCATGCTGGCGAGGGAGACGAGGTCGGCTCCGATGTGGCCGTGGCTCATGACGCAGTGGTTGGCTCCCCAGTTGTTCATGACGGTGTAGGTGTCGCGGAAGGCACCCTGACCGGTGAGACGGGGGACGAACCAGGTGGTCGGCCATGTCGGGTTGGTGCGCTCTTCGAGGATGCGGTGGGTTTTCTCGGGGAGCGAAACGGTTTCGCCCTCGGCAATCTGGAGTGCTGGGCCGAGGCCTTGCACGAGGTTGAGGCGATAGATGGTCGAGGGCATGCCGCCGCGTGTGGCGAAGCGTGTGCTCCAGCCGCCGCCGGGGAAATACTCGGTGATCGAGGGATGCCAGCTCGTGGCTTTGAGGCAGGCGTTCATCTCGGCGTTACTGATGTCCCAGAATGGTTTCATGGCCGGCACGCCATTGAGGGTCTGCTCGCCGCAACCGTCGAGAGCGGCGGGGCCGGAATTGATGAGGTGCAGGAGGCCGTTTGCAGCTACTTCGGGAACATCGGTTCCCGTGACGCGGGCGATGGCATCCGGGCTCCAGTAGGTGCGGAGATCGGCGAAGATTTGCGCGGTGTTGGTGAGGAGCCATCCAAACAGCATGGCGGCGCCATTGAGTGCGTCGTTTTCCGTTGCGACAATGTAAGGGGCGCGGCGGCCATTCCAGTCGAACGAGGAATTCAAAATGGCCTCGAGGAAGTCGCCATTCGGCATGTGATCGGTCCACTGGCGCTGGCCTTGAAAGCCGGATGCGATGGCGTAATGGCCTTGCGCTTCTTCGCCGAAGCCTGCCTTGGCGAGCTTGGGATTTCCCACCATGAGGTCACGGGCGATGAGGGCCATCTTCACGCTGGTCTCCCACTCCGAGTCGAGTTGTTTGCGGGAGCGCTTTTTGCCCGCGCCATTCCAGTCTTTGCCTTCCTTACAGTTGGCTTTGACCCATTTCATCGCCTTGTCGAATTCGGCTTTGTCGTAGATGCCGCGTTCGATGCGGCGTATGAATTCAGTCATGTCCACCGACTCGACGCGCATGCCAAGCCACTGCTCGAAGAGGGAAGGATCCACGATGGAACCGGCGATGCCCATGGATGTGCCACCCATGGCCAAATAGGAGCGACCGCGCATGGTTGCGGCGGCGAGACCGGCGCGGGCGAAACGCAGGAGCTTCTCTTCGACATCGGCAGGAATGGTGTTGTCACCCGCATCCTGCACATCGCGGCCATAGATACCGAAAGCAGGCAGGCCTTTTTGGGTGTGGGCGGCGAGCACAGCGGCGAGATAGACCGCACCTGGGCGCTCGGTGCCGTTGAATCCCCACACCGCTTTGGGTGTGAGCGGGTCGGTATCCATCGTCTCGGAGCCGTAGCACCAACAAGGTGTGACGGTGAGAGAGACTCCCACATTCTCACGGCGGAACTTGTCGGCGCACGCGGCTGCTTCGCGGATGCCGCCGATGCAGGTATCGGCAATCACACACTCCACCGCCTCGCCGGTCGGGTGGCGAAGTTTGGTGCTCAGAAGCGCGGCCGTGTTCTTAGCCATGGCCATGGTTTGTTTTTCGAGGGATTCGCGAACGCCGCCGAGGCGGCCATCAATGGTCGGACGGATGCCGATTTTAGGGAGGTTGGTCATAAGTGGAGTTTCTAAGTTTTAGGTTTTAAGTTTTAAGATTTTTTTAAGCGGTTTTGGCGATTTGGGCGCGGCGGTAGTGTTCATCGGGGCGATTGTCAATGCGGTCGCTGACGGTTTCCGGCAGGAAGCGTGGACCACCCATGGCGAGCGTGTTGCAAAGAATGCGCGCCCATTTGTCGAGCATGAGAAGGATATTGAAAACCTCGGTATCGCTCGCGCCGAGGGCCACGGGACCGTGATTTTCGAGAAGAATGACCTTGGGAGCGGCGCCGTGGGTAGCCATGTGATGGCGTAGGGAGGCGCGGACACTGCGGGCGAGTTCCAAACCGGGGTCGATGTATGGCACGACGGCGAGGTGGCGTCCGCAGACGACGATAGCATCCGGGAAAATGTGTTTAAGAAATGGAGCTGCGCCATGTGTGGATGCCAGGATGGAAAGCACGGACTCTGCGTGGCAGTGGCCGACCCACTTCGCGCCGCCTTCCGAGAGGCAGATGGCGTGCATGAAGGTTTCCACCGAAGGGAGCTTCGACGCTGGATCAAAGCGGGAGGCCTCCAAAACGGTTCGAACACCGGAGTCGGTGAGTGCGGAATCATCAAGGGCCGCAAGAGCAGTTTCCATGCGAACGCGTGTGAGTCCGTTTTCGTCCAGCGTGGAGAGGCTGGAGCCGGATGCTTTCACGAGAAATGTGCCATCTCCGAGATCGGCGCTGGTATTGCCTTCTCCGAGGATTGCCAAGCGGCGCTCCTCCTTACCGATTTCGCGTGAGAGTTTGATGAGGCTATCGAGGGTTTTTTGCATTTTTTATGTCTTCGTTTGCGGGATGGAAGCTGTCGATGTAGGCGAACCGCCGAGTTTGCTCCAGAAAAACCCGTAGACCGCCACGCAGAGGAAACAGAAAAGCGGAACGATAAAGCTCACGGAAACATTCGAAATGTCGGCAATGTGTCCCATGAGCTTTGGCATGATTGCCCCGCCCATGATCGCCATGACGAGGAAGGAGGCGGCTTTTTTTGCACCATCACCCAGCCCGGAAATGCCCAGCGCGAAGATGGTCGGGAACATGATCGACATGAAAAAATACGCAAGGAACACGCACACGGTGGACGCCCAGCCGAGGCGCAGCATCACGAAGGCGCAGAGCAAAACATTCACCGCGCCGTAAACTCCGAGGACCGTGTGGGCGGAAAACTTTTTCACGACACCCGCGCCGATGACTCGACCGGCGAGGAAGCAGGCGAATCCAAGTGAGGCCAGCGTGGATGCTGTGGCGTTGCCCACCGGAACAGGAGGCTGGGTCGTCATGTAGTTGATGAAGTAAGCGAAGATGCCCGACTGCGCGGCCACATAGAAAAACTGGGCCAGTGTCGCGCCCGAAAAATGAGGCCGCGACCAGATCGATTCGGGGTGCATTTTTTTTCGCTGGAAAAGCAGGACGATCGAGAAAACGAGGAGAAAGAGCGCTGTTGTTGCCGAGAGAACCGGAAGAAAAAGGGCCTCTGAAAAAATGGTGGCAATGGCGCAAGCAATCATACCAAGGGAAACGGAAAGGACTGCGAGATTCAGCCAGAGAAGAAATCCCGCCATACTGTGCGTGGGTGCGGGACTGCCGGGAATTTTGGCCGCTTCGGCAGGCAAGGTTTCCTCGGCTTTGAGGTCCGGCATGGGGGCCTTGGCAAAAACCAACACCATCAAAAGCACCACGACGGCCACTCCCGCGTATGGCATCCAGAGGGTCTCCGCGCCGGTGCTGTTGCCGCTGGCATCGGTGGAGTAAAAAAACATCGCTCCGGCGATCGGCCCGAAAATCCATCCGATCCCGTTACAGGCTGCAGCCAGGTTGATCCGCGTGGCGGCGAAGTCAGGCGCACCCAAAACCGTGGTGTAGGGATTCGCCACCGCTTCCAAAAAAGTGAGGCCGGCAGCAATCAGGCAGACGCCGAGCAGGAACGCCCAGAACTGTGCGATCTGCGTCGCCGGGATGAACCACAGACCGCCCGCTGCGACCATGAGAAGTCCGGCAATAATGCCGCCGCGATAGCCGAGTTTCATTGCCAGCCAACCAGCCGGGAGGGCCATGAGAAAATAGCCGAGATAATGCGCGAATTGAACCCAGGCAGACTGAGCCAGAGTGAGGTGCAACTCCTCTTGAAAATGCTTGTCCATGACATCGATCATGCCGTTGCAAAAGCCCCACAAGAGGAAAAGAGAGCTCACCAATGCAAATGTCACAAAATGGTTGCGGCCATCTGCAGTGCGAAAGAGGGAGAGAGACTTCATGAATATGGGGAGATTGATTGAGTGGACAAATTGTCGAGCGCCGACGGAATTTGCGAGCGCATTTTTTACACGGCGCGTGATGCTATCCCTCGCCCTGAGACATCTGCCTGCCAGCGGTGGTGTTTGAACTTGCGGTTGAGATTCCCATTTCGAACGGCATATTCTCGGTTCCTTATGAAACGAATTTTCTCAGCCCTGCTTCTCGGTTTGACAATCAGTGCCCACTCGGCGACAGACACTGCCTCCATGCAAGACATCCGCATCATCGTTAACACCAATAAAGGCCCTATCGAGGCCACACTCCAACCTTCGGCAGCACCAGTGACCGTGGCGAATTTCCTGAACCTCGCCAAACGCGGCTACTACAATGGCATCACTTTCCATCGCGTGATTCCCCAATTCATGATCCAAGGCGGCGACCCAACCGGCACTGGTCGTGGAGGTCCGGGCTACCGCTTCGAGGACGAAGTGAAATCCGGTCTGCAGCACGACAAACCCGGCATTTTCTCCATGGCAAATGCAGGCCCAGGAACAAACGGTAGCCAGTTTTTCATCACCCATGTGCCCACTCCTCACTTGGACGGACGCCACACGGTCTTTGGTGTCACCACGAAGGGCCAAGATGTAATTGACTCGATCCGCATGGGCGACACGATCGAGAAGATCGAAATCATCGATCCCACAGACGCGCTCTTCGCCGCCGAGAAAAAACGCATCGACGAGTGGAATGCGGTTCTCGAAAAGCAATAGTTCGCCGCAATCGATTCTTTAGATGAAAGGCGGAGGTCGTTGGACCTCCGCCTTTTTGCTTCTCTTGAAAAATGCTGTGGGTTGCGCGTCAGTGCTCTGTCGCCTTCTCCGCGCCAAGACCGGTATTGGCCCGGACTTGGAGTTCGGTGAATTTATCCTCCGAGGTGACTTCCTTGGAAAACAAAGTGCCGAGTATGGCTGCGATGAAGCCGATCGGGATGCTCACGAGCGCGGGGTTTTTCAGAGGAAAAACGGCGTGTTCCTTCATGATGTCGGGACTCAGCAGGATGAGAATGATGCTGGAAGCCAGGCCCGCGTAGAGACCTGTCACCGCGCCGGCCGTGTTGAAGCGTTTCCAGAAGATCGAGAAGACGAGGACGGGCAAATTCGCGCTGGCAGCGACGGCGAAGGCCAGGCCGACCAGAAAAGCCACATTCACCCCTGGCCCGAGGATGATTGCGATAACGATTGAGGCGGCACCGACGACAAATGCTGTGATGCGGGCCACGCGCACTTCAGCGCCGGGTTGGTGTTCTTTGCCGTGGTGGATGACATTCGTGAAGAAATCGTGCGCGAAGCTTGTGCTGGCGCTGATCGTCAGGCCTGCCACGACGGCGAGGATCGTTGCAAAAGCCACCGCGCTAATGAAGGCGAAGAAAATTTCGCCCCCCAGTTTTCTGGCGAGTTCGGGAGCAGCCATGTTTGTTCCGCCGTGGGCTGCGACATAGTCAGGCCCCATGAGACTCGCGGCGCCGAAGCCAAAGAAGGTCGTCATGATATAAAACAGGCCGATGATGATCATGGCCCAGACGACACTCGCACGAGCAGTCTTGGCATCGGGCACTGTGTAGAAGCGAATGAGGATGTGGGGCAGGCCTGCGGTGCCGAAGAGGAGGGCCATGCCGAGCGAAATTTGATCCCAAGGATTTTTAAAAATCAGGCCGGGCGTGAGAAAATCGCGCACGATTTTTTCCCCGTTCGGTCCAGTGGAGGAAATGGCGGAGAGGGAGGTGAAGAATTTGCCAATGTCGAACTGATACTCGCGAAGCACAAGCACGGTCAAAAATCCACTGCCAGTCATGAGGAGCACAGCCTTGATGATCTGCACCCATGTCGTGGCCAACATTCCCCCAAAAACCACATAGACGACCATGAGCAATCCCACTCCCACCACGGCGACTTCGTAACTCACCCCCGGGATCAACTGGCGCACCAGCACGCCGGCGCCGACCATTTGGGCGATCATGTAGAAAATCGAAACCGTCAGCGTGCTGAGCGAGGCCGCAGCTCGGACCGGTCGGGGGCTGAGGCGGTAGGCCAGCACATCGGCCATCGTGTATTTTCCGGCATTGCGGAGGGGTTCGGCCACGATGAAGAGGACTGTGAGATAAGCCACAAGAAAGCCGACGGAGTAGAGGAAGCCGTCGTAACCATTCATGGCGATCATTCCGGCGATTCCCAGAAAACTGGCCGCGCTCATGTAGTCACCCGCCACGGCGAGTCCGTTTTGCCAGCCTGTGATGCGGCGACCGGCGGCAAAGTAGGCACTGGCTCCGCTCGAACGGCGGGCACTGAAGTAGGTGATGATCAGAGTGGCCGCCACAAAGGCGAGGAACATCCAAAGCGCGGTGTGGTCGGTAACTGCAGCTGCTGCGAGAGTAAGAAAGTCCATATCAGTGCTCCGAGTTGAAACCGAATTTGGCAAGAAGCGAACGCTCGCTGCGATCCCAGCCGGCGGCAGCCAGCACATAGACAAGTGCGAGAATCCAAGCCATGAAGAACTGGGACAGCGCAAAGAGGTAGGCGATGTTCACATCGCCCCAGACTTTTTGTTTCATGAAATCCGGAAACCAACCGACTCCAATTGGCAACGCAAAGTAGTAAACGACGAAGAAGACTGTAGCAGGCACGACCAGCTTGAGCTTGCGGCTGACGAGGGCCTTGAAATCTGGGTCCCTAGCGATGGCGTTCCAGTCAGGAGGAGGTGGATTTGGGGTGGATGAAGGGGAGTCGGGGTGGCTCATGGGGGGATGGTCTATCGCCCGCGCCGTTGGGAGTCGAGGGGAAATAGCCCTGGTTGAGCGCGAAGTGATGGGGCATCGTCTCGCATGCCCCGAACTTCAGCCGCGGAGCGGCGTTTCAGGGGGCGGACTGGACGCGCGGGGTGATGGGAGCGGGGCGTCGTGGTGGCGGAACGACTCATTCTTGGGTCAAGCCGGAGGTCGACCCTCCAAGGGTTTGCGCGCTGCCGCGCGAGGCGTGCAATGGGAGGGCCTTCGTCTCGCATGGCCCAAAATTCAGCCGCGAAGCGGCGTCTGTGCGGGCGGACTGGACGCGCGGGGTGATGGGAGCGGGGCGGAGGAAGCACATCGCAGATGGCCCGGAGGGCGCAGCGAGCAGGGGCGCGAGCAAGGCAAAGGTTGCCCCTCCAAGGGTTTGCGCGCTGCCGCGCTAAAGGGAAACCAACCCGGTCTGGAAATTTTCTCCAGACCGGGTGGTTGAAGGGATCGAGCTTTTTAGACCAGCGGATCGACTGTGACCCACTTGCGTTCTGCCCAGCTTTTGAGACCGAGTTCAGCGAATTGGACGCCTTTGGCTCCGCGCAGGAGGTCCCACGGGAAGGGTTCGTCGAGAACGAGGTGGCGCAGGAAGAGTTCCCACTGGATTTTGAAGGCGTTGTCGTAGGTCTCTTGATCGGGGACTTTGGCCCAGCCTTCAAAGAAGTTGATTGGTTGTGGGATGTCGGGGTTCCAAGTCGGACGGGGCGTGTTGCCGTAGTGCTGAATCCAGACATCGCGGAGGCCGCAGACGGCGGAGCCTTTTTCGCCATCCACTTGAACGGTGAGGAGGTCGTCCCGGCGCACGCGGGTCACCCATGAGGAATTGAAATGAGCCACGACTCCGCCTTCGAGTTCGAAGGTGGCGTAGGCGGCGTCATCCGCCGTGCATTTGTATGGCTTACCCTGCTCATCGACGCGCTCGGCGATGTGGGTGGCGCCGTAGCAGCTCATGGCCTTGGGCTCGCCGAAGAGGTTCTCGAGCACATATTGCCAGTGGCAGAGCATGTCTACGATGATGCCGCCGTCGTCTTCCTTGCGGTAGTTCCAGCTCGGGCGCTGGGCGGGGATGGTGTGGCCTTCAAAAACCCAGTATCCGAACTCGCCGCGCACGCTGAGGATTTTGCCGAAAAATCCGGTTTCGATAAGGCGCTTGAGTTTGACGAAGCTGGCGAGCCAGAGCTTGTCCTGCACGACGCCGTTTTTGACTCCGGCTTTTTTGCAGAGGTCGTGCAATTCCAGAGCGGTCTTGGAATCCACGGCGATTGGCTTTTCGCAGTAGATGTGTTTTCCAGCGGCAACAGCCTTGCGAACGCCATCCGCGCGGCGACCGGTTGTTTGGGAATCGAAGTAAACGGTGTAATCCGGGTTGGCGAGTGTCTCGTCGAGATTCGTGCTCCATTTTGTCACGCTCGTGCGGGCGCAGAGTTCGCGGAGTTTGCTCTCGCTGCGTCCTATGAGGATCGGGTCGGGCATAATGACTTCATCCGGTCCGATGCGGACGCCACCCTGCTTGATGATCGCGTCAATCGAGCGGATGAGGTGTTGGTTGGTGCCCATGCGTCCTGTGACGCCGTTCATGATGATGCCAATGCGGTGTGTTTTCATATTTTGGTTTTTTTGTGGGGTTGCAGGGTTGATTTTAGACTTGGGATTTGTAGGCGGAGATGATGTCGGAGAGGAACTCGGCCTGATTGCGCGCCCAGTGGCGGGTGGAGAAGATTTCGACTTCGATCCAACTGGAGAAACCGGCTTGTTCGACCATGGCGCGAATGCCGCGGATGTCGATGCAGCCTTCACCCATGAGTCCACGGTCGTTGAGAAAATCCTGCGTGGGCGTGAGCCAGTCGCAGACATGGAATCCGATGATGCGCTTGCCGGCGCGGCGGATTTCCTGCTCCAACTGCGGATCCCACCAGATGTGGTAGACATCAGCGGCAATGCCCACCCAGGCGTCACCAAGTTGATCGATCATGTCATTGCATTGGCCGATGGTATTCACCGCGCTGCGGCAATCGGCATACATCGGGTGGAGCGGTTCGATGGAAAGTTTCACACCGACGGATGAGGCGTGGTCGATGCAGGCGGCGATGCCTTCCGTGATTTGGCGACGATTTTCTGCGAGGCTGAGTTCCGGTTTTGCACCGCAAACAAGAACAACCTGCGGAGCGCCCACAGCGGCGGCTTCATCCAAGGCACGGCGGTTATCGTCAAGGGCGGTCTGGCGTTCCTCTGGAGTGAGACCGGGGAAAAAGCCACTGCGCACGAGCGAGACGGCCTTCATTCCATGATCGTCGAGCAGTGCGCGAGACTCTGCGAGGGTGCGGCCTTCGAGCCATTGACGCCAGAGGCCCACGCCGCGAACTCCGGCGCGCGAGTATTTTTCCACAGCCGTGGGGAGATCCCATGGCTTGGTGGTCATCGTGTGAATCGCGAGGCGATCGAGATTTTCCATAGCGATCAGGCGAAGAATGTGAGGTAGGGGGCGCCTTTGATGAGGCGTTGCAGATAGACCGCAAGCTCCATGGCGTGGTAGTCGCCCCACATCGAGGATTCACCATAGGCGGCTTTGGCGGGATCTGGTTTGTAGTCCCAGCCGTTTGGCTGGTGGTAGATCGAGTGCAGGATGAGACCGTGGTGCTTCGGATCGGTCGAGAGGTAGGGCTCGGAGAAGAGTGTTTGCGCGACCTTCAGTCCGGCTTGGAAATAGCGCTCACCGGCTGCGGTCTGGCCTTTTGCTTTGAGATAGGTGCCGAGACGGAGAAGACCTTGGGCATCGATAGCGGCAGCGGAGCTATCCACTGGCTCGTAGGCGTTGTAGGGATCCGCTGTGCGGTTCATGTAATCGCCGAGCAGGTGAAGTTTTGGAGCACCGGTATCCCAGTAGGGAATGCCGCAGGTCGGCGTGTTTTCGATGAAGTGGTCCGCAGTGGCAGTGGCGGCTTTGAGCATCATGGCCTCAATCGCCTGGCGACCGCCGAATGGCTCCAATTCTGCGTCGGAGAGGGTGGCGAGCAATTCGAGTTCTTCTGCAAAACCCAAAACTGCCCATGCCTGGCCTCGTGTCCAAGTGCTGAAGCCGGTGTAGCCCTGCTGCGAATTGGGGCAACGGTAGGCGCCGTCCTTCGTGTTGAAAATCGCCTCGTGGGTCGTGCGGCCGCGTTCGTCGTAGGAATCGCGTCCCTCGCCGTAGAAGATGGAATACTTCGCCGTGGAGTCGATGTGCTGCAACGCGCGGTCGAGCAGACTCACGGGTTTGTCACCCTCGGCCATCAGCACATGCCCGAGTTGATGCGCTTTCATGAGAATGCGGCAGGAGCGGATGGTGTCCACGAAGAGGGAGTGTGGGCCGTTGAAGCTGTGGATGAATCCCCCACCCTGCCGCTCGGTCCAGCGGGCGGCCTGGACGGCGCCGCTGGTCTTGATGGCGAGTTCGTAGAAGTTTTTCTCCCACTCATTTTCGGGCAGACGGCCCTCGAGCATCAAGCGGCGGAGGTTTCCGTAGGTCGAGAGGTTGTTAAATCCATGGTCGTGGACACCGATGTGCGAGACATGCGTGGCCATGCGGCGAACGGTGTTGTTGCGACCGCTGGTGAGACTTTCTTGATCGCCCGTGGCATCAAAATGAAGGATCGCGATGCCGTAGCGGAAGCCTTCGGTCCATTCGGTCCAGCCGCGTGTCGTGTATTTTCCGGCAACGGTGAAGACGGGCGATCCCTTGCGTTCATCGTATTCGCGGTCGATCGCCGCGATTTTCGTCTTGGCGAGTGAGAAGAAGCGGTCGAGCGCGCCCGAGAGCGCTGATGTTTGGAGGTTCGAGTCGATTTGGATCATAGGTAATTAGAGTCTGCGGAGGTGGAAGCCGCCGTCGATGTTGATGACATCGCCAGTGGAGAATGGAAAAGCGCCGCCGAGGATGGATTCCACAGCGAGGCCGACATCGTCGGGATTGCCCCAGCGTTTTTGAGGAACGAGGCCCTCCGCGAGGAGCTTGTCGTATCTTTCCTTCACGCCGGCGGTCATGTCCGTCGCCATGATGCCTGGGCGAAGCTCGAGAACCGAAATACCCGCCTCGGCGAGTCGGACGGCCCAGAGCTGCGTGGCCATGCCGAGTCCTGCCTTGGAAATGCAATACTCGCCTCGATTGATCGATGCGGTGTTGGCGGAGAGGGATGAGATGAAGATGAGTTTGTAACCGCCCTTGAGCGTCGTTTGACCAGGATTCGCCAGCCAGTGCTTTGCCGCCAACTGGGAGAGAAAATACGGCCCCTTGAGATTCACGGCGATCACCTCGTCAAAAATATCCTCCGTCGCCTCGATAATGTCGGCGCGAACCCGCGGAGCGATACCGGCGTTGTTGACAAGGGCATCGAGGCGACCAAATGCGGTGAGTGTTTCATCCATGAGGCGCTCCCGGTCGGAAGCAAGCCCGACATTTCCGCCAACCATTGGAAATTTCTGGGCGCTATTTGGAGCGACTTGACCGCAAGCTGCGGCGGTTTCATCGGCGGCAGCGCGGTTGTTAGCGTAGTGAATGGCAACGCTGTGGCCTGCGGCTGCGAGTTTGACGGCGATTCCACGGCCGAGACCACGACTCGATCCGGTGACAAGGATATTGGCTGGTGGGTTCATGCGGATACAGCATGCCAGAGGAGAAAAAATCCAGTGATGACAATACCGATAGAAATTAGCACGATTCCGACTTATTTTTTAAGAGAAGATGAAAGATTACCGCCCCCTGCTTTTACAAGCGATCGATTTGCGGCTGCCCGGTCTGCGCATGCGCCGTCTGTGCCTCCACAAGCACCTTCCGGAGGCTGACGCACTTGAAATGCACAGGCACAAATTTTGTCAGATTCTGTGCTACTTCTCTGGCGGAGGGACACTTTTGACACCTTCGGCCGAATACCGGGTTTTCTCCGGTGCGATCGCCCTCCTGCCCGCTGGAATGATGCACGGCTTTCGCGAGTCGAACGACCGACGGCCACTGAGTCTGGCCCTCGACTTTGAGTGGGAGGGGCCAATGGAATTCCGCTTCTCGCACCTGAACCAATCCGAGTCCACCGGCATAAGGCACGCGATGTCTCAACTCAACCGCCTTAAAAACCCGGATGCGCCAGAAGCTCGATTGATGGCCGCCTCGGCAGCTTTGACAATCCTCGACACGCAACTTCGCTCATTGGGCATACTGCCCCGTGAAAATCGCGCGATGCCCGCCTTTGTAAAAAAATTCATCAACCTCGCCGCCGGTGAGGAAAGCCAGGCGAAGTCGATTGGCGACCTGGCGGGCGCAACGGGATACCAGCCCGACTATCTCAACCGGCGCTTCAAGCAAATAACCGGACTCACCCTCCTGCAGCAACGGGACGCGCTGAATTTGGAAAAAGCAAAGCGATTGATCACCCAGGGCCTGCCCATGCAGGAAGTCGCGGCGCGCATCGGGCTTGATGATCCGAATTATTTTTCGCGCTGGTTCAAGCGCCACACTGGCATGCCGCCGAGCCACTATGTGCGGCGACCGGAAAACTCCGCGAAGAAATCGCATTTAAAGGCACCTTCGGGTTTGCCAAGCGCGGTTTCAGGCGGGTAGGTTTTGGAAATGTTCAAACAGCTGCTACCCGTTGCCGCATTGGCGACCTTGTTTTTCACACACACCACCATGGCACAATCCGCACTCGAGAAGGGTCAGGCTTTCCTGGCCGAAAATGCAACGAAACCCGGCGTCCAAAAAACGGCGAGCGGCTTGCAATACATCATCCTCAACCCCGGCGAGGGCCGCAGCCCCAAGGCGACCGACACCGTGAAGGTGAACTACCGCGGAACGCTTCTCAACGGCACGGAATTCGATAGCTCCTACAAGCGCAATGAACCGATCGAGTTTCCTCTGAATGCGGTTATCAAAGGCTGGACCGAGGGTCTTCAACTCATCAAGGAAGGCGGGAAAATCCAACTCTTCATTCCCGCGAACCTCGCCTACGGCCCCCGTGGAGCCGGCGGAGTCATCGGACCAGACGAGACGCTGATTTTCGATGTCGAGTTGCTGAAAGTCCTCTGATTCTTTCGGGCGGGCAGATCAGATCAGCTCTGCAGCGATCTCATCTGCCACCAACCTGCCCTCGCGGGTTAAAAAAACACGACCATCTTTTTGTGTCACCAGACCGTGCTGCACGAGCGTCGCAGTCTGGTTTTGAGGAAGCATTGTCTCCGGCACGCCATCCGTTGTGCGCAGGGAAAAGGCGATCTTCTCCGCGCGGCGGGAGTCGTCATCAATGCGTTCCACCACATCGAAGCGATCTTCACCTGATAGCACCCTGCGGGTGTAGTCCGCCGTGTCAGCCACATTCCGCCTGCGCCATCCGGCGCGGGTGGAAAAGGCGCTTGGGCCCAAGCCGGCATAATCCGCCCCGCGCCAGTAGCCCAGATTATGCAGGCACTCGCGGCCGGGCCGGGCGTAGTTTGAGATTTCATACTGGGGATATCCAGCCGCCTCGAGTTCGGTCATGGCCACTTCAAAAAAATCGGAATCCCTATCCACCTGCGGCCCCATTTCACCACGCTGGAAACGCTCAAAAAATTCCGTGTCCTCCTCATAGGTGAGGCAATAGGCCGAGATGTGGTCTGGACCAAGTTCAACCGTCCGGCGGAGGGATTCGATCCACTGGTCGCGCGTTTGACCAGGGACTCCAAAAATCAGGTCCAGGTTCACATTTGGAACCCCAGCCTCGCGCAAGATCGCGTAACTGCGCGCCGCCTGCGCTCCCGAGTGAACGCGACCGAGGGTTTTCAGCAACTCCTCATCCCACGACTGCACGCCCATACTGACCCTGTTGACTCCCAATGCCAGAAGCGCCTCGGCTTTTTCATGCGAGACGGTGGCGGGGTTCATTTCGATCGTGAATTCCTCAACGCCCGAGAAATCGATTCGCTCCCGTAAGCCGCCGATCAAAAATTTCAACTGCGGCGTCGAGAGCGCCGTGGGAGTGCCCCCACCGAAAAAAACAGTTCTTGGACGCAACCCCTTCGCCTCGAATTCCGCCTCGGTGAGAACCGCATCCAAAAAGGCCTGCGTCTTATTCCGGTCGCTCGCCTCCTTATAGAAACTGCAATAAGGGCAAACCTTCGGACAAAAAGGAATGTGGGCATAGAGGTGCTGAACCATCGGCGGAACGAAGGCTACGCAATGACAACGCGAACGGCAACCACCAGCCATCCGCTGATCACCCCATGGAAAGTCGTCCGGCTGAGTGGAACTGGTGCGTCATGAAAAATCTGCGCATCTCAGCCCATGAAGAAATCAGCGTTCCCGAGGATTGGAAAATCACCACGCCACTGAATCAAGCGGCACCCTGTATCGAAGCTGACCACGCCATTTGGAAACCCGCCGTTGTTTGGCTGCGGTTTCAACCCGATGAAGACCTCCTTGGCGAGGGAGCCGAACCGGGCTCGGGATATTGGATTCAAGACGAACAAGGTCCCTCTGGTGTGAGAGAGGTCAAAAGCGGACACTCTGTTGAGTGGGTGTGATCAGCGGAAGTTGATCTTCACGCTGCCTTTGGCTTGGAGGCTGTCCGCAAGCATTGGCGCGGAGGTGCCGGGGGATGGTGCCGCTTCGCCAGTGAGGGCGTTTTTGAGCGCTCCCTCGACCAATTGGGCGCAATGGATTTTCATCGGAGGCAGCGGCCCGAGAGGCTCGGAGAGGGCCTCGCCGGAAAGTGTCAGCGCTTCCTGAGGTGTTTTGCCTTTGATGAGTTCCGTCGCCATGCTCGCGACGGCGATGGCCGTCTGGCAGCCGAAGGATTGAAAGGTAGCTTTGTCGATGACGCGCTTGCCGTCCTCTTCGCGAAATTTGATCCACATGCGCAGCATGTCGCCGCAATCGCTACTGCCAGCGGTTCCGACCGCATCAGCACCGCTCATTTCACCGAGGTTTTTCGGATTGCGAATGGCTTCGTCGATTTTTTCCTGAGTATTCATTCGGTGGTGTAGCGTGGCAAAGAGCCATCGACCTCGCAACTCCACGCGTCGATGCCGCCGCGAAGGGCGCGGATGTTTGTAAAAGAATGTCCAGCGAAGTAGGCCGCCGCATCGAGACTTCGCGAACCGGTGTGGTCGACGATAATGATGGCTGTGTCCTTGGCCCAGGTTCCCATGACTTCCTGCAAAAAATCCTGCCCCATGAGCTGCGAGCTGGGAATGTGAACGGCCTCAAATTCCTCGCGAGTGCGGATGTCGAGCAGGCGGGCGCCGGCTTTTTGCACGGCCTCGGCGGCATCGAGTGGGCTGATGAAAACCTTCTCGTCGGCCTCATGAGATTCCTTGATCCGGGCGATGGCTTCCTGAGGATCGATGCCGTCGTTTCTGGCGCAGACGCCTTCGAGCGTTTCCTCCGGCTGAAAACCGCAACTGGCACAACCGCCAATGTGGTAGTGGCGGAAGAGTGTGCGCTGGGCACCAGGGCACTGCTCGAGCAACTCCCGCATGGTGATCTGTGGCGAAATCGTCATGGCATCAGAGAGTAGAGCCTTTTACCCGTCGCGCCACGGATTTTTCAGGGCGAATAACGAGCCACGACATCCGAATAAACATCCATGAGCCGCGAAAAAACTATCCTCCAGGAGTAGCGACTACGCGCCTCCTGGCTCGCCCGCAGGCCTGCCGCACGAAGATCGATCGTGAATTTGCCCTCGATGGCGTCAGCAAGTGCCGCCGGAGAGTTTTCTGTAGCCCACTGCTTCTGGTCGGAAAAAATAATGCGATCCATGTAGCTGCCTTTGATGCCGACAACCGGCGTTCCGCTCGCCTGACTCTCGAGGGCAACGAGGCCGAAGGTCTCCTGCACACCGGGGTGAACGAAAAGATCGGCGGCACGGTAGATTCGGGCGAGTTCGGCCGGGTCGGAACAATACTGCATCCAATGCACGCCGGGGGTTTGATTTTGAAGATCGATCAGTGATGAACGCTGTGTGCCGTCACCCAGACAGAGAAGCTCGTAGGGCTCGTGTGACCGTGCGCGCAGGAGCGTATAGGCATCAAAGAGCGTGCGGACATTTTTCTCCGTAGCCAAGCGACCGACATACAGGAGCAGGCGAGAGTCATTGGAAATGCCGAGTTGCGCACGCGTGGCGGCGCGGTCGGTAGGCTCAGGGCGGAAAATCTCGTCATCGACTCCAAGATCGACGGTATAGGTATTTTCGACGCCCCAACCTCCCAGGAGTGAGGCTAGGACCGGGCTGGGAACGAATGTGCACTCGAAACGGTTGTAAAGCGTGGTGACATATTTGCGGCAGGTCTCCTCTGCGATGGAGACAGCAAGCGGCCCCATGAACTTGCCCACCGTGCGCAGGATGGATTCCGAAAAGTGCGAATGGTAAAAACCGACCACTGGGATATCGAGCCCACGCCCCGAGGCGACGGCTTTCCATGCGACTTGATAGGGGTCACCGGATTCAATGATGTCGGGCCTTTCTTTTTCCAAGACTTCCTCGACAAGGTGAAGCTTCGTGAGGGCACGGTAGCGTGAGGTGCGCGAGAGGAGTTGCGAGGCGATCGTGTAAACGCGCACGGCATCATCCCCGACTGATTCGGTCTTTTCACCGGGCACAATGATGACATGACGACAGTCCGGCCTGTAACGCCGCAGAAAAGCGCTCTTCTGCTCGATATACCGGCGCACTCCCCCGCTGACGGGAGAGTAGAACTGCGTGAGGTCGCAAATTTTCAAAAGCGAAGTCGTTTACTCGGAATCCGCGAGCCAGCGTTCGGCCTCGATCGCTGCCGCGCACCCCTGCCCTGCGGCGGTGATGGCTTGGCGGTAAACATGGTCGGCGACATCGCCTGCGGCGAAGACTCCGGACACATTGGTGCGGGTGCCGCCGGTTTGAACCAGATAGCCATTCGAGTCAGTGGTGAGGCTTTTGCGGAAGGGTGCGGTGTTCGGCTCGTGGCCGATGGCGACGAAAACGCATTTGAGGGCCAACTCGGATGTCGTGCCGTCCTTGAGATTTTTCAGATGAACTCCGCTCACCTCACCAGCCTCGTCGGTGATGTAGCCGGTCACGGCGGAGTTCCAGACTGGCTTAATTTTGGGATTTGCGAGCGCCCGGTCGGCCATGATTTTCGAGGCGCGGAGCGTATCGCGGCGGTGGATGAGATAAACTTCCGAGGCAAAGCGCGTGAGGAATGTCGCCTCTTCGCATGCCGAGTCACCGCCACCGACGACGCATACAGGAACATTCCGGTAGAAAGCACCATCGCAGGTCGCACAGGAGGTGAGGCCATGGCCGATGAGTGCTTGTTCGCCCTCGATGCCGATGTAGCGGGGAGACGCTCCGCTTGCGATGATGAGGGACTTTGTTTCCATCCAAGCGCCATCCACTTTGAGCCGGTGGGGAGTGCCGGGCTCGAACTCCTCCACGACGCCGTATTTGAAGCGGGCGCCGAATTTTTCAGCCTGCTGATGCATCCGCTGAATCAATTCCGGACCGTCCACCCCGTCCGGGAATCCTGGGAAATTTTCCACGGCCGTCGTGGTGGTGAGTTGCCCGCCGGGGAGGCGTCCCTCGAGAACAAGCGGCGAAAGATTGGCGCGCCCAGTATAGATTGCGGCCGTGAGTCCGGCACATCCAGTGCCAACAATAATGACATTTTCCATAAGCGCGTGGAGTAAACACAAAGACCCGCCGCTTGCGAAATGAATAATTTCAGACCAAGAGAATCTCGATCCGGTGGCCGCATTTTGCCTTGTAGAGGGAAAGAAGGAAGTTTAGGGATGGCAAAGCAAGGTATTTCTTATGAATCTCTCAAACACCCTAGGAACCGCATTTCAACTGCTTGCGATTGCATTTTTGGCGTTTCCGGCAAGCGCCAAAGCCCAAGAGACAGTCGAGGCCCCCATGAAGAACGGCATTATTGTTCTCACTGCATTCGAGGGCGATGTAAAAATCTCGAGCTCTTCCAATGACGAAACCCAAGCCCCATCGAAAGGTGCAATTTTAAAGCAAGGCCAGATCATCGTCACCGGCCCAAAGGCTAAAGCCTCTCTCGCCTTCGAAAATGGCATCGTCATGGAGGTCGCCCCCTCCACCAAGTTTCTCATTCAGGAATTCCAACAAGCACCATGGGATGTTGCCCCAGAAAAGCTTGCAGAGATGAAAAGCGAGCCATCCAAATCCAAAACAACCGGATACCTTGAATACGGAGACATCATAACTGGTGTCAAAAAACTCAAACCCGGTTCGAGTCTGGAAGTAAGCACACCGCTCGGCACGGCCGGCATTCGCGGCACAGATTTTAAAACCAGTGCTGTGAAAAACTCAGACGGCACACCGAAAGCCTTCACTGTGGGCGTCGCCTCCGGCGAAGTGGGGGTTCGCTCTGCAGGCGGAGGTGACACCGTGCCGGTGGCGGCAGGATCATCCAGCAGCGTATCGATGTCTTCCTCTCAGGGCGGTCAATCCGGAGCGATCACGCAACCGGCCACAAGCCAACTCTCGGCAGAAGCTGGCAGCAGCATTTTATCCTCTGTCTCTTCCCAAAGATCCTCCGGACAAGCTGTTTTCGCTCAAGCCGTGGTGGCCGCTGCTCAGAGCCGTGAGTCTGCTTCTTCATCCCTCTCACCGGAACAGCAAAAAACGCTGGAGGAAGCGGCCAGCAACGGAGATGAAGCCGTCGTTGAAGCCGTCCAACAACTCGCCACGGAAACGCCTGCCGCCGCCGCGGAAATCGCTGCCGCCGCTGCGGAACTCGCCCCGAACGCCGCCCCTCAAATCGCTTCGACAGCCGCCTTGGCTTCGCCTTCGCTGGCTGCCCAGATTGCAGCCTCCGTGGCAACGGTTGCCCCCTCCTCTGCGACGGCCATCGCCACTAGCGTAGCCCAGGCCGTCCCTGCCGCCGCCGCAGCTATCGCCGGTGCGGTTGCCTCAGTGGCACCATCCACCGCCCCTCAAATCGCAGCCTCCGTTGCGGCAGCCGTGCCTGAAGCCGCAGCACAGATCGCCCAAAGCGTCGCTGCGGCGCAACCCCAACAGTCAGCCCAAATCACGAGTCAGATCGTTGAGAGCGTTGCCGGAGTCGATGCACAAGCCGTGGGAGATGCCGCCCAGTCGGGAGTTCAGCAAGCCACAAACACAGGAACCAACGCTCAGCCGCCTGCACCACCCAGCAGCATCAATACAAATCCTCAGGTTCCGGTGCCTCCTCCCACACCAACCCCCATCCCAACACCGCAAGCCACCCCTCCAGAAATCCGCAGCCCACGATGAAACTTCGATCCTTTTTTTTACTCTTGGCAACATCCAGCGCGCTTTGGGCGGCAGACCCGCTGGAGTTTCAAGTCGGAGCGTTCACATTCACCCGCCCAGACACATGGAAATGGATCGTTCCCTCCAGCACTATGCGGAAGGCTCAACTCGAGGTTCCGGGCACCAATCAGGAAAAGGCGGAGTTGACATTCTTCCACTTTGGTCACGGCCAAGGAGGAGGCATAAAAGCCAATATCGACCGTTGGTTTGGTCAGTTTCAAGGCGGCCCGACATCGCAAAGCGAGGTCACCGAGGGGCGCACCCGCATTTATTATGTGCACGCGGCTGGCACGTTCCAAAGCGGCATGCCCGGTGGCCCTACCACACCACTCGAAAACTATGCTCTCATGGGTGCAATCCTTGCCGACGAACAATCCGGGGATGTTTTTGTGAAAATGACCGGCCCCCAAGCTGTCGTGCAGTCTGCAAACTTGTTTTTCACAGAAATGATCACCCAAGCCGCTGCGACACGGGGCGAACCCGGATTGCAGCCAGCGCTCAACCAGTAATTTCTTGTCTTTACTAAACTCCTTCCCCGTCTAATTTGCACGGCTCTCTTATGTCCATTATTCTGTCAATTCTCATAGCCATTCATGTTTTGGTTTGCGCTTTAATGATTTTAGTTGTCCTCATGCAGCGCCCTCGAAGCGAGGGGTTGGGCTCGGCCTTCGGTGGTGGACTGACTGACAATGTCTTCGGCTCGCAGACGACCAATGTCCTTGCTCGATTCACCACCTGGATGGGCATCGCTTTTTTTGCAATCACCCTCCTCCTCTCGATCCTCACCGCGAAGGCGAATTCCGGCAAAACAGCCGTTCAGAAAAAGCTCCTCAGCGAACCGCTTCCGGCCGCAGTGTCAACACCAACACCTGCTCCTCTAAGCACGCCTGAGGCTACTCCAGCCACGCCAACGGCATCGGCCACGCCAGTCGCTGAGCCAGTCCAAGAGACACCTCAAGCAACTCCAGAAGTGGAAACAGCCCCTCTCGAGCCAGCACCCGCAGCCTCACCGGAGGCAACCGCCCCTGCGCTAAACTGAGCCCCAGAACGCTGGGCAGATCATCACTCCGCCAAACGGAGAATTGTGAATCGCAGAACGCCGGACTCCGTGGAACAATGCCCGCCATGAAATCCCTGAAGACGATTGCAGCCGCGAGGCGCTGGCGACAGGGGATCGATGCCAGGGTCATTCTGGTGCCTACCATGGGTGCTCTGCATCATGGCCACGAGGCTCTCATCCGCTATGCCCGCAAGATCGTCGGCCCCACGGGAATCGTCGCCGTTTCTGTTTTTGTGAACCCGACGCAATTCGGTCCCAAAGAGGATTTCAACGCCTACCCTCGTCCGCTTGCAAAAGACCTCGCCACCTGCAGGCGCGCCGGGGCAGATGCCATTTTTCTTCCCTCAGTAGAAGATATGTATGCCGCCGATGCCAGCGTGACAGTCGGCGAGTCGGGCCTTTCCGCTACGCTCTGCGGGCGAAGCCGCCCTGGGCACTTCGGAGGAGTCTGCACGGTCGTGGCCAAACTTTTTCTCGCTATCCAACCCACACATGCCGTTTTCGGCGAAAAGGACTGGCAGCAGCTCGCCATCATCCGCCGCATGGTGCGGGATTTAAATTTCCCCATCGCGATCGAGCCCTTTCCCACCATGCGCGAGTCGGATGGACTCGCCGCCAGCTCCCGCAACGCCTATCTCACACCCGACGAGCGGGCACTTGCGCCTTCGATTCATGCCGCGATGGAGCTGGCCGCGAAGCTCAAAAGTCCGCAGACCATCGTGAAATCCTGCGCCGCCGCGATCAGCAAAATACCTGGCGCGCGGATTGACTACATCGAAGCGGTGGACGCCTCCACACTCGCTCCGCTCTCGAGCCGAAAAATCGCCGGACGCCTTGCCGTCGCCGTCTTTCTTGGCAGAGCCAGACTTATCGACAACATCCCCCTACACCGCATCCCATGAGAGAATTTGATTTCATCGTCCTTGGCAGCGGTATCGCAGGACTCTCCTTTGCCCTGAAGGCTGCGGAAAAAGGTCGCGTGGCCCTCATTACCAAACGCGCCATTGCCGACTCGAACACCGCTTGGGCCCAAGGCGGCGTGGCCTGCGTAATGAGTGACGAGGATTCCTTCGAACTCCACATCCGGGACACTCTCGATGCGGGGGCGGGCCTCTGCCACGAGGACGCCGTTCGGAAGATCATCACCGAAGGCCCCGAGCGCATCGCCGAACTCATGAAACTCGGCGTCCACTTCGACCAGCGGGAGAATGGAAACGGCCAGCACGAGTTAGACCTCGGACGCGAGGGTGGCCACTCCAAGCGTCGGATTTTGCATTTCCGTGACACCACGGGACACGAAATCGAGAGCGCACTCGTAGCACAGATCGCCTCGCATCCGAGCATCGAGGTCATGGAAAACCACATGGCGGTGGATTTCATAACGACCGGAAAACTCGGCTACGCGATGGAGAACAGTTGCGTGGGAGTATATGTGCTCAACGAGGCCACAGGCGAGGTCGAGACCCTTCGCAGCGATGTCACTGTGCTCGCCACGGGCGGTTGCGGAAAAGTGTATCTCTACACGACAAATCCCGACATCGCCACGGGGGATGGCGTCGCCATGGCCTGGAGGGCCGGTGCTGTGATCGCGAACATGGAGTTCATCCAGTTCCATCCAACATGTCTCTACCATCCCGCCATCAAGTCCTTCCTCATCTCCGAAGCCGTGCGTGGCGAAGGCGCTATCCTGATCAATGAACGCGGCCGCCGCTTCATGGAGCGGCACAATCCGCAAAAAGAACTCGCCCCGCGCGACATCGTGGCCCGGGCCATCGACGCCGAAATGAAACGCAGTGGCGCGAAGTGCGTTTATTTGGACATCACCCACAAACCAGCTGATTTCATCAAATCCCGCTTCCCCTCGATTTATGAGACCTGCCTCCGCGCAGGTCTGGACATCACACGGGAGCCGATCCCTGTCGTTCCAGCTGCGCATTATCAATGCGGCGGCGTGAAGACCGACCTGCAGGGCGAAACCTCTCTGCGCGGCCTCTATGCCATCGGCGAAGCCGCTTGCACCGGCCTGCACGGGGCAAACCGCCTCGCCAGCAACTCGCTCCTCGAAGGAGTCGTCATGGCCCATAGCGCCTTTGAAAAAGCCACCCGCCGCCAGCGCGATCCAGTGACCATCGACCTGTCCGAGTGGCGCTCCGGCAGCGTTCAGGATGTGGATGAACTCGTGGTCATTTCACACAACTGGGAGGAAATCCGCCGCCTCATGTGGGATTATGTCGGCATCGTCCGCACCGACAAACGCCTCCAGCGCGCAGCGACGCGCCTGCGAAACCTTCATGCCGAAGTGCAGGAATTTTATTGGAATTTCAAAATCACCACCGACCTCCTCGAACTCCGCAACCTCGTAACCGTCGCCTCCCTTGTTGTCGACTGCGCGCTCAGCCGCAAGGAAAGCCGTGGCCTTCACTACACGCTCGACTACCCGAATCGAGACGACGCCCGTTTTCTGCGGGACACTGTGATGCGACGCATCTGAGTCTTCGGAAGAAAAAGCACCACCGAGAGATCGTTTTGCCAATACGGCAAGATTCATTTACATTGCTCCGCATGGAAGGCGTCGCAACATCTTCTCCTGAAAACATTGGGCTATCGGAGAATGAACTCGTGGCCCGTGCCGAGGCCCTGATACGCGAGTTCCCCGGCTGTTTTTGGTTCAGACACCCCGAAGCCCGGATTCGTGACCGCAATGACATTCCACTTGTCATCCAGCATCTCCGGGAATACGGCGACCAACGCGCCTGGCGGGCCGCTCAAGCGCTTCGAAAATGCCTTTAACCAATTTCCAAAAAGAAGTCCTCGAAGTCATCCTCGCAAACCGTGGTGAGGCGAGCCATTTTGCCGGAGGCATCGTGCTGCACTCTCCGGATGACTCGGTGCGCTTTTCCCACGATTTTGACATTTTTCACGATGCCACTGAAGACTTGCTGGTCGCCAGCCTGAAGGATGTCTCCAGTTTGCGAACCGCAGGTTTTGAAGTGGAGCTTTGCGATAATGAAGAAAAGTGGACGAAAACCAGCTCCTTCCGAAAAGCCCGTGTGCGCAGCGGCTCCGACTCGGTGGAGCTTGATTGGGCACTCGACTCGGCTTTCCGTTTTTTCCCGATTGTTCACGACGAAAAGTTGGGCTGGCGTCTCCATCTCTTTGATATGGCGGTCAACAAGGCTCTCGCCCTCGCAAGCCGCACTGAAACGAGAGATTACATCGACATCCTTGAACTCTGCCGCATCTATCCCTTGGAGGCCATCCTTTGGGCAGCTTGCGGAAAGGATCCTGGGTTCAGTCCCATTTTACTTCACAAAATGGTTGGGCGATTTGCCCGTATTGACCCGTTCACACTCCATGAAATCAAGGCGAGGAACCTTGATCCTGTTCAGATGAAAGAGGAGTGGACGGGATTTCACGACAAGGCTCTTCACGAAATGACGCTGCTTGCCGACGAGCAACCTGATATGCCGATCGGCGTAAGTTTTGTGAATGAAAAAGGCGCTCCCGGTTGGTTTCGGTCCAACCCTTCGCTGAAAGTCCACGCTCCCTCGCTGCGCGGTTGTTGGCCCTCGATCAAGGGTGACCACTTCGCGCATTGATCGGCAATCCACCCCGCGAAGCCACATTTTTTCTCGCACAGCAGGCCGGGAATCCGCATTCTGCCGCGCCTATGTCCGTTCTTATTGTTGGTTCTATCGCGCTGGATGACATCAAAACACAACTCGCCGAGCATAAAGACCTGCTTGGCGGCTCGGCTTCGTATGGTGCGGTTTCCGCATCGAATTTCAGCCCGGTGAACCTCGTCGGGATTGTGGGAGAGGATTTTCCCAAGGAACATATCGAACTCTTCCGCAAGCGCGGCATCGACTTGGCCGGTCTCCAGATCGTGCCCGGCGAGACCTTCCGTTGGTCCGGCGAATATATGTGGGACATGAACACCCGCGAGACGCGCTCCGTCGCACTGAATGTGTTCGAGCATTTCACCCCCACCCTTCCCGATGGCTACCACTCGACGCCGATCGTCCTTTTGGCAAATATCGCGCCCGACCTTCAGCACCATGTTCTGAATCAGGTCAGCCAGCCCCGTTTTGTGATCGCGGACACGATGGATCTCTGGATCAACATCGCCAAGGAATCCCTCGAAAAACTCATCGCCCGTGTGGACATGCTCATCCTCAACGACAGCGAGGCCCGCCAATTCACTTCCCAGACCAGCCTGATCAAGGCGGGCAAAAAAATCCGCGCCATGGGCCCGCAATATGTGGCCATCAAGAAAGGCGAGCACGGCTGCCTCCTCTTCGGCCCCGAAGCCGAATTCTTCAGCTGCCCGGCCTACCCGCTGGAAGACATCCATGACCCGACCGGCGCCGGAGATTCGTTTGCTGGAGGCCTTGCAGGCTATCTGGCCGCGAATGTGAAAGATGGCGAGGTGACCTTCGAGCATCTGAAAAAAGCGGTCGTTTATGGCAGTGTTCTCGCGAGCTACAATGTCGAAGCCTTCAGCCTCGAACGCCTGAAAACCGTGGACACCGCGCAGATTGACTCCCGCTACGACCTCTTCCGCAGCATCTCGCAGTTTGAGAGGATTTGATTCCGCAGGGTCTGCAGCCCACGGAATTGAATATGGAGCCATGAGTGCCCGTGCGGAGAATTAGAACCTTCATGAAGCCGATAATAAAAAGAGACCCCTCCGTCGGCAAAATGGTATTCATGGATTCGGTCAGGCATAGTTTCTTTGTTTTCAGCGCGGGATTTGTTTCCGGTTTTCGGACCGAATTAGGTGTTGTGAAAAAAGGGTAGCAGAAATCTGTGCCGGCTCTGCGATCGTCAGGTATCTACACCCCGCCCTTTCCGGGCGGGGTTTGTTTTTGGTCCTCTGTGTGGGGGTTCTCAGGAATCCAGCGAAATCGTGATTCTTGCGCGGCTTTGCGGTGCTCCTCAAACTGCTTCATAGCCTGCTCGTAGGTCACGGGCGGCTGGTTGAGACGGATTTTTCTTAACTTGATGGCTTCTTGTTGGAGTCGGGTCAGCGGCTTCATAGGGCGCTCGGAGTTCTGTTCACAAGCTGGTTGACTTTTGGGATTGGCGAAAGGAATTTCTCTTCGTTGCTTCTGGCGGGAGCTGTGTCATTGCCAGACTTGGACACCAAGTTGTGGTTGATTCATCTGGATCCATTTTTACCCGATCACATCTTGAACTCGGGTAGATTCTCGAATGGCCTAGGCCTCTCGAGGAGGCGAAAATCCTTAATGATCTCTTCGAATTCTGTAAGGGCTTTTTCATAGCCCATCAATTCCGGCTCTTGTTGCGGCACCGTAAAAACTGGAAGATCAAAAAAATGGGATGAGTTCATTTCCATACTCCTCATTGTAAGTTTGATCTCCATTTTTTCAACCTCTCAAGCGCCGCTTCCCCGCCATAGCGTTTCACAACTCCAGCGAAAGCCTCCTCATCCGGATCGAGACGATGCCTTTTCACGAGTTGAAAAATATCGCCCCAATCCTTCTCCGGGTCGGAACGCTGAGGGCTTGAGGCGGCATGGAGTTTGAGAGCGACCATGTGCGCAGGCGAAGGCACCCGCACCACCACCCGCCGACTCGTCTTTGCCTCCGACTCACCGCTTAGATTCTCCCATGTGCTCGGGTTCACAAACATGATGTCGACCTGCGGCCACCCGGGTTCTTGTTTGGAGAACTGCTCAAATGCTGGCGTCTCCACTGCAAGCTCGTATCCAAACTCCCCAAGGATGGAACGCCAAGCCTCCCTTGCCCCTTGTTCACTGAGAAAATCCACATCTGTGGTCATCCGCTCGTAACCATGATGAACCACCGCATGGCCACCGATGACTAAAAACTCTACACCGCGCTTTTCAGCTTCTCTCGCGAGGCGCTCAATTAGTTCCAGTATCATTTGTTACATACGGATGTTAACGAGGGTTCCCAAAAGTATTTGCCCTTGCACCCATATCCACAAGGACAGAATTCTCTCAAATGTCGAGGCCGATCATCTCAACTTTTCTCATCCTCGTTGGACTCTGGAACAAAACCACAGGAATTCATTCCCAGGGCTCCTTGTTCTAAGGAAAGTGAGAGTAAATGTTGCCTGACCCCCAGTTTCCCAGTTCTTTAAAACGCTTTTCCAGCTTGCATCGCTACAAAGCTCCTGTTTCCAAGAAACTGAAATAGCACGTCCTGTTGAAGATGATGTGGTCGAGCAGGTCGATGCCAACGATGGCTCCGGCAGCTTTTAGTTGCGCGGTGATTTCGATGTCGCTGGGTGATGGTTCGAGGCCTCCGCCGGGGTGGTTGTGGGCGACGATCACCGCGGAGGCGCGGTCGGATAGTGGATCGGCGAAGACTTCCCGGGGATGCACCGGACTGCGGTCGATCAGGCCGATGGACACCACACGGATGTTCAGAAGCTCGTTCGCGCCGTTGATGCTGGCACAGAGGAAATGCTCCTGCTTGCGGTCGGCGTAGTGGCGGACGTGTGGCAGCAGGTCGGCCGGTGTCATGATCTTCGCACCTTCGGGTTTGATGCGGCGGCGGGCGAACTCAATGGCAGCGACGAGAAGCATCGCCTTGGTGGTGCCCATCCCTTCAAGGCTCAAAAGGTCCTCGACCGTCAGACCCAAGCCCTTCTTATCCGCGACGGTGGTGACATTCCGGGCCAGCGCCATCACGTCTATTTTGGTTGTGCCTTTGCCCAGCAACACAGCCAGCAGTTCCTGGTCGCTCAGTGCAGCCGCGCCTTTGCGCAGGAGCTTCTCGCGCGGTCGGTCGGCTTCAGGGATTTCGTGAATCGTCTTGCTCATGACCTCATGCAGCTTCGGACAGATGCGTTTGGATGACCGTCACGGCCATGAGGTCGAAGATGCCGCCAGTGTCGGTGTATTTCGGGTCGGCGAGTTCGTCGTAACGGCCGTGTGCATCGTAGGTCGTCTGAATCTCGCCGTTGACCTGGCCGCGATACGGTCCCTCGAGATAAATGCGGTCGTCGCGGTGCGCGTGGACGGTGGTGCGGATGGCAGGGTCGGCGATCTTCTGATCTGTCACCTGCTTGATGTAGAGCGCCTCCTCGTCAGTGATGTCGAACTTGGCGCGAATCTGCTCAATCACGTCCTGCACCGAGACCTTCACCGGCACCGGGCCTGCGCCGCCTTTTCCTTTGCCGGGCTGGAGCTTCACCGGACCGCCGCTGGTCATCACTCCTTGATACTGCACCGCCGCCTTGGTGACGATGGTCGCGCGAATCTGCTTCATCAGGTCTGAGACGGTCCCGGCCTTGATGAGCTGCGGCCCCACGTATTCGGCAAAGGTGGCGAACTCCTGAATCTGCGGCGAGTATGTGAAAAAGCAGGTGAGGAAATGGTAGCTCTTCACGAAGCGGGCCAGTAAATAGACTAACGCCTTGCGGTCTTCCCAATCGGTGAGCTTCGCGAGAAAGCGCGTCCGTAGTCCGTTCACCTGGAATTGCACCTGTGCATCCGTCCCACTCTTAAGAAGCGCCAGCATATCGGAGGCATCCTTCTGGGTGAAGACGCCCGCGGCGAGAATTTCCGCATGTAATTTCGGGCAGGTTTCTGCGTCCGGTTCTTCCGGCTCGAATGGCGCGCCCTTCCGATACTTCGCGAAGGCTTTCAGGATTTGTTTGGCGTTGTTGGTGAAGTCCACGACCACGACATCCTTCTTGCCGTGGTGGCAGCGATTCAGCCGGGAAACCGTCTGCACGGCGTTGCGATCCAGCACCGGCTTGTCGAGGAACATGCCCGCGAGCAACGGCTGGTCGAAGCCGGTCTGAAATTTGTTTGCCACCACCATAATCCGGTAGTCGTCGCCCTCGAAGCGGCCCTCAATCAACTCGCCCGTCTGCAACTCATTCACGGCATATTCGCTGATGGCAGCGTTCGTCTCCGGGTGGACGAAATCCGAGAAGGCGTAGAGCACCTTGTAGTCGGCCCCGCGCTCCTTGAGCTTTTCCTTGATGATATTGTAATACCGCAGCCCGGCTACGCGGGATGAGGTGACGATCATCGCCTTGGCGCGTCCGCCGATCAGCGGCTTCACGTCCTTCTCAAAGATGCGCAGCATCACCTCGGCCTTGTATTGAATCAGCCCGTCGTCCTGAAACGCCACGTTCTGGAGCGCCTTGGACACGACGCCTTTCGGATAGACCTTCTCTTCGTCCGGCTTCGGGACGATGGGGCATTCCAGATTGTAGAGCGTCTTGTAGGAGATGATGCTCGCCGCCACGTCCACGATGTAGCCCTCGGCAATGGCTTCGGCCTCGGTGTAGCTGTCGAAGGGATTGCCAAACATCGACACGGTGGCGGGTGCTGGTGTGGCGGTGAAGGCGACGAATAACTGATTCAGGTCATGCTCGCGGATGGCCTTGGCAATCTGCTCTTCGAGATCCTCCTCGGGGGCTTCCTCATCCGGCGCGCCCTCCTTGCGGAACGGTAAGCGAATGGCCGCACCCATGTGGCCTTCCTGCGAGCGGTGAGCTTCATCGATCAGGAACGCCACCCGGAGGTTTTTCAATTCCGGATTCTTTTGAATTTCCTCCAGCACCCAGGCGAACTTCTGCTGCGTGGTGACGATGATGGATCTCCTCTCCTTGAGAAAACGCGGCAAGTCGTCGGCCTTCTTTGCGATGCCCACCACATCCTTGAGGTGGGTGAACTTCTCGATGTCCTCGCGGATGTTTGTGTCGAGCGATTTGCGGTCGGTGAGAATTAATGTGATGTCCACCAGCTTCTCATTCGTGCCGGGCTTGAAGAGGCTGTGCAGCCGGCTGGCCAGCCAGCAGATGGAGAGCGTCTTGCCGCTGCCTGCGGAATGGTCGACCAGATACTTTTTACCGATGTCTCCCGCCTTGGCGAAGTGGGCCGTGATGTCCTCTGCCACCCGCCGCACCAGCCGGCTTTGGTGGTATCGCGGGAAGATGGTGGAGGCTGGTCGCGCGGGCTTGTCCGCTTCGGCCTCGCGCTCAGGCACGCGGACGAGGAAGAATGACAACGCCTCCAGCAACTGCTCCTGCGACAGCACCTCGCGGTAGAGATACTCGATCGGATACTCGTCGGGATTCGTGGGCGTGTTGGTCAGCCCCATGTTGTGCCAGCGGAAGTTCTCTTCCTTGCACGGGTCGGTGGCGGCCATCGCGTCGGTGGTGTCGGCGGCGAGATAGAGGAAGGGATGCTGGAAAATCTTGTGTGCGTGGTCGCGCTTGGTGAACTGCGACACCGCGTCATGCACATTCTGGTTGGCCTCGTGCTTCAGCTCCAGCGCCACGATGGGCAGGCCGTTGAGGTAGAAGACGAAATCAATCTCGTGGTTCACCAGACCAAAATAAAAGTGCGGGCGGAAGGTGATGCGGTTCTCGGCATAGCCCTTGGCGCCCGCGCTTTCAGCGGAGAGGGGCTTGGCATAGTAGAGCTGAAAAGTGAGCCCACGCACCTGTAAACCCTGCCGGAACAGCAACCACAGCGGCGTGTGCTCCAGTGCCTTGCGTAGCGCCTTGAAGACCTCCTCCCGCGCATCCGTGCCGTAGTCGTCGGTCAGCTTCTTCAGCGTGTCAGCCTGGGTGGCACTCAGAAAGGCCCAGAGCTGATCTTCGGCGATGCAGTGCTCCGTATCCGTGATGTCGGACTGTTCCAGCTTGCCATAGCCATGCACGCGGATCAGGTAATCCGCGATGTGTTGCTGAAAGGTCAGCTCTGGAGCTTTCTTCTTTTTCGGCATGATCAGGGAGCGTCAAGTTTCAGTCGGGCGCGGGCCAGCGCGACGGCTTCGTGCAGTTTGCGTTCCATTTCTGCTTTCGGCAGGGCTTCCGTCCAGTAGCTGGAAACCTGGATGCCGCTGCGTTCGAGATTTAGCAGTTCGATGGTTTCCTGACGTTTCCCGGCGCAAAGGATCAGGCCGATGGGGGCTTCTTCGCCTTCCTTGCGCTCGTAGCGGTTCAGCCAGCCGAGGTAGAGTTCCATCTGGCCTTTGTCCCCCGGTCTGAAGTCTGCCAGCTTCAGCTCCACGGCCACCAGTCGCCGCAGGTTGCGGTGATAAAAGAGCAGGTCCAGGTAATGATCCACTCCGTCCACCGTCACCCGCTTCTGCCGTTCCAGAAAGGCAAAGCCTACGCCCAGCTCCAGAATGAAGGACTCCATCTCCCGCAGAATCGCCGCCTCCAGATCCTTTTCCGCGTAGGTGTCCTTCAGCCCCAGAAAATCGAGGAAGTAGGGATCGCGGAACACAAGGTCGGGCGTCAGCTTGTCCTCATCCCGCAGTGCCTTCAGTTCCTGCTCCGCCAGTTTGGCGGGCTTCTTGGAAAGGGCCGTGCGCTCGTAGAGCATCCCGCCGATCTTCTCGCGCAGTGCACTCACGCTCCATCGTTCCACCCGGCACATCTCCGCGTAGAAATCGCGCTGTAGTGGCTTGCTCAGCGGGATCAGCGCGATGAAGTGGGTCCAGCTCAATTGTCGTATCAGTGATACGACAATCTTCCGCTCCGGGAACACCTCGGCAAACTGGATCATCCGGCGCAGGTTCTTATCGCCAAATCCCCGGCCAAACTCCCGCTCCAATTGTCTCCCCACTGCGGAGACAATCTTGCCCCCATACTCCGCCCGCGCGTCTTGCAGGATGTCCTTTCGGATGCGGGTGCCTACTTCCCAATACAGCAGCGTCAAACCTGCATTTACCGTTCGACCGACCTGCTCCCGAGCCTCTGCAATCATTTGCCGCAGGTCTGTCAGCAACGGGTCAGCGGCAGCACGTTTGGGTGCAGTCTTGGCCAAAGCGGCTTTCTTGACGGTGGGTTGACGCGGCTTGGGGCTCATACGGTCGGAGATGGTAACGCAGATTCTCTAGTCAGTTTAGCGGCTCGCTCCTGAATGGCACGCACGTCCACTTCCGTGATCCGTCGCTGGCCGGTGACGCATTCGTGAATCAGTGACTTGCGGTAGGCGGTCAGGGTGGTGATTTGGGATTCGATGCAGCCAAAGAGACTGCGCTGTTTCAAATCATGGTGCTCGATCTTGCCAACAATCTCGCGTTGCAGACTGAGCTTTGGAAACGGGATGCGGATGAGTCCAAGGTCACTGTGGCTTAGCCCCTGTCGCGACGCACCGGTGAAGGTGGAAAGGATCTGATCTTGACCCATCGGCGACGAAAGAAACGCGGCAAGAAAACGGTAGTCGGCGCACGGACCTGGGCGGATGACACAGACATGCTGATTGACGTTTCCTTCGCCGAATCCGTCCGGCACAAACGTGCAACGGCCAATCGAAGCCCCTGTGATATTGAGCAGCACGTCTCTCGGCTTCACTTGGCTGCCACTCATTCCCGCGTGAGTGTCTACCGAAATGTAGGCCACATCATCCAGACGGAGGCCGTCGAAATGAACGTTTTGACTTCGAAGCAACGGAATGCCGCTGTCCAGGTAACCAGCAGAGCCTCCCTCTGGCGTTACGCCGCTCGTTATTTTAGCAGCCACGTCTTTAACGCGCTCGGTAATCGCGCCACTTTGATCGGCGAAGAAGGCTTGGATGATGGACTTGCGAAGTGCGTCGAGGGTTTCGAGTTGGCGGCGTTTGGCGAACACCGCCGCGTCAATCGCCACGCAACTCGCATCCAGATACGCCGCGATGCGCTGTTGCTCCGGCAGTGGTGGGAGTGGGAGGTTGAATTGCGACAGTTGAGTCGGCCAACTGACGCGAGGCATTTTTGCGCCGTAGGCGAGCGCGTTGCATCGCTCGATGAACCACCTCGACCCAAGGCAGTAAAACAAGAAGCGACTCGCGATCCGCTGCGGCTTGAAGGCCAGAATCTCGCCGGTGCATTTGCCGTCGAACTCCGCTTCCCAATATTTTTCCAGATACGGACGCAGCTTTCCGAAGAGAACGTCACCTTTCTTGAACAGCGTGACGGCGCTGCCAACCTCAAGAGTGTTGCGGCGGCTCAGGATTCGGCCTGAGTTTGATTCCAGATCTTCAAGTTCGAGGTAGTCTTCTTCTGCACTCGCCTCATCCGTCTTTTCGTTGCGTAGAGCGACGACATCCTTGAATCGGTCGAATCTCCATCCAACCGGCAGATCGTCGAGGAAGCTGTCATGAAGGCTGCTCATTTCGCCAGCCCCTCCAGCATCTTCTCCGCTTCCTTTTCCAGCTTCCAGAACTCCGCCAGCAAATCCTTGGCGGGCGTGGGCGGCTGGTAGCGGTAGAAGTATTTGTTCGGCAGGATCTCGTAGCCGAGCACGGTCTTGCCCTCCTTCTTGGTCTCCTCCCAGCGGATGATGGGCTTGGCAATTTCCCGTTTCAGGAAGGCCGCGATGTCCTCGCCGTGCGGGATGTATTCGTCGTCCTGCACATAGTGCCGGTGGGTCCACTCGACGGAGACGATTTCCTCAGCATCGGCCAGCGCTTCCTTGAACTTCTTGGCGGCGTTGTCCGCTGCTTTGACGGTGAACTCGATGGTCTTGGGCTTAGCGACTTTGGAAAGTCGCGCGACGACGCGGAAGGTGAGGTCGCTCTCGTGGAAGTCCTGCTCCTTTTTCACATTGGCGGCGGTGAAGGCCTTCTCGTAAGGCTCGGTGAGGGTGGCAGGCTGGTCGTGCTGATCGGTCTGCCAGAAGACGACGCTGACCTTATGATAAGCGAAGTCTTCGCGCGGGAAGATTTTCACCTGCTCGTCGGCATAGCCCTTGGCCCAGCCTTTGATGTAGCGCTCCTCGATCCAGGCGCGGTGGGCATCGGTGATGCGGTGGCGTTTGTTGCCGAAGGATTTCGGCTCCTTCTCAAACTGCTGGCGGGCATCAATAAGCATGACGCGGCCTGCATGGCTGGCGGGCTTGTCATTCCGCAGCAGCCAGATGTAGGTGAAGATGCCAGTATTATAGAACAACTGGTCGGGCAGCATGACGATGGCATCCAGCCAGTCGTTCTCCAGGATCCAGCGGCGGATCTCGCTCTCGCCAGAGCCGCAGTCGCCATTTGAAAGGGGCGAGCCATTGAAGATAATGGCGATGCGGCTGCCGCCTTCCTCGGGCGCGGCCATCTTGGCCAGCATGGTTTCCAGGAAGAGCAGCGCGCCGTCATTCACGCGCGGCATCCCAGCCCGGTAGCGGGTTTTCTCCAGCTTACGGGCTTCTTTCTCGTAGCCGTCCTTGCCGCCCCATGTGACGCCGAAGGGCGGATTGCTGAGCATTCGGTTGAAGCGCCATTTGGGCTCCGGCCACTGGTCGCCCGGCTCCTTACTGTGCGGCTCGTGCGGGATGAGCGAGTTGCCAAGGTGGACGGTGGCCTGCCGGTCGTTCTTGATGAGGAGGTCGGCCTGACAGACGGCATAGTTCGTGGGGGAAAGCTCCTGGCCGTGAACGGTGACGTATTTCTCAACACGTGCCTTTTCCTCGGGCGTGTCGGCGCGCTCCAACAGATACTCCTTCGCCACGGACAACATGCCGCCCGTGCCGCTGGCGGGATCGTAGATGGAGAGATGCTTGTCCGGGATGGGAATATCCAGCAACTCGACCATGAGGCGGACGACTTCGCGCGGGGTAAAGTGTTCCCCGGCCTCGTCACCGCTTTGTTCCGAGAAGCGTCGGAGCAACTCCTCGTAGATGTAGCCCATCTCCAGCCCTGAGAGCTGGTCGGGGCCAAGCGCGAGTTCCTTGTATTGGTTAAGGATTGGGGCCAAACGGTTGTTTTTCACCATCAGGCCGATGGTGGCGCGGTAATGGAAGTGCTCGATGATGTCATCAACATTCTTGGAGAAGCCGTTGATGTAGGCGCGGAAGTTCTCCTCCAGCAGAGCGTGGTCTTCCTCATAAACCGAGCGGAGCGTCCAGTCGGTGGTGTTGGAGAACGGGCACTGCTTGGGATTGAGTTCCAGTTCCTTGACCAGCTTGGCGAGTTCCTTCTCGGTGAGCTTGGGCCGGCTCTTGAGCACTTCGGCGGATTTCTTCACTCGCCAGTCAACCAGCACGCACTCCAGACGGCGGATGACAATGATGGGTAGGATGACACTCTGGTATTCGTAGGACTTGAACTTCCCGCGCAGTCGCTCGGCCGATTTCCAGATGTCGGAGGCGAGATTGTCGAGCTTAGGTTTGTTGAGAGAGAGGGCCATGAAAAGGTTCAAGCATTAATTATTGATATTTAGGATACTGCGAATTGATGAAAGCATGTTTTTCAATAAGTCTGACAATAGCGGATCACCTTTTTGAAGCAAGAGATTTTGGATTCAGAAAGCATTTTTTGACAGAATCAGAGCGGAGCGGACAAAGACTGCTGGAAGCAGCCCGTAGGGTGAGCGGAAGCGAGTCAATTTACAGGATTAACAGGAGTAGCAGGAGCGAGGATGTTTTTTGTGAAATTCAGTGGAATCCTGGAGTTGCCGTGAGTGATTTGACGATATCGAGGAGGCTGCCCGAGAGTTTTTGAATTCGGAGGTCTATGGGAGCAAGCAGACCGTCCGACATGAGAATGAGGTTGCCTCTGTGGGTATCGGAAATGGCGAGCCCATTTTCTGGATCGAAAAAAGCTGTCTCTCCATCCGAGGTGAAGGCTGTCCAGCCGTTGTCAGTGAAAAAATCCCTAATCTGAGCCTCACTCGTTGCGGGGGTGCCAGCTATAGCAGGCTGTTCAATGATCAATCTGTTGCCATCTGGGGTTGGCACAACGCCGAGGAAACGGACCTGATCGGCGAAGAATGCGTTGTGAAGCAGCCATCGCTCCAGATAGTCAATGGGCGAAGCCTTTGATTCTTCGTCTGGACGATAGACCACACGCAGGCCGAAAAAGCCCGGCCATGTCGCTTTGAGAAATGTTCCGTGCTCTTCGCGAAACCAAACTTGGTGTTCGTTACCTTCGTCCGAAGGTGGGAGGTTCAGCTCTGCTGGAGCGGAAGAGAGGACCCAACCTTGCTCGTTGGCGACTTCGTTGAATATGCGGAGTTCTTCTTGGTAATGGGTATGACCGCCTTGAATGCGGCTAACTGCTTCAAGGCGTCCACGGAGCGTTTCAACATATGCTTCGAGCGGGATTCGCTCAGGGTTTGCGTGGTCCACATGGGGTGACATTAAGGTTGTTGGTTGGGTTGTTTCAAGTGGGAATCTCTGCATGACGCAAGGGCAAATATGAGGAGGAAGAGATTCAGGTGCTGCATTCCTGCAGGAGCATCATGGGCTGGGATTCCCAGGCTGCGGTGAAGCGAGCGGATAGAGCCTTGCGTCTGCCGCGAGGTGATGAAGACGATGCTCCTGTTGTCGTGTCATTTTGACATTTCCTGAAGATGTGTTGAGTTGATTGTGGAGTTCGCCGCCTGCTGGCCAGAGTCCTGTTTTTCAGGCTCCCCAGATGCAACGGCGAATTCTTTTTTCTTTCTTGGCATTGCAGACGGCGCGTTCGCGCCTGAGGCTTGGGTCGGCAACGGCGTGCCAACCCTACCATGCAATCGAGTGGTTTAGCTTCATTCGTGGTTGAGTGTCTTTCGCGGTCGAGACGACCATGCCCCCTTCTTTCTTTCTCTGCGCCACGGCGGCTCTGCGTGAGGTTGGAGTTCATGGTCCTTTCTTAATTTGCAGCTCCTTCTTGGCGGGTGTGGTCCAGATGTCGCGGTAGTTGCCAACGCTTGGCGAGACGATGGCCATGGCTTGCGGCGGCGGGGTGTCGCTCTCGAAGAATTCGGTGTTGATGGTGCCATCGGGCCAGCGGGCGCGGAAACGCTGGGTGCGGGCTCCATTGGAGGGCCAGCTGTAATGAGAGGCATACTGGGAGAAAGATGGCGTGAGTTCGATGGTGACGGGAGCCAGGCCAAGCACATTGCCGTTCCAATCCACCAGCGCGCCTGGTGGCGCGGTCTGGATTTGGATTTCCTGTGGCTTGGGCTGCGCGCGCTTGATCTCGGGCTCGGGCTTCTGAACGGCAGCGCAGGCGCTGAGGAGCAGCGGGGCAAGGGCGAGGAGAATGGTGCAAAATCGGGGTTTCATGATTCCAATATGGTGATTCAGCCCTCCCCGGGGCCGCCGAGGCTGCTTGGGTGAGCCTTGTCCCAGAAAAAAGCGGCCTCAAGGGTTTCAAAGGTCCAAAGCCAAATGCCGGGTTCCTTGCTCTCGCTGCTGCCGGCGACGTTCAACACACGAATGCCATGCCGCGCCACAAAGCGCTGCAGGTCCTCGACTGGTCGATAGCTTGCTTGGGAAATTTGTTTGCAGGGTTTTTTGAGTTGGTTGGCGAGGTGGATCGTGCGCTTTGCCCCCCCGGTAACGCGTCGGGCGAGCGTAAAAACCACAGTGCCGTCGGAGTCCCTTACATTCCACTCCGTGCGCTCCAGATAGGAGGTGTCAGGCGTTTCAACAAGCTGGTATTGACCACCGATCGGGCCGTCCTCTGCGCGACGACCGCGAGGGCACCATCCGCCATGGGGAAGCCCCCAGCGAATCGCCGCATCCAGTCCGGCTCTGTCTGCGCCGGTCTGGCCGCCGGAAATAATCTTGGTAATCATAAATGACCTCCTGAGCAGTTTGTTGCGGCTTGGGATGGTGTGTGTGTTTTCGTAAAAGGCATTCGCCTGTTCGGTCGAGAATTCATCGTTTTGTAGAGCGTTCCGGGGGTTCGTGTGAATCAGGAGGCGTGGTGCGGGTGGGTGCAAAAGGAAGCAGCATTTGGCTCTCCGCGCTCGGATCGTTCTCCTCCTTCGGCGAACGAAAGCGGAGCGTCTTCGGAGCGGATGCGGGATTTGCAAACAGCGAAATTTCCCAGCCTGCGCGCGAAACCCCGGTGCGCCCGACACGGATACCTGAAGGCCTCACCTCGATATCGATGGTGGCCGAGTGCCCTGCATCGGAATGGTAGGTCTGGATGAGCTTCTTCAGCTTGGAATGGCGAAGAAAGCACACGCCGGACCGCTCAACAGTGCCTTCACACCCCCCCTCCGATCTCTCCGCAGGAGAGCGTCACACGACCCTCCGAGGCCCGAATGCGCAAAATCGGCTGCATACCGCTGCAAACAGCGCGGAGCAGGCGGATAAAAGGAACGCGTGGCACGAGGAATCTCACGGTTAATCGAAGAGGATGCCGGTATTCATGTCGCTGGGTGGATACCAGACGATGCCGTGCTCGGTTTTCAGAATCCTGCGCATGCGGCCCCAAACATCGTGGCAGCGGCCCATACCGACGATTGGCGACTCTTTTTCGGCCCGGCGCTCGACTGCCCGCATGATGAGCTTGATGTCCGGGGCGTCCTCGATGGGGTCATAAAATTCCCGCAGCGGGTCGTTCAAGCACTGGTAGGTGCGAGCTTTTTCGATGCGGTGAAGCAGCTCGGAGTCCCGAATCTTCTTTCCATAGGCGTTGGTTTGCATAGCTCAAAAAACAAACTCGCTCTGCCGTGCGAAGCGGCTTGGGAATTGAGTCTGCGGACGAAAGCAGCGCGTGGCTGCTTGGATGGCGAATAGGATTTTGGTGATCATTTCGAGGGAGACCCTATCAACCCCGGTCGGACATCCGCTGGGGGAGGAAAATTTTTTTAAAAAGCGGGCGAGAATTCAAAACACAACGGCCGCGTGCCCACAGGGCTCCGAAATTGCTATGCCAGTGAGTTCGCAACCGGAGCCTCGCTTGACACGCTTCCCCTATACTGAAGGTAGAGCATGACTCCTATTTTCTCCCCCCACCCCAAACGCCTCAAGCGCCCCATTTTTAGCGACAGCGACACTGGGCTCGGTGGCCCGCTTGACACGCTCTCCCTATACTAAAAGTAGAGTATGACTCCTTTTTCCACATCCACCGCCGACTGCTCGAGCACCCGTTTTCCCACGGCGCAATCGGACCAGTGCGACCTCTTCACGGAGGCGCGAGGAACCCCTTTCTCCCAACCACCCGACCGCGCGCAATCATGCCGCACGGCGGGCCAACAATCGCCGGTTGGGCTGAAGCAACAAACCATGGATAAAACCATGCTAAACACCACCCCGCTGAACGAGGCTCAGCGGGAATCAGTGGCCGCCGCCTTGAACTCCATCCGCTCCTCGCTGGGCTTTCTCGTTGGGCTTCGCCCCAGCGACAAGCAACGCCTGTTAAAGATGGGTAATAAAAACCGCGCCTTCGTCGAAGACGCCATCAAAGCCGGAGTCAGCAACCCCTCCATGCTTCCACGCTCCATCGAGCCGGAGACATTGCAGGATAAACTGACACTCTTTGGCCAACTGCGAGAGGTTCAGTCCGATCTGCAGCAGGTCACAGAGCTGATCAACAACACCGTCACGGTGATGGGCAGCGAACTATATGAGGACGCGCGCCTCATCTACTCACTCACCAAGACCAAAGTCCAAGCCAGCGGCTTGAACACCACCTCCGCGTCGCTCTCCAAGCGCTTCGCAGGGCAAGGCCGCCGCTCCGCAGACAAAACGGAAGACAAGGCACCGTTGATGCAGTAGCCGAAGATCCTCAGGGATCAAAAGCAGATAGCCTGTCGGGATTCGCACTCCCGGCAGGTTATTTTTTTGCCTGCGTCGCGGACGGACTTGCCAAAAACCAACTCCATCAAGCCCAAAAGATGATTTTTCAAAAATCATGCTCCCCTATTCGGAGTGAATTGGTTCACATCAGACCTGAACCGGTTTACCAATCGGGTGAACTGGTTCACCTCAGACCTGAACCGGTTTACCAATCGGGTAAATTAGTTCACCTCAGACCTAAACCAGTTTACCAATCGGGTAAATTAGTTCACCTCGGACCTAACCTAACTTCCCTCTAATTTTTTTCTAATCCATTGCAATTCAACAAAAGTGCGTATAATTGTAGCAAGTAATTTTTATTTGTTTTCTATTTTTTACACTTGACAGAATGTTTTTATTCGGTATTTTTGTAGCAAATGTTTGTTCAAGCCACCAAATCTCGCAAAAACGGCAAAACCTACACCTCCCATCTCGTCCGCGAATCCTTCCGCACCCCCAATGGCCCACGCTCCCGCACCATCTGCAACATCTCCAAGCTCCCTCCCGAAGTCCGCCACCTCATCACTTCCGCTCTTTCCGGCAAAGCCACCCTTCAGGCCGACTCCATCAAACTCGACTCCGCCCTGGACTTCGGCGGTCTCGCCGTCCTCGTCGATTCCTGGAAATCCCTGAATCTCGACCTCCTCCTCGCCGACATCGGCACTCCCCGCCAACGCGCTCTTCTCAAGGCCATGGTCTTCGCCCGGCTCCTCTTCCCCTGTTCGAAACTCGCCCTCAAAGACGCCGCCCAAGGCACGCTGCTCGCCGCAGCCTGCGGTCTCCCCGCCGACGAAGACTTTGACGAAGACGACCTCTACGCCGCCATGGACTCCCTCACCGGCCACTGGTGCGCTTTGGAAAAAAAACTCGCCACCGAAACCTTCAAAGAGCCCGTCAGCCTTGCCCTCTACGACCTCACCAGCGTCTATTTTGAAGGCTCCGGTCCCGCGCCCCTCGCGCGCTACGGGCATAGCCGCGACCACCGTTCCGACCGACCTCAAATCATTCTCGCCGTCGCCACCGACACCCATGGCACCCCTCTCCACATCTCCATCCTGCGAGGCAACCGCGCCGACTCCACCACGCTGCGCAGCACGATCAAAATCCTTCGCCGACGCTTTCAAATCCAAGACGCCGTCTTCGTTTTTGACGGCGGCATGAGCAGCAAAATCAACCTCCAGTCCCTCCAAGACGAAGGCCTCGAATTCGTCACCCGCCTCTCCAACTCCACCCTCGAAACCCTTCTCAAAGACCTTCCCGGCGAAACCCAACTCGAACTCACCGACGCCCACCGACTCATCGAAATCGAGCACAACGGCAAACGCCATGCCATCGCCGGAGGTCCCTGGCGCAAAGAGCGCGACAAGGAACGCCGCCAACTCCGCATCGCCAAAGCCGAAGCCGCCCTCACCAAGCTCGCCGCCGCCAAGCGCACCAAGCCCGACGCCCAGAAAATCGCCAGCCAAGCCGGACGCACCCTCCAGCAGCTCAAAGCTCACAAATACTTCACCTACCGCGTCGATGACGCCGGCATCCTCCAGTGGGAACGCAAACACGACACCATCGCGGCCGAGGCCGCCCATGACGGCTGGTATCTCCTCCACACCAACCTCCCCATCGCCCGGGCCGACGCCGCGCAAGTCCAAAGCCACTACAAAAACCTACTCGAAGTCGAAGAAGCCTTCTGCGAACTCAAGAGCTACCTCCAAGTCCGCCCCGTCTTCCATCACAAGCCCGAACGCGTCATCAACCATGTGCGCATCTGCTTCCTAGCCTACTGGATCAGCGCCCGCCTCGCCCGCCAGTGGCGCCTATGTGGCGAAACCGGCGAAGTCACCCGCATCCTGCGCCAACTCCAAACCATCCGACTCGGCGCCATCCACCTCAAAAACAGAGACCTCCAAATCCTCAAACAAATCGCCAAAGTCCCCGCCGACCTCAACGCCCAACTCGCCAAACTCAAACTCCTACACCTCTTCGCCGCCCCGCCCGCCTGGGCCGAAACCGCCGAGCCCATACAGCCGTAGCCCGAAAAAAATCGCTCCGCTTGTATTTATGGGCCTCTCCGGTCGGGAAGAAGGGAAGTTAGGCTAAACCAGTTTACCAATCGGGTGAGTTGGTTCACCTCAGACCTGAACCGGTTTACCAATCGAGTAAATTGGTTCACCTCAGGCCTGAACCGGTTTACCAATCGAGTGAACTGGTTCACCTCGGACTTAAACCGGTTTACCGATCGGGTGAGTTGGTTCACCTCAGACCTGAACCGGTTTACCAATCGAGTAAATTGGTTCACCTCAGACCTGAACCGGTTTACCAATCGGGCGAATTGGTTCACCTCCGACCTAAACCAGTTTACCGATCGAGTGAGTTGGTTCACCTCGGACCTAAACTGGTTTACCTTTCGGGTGAATTGGTTCAGCTCCGACCTAAACTGGTTTACCTTTCGGGTGAATTGGTTCAGCTCCGACCTAAACCGGTTTGATGCATAGAAAGACGCCTGCCTTCAGGAAAAGGGATCGTAGCCGAGCAGCTTGAAGATCCCGAGCATGGCCACATAGAGCAAAACCGTGACCATGCTCGCGAGGCCCAGACTGGCAAAAAAAGAAACCCGCCCCAGCAGCCAAGGGAGTGTGGCAAAGAGGCCGAGTGATGGGATGACGAACCAAAAAACCTGCAGCGAGAAGGCGGCAATTTTCTGGGTGTCCTTGGTCTCCCAATAAATCCACAGCATTGAAATGAGGGAGAGCAAAGGCAGGGCAGCAAGAAGCGCTCCCCAGAAACCCATGCGTTTCGTCGCTTCTGTGATGGCGACAATCATGAGGGCGCTCAAGACGACTTTTATCAAATAAGGCACGGCAGGAGGATTCACCAAGCAAGCCGCCGCTGCCAACCACCAAAAAACGAGTCGGCTCAGCGCACTTCGACCTTGGTGCCCGCTTTCACAAGCTGGCAGAGGGTGAAGGCGTCCCAGTTGGCAAGCCGGATGCAGCCACTACTTTCATTTCGTCCGATGCGGTCCGGGGTGTTCGTGCCGTGCATGCCGATGCTCGGGCGGTTGATTCCCATCCAGACGATTCCCACAGGGCTGTTCGGACCGGGAGGGAGCAGGAAGGCATTCTCGCTGCGGACTCCGCTTTCGAGCACGGATTTGTCCCAACGGAAATGCGGCAGCAGAATATTGCTCGTGATTTTCCAAGTGCCGAGCGGCACGGGGATTTTTGCGGAACCGGGTGTGCAGGGGAAACATGCCACGATGCGGCCCTCCTCATAGACTTCGATCAATCGCTCGCTACGGAGGAGCACAAGGGAACGCTTGGGCTCGGGGGTTGGAGCCGGAGTGGGCTGCGGCGTTGGTGTTGGCGTTGGCGCGGGTATTTGCTCGATGGGCGAAGGCTGGATAGGCTTGGATAGATCATACGACGCGGGCAACGGAAGCGGCGGGGGTGGCGGCGGCAGGGTCGCTGCGACAACCGGCGACTTGCCTTTGGAAGCGCGCTCTTTTTCGAGGGCTTTGACATCCGAGAGCCGAAATTCCTTCACATCGGGAACACGCAGGACACTGCCAACAGCGGGCTCGGTGATGTGAGGATTCAACTCGACAAGAAACTTCTGGTCGCAGTGAAAGCGCTCGGCGACAGCCTCCCAGAGCGTGCCGTATTTCAGAGACTTCAGCTTGGCCTGAGCGGAAGGTTCGGAGGACACAGGCCCCACCCATGCGGCGTCATCTTCCGAAATCACATATTCCCGATACGGGGAAGCTACTGAGGAGACATCCAACATCGTGCCGCGAGGAACTCCCGTGGAATCGCAGTAGCGGTCTGCCGCCTTCTGGGTGAACTCGCCGCCGAGACCGTCGATTTTCCCGGGACGAAACCCAGCCCGATCGAGAAAAACCTGCACGCGGCAGAGTTCGATGCGCTCGGGTGCGTCCGGCGGAGGGGCCTGCATTTTTGCGGCAGGCACTTCAACGGGCTCTGCACACAAAACAGGTATCGTCTGCAAGAGTGTGGCAAGAACGCAGGCAACGAATTTGCGAGAATCAAACATGTGCGGACTCAACACGAACCGTCCGCGTCTCATCAAGAGTGATATTTTGATTCCACAGGACGCTATCAGGCGACTTCGCCGACATAGATGCGGTGGGCTGCGCGTTTTGCGCGCTCGTTTGACTTGGCCTCGTGCTCCTCTGTTCGGAAACCTGCGCGTGAGAGGCTGGTGAGAAACATGGGCTCTCGGTCAGCTGACCAGAAAGCGACACGCCCACCTGGTCGGAGGGCTCGCCGAATTAGTGCGAGGCCTTTGCCATTGTAGAGGCGCGAGTTTTTTGCCTGAACGAATGAATTGGGGCCGTTATCGACATCCAGAAGAATGGCATCGTAGCTCCCTGGGCCATTTTTTATGCAATCGAAGACGTCTCGGGTCAGGACCTCGACTCGGCGATCATTGAGCAGCTTGCCGTTGAGGTCCTGCAGAAACTCGCGGTTCCAGGCAACAACCTCAGGCAGCAACTCGGAAACCTGTGCCAGAGCGTTGGGCCCGGCAATTTCCAGAACGCGCCGCAGGCTAAATCCCAGGCCCAGACCGCCGATGAGAATGCTTGGACGATCAACCGGATAGCGGAATCTGCAGGCCACATCGGCCAGAAGGAGTTCCGAAACCGTGGAGTTTGACCCCATGAGCTGTCGGCCATTGAGTTTGAGAAAATATTCCCCATCGTGTTCATGAAGGGAAAAGCGGGCGCCGTCCGGAGTGCGGGTTTCGGCCAGATTGCGAAAGGAAATCATATCGGGCAACCTATTCGCATCTCTATGCATGTCACCCTTCGAATTCCTTGGAGACTCAGCCGAAGTGCGCTTGTCCCACAGGGCTAAGCAGTGGCGTCGAGTAGGCCGGTTATAGCGTCGCGAAATCGCTGAATGGTGAATGGCTTGGAGAGAAATGCTGTTCGAGGGAGGATGGCAGCTTTCATCACCGCATCACTGTCCGGTGCACCCGATATGAAAAGGACGGGCGTTTCAATGCCACGGCGGCGGACTTGTTCAATGAATGTGACGCCGCTCGTATAGGGGAATCGATAGTCGCAAACGATGAGGCCGATATCGGGATCGGCTGCTGCATCGAAAGCACTTGTGGTGTCGAGGTGGTGGACCTGGCGTTGGCAATCCATGCTGGCGCAAAGGTCTTTCAAAGTCTCAAGCACCATCGGGTCGTCATCAATCAGGAGAATAGGAGGAAGGGCGGAGGTGGTCATGGGCGCTTGGGGTTAGTGCATGAGATCAAATTCTTCGCGCCTGCATGGAGTTGCGGATGCGACGAGTTTTTCTTCGAGAATGCGTGTGATGTGCTCGGCGGCGTGGCCATCACCGAAAACGCTGGAGCCTTTGGTCATGGCATCATAAGCGGCCGGATTGGTGAGAAGGTTTTCCGTTTCGCGGATGATATCCTGAACATCGGTGCCGATGAGTCGGAGGGTTCCCGCCATGACGCCCTCGGGTCGCTCGGTTTCACGCCGCAGCACGAGGACCGGCTTGCCAAGAGCGGTGGCTTCCTCTTGAACGCCACCCGAATCTGAAAGGACAAAACGCGACTGCATCAAGGCGTTTAGAAATTCGTCGTGGTTGAGTGGTTCGCAGAGGGTAATGCCAGCGCGGTTTTCAAGCAGGGGTTTGACATTTTCGCGAACCGAGGGATTCGGATGCAGCGGGAAGAGGAAATGAATGCCATCATGGTTTTCGGCGAGGTGCTTGATGGCAAGGGCCACAGAGCGCATGGGCGTGCCAATGTTTTCACGACGGTGGCAGGTGACTAAAATCAAAGACCGAGCGTCATTCGGCACGCTGCCCGGAAGCGTGGAAGCCTTGGAGTGCTGGATCATCCACTGCAGGGCATCGACAACGGTGTTTCCCGAGACGAAAATCGAATCGTCTGGGATGTTTTCAGCACGCAAGAGCGAGGCGGAAAAATCGGTGGGCGCGAAATGCCAGTTCGCCAGACGACTGAGCATGGTGCGGTTGAGTTCCTCGGGGAAGGGCGAGTAGCGGTCGTGCGAGCGCAGCCCCGCCTCCACATGTGCCACGGGGATTTGATGGTAAAAGGCACAAAGCCCTCCCACGAACGCGCTGGTGGTGTCGCCTTGCACCACAACACCGTCAATGCGGTTTCCGCTGAAAACCTGTCCCAGCACCGTGGTGAGAGCGGCCGTGAGGTCCCAGAGGCTCTGACGCGGCCGCATGACACCCAAGTCCAGATCGGGAGTGATGCCAAAACTTTGGAAAATCTGGGCCGTCATTTCAGCGTGTTGGGATGTGGAGATTGTAAGCGGCCGAAGCGAATCGGAGGCTTGCAGGCTGCGAATCACGGGAGCCAGCTTGATGGCCTCCGGACGCGTGCCAACAATGACGGCAATGGTTTTTTGGGATGAAAGGGGTGTCATACAGAGCTGAGTTGAAATTCCAATGGCATGCCGGCACAGCGTTCGGTTATTTCATGCAGGTCAGCTTCCGAGAGAAGCCCGCTGATTCGGAAAGTAATCCCCGAGTCGCGAATCTGGTGAACGACCACTCCTGTCCGCTCGCCGAAGCCAGGGGCGAGGAGTTCCTCGGCTTCAAGACCGGAGGGACCTTCCGTTGGGCTCGCGGTTACGAGACCTGATATCTGGCGAAGTGCTTTGAGGATCTTGATTTGTTTGACGAGGCCGAGTTGGACGAGCAAGCGATCCACCGGACCAGCAATGAGTCGCCGCATATCGCGGATTCGCACGGCATGGTCGCGGGTCAACTCACCCTCATCGACAAAGTAGTCCATAAGTGCATCCTCGCCGAAGCGCAGGACGGCAAGGTCATGGTGCAACTTGGCGAAAGCCGTTGGCGTATCCGCGCAGAATGTAACCTCGGAGCCGAGAATCTCATTGATGCGCAGGCCCACATTCGGATGGATGGGATTGGTGACGCCAATCGTTCCGTCGCTCAACGGGATCAGCCCATGGAGTTCGCAGAAAACAGGGCCCAGGGCCTTGATGAGCGAGACGCTGATTGTCAGGCGCGAGAAATCCGCCTCGGAGACGCCGAGGTCGCTTGCCACGAGACGACGGACTTTTTCCGGCGAGATTAATCGCAAGCTGATCATGGCATCCGCCAGGGTGCGCGAGCGGCTCATCTGAAATTGCCGGACGCGGAGCCGGTCCCTTGCGTTAAGGTTTTCAAAATCCTCTTTGAGCGGATGGCGTGGTTGGCCGTCCAGAAGGCGTGCCGGATAAATCGAATTTCGAAGCGCCCAGAGATTCGAAGGGCGCAGAAGCCGGGCTTCGATCGGAGCGCCTGCTATTTCCGCAACAGCCTGAATGTCGTCCTCAGAGGGCGGTTCAGTAAAAGCGAAAGCCAGCGCACCATCCTCGCCGACCGTGGAAGGCATGGCCCGGAAGCGCAGGGCTTGCAACTCGGACCATCCGTCCAAGGATTCCGGAGAGATGTCCTCAGGCGTGACGATTTCCGCTTTCAGGCGTGCGAAACGAGACCAGATGTCGAGAAACTGATCCTCGTCGATGAGTTGCATATCCAAGAGCGCACGCGGTGCGGAGAGACCTCGGTGTTTACTGAGAATATCCTGCAATTCGGGACGGGAAACATAGCCTTCCTCGACGAGGAGATCCTCGACGGAGCGCGAGTATTCCTCCAACTCCGCCACTCCTGGAAAGACATGACTGGTTTTCGTCCATGCAAGCGGCGTGTCGAAGAGGCGGTGGCGCGTATAGAGCCAAGCAGCGCGGAATGTCGCTCCCATGTTGATAAAATTCACCACCGGATAGCGAGGAATCGCAAAGAGACCCTGGCGGAGACCATAGACATTGGACACACAGGTCACCTTCTGGCCGACCCTGTAAACAAGGAGCGCAGTGCAGACGAGAACGATGCGCCACAGGAGGCTGTCGGCCTCGAAAAGCGGCTTCACAAAAATCCAATTGCGGAAGTCCGTGTGAAGCACGGCAAATTCAAAGAGCACATAGCCCATCACGCAGTAGCCAGCGGCATTGATGCAGTGCACTACAGGCGCGCGGCGGTCTCGGAGGAGTGTGTAGCGAACGGCGGCGGAACCCCACCAACCGCCGTGCTGCCATCCCTGGAAGGCTGTGCCGACAATCCAACGCGCCTTTTGCTTCACGGCATCGACAAAGCGCAGCGGGAAATTCTCACGAACGGCAACGCTCTCGGTCACCGTGCGCGTCGAGACGACTTCGCCTTGGGCATTTCGCGTCACGATTTCGCGCTCCACCGGATGGTCGATGAACCCAGCGCGGAATCCGGCGCGGCAGAGTTCCAGACCCACCATGTAGTCCTCTGCAAGTTGGCCTTCACGAAAGGGGCCTGAGGCATTTTTTGAAGCTAAATAATCAAGCGACTTGCGGGAGAATGCCGTGCCGACACCGGCGGATGGCACCACGCCGCCAATCGCCTCGCGGGAATACATGTCCTTCACATGCCACTCGGCAAACTCGTCGAGGTAGGTGTTACCTACCCAGTAACGCCATGGATTGAGTTCCAGCGGAAAGACAGGAATCTGGCCCATGTCGAGGAGCTCGGGCACATAGTGGTTGTAAACCTTCAGCGTAAGCGGGTGCATGACATCCTCCGCGTCGTGAAGGGCAATGATCTCATACTGCCTGCGGCCCGGAATCTCTCGCGCCTTCATCACTTCAAAAATGGCATTGAGGCAATCGGCCTTCGATGTCGGACCGGGGCGGCGCGTTACCGCCTTGTGGATGCGGGGAGAGATGCGGGTGAGTTCATCCACGCAGCGGTTCGTCTCATCGTCATTTGGGTAAACTCCGATGAAGATGTCATAGCGTTCGTAGATGAGGATCTTCCTGGCATAGTCGGCCATGCGGTTGATGATGCCTCCCTCCATCCATGCCGGGATAAAAATGGCGATGAGTTTTTCAGGTTCATTTTTGAGCTTTTCGAGGGAGACCGGTCGGGCATTGCGATGGCCACGCAGGTAGCGCAGGAATTGCATATCAAAGAAGACATCATCGATCCCAAAAACGAGGAACCCGACGGCCGAGATATAGGCGAGAATGACAAATAATGTGTGCAGAGTGTCCATAGGAATTACCAGCGGAGGGAGAGTGCGACGGTGAGACGGAAGTCCGAATAGTTTGCGGCGGTGTCGCCGCGTGTGTTGTTGCTGTTGCGTCCGAGGTAGGAACCTAAAACATAATCAACGCTTGTTGTCAGAACGGCGGCGCCTACGGGTGCCGTGACGAAGCGCATCCCAGGCCCCGCCTCGAAGTAGTTGTCGTAGTAGTTGCCCTTCGTATCCATCGTGAGGTTTTCGAGTCCGTAAATGTCAACGGCGGCGGCCTTGCCGAATTGCATGATGCGGGCTCCTTGGCGGGACTGACCATAAGCGAGGCAGTCCGGTAGGCGGCTGTAGTAGGCCGCATCACCGCCGGCCTCAACAAACCAGTCGAACCGGAATCGCACCGGGGACCAGTTGTTGAGCGACCAGCGGGATGCTTGGCTGTTAGAGGGAAGTGTTGAAAGACCACCGGGGGATACGGCTTCAAGATCGATACTGGTCCATTCCCGGCCGGGACCCCAGGCCCAGTAGCCATTGAGACCAGCTATGATTTCGGTGAACCATTTTCCATCGTGCTGCTCGGTGCCGCGAAGATCCTTCTGAATACCGCCGAGGACATAGAGAACAAATGACTGGTTGGCGAATGGACGAATGCGCGCACCGGCATGAAAACCAGCAAGGTTTTCGTTGTAGATCGTCGGAATCCCCTGCCCAGGTCCTTGCCCGTTGCTCGTGTTTGTCGAGTCGAGGCTGAAGTCGGCTTGCACAAAGGGCTCGATCCAGCGCGCGCCGGGAATAAAGGTTCCTTCGCGGAGACGCCCGGAGGATACGCCGATATTATAACGGGAGAGGTAGGTGCCATAGAGGTCCAACTCGCCCCATGCCCAGCGCTCGAGGTTATGGGAGGGCCAGAGGGCGTCGATCTCGGCGGCTGCGACGCGACTCAGCGTGGCATCGCCTCCCTGGTCGCGCACATCGCGCCAGATTTCAAAGGCTTCAACCCGGCGGCCCTGCTCCGCCAACAAGGCGGCCAGTTGAAGGCGCGCACGGGGATCTGGATTTTCACCGTCGGCAATATCGCGAAGGACAACAATCGCGGCCACTGGATCACCCAGACGCTGGAGCGCGCCGGATTTTTCCATGATCAATTCGGTGCTTGCCTCGCCGTTGCGCTCGAGTTCGTCGATCGCACGAACCGCCTCCTCGTCGCGTCTTGAGCTGATGAGGTCGTAGGCGGCCTGCTGGCGATCCAGCCTTGCCTGACGGGCGCGGTAATCCGCTTGGCGGCGGAGATCTTCAGCGGAAGGCGGCTGGGCGAGGGCGGCTTTTTCGAGGGCTTCGGCGTGGTCGAGCGCCTTGAGGCTGCCCGCCGCCATGGATGCGATATCGGCGTTCCAAGATTTTGCCAGCTCGTTGAAAAGCCCTCGCGCCTCGGCATTTCGCCGATCAAAGACAAGCCCTGTAGCTAGGCGGAAGCGAAGCCCCTCGTCGCCGGGATTTGATTCAACGGCTTTTTGAAGAACAACCGTGGCCTCGGCATGGCGACCTTGGTTGGCCAGCGCGGCGGCCTCGGATACCGGATCGCCCGACTCCGAAAAGAGCGGTGCGGTGGTGACCAATAGGGCCAGAGAAAAACAGTAAAGTGGTTTCATGGAATTCAACTTCTGGGAACGGAAAAACGGGTTACGGGGTCGATGACCGGGAGACTGGATGACCGGGCCGCCTCCACAGCGGCAAACATGTCTTGGAAGCGCATCCAAGCGGGGATTACAACCACGGCCAGTCCACCACGGAGGCTTGATATGCCTCGGATCATTTTCAGGAGTTCGGCATTAACAGCGCCGTCCATTCCCGCATGCACATTCGGAGGCAGGAGCCAGCCGCCTTCGGGAAGGCGGAGCGGCACGGCACTGGCATAAGGAACAGGAGCCTCGCCCGGAATCCGCTGAACAAACGCACTGCCAACCTCAAGACCGGATGCGATGGAGGGAGTGTCCTCCGTCCCTTCAACCCGAATACCTTCCTTGTGAAATACCTCCAAGCGTTCGGGGCCATTGCCGCCGCGTAAAAAGACCCGCCCCCCGTGGGCCTGTGCGTAACGAAGACCATCCAGAAACTCGTCACGCGGGGTGATTTCAACACCGGGAGGAACCTCCTTCATTTGCGCCGTGACGACGAAGGGCATCTTCTGACTCTCAAAAAAGTCCACCAGACGCCGAAGAGCAGCGGGATTGCAGGAGGGATTGTAGTCCTGAATCACAAAAACCATCGCCGGCGTGGCCTCCTGAGCGGCTCCGTAAAAGTCGAGCAGGACATCCGAGAAGACCATGGAAAGAGGAGCATCCGTCGGCAAGGTGGCGAATCCCATGCGGTTTCCAGCCTTCCAAGCCAGCGGTTGGGTTCCCTTCGAAGTCGAGGTCCCTGCAAGAACTCGGGCACCTGAACGGGTCTCCCCGTAGAATGGATCCACCCGGAGAGTCCACTCAGCTCCGCGATAATTGAGCTTTGTTTTCTCAAGAGGAGCGGAGGCCTTTGCAATGGTTGAGGGCGTATCCGAGGCGAAACATGACGCAGCTCCGACTGCCATGACGGGCTTCGACGATTGCTGGAGGGATTTCAAAATCTCAGGCTTCAACTTCGGGAATCCCGAAATCCCGGCCAGAACGATGAAATCGGCCTTCTGCAAATCCTCATCGGTCACCTTCGAATCCGCGAGTGTCTGCACGCGGGTGTCAAAACGCTTCAGCGAGGCTTCGATCGGGGCGACTTCATTGACGAGCGAGAAGGGCTTCGAAAGCGTGTCGTAAATGATGAGTGTATTGGAGGCCGCAGGGAATGCCGCCGCGCTACACACGAGAACCATGGATGCCGCAAGAGAGAGAATTTTCACAGTTCGTCTCCATTTTTATGATTTTGCCGACGGCGAATCATGATGCGCTGGAGGAGATAAAGACCTGCCATCACAGCAAACGAAACGCCAGCGATCCAATAGTTGACGCTCTGCGTTAGGAATCCGGCCTCGGTTTTGTCCATTCGCCTGTCCTCGATGTCTGCCGGAGTCGTCCCGGAGGCGAAGCCGGTGAGAATTTGATGGGAAAGGGAGACCTCCTGAATGAAACGCACATCATAGGTGATGACGCGCCCGCTCGAATCCGCCGCAGCGACCGTGCCGGTCAAACGCTCCGAGATGCTGCGCTCGGTAAGCAGATCAACCGTGGTTTGGCCGCCATAACCATCCAGTCCACCAATCGCGGCGAAGAGTTCCCCCTTCGACCAAGGGGATGGCAGGAGTTGCACAAAGCTGAGGGTGGAGTCGAAATCCGCCACTGGCACTGGCTCGCCCCGCAGCATGATCGAACTGGAGTTCGATTCCGTGCCTTCGATGGCGAGGCGCATGTTTTTGCCAAAGGCCATCGGCCACTGGAACGCAGACCCCAGAATCAGGCCGGAGCGGCCTTCCAGGCGGGCCGGATCGGGAGGAAGCGCTGGACCATAAGTCGCAACCTGAGGCCAAAGCACCGGCATGTCGGTCAACTGGCGCCCCAGATGGATGCCTATGGTTTTCAGAAGTTCATTTCGCTCGGGACTGCTCTCCGCAGGCAGCAAAATGGCGGTGCGCCGCAGGAATGCATCGCGTAGGGTGAGCGAGCCAAGGCGGCTCAGGTCGTTGATCACAACAGGCGCGGAATGGATATTCAGCGTCGAATTCCCGCCCAGCGAGACCCATGCCCGCTCGTCGTTGCGGTGGGCACAATCAACCGTGCCGATATCCAAATAGCTCGATACGGCGAGTGTCGAGGGATCGCGACCTGTGATGCCTGCAGGGATGACAAGGCGCTGACGGGTTCCCGAGGCGTTCTGGGGAGTAAGCGCGACGCTGCCGATCACGACATCGTTCAAGCGCACATCGAAGGCGGATGTCTTGTCGAGCGCTCCGGCGTGGGAGAGATCCACATCCACATACCCGCCGGGTGTCGTTTGATAGCTTGGGGGAAAGGCAATATTCCGCGAGGTTTGATTCCGGAAAAGCCCCCGCAGGACAATTTCCCCATCACGCAAAGAGTCGAAGGTGATATTTCCAGGAAGAGGTTGAGCCAACTTCTCCGCAATAGGCGAAACAGCAGGAGCCGCAGTGATGATCCATGGGTTGGATGGCACATTCCGCAGGGCCGTTTCGCTGCCTATGGTTTGCGCGGCTTTTTCCAGACCCTCGGAATCCGCTCCGCTAATGAGCATCCAGCGTCTTTGGGAATCCGCCGACCCTGTAATAATCTCCGCAACCATCCCCTCCCCTTCGCCGAGGGACTCAAGGCATTTTTGAACATCCGGCGGAAGTGAAGTCTTCGTGAGATTCGAGCGCAGGCCGATCAGCATGCCGTTTCTGGCGGTGGATTCCCCAGCGAATGCCGAAATTTCCTTCACCTGCACGGCAGCGGGATCCGTGTAGATGGTCTGTCCCATGCGCGATGCGGCTATGAGGAGTGTGCGGAGTTCCGCCTCGCCCGCCTCGCTTGGCACGAGCAGTGAGACAACAGGCTCGGGACGCGTTTGGGAGGCCGACCGGCGGAACTCCGCAAGATTCATGAGCGCAGGCTCTGTGAGGGATTCCGGGAACCGCTGAATCTCCGGAAAAAGGGCTGTCTGGGAGCAGGCTACCTGAATGCGACTGCCCGCGCCGAGTTCAACCCAGGCGGCGGGGTTGTCGACATCCCGGCAGGGGGATTGTGTCGTCTGCAGGAGGCAACTCACGGTAACGCGGTTCCAACCGGGTTGGAGCATATCGGCAGCAAGCGGAACCGAAATTTTGCCACGATCCTGTGCCTCGGGATTCTCTTTTTTCGTCCCAAGCCTAACGCTGGTGATCTCGCGGTTGTTCAATTGAACGCTCATGGTCGAGACATCCGGCAAGAGGAGAGGCGAAGCCTGCCAGAGCAGGGTCAACTCGCTGCCCGGCTCCAGACGCACATGCTCGGGAAGTTTGAAGGCGTAGTCCTTTTTGGAAAGCACCCCCTCGATGCGCATCTGGTCCTTCTCAAACAGGGGAACTTCGAAGGTGCCGGTCGCAGGAGATCGATCGGCAGGGGCCGCTTCAAGCGCGGTGAATCCCAACGCAGCGGCGACCAGCGCTGCGAGGATTGCGGAGTGCATTGACATTTTGGAAAGGTTCGGAGTTTTCACGGACCGCACCTTAAAAGCCCTCCACCCGCTGCGGTATGGGGACTAACCCCTACGATCCAAGCCCCATCGCGCGCCTCCTAATATACGCATTGCGAAAATGGCCTAACTTCGATGTAATGTGGGACAGAAGGCTCGCTCGTCCGATGGCTCAAAAAATCCAAAAAGAAACTCCGTCCCTCGAATCCGCCATGCAGCGGATTTCCGAAATCGTCAACGCGATGGAGGAGGGCAACCTGCCTCTGGAGAAGCTGATTGATTGCTACGAAGAGGGCATTGGCCTCGTGAAGGAGTGCCAAGAAAAATTGGACGCAGCCGAGAAGCGAATCCAAATCATCACACGCGACGCCCGCGGCGGTGTTGCACTTGGCGAGTTCGAGGATCAGGAAGATTGAGGCATGCCTGAAGACATTCCCGGCCCATTGCTGGCCAAGATTCATTCACCGGCAGATGTCCAAGCCCTGCCATCCGAGCAACTACCCCACCTGGCCCAGGAAATCCGCGAGGAATTGATTGGCGTCCTCTCCAAGACCGGCGGCCATCTGGGGCCGAATCTTGGCGTGGTCGAGCTGACGATTGCACTGCACCGCGTCTTCAACACGCCACGGGACAAGTTTGTTTTCGATGTCAGCCACCAAGGCTATGTCCACAAGCTCCTCACCGGCCGCCTCGACCGGTTCCACACGATTCGCCAATACGAGGGGCTCAACGGATTTCTCCTGCGCAGCGAGAGCGAGCACGACTCTTACGGCGCGGGCCACGCAGGAACAGCGCTCTCCGCCGCCCTGGGCATGGCCGCAGCGCGCGATCAAATCGGCTCCGACGAGCATGTCGTCTGCGTGGCAGGGGATGCCGCCTTCACCTGTGGAGTGAGCTTTGAGGCCCTGAACAATGTCGCCGCGACCACCAAGCGCCTCATCATCGTTCTCAACGACAACGAGTGGTCGATCGCTAAAAATGTGGGCGCCGTTGCGGATTATCTGAACCGCCTGGTGACCAATCCCGCCTACGCGAACCTCCATGAAAACGCCGCCAGATTCCTCGAATGGATCGGTGGAAAAACCGCACGCAAGCTGGCCCACAAGGCGGAGGCGGGGCTGAAGAGCCTCATCGCGCCAAGCGTGATTTTCGATGATCTCGGCATCCGCTACTACGGCCCGATCGACGGACATGACATTCCGCTTCTCACACAGACTTTTGAATTTTTAAAAACCCAGAACGAGCCCGTCATTCTGCATATCCTGACGCAGAAAGGGAAAGGCTACGCGCCAGCGCTGGAGAAGCCCGACAAGTTTCACGGGCTTGGAAAGTTCCACCTCGACACGGGCGAGACCGTCGCCTCACCCACTCCGACCTACTCCGAACTTCTCGGCACGAAGCTCGCGGATTTCGCAGACGACAATAACAAGATCGTCGCCATCACAGCCGCCATGCCGACCGGCACCGGGCTGATCAACTTCGCCAAGCGCCATCCCGCGCGCTGCCACGATGTCGGCATCGCCGAGGAGCACGCAGCCCTCTTCGCCTGCGGCATGGCCACACGGGGACTGAAACCCTTCGTAGCCATTTACAGCACCTTCATGCAGCGCGCGTATGACATGATCATTCACGACATCGCCCTGCAAAACCTGAATGTGGCTCTTTGCATGGACCGCGCCGGTCTCTCGGGTGATGACGGCCCCACGCACCACGGCCTCTTTGACATCGCTTACCTGCGACCGGTTCCGGGAATCCTTCATATGCAGCCCAAGGACGAGGCGGAATTCGCCGACATGATCTGGACCATGGTCAACCACGATGGCCCATGTGCCATCCGCTACCCGCGAGGCACAGGCACGGGCGCAGTTCCCGCCAAGAAGCCGAAGCTCCTTGAAATCGGCAAATCCGAGGTCCTCCGCCACGGCACCAAGGCCGCGATCTTCGCCCTCGGCAACATGTGTGAACTCGCCATTCCAGCCGCAGAGGAACTCGAGAAACTCGGCATTTCCACGGCGGTCATCAATGCCCGTTGGATCAAGCCACTCGACACCGCAACCCTCGAGTTCTTCGCCGGCGGTTGCGATGTGATCTGCACCATGGAAGACCATGTTCTCACAAACGGCTTCGGCTCTTCCGTGATCGAACACCTCTCCGACCGCCATATTACGACTCCCGTCGTCCGCATCGGTTGGCCCGACCAATTTATCGAGCACGGCACGGTGCCGATCCTGCGCGCCAAGCACGGATTGACCATCGAGGCCACCGTTCAAAAAATCCTCGCAGCATTGAAATCCAGCCTGACCACTCCAGCAAAAACCACGACAGCCGCTTAGCCTACCCCTCTACCCCTCCAGCAAACATGAAATTCCGGACAAAACTAATCCTGCTCTTTGTCTTCATGTCATTAGTAACAAATGGCATGCTTTTTATAATCAATTCCTGGCAAGCCGGCAAAATGCTGCGGGACCAAATTGCTTCCACAGCCCTCTCCATCGCCGCGACAGCCTCCGCCGTGATCGACGGCGACTCGCACAGCAAGCTGAGCAACGACACAGATCAAACGGACGAGGCCTACAAAGAAATCGAGGCACAACTCCGAAAAATCCGGGACGCCAATCGCCGCGACGATGTCCAGATCAAGTTTGTTTACACCCTCATGCCGAGCCTAAAGGACAAGGATACTATCATTTTTGGCGTGGACGCCGAGGAGGAGGGACCTGACAAATCTCTCCTGGGCGACATCTACAAGCAGAAGGATGATCCGCGAGCTAAGCCCACGCGCTTTGATGTAAATCAAGTGCAACCGGTGTTTGTCGAAGATCAGTGGGGCACTTGGCTCACTGCGAATTCCCCCATCCGCTCGAGCACGGGGGATTCCGTCGGCGTTGTGGGTGTGGATATCGATGCCAAACGCGTGATCGGGGAACTGAACACGCTCAGGACACTCGGATTTTTTGCCCTACTCCTGTCCATTGTTTTAGCGATTGGCCTGGCCGTTTATTTTTCGGTGCAACTGGCGCGCCCATTGCGAAAATTGCACAATGCCGTTGTCGCAATCGGAAATGGCAAACTCGACACCAGATTGGACACAAGCACAGGAGACGAATTTGCGGAGGTCGCGCTTGCAGTCAATGAAATGGCCGCAGGACTGCAACAACGCGATGTTTTCAAGGGAACACTCGTCCGCTACATGTCCGGCCAACTCGCGGATAAAATTATAAGCTCCGGAAAAATGCCCGACCTCAAGGGCGAACGCCGCAAGATTACCGTCCTCTTCGCCGATGTGCGTGGTTTCACCAGCCTCTCCGAGAAACTCGCTCCCGAGGATGTCTTTTCACTTCTGAACGATTATTTCGACAAGATGATCGATGAGATCTGCAAAAACCACGGCATGCTCAACAAATTCATGGGTGATGGATTGATGGCCGTCTTTGGGGCCCTGGAAGAGGACCCGTATCAGGAGGAAAACGCCATCAAAGCCGGGCTGGGAATGCGACGCGTTCTCGATGGAATGCGCGAGCGCTTCCAAGCCGAGCGCCAAGTCGATTTAAAAATAGGCATCGGGATCAACACCGGCATCGCCTTGGTGGGCAACATCGGTTCCAACCAGCGCATGGAATTCACCGCCATTGGTGACACGGTGAATCTCGGCTCCCGCTTGGAATCCGCCACCAAGGAACTCGGCACCGACATCATCGTGAGCGAATACACCTATGTCGCCGCCCGCACAAAGTTCCAATTCCGGTCGCTCGGCCAGATAGCGATTCGAGGCCGCGAGAACCCCGTTACCGCCTACGCCGTCGAGGGCTGAGGCTCAATCGAGGAAACTGCAAATATACTCGCAGATGCCAGCGGTCACCGAAATATCGAACCCCGACTTGGCTGGAACATCAAAAAACTCCCCTGCCGAGTAGGCAACCCTGCCCTCGGCGCCGTCGATTTTCACCACGCAGGCGCCCGACACAATTTCCATCCGCTCAGCCTTCTCGGTGCCAAAGTGGTAATCACCGGGATAGATCAGACCGAGGGTCTTCTTGCTGCCATCAGCCAAAACAAGACTATGGCTCACCACCCTGCCCTCAAAATACACATTGGCCTTGGTGAGAGCGGTGACATTGGAAAATTCGGATGGGATAGCGGGCATATGCGGGCAAGATTGAAGCGTTAGGCAAGACCACTCAAGTCTTGATTGCCGGTTCCCGGGCCAAAAGAAAAGGGGCTCCCGGTTGCGGGAGCCCCTGTCTTTTGATTTGTAATGCTGCTTAGGCTTGAGGAGCGGCGGCGGCTTCGTCGCGGTCTTTCATGGCCGCCTTGCGACTGAGTTTGACGCGGCCTTTGTCATCGACGCCGATGCATTTGACCCAGATGGAGTCGCCCATTTTCACGACGTCTTCGACTTTGTTCACACGGAAGTCGGCGAGTTCGGAGATGTGGCAGAGACCGTCTTTGCCTGGCAGGACTTCAACGAAGGCGCCGAATTCCTTAATGGATACGACTGTGCCTTGGTAGAGTTCGCCGATGGAGATCTCCTTGGTCATACCGACGATGATTTCCTTGGCGCGTTTCAAGCTGTCGCCGTTGTTGGAGTAGATGTGCACGGCTCCGTCGTCCTCGATATTGATCTCGGCACCGGTCTCGGCAACGATGCCTTTGATCGTTTTGCCGCCTGGGCCAATGATGAGGCCGATCTTGTCGGGGTTGATGCGGATGGTTTCGATGCGTGGCGCGTATTGGCTCAACTCGGAGCGTGGTGCGGCAAGGATGCCGTTCATGACATCAAGGATTTTCGTGCGCGAGGTCTTGGCCTCGGCGACGGCCTCGAACATGATCTCGTGGGAGATGCCTGGGAGCTTGAGGTCAAGCTGGAAGCCGGTGACGCCTTCGGATGTTCCGCAGAGTTTGAAATCCATGTCGCCGAAATGGTCCTCGCTGCCGATGATGTCGGTGAGCGTGGTGTAGCGCTTCAGGGTTTCGCCTTCGTATTCGGTGACAAGACCGACAGAGATGCCGGCGACAGGGGCCTTGAGTGGCACGCCTGCGTCCATGAGGGCAAGAACGCCCGCGCACACGCTGGCCATGGAGGTGGAACCGTTAGATTCCATAACCTCGCTGACGACGCGGAGCGCGTATGGGAAGTCTTTTTCGCTTGGGATGACTGCCTCGATCGAACGCTCGGCAAGGGCGCCATGACCAATTTCGCGGCGGTTTTGACCACCGAAACGACCGGTCTCGCCCACGCTGAAAGGCGGGAAGTTGTAGTGAAGCATGAAGCGCTTCGTGTCAGGTCCACCGCCGTAGCAATCGATCATCTGAGCTTCCTCCGCCGGAGCGAGTGTAGCGATGCCAAGGGCCTGGGTTTCGCCACGGGCGAAGAGGGCCGAACCGTGCGTGCGAGGAAGAAGACCAGCCTCGCCGGAGAGAGGACGGAGGTCATGGAATCCACGGCCGTCGCAGCGCTTTTGGCGGTCGAGAATGCTGACGCGGAAGGCTTTTTTCTGCAGGTAATCGAACGCCTGGGAGATCTCGAATTTCGAAGCGGTCGGGAATTTTTCGAGCACGGCTTTTTCGACTTCCTCGCGGAGGGTGCCGATGGCCTTGCTACGGGCCACTTTGCCTGATGTGTAAATGGCGGATTCGATGCGGTCGCCTGCGACTTGGTAGGCGACTTCGGAGATCGAGTCGGCAACCGAGAAGAGTGGCACGCTGCGTTTGGCTTTGCCGACTGCTGCGGCGAGGTCGCGCTGGGCTTGAACGATGACACGCACGGCGTCGCGGGCGAAGTCGAGGGCTTTGTTGAACTCCGCTTCGGGAAGTTCTGTGGCGGCGCCTTCGATCATGATGACCTTCTCACCATCGCCAACATAGACAAGGTCGAGGTCGCTGTGCTCGCGGTCGGAGTGGGTTGGATTGATGACGAACGCGCCATTGATGCGGCCGACGCGAACGGCGCCAACGGGGCCTGCGAACGGAATGTCCGAAACGCAAAGCGCGGCGGAGGCACCGTTGATCGAGAGCATGTCAGGGTCATTTTGACCATCCGCACTCAGGAGGAGCGTGATGATCTGAGTGTCGTAGAGGTAGCCCTTGGGGAAGAGCGGACGCAGAGGACGGTCTGTCATGCGGGCGGTGAGGATTTCTTTCTCGGTGGGACGGCCTTCGCGCTTGAAGTAACCGCCGGGGAATTTGCCGACTGCGGCGGCCTTTTCCTTGTATTCGACGGTGAGCGGGAAGAAGTCTTGGCCTTCCTTGATGGTGGTGGCCGAAACGGCTGTGACGATCACGATTGTGTCGCCGCAGCGGACAGTTACGGCGCCGTCAGCGAGTTTCGCGAGTTTGCCGGATTCAAAAATGATGGGTGAGGAGCCCGCTTGGGCTGTAGTGGTATGGGACATATTATATATAAGTGCGTGAGTGCCCGCCAGAAGTTGGCGGGCGGATTTTAGGAAAAAGCCCCGCTGATAAACGGGGCTTTGAGTGAGGAAGTCGCGTTACTTGCGAAGGTCCAATTTTTCAAGGACCGTCGCGTAGCGGCTTGAAGCCGTGCGCTTGAGATAATCAAGCAAACTGCGCCGTGTGGCGACGAGCTTGAGCAAGCCACGGCGGGATGCATGATCCTTCGCATTGACTTTCAAGTGCTCGGTGAGTGAGCTGATTCGTTTAGTGAGGAGCGCGATCTGAACGTCCGCGCTGCCGGTGTCTTTTTCGTGAAGGCGAAGGGAATCCGCCCCGTTAACTACTGCTGCTTTTGCCATTTGTTATTTCGTTTTGTTAATGAAGGCGGAAAAGGTCTCACTCAGAGGGCGCGAGGGCAAGGAGAAAGTCATCGCGAAAATAAATTGGGATACACGGGCGGCCTCGGTATAACACACCGCCATGAAAGTCCGTCTCACCAAAGATTTCATTCTCGAAGCCGCCCAAAGCCTCACAAAAGTGCCCGTCGGCCACAAGTGCGCGAGGTTGCACGGCCATACCTTCACGATCGAAATTTCCGTCGAAGGCGAAGTGAATCCCGAGACCGGTTGGCTCTACGACCACGCTCTCATCAGCGCCGCGATGAAGCCGATCATCGAACAACTTGACCACAGCTATCTGAACGATGTGCCCGGACTGGAAAACCCCACCATCGAGGTGATGGCTGGCTGGCTCTGGAACAAACTCTCCCCCCAACTGCCCGGTCTTGCCGAGATCGTGATTCACGAGACTCCGTTCGCCCGCTGCAGCTATCGCGGCGAGTAGGGGCTCTGCGAGTCTCAGACGCTTTCGATGCGGCGGAGCGGCGCGAGAAGTTTCCGTGTGCCAATGAAAGCAGTGCAGACGCCCAGCAGAATCAGGACGCCACAGGCCGCAACGAGTTCCCAATTTGACTCGCGGAGATTTTTCATGAGCGAAAGCCCCGTCGAGGCGAATGTGGTGGCGAACATAAGAACGGCCGGGATGATTACATAAAGCGTCCGCCGTCCATGGTCGCGGAGCCACACGGCAGCGACCAACAACGCCATGGCGCCCATCATTTGATTCGCCGAGCCGAAGACCTGCCACAGCACAGGCAGGCTGTTTGAGCGGGAGAGCAGGAACATCACGCCGGCACAGAGGAGCGTATTGAACCAGACACCGCGCAGAAGCGCCGGCGGGTTGCGGAAAAGGAATCGCCAGACTTCCTCGAGCAGATACCGGTTCAAGCGCACGGCCACATCAAGGGTGGTGACCACAAACCCCTCCAAGAGCAAGATGCCAAGCACAGTGCCGGTCCAGACAGGCAGGCCGAATGCAAGATTCACAAGACTTCCGGTCGCCAGCGAGATCGCGAGAACGGGATTTTTCTCCGTGTAGGTGATCTGCAGATAGCTCTGCCAATCCAAGCCAATCAACAGCGTGAGGATGATCGAGACCGCCAACAGGGACTCCAGCAACATGGCATTGTAGCCCACCTTGCCGGCCTGACGCTCGCAGGCGAGTTGACGCGCCGTTGTGCCGCTTGAAACCAGGCAATGAAAACCGCTGATCGCCCCGCAGGAGACCGTGATGAAGAGCATGGGCCAGAGCACCCCGACATACTGTAGGCCGCTATCCAAACTCCATGCGGGAATGACCTCACCCAAGCTCTGCGGTGCGGCCGGGATGGAGGCGAAGTTTCCACTCACTCCGGCCACGACCAGTCCCACCACGACTGCCAACAAGCCTGCGTAGAGGATTTGCACATTCACAAAATCCCTCGGCATGAGGAGCAGCCAGACGGGAACTGCGGATGCCAGCACGACATAAAATGTCATCAGCAAGCGCCAGACATCCGGCGTGACGACAATCGGAAAATACATTCCCAGAACGACGGAAGCTCCGCACAAGATCGATGCGATCGAGTAGTTCATCCAAGCCGGAGTGTGGAGGCGGTAAATGAGAAGTCCGAGCAAGGGCGCGCAGAGCGTGATGAAAAGAACGCTGGTGGATGCAATGCCGCCGATCCGCGCCAACAGAACGGGCTGACCGTCCTTCAAAGCCACAGCCGTAGGCAGTCCCCCACCCTGATGGAATGGGTGCATGCCCATGTGGTCGGCGGGCAGTTGCATCGCGGCATCCAACTCCGCGCGAGCGGGGGGCTCCATTCCCAGCTTCTCAGCCGGATACATGCTCGTAAGGGCCGTGACGCTGAGATTCAAAAATGTGGCTGTGATCATGAAGAGCCCGATCACAAGAAAACTCACGATGCAGACATAACCGAACGGCCCCAGATACTGCCGGGCTATATCGGCCACGGAGCGCCCCTCCTCGCGTGTGGAAATAAAGAGCGTCACCATGTCATGGACACCGCCCATGAGAGTGGCACCTATGACGATCCAGACGAGAGCGGGCAGGTAGCCGTAAACCACAGCCAGCGTCGGTCCCACGATGGGGCCGGCCCCGGCGATAGCGGCGAAATGGTGGGCGAAGAGAATGTAGGGCTTGGTCGGCAGGAAGTCCGTGCCGTCATTTTTGGAAACGGCAGCGGTCGGGCGGGAAGGATCGACGCCCAGTGCGCGTTCGATGAAGCGGCTGTAAAATCGAACTCCGAGCCAATAGCAGAGGAGCGTTGCACAAAGAATACCAAGGAGGAGCGAGCCCATACCGCGCGATATTGTCGGCGCATCGGTTTTCGTGCAAGCATGCCCACATGATCACAACCAAAGTGGCAGGCATTCTCGGATTTCTCGGCGTCGCGCTCGGAGCCTTTGGTGCCCATGGGCTCAAAAACATCCTTGCTGCGAACGATACGGCATCCATCTGGCAAACCGCCGTGCTCTACCACCTGCTCCACGCGGTGGCCTCCCTCTGGCCCTCCGGGCGAAGCTCCGCAACGGTGTGGCTGTGGACAGCCGGCGTCGTCATTTTTTCGGGCTCGCTCTACATTCTCGCCATCACGAACATTCGGTGGCTGGGAGCGGTGACGCCCATCGGGGGCCTTCTGCTTCTGGCCGGCTGGTCGCTCGTGATTTTTTCGAAGAGCAAAGACCAATCCCATTGAACAAATCCGCTCGCGGATGGTCTTTTTTTGAGCCCAATCAACAGTATGAAGAAACCAAAACACGCCGTAGCACCACTTGCATTGACAATTATTTTTGCCGTCGCCACCTGCGCCTTGGCCACGGACTCCCAACCTCAAAAATCCCCCCTGAATTCGTCGATGGATGTCCAAGAGGACGCCTCGACCTACTCGGTGAGATTGGTCGTTCCGGAAACGACGGATGTGAATGTCCGCCTCGCCGGATCGACACTGATTCTCGATTCCGGCGCCACCGAGAGCGGGATTCGCCACGAGCAACGCGTCACCCTTCCCAAGGCCCAAGCCAATGCCGCCCTTGGTGTGAAAAGAGCGGGCGGGCAACTTGTCATTTCCATTCCCAAGGGTGAACCCGGCACGGCGGGTGCGATTCAGAACCTGCCATCGAGTATCACATTGGATGGCGGATTTGACGCACTCCGCGACCAGGTCCTCTCGCAGGCGGCCAACATGCTCCAGCAAATGAAGAAGGAGGAAAACTCCTCCGGCGGCGCGGCTCCAGCACAAGACCTCTTCGGCACCATCCTCGGAAGTATCGCTCCCCAACTGCAAACAAGCACCACTGCCTCCCGGTTCCAAGTCGAAGACCGTGGCGACGCCTACATCATCACTTCCTCCCTCCCCGAGGAACAGGCCCGCAATGTCAGCGTGAATGTCGACAACGAGCGCGCCATCACCATTACATCCAAACACGAAAAACAATCCGCATCCGGCGGCGCGACAGCCTTCAGTTCAGGCTCATCAACCCAGTCCATGACACTCCCCGGCCCCGTCCGCGGCGAGGAACTCAAGATGGACTACAAAAACGGCCGCCTCGAAATCGTCCTTCCCAAAAAGTAGCCACCCGCACGACATCGAACTCCACGAGCACAACCGGGCAGGGTTCGAACCAAAAATTTGGACGATCGTCCAAATTTTTGGTCGGCCATAAAACGAATCGTTCGAGGGCTCTTTGGAGCTTCGGATTGTTCAGAGCTTCTCGTCGGCGAGGATGGAGGCGACTCGCTTGACGGCCGGGGTGGAGAGCATTTCCGACCAGGAGGAGCGGGTGATTTCGACAGCGGCGCCGGGGAGGAGTTCCTGCCAAGGGGCGCTGGATTCGGCGAGATCGGCAGGAAGGACGATGGTGGCCGGGATGTCGCAGGCGGGAAAACGATAGTTTTTGAGAATCGCCTCGTGGCGCATGGCAGCCGCACTTGAAGGCGCGAGGGGTTCCATACGGGAGGCAGTGGCCGAGCGCATGAAGACTTTTTTCATGGAAGCCAGCCATCCACCGGGCTCGTCGGTTGGTGGAGGCATTGCCCCGATCAAAACCAGGCGAGGGAGCGTGCGACCAGCGGCTTGAAGTTGTCGGGCCATTTCCAGAGCCACGATGGCTCCGAATCCAAAACCTGCGAGTTGGAAATTCTGCAATGGCGCGTCCTCGAAGAGGGCGGCGATGTATTGGGCAGCAGCACTCTCGATTGAGGGATGACATGCTTCGGGGTTCAAGGCGCCGCGAGCTGCGATTCCGATCACCCTGCGCGAGTTGCCAAGGGCGTAAAGAAGCTCGGAGTAAGAGTCCGTCAGACCATTCGCCGGATGAACGAGCACCAGCGTGCTGCCACTGCCTTTTGAGCACATCTCGACAAGCGGAGTCCAAGCGGATTGAGGCGCGCGCCTTGTCTGCACTGCGGGCTCAGCCACTTTGGGCGAAGCCGGGGCGACGGAAGGTTGAGGCTGGCTTGCGACGGGCTGAGCGGGCTGAGGCAGGGCGGATTCATCGATCCAACCCGCCCGGTTGAGGAGCCATTGTTTTTGGCAAACGGCATGGCCAACCGCCTGGTCCGACAGTGCGAAAACTCCCTGCAGGCAAACAAAGACATCCAAAACCTGGGGAAACAATTCGCGAACAGATTTGATCTCTTCGGCCGTGGGAAGTCCATTGACCTTGCGAAGCCCGCTTTCGACATACAAATCACCCTCCCAATCGCGCCAAGCGTTGAGACCGGTATCGAATCCAAGCCTGCCACCGGCATCGGGGAGATTTTTCCAGCCCGGAAATTTCAGGAAAAGACGGCCGACATAGCCCGGCGGGATTTCCAGTCCATCCGCATCGGCGATGACCGCTTCGCATTCGGCAGTAGGTTTTCCTGTCGGAATACGAACGGCGTTTTTGCGAATCACTCCCGCAAGGCCGAGACCGCAGAGCGATGCGGGACTGAAAAATACTACCTGCCGCAGGTGAGGCGTGCTTTGTTTTTGCCAGATAGAAGCTGATGAAAGAAGCGGTGAACCGGCTTCCACTGCAACACAACGCAGGGTGGGCGAGCAAGGTTCGCCTTCATGGCCCCAGTCGGCAGCTTGGTTTGCCCACTCAGGGGTTGTGAGGCGCAAATGAGTGACCGGCGCGGCAGCGGAGTCGAGCATATCGAAGCCGGCCACATAGGCTGTGCCGCCAGCGAGAAGGGGGATGAGCCATTCATCGAAAAACGCTCCACCGCCCGGCATGGAGCGAACGAGGAAGGACTGGCCAGGTTGAAAATCCAGAAGCCTTGCGCCTTCCAAGGCCGCCGACACCAGCATGCCGTGCGTGAGAGCCCGAACCATGGGCGGGGCGCCGTCCGAATGACCGGGCATGGTGGCTGCCAATTCATCGGGGCCGACAGTCCTATGTTCGGCGGGAGAGGCTTCCAATGCGTCCCATTCCTGATCGATAGTGATGCGGCGGCGCGTGCCGGCATCAATCGAAGCAGAACTGGCCCCATCGCAAAAAACCAAGGCGACATCATGTGCGGCCAATGTCGACTCGACCCAATCGGCGGGTGCGGTGGGGTCGATCGCCAGACACGAGTTCCCGGCCTTCCAAGCGCCGAGCATGGCCACGCTGATCCAGGCGGATGGGGAAAGAAAGAGCGCCGCGTGCCAACCACCGGCAAGCCCGGTCTGGGCAAGGTGTGCGGCAAGTTTGTCGGAGAGGACATCCAACTCCGCGTAGGTCATTTCATAATCACCGAACTTGACCGCAACAGCCTCGGGACTCCGTTGAACGACTTTCCGGAACGCCTCGACAATGGAGGCGGGCTGTTGATGAATCTCGGGGCCACGGGACCAATCGCGGAGCTGAAGAATTTCGTCGGGCAAGAGAACCGGCATGCGGTTCACTGGCTTGCCGAGGTTTCCAGAGAGCGATCCGATGATTTCGATGAGACGGCCAAGAAAGTCCTTCAAAACTGGCTCGGAGCCGAAAGGACCGGTGAGCGAGAGTTCCAATCGTGGTCCGGGGCGCGCCTCAAGAACCAAGCCCTGGAGGGTCGTTTGCTGAAGCTGAGCGTCGAAGTTGATCCAGCGCGGCAGGGCTGTGTGAATGATGTCGTTGATGGATGATCCCCGCCAAGCGAAGGTCACGGGTATGTCTTGCTGCGTGAAATCCAGTCCGGAACCGCGCAGGGCCTCGTCGCCTTCGATCCAGATGTTTTCGGACATCGCATCCGTGAGCGCCTGCTCGGCGTCGAGCCAGTCCTCCACGGACTCGCTCCATGAGTGGACCACGGGAAGCCAGTTTTGAAAAAAGCCGGCCTCGGTGGATTCACCTCGGGCGTCGAACAGGGTGAGCATGACATTGCCGGAGGCTCCGAATCGGCGCAGAAGGAGGGCCCACAGGCATCGCAGAGCGAGGCTTTCTTCGAGATCGTGATCGAGGCAGAATTTCGAGAAGGCGGAAGTTTTATCCCGGTTCAGCAGGAGCGAGGCGCGAACCTGCTCCCCGTTTCCGAAACGGGGTTCCAAGCGCAATGGTGCCTCGGCATTTTTGAGAAAATCCGCCCAGCCTTTGGGTTTGAGATACTCTGGAAAATTCCCCGCAGCTGAGAGCGGCGCCTGCCCGAGCGTGAGGAGGAGATCGAGAAGAACGCGGGTGATTGAAAACTCATCCAGCAGGAAGGCGGGTGCGGTCAGGAGATAGTGGCCGGCGCCGCCGGGAAGGCGGATTTCGTGGAAACGGATGAGTGGAATGGCTATCGGCTCGAAATCGGCGAGGGCATCGGCTGCGAGAAGGTCGTTCCATTTCGAAGGGATTTCCTCTGCGGGAATGCTCTGCCAATCGAGGGAAATCCAGTGCGGTTCAGCTTTGTCCGCCTCGCGCACCATGACGCCCTCCATCGTTTTCGTGAAGGCGGAGCGAAGGATGGGGTGCCGCTGGATGACGACTTGCCATGCCTGTCGGAGAAAGTCCGAATTCGTGCTTTCGCCGAAACTGATCGAGACCTGGGTGTTGGCACCCGGAGCGCAGGGCGCGCTCAAGTAGCGGTGGTAAGCCGCCGCCTGCATGGGATTGGCCGGGTATTGCCTCATGGTCTATCGAATTTTTACAGACAACCGTCGGTGACAGCGCCTTCGGAGGCGGTGGAGACGAGCTTGGCGTATTTTGCAAGGACACCGCGGTCGTAGCGCGGCTTCGGCTTCTTCCACTTCGCCAAGCGGGCTGCGATTTCCTTCGCTGGAATATCGAGAGTGAGCGAGTGCTTCACGCCATCGATTGTAATCGGGTCGCCATTTTTCACAATGGCAAGCGCCCCGCCATCAAATGCCTCGGGAGTGATGTGCCCGACGACGAATCCGTGAGTGCCTCCCGAGAAGCGCCCGTCCGTGATAAGGGCGACATCCTTGCCGAGGCCGGCTCCCATGACGGCGCTGGTGGGCGAGAGCATTTCGCGCATACCTGGACCGCCTCGAGGCCCCTCGTAGCGGATAACGATGACATCACCCTTCTTGATTTTGTTAGCGAGGATGGCTTCAAGAGCTTTTTCTTCGGATTCAAAAACCCGCGCGGTGCCGCTGAATTTCTCGCCTTCCTTGCCGCTGATTTTGGCGACGGCACCTTCGGAGGCGAGGTTGCCTTTGAGAATGACAAGGTGGCTGTCTTTTTTGATCGGATTCTTGATGGGGCGAATGATCTCCTGGCCTTTCGGATAGGGCTTAAAGGGAGCGAGGTTTTGTTTGAGCGTCTTGCCGGTGACCGTGAGGCAATCGCCGTGGAGCAATCCCTCCGCAAGCAGGGTCTTCATCATTGGCACAATGCCGCCGATGGAGACCAACTCGGACATGAGAAAACGGCCGCTGGGCTTGAGATCGGCGAGAACCGGAACGCGGCGGCCTATGCGGGTGAAATCCTCCAGTGTGAGCTTGATTCTGGCCGTGTGCGCGATTGCAAGCAGGTGCATCACGGCGTTTGTGGATCCACCGAGGGCAATGATGACCGTGATGGCGTTCTCGAGGGCTTCCTTGGAGATGATATCCGAGGGCAGGATGCCGCGCTTGAGCATGTTCAGGACTGCGGCGCCGGCGTTGCGGCAATCCGCGTTCTTCTGGGGCGAGACGGCGTTTTGCGCCGAGCTGTTTGGAAGACTGAAGCCCATCGCCTCGATCGCGGAGGCCATGGTATTGGCCGTATACATTCCGCCGCAGGAGCCCGGCCCAGGGATGGCATTGGACTCCACATCGTGCAGTTCTTTTTTTGTGATTTTGTTAGCGGCGCACTGACCGACAGCCTCGAAGACGGAGACAACATCGAGTTGGCGCTTGGAGAGGCAGCCGGGCAGGATTGTTCCGCCATAGACGAAGACCGCCGCACGGTTCATGCGAACGATCGACATGATGCAGGCGGGCATATTTTTGTCGCAACCGCCGATGGCCACAAATCCGTCGAAGCCCTGGCAACCCACGACCGTCTCGATGGAGTCGGCGATGACCTCGCGCGAGACGAGCGAGTATTTCATCCCCTCGGTGCCCATCGAGATGCCGTCCGAGATCGTGATGGTGTTGAAAATCGTTCCCTTGCCTCCCGCTGCATCGACTCCCAGTGCGGCTTCGCGGGCGAGTTGGTCGATGTGCATATTGCATGGGGTGACCATGCTCCATGTCGAAGCGATGCCAACCTGGGGTTTCGAAAAATCGCTCTCTTTGTATCCGACGGGGTAGAGCATGGCACGGCTCGGCGCCCGGTTGAGACCATCGAAAACGGCTGAGGAATACGGGCGCATGTTGGGTTGGGACTTTGGCATGGTGAAGGTATGAGGCCGGAATTATTCCGACTCCCTTTGGGGAAGAAAAGGCATTTTCACCAGGCAACGGGTAACAAAAAACTCTCCACACTTTACAAGCCCCCTTCGAGGTGGGGATTCTGGACTCCTCACATGACAATTCTCGACCGTCTCGAAAAAACACTGGGCCGCTTTGCGATTCCCGGCCTCATCCGCTATGTCGTGGCTTTGAACGCGCTGGTCTTCATCCTGCTGACGCTCCAACCGGACTACATCCAAGCGCTGCAACTCGATCCTATTGCTTTTCGGAACGGCGAAATCTGGCGGGCGGTGACTTGGATTTTCATCCCAGAAACGATGAGCTTCTTCTGGATCCTCTTTTACCTGATTTTCACTTGGTGGCTTGGCGACATGCTGGAGGAAAGCTGGGGCGTCTTCCGCTTGAACGCCTATTATTTTCTAGGGATGGCGTTCTGCATTGTCTCGGCGCTTCTTTTTGGAGCCACCGGCGGCAACTTTTTTCTAAACCTCTCGCTCTTTTTGGCCGCGGCGACACTGGCACCGAATTTCGAGATTATGCTGTTCATGATTATCCCGGTAAAAATGAAGTGGGTTGCCTTGTTCAGCCTAATCGTTCCAGCCGGATACCTGCTCTTTGGCCCATTAGACATGAAAATGATGGTCGTCATGTGCCTTGGGAACTACCTGCTGTTTTTCGCTCCGGCGTTCCTGAAAAACCGCGCGGAATCGATGCGAACCGGAGAGCGCCGCAAGCGCTTTGAAAAGGCACTCCACAGCGAGCAAACGATCCACTGCTGCGAAGTGTGCAAAATCACCGAGGTCTCCAATCCGGATGCCGAATTCCGCGTTTCGGCGGATGGCAAGGAATACTGCACCGAGCACCTACCATCCCGTGCCAAGCAGGCGTGAGATGGTTCAAATTCCCGCCACGAGCGCGGGAATTTCATGCAGGCCGCGAATGGTGTGGTGAGGCTTCACCGCCGCGTGTTCCTCGGAGCCCGGCACCTGCAGCCAGACGGCGGCGGCGAGTTGGGCATTGAGTGCTCCGGCAATGTCGCGCTCGAGGCTGTTGCCCACCATCACAGCGCGGTCCGCCGAGACGCCAAGCTCGCCGAGTAGAATCTGAAAAATTTCAGCACGCGGTTTGCCGATGCCGTGTTCTCCCGACACAGCAATCGCATCGAAGTAGCCACCGAGCCCTGATGCGGCGATTTTTTCCCTCTGCAAATCCGGCGCTCCATTTGTGAGAAGGGCGATCTTGTGAGACTTCTTAAGGCGAACCAGAGTCTCGACGGCGTCCGGCATGAGACGGGCCAACTGGCGCCGTTGGGCGCTGAAGTGGGCCGCGAGTTTTTCGGCGGCGTCTTCATCTGAGACATCCTGCGCCCGGAGAACTGCACTGAAGACGGCCACGCGGTAAGTCCGCGACCACTCGCGCAGCTTGATCAACTCGGGCTTGTCGCCCTCGAAGTGTCCCCAAAGACATTCATGAAAACTGATGCCGATCGATTTTACATAGTCGTAACACGGACCCTGACGCCAGAACTCGGAGCCATACTTTTTGGCATCCGCCAGAAAAGCCGAGGTCTCGATACCGGCGAGTTTGGAAGCGAGTTGGGCCGTAGAAGCCAGGGCCTCCTTGGAAACCGCTTCATCCACAATCAGTGTGTCATCCAGATCAAATAGAATCGCATCAACAGCCATACCCCCTACCCCATTCCACACTCGAAGGGTCTCTGTCGATACTGGAAACTCTTTTTTAACGCCGCGACTCAGGCTGCGGCATCCAGAAGAGCGCCGATGGATCCGAGGATCTCCCGCTTGCCATCGCGGGTTTTCGAGGAGGTGAGAAAGACATCCGGCGTTCCCGCATGGACGGCTGCGAGCGCCTCCAGGAAAGCCTCCGTGTTTTTTTTCACATGCGATGGCTTCAGCTTGTCAGTTTTGGTGAAGACCACAGAAAACGGGCGATCGACCTCGCCGAGCCACTCCAGAAATTCGAGATCGATTTTTTGAGGTTCGTGGCGTGAATCGACCAATACAAAGACGCGGCGCAGGTTTGGCCGGTCCGCGATGTAGCCGGCGATGATATCCTGAAACGCGACGCGGTGGCCCTTCGGCACCTTGGCGTAGCCGTAGCCAGGCAGATCAACCATGCGAAAGGCTCCGTTGATTTTGAAAAAATTGATGAGCTGTGTGCATCCGGGAGTCTGCGACACACGGGCGAGCCCCTGTTTTCCAGTGAGCAGATTCAGAAGCGAAGACTTGCCCACATTAGAACGACCGATGAAGGCAAACTCCGGAACATCATCTTGAGGGCATGCCTCCAGGCCCGGACTGCTTTGCAAGAACTCTGCGGATGTGACACGCATAGCCGGTCAATCAATGAACCGGCGCGTGATGTCTCCGTAGCTCTCGATGCGGCGGTCGCGCAGGAATGGCCAATGGGTGCGCTGAGTGTCCACGCTCTCGAGATCGACCTCGACCACGAGCACTTCGTCCTTATCGCAAGAGGCCTTCGCAATGATCTCCCCCGAAGGGTCTGCGGCAAAGCTTTGTCCCCAGAATTCAATTCCGTCTCCACCATCCGGAGCTTCGTGTCCAACTCGGTTTGGGGCGAAGACATAGCATCCGTTGGCGATCGCATGGCCGCGCTGCACAGTTTCCCAAGAGGAATGCTGCCGCTTGCCGTATTTTTCCTTCTCCTTGGGATGCCAACCGATCGCGGTGGGATAGAAAAGAATCTGAGCGCCTTGAAGAGCAGTAAGCCGGGCAGCCTCGGGATACCATTGATCCCAGCAAACGCAGACACCGATACGGCCAAAACGCGTATCCCAAGCGCGGAATCCGAGATCTCCGGGTGTGAAATAGAATTTCTCGTAAAAGAGAGGATCATCCGGAATGTGCATCTTCCGGTATTTCCCGAGAAAAGATCCATCCGCATCGATGATGGCGGCGGTATTGTGATATAGACCGGGCGCGCGGCGCTCGAAGAGGGAGGCGATAATAACGACACCGAGTTCCTTCGCGAGTTCTTGAAAAGTTGTGGTTGCCGGTCCGGGAATCGGCGCGGCGAGATCGAAGTATTTGTGATCTTCGATCTGGCAGAAATAGACCGATTGAAAAAGCTCCTGCAGGCAGACGATGTTCGCGCCCTTCGCTGCGGCCTCGCGCACACCTCGAATGGCGGCGGCGGTGTTGGCTTCGACATCGAGGGAGCAGGAATTTTGGACGAGTCCGACTTTGATTCGGGAATTTGGCATGCGTGAGTGGTATTTTTTTGAAGCGGTCGAGTAAAGGGCTCTGTGTGTCACATTTTTTCAACTGGAAAATCGGCTTGCCTCAAAATTCCGCATTCCGGAATATGAAGTATGAAATCTGAATCACGCGAGGCGCGGGGCGCCAGAGATTGGGATAGTCTTTTTTACAAGGCAGCTGATGACTTCTTTTCCGGCTGCGAGGGCCTGGCCCTGACATACGACGATGTGTCGCTCGCCACACTCTACAGCGAGATTTTGCCGAAGGACGCGAATTACGAGACCCGACTTGCCGAAGGTTTGCATCTCCACTTGCCGGTGGTTTCGGCCGACATGGACACGGTCACGGAGTCCCGCATGGCGATCGCTCTGGCACTGCACGGAGGGCTTGGGCTCATTCACTACAACATGCCTCCGAAGCAGCAACTCTCGGAGGTTTCAAGGGTCAAAAACCATGTGCACGGCTTGATTCGCGAGCCGATCAAAGTCCACCCGGATCAGAAAATCGGCGATGTATTGAATCTCATCGAAGAGAAAAAATTCACCTTCAGCACATTTCCCGTTGTCGATGAATCCGGGCGTCTGCTCGGTCTGCTGCCCGGACATTGTGTTCGCGCCCGCTTTGCCTCTCGAGGCGTGAGTGAGGCGATGGTCAAAAGACCCTCAGTCCTCACCATTCGGGAAGATGAACTCGGCGGCGACCCGATTGCGCGCGCCGACCGTTTTTTCACCGACAATATCGGCATCCACAAACTCCTCGTTGTGGACAAGGACGACCACCTGAAGGGACTCTTCACCTTGAGCGATATCGAACGCATTTCGCAGGAGCGCTCACTCCAGACAAAGCCGGCGAGGGACACCAAATTCCGCCTCATCTGCGGCGCCGCAATCAGCCCGCCAAGACTTGCCGATGGATCTCTCGACAAGGCCACTCTTCTCGCCCATGTGGGAGCGATGGTGGAACGCGGTTTGGATGCCGTGGCGGTATCAACAGCCCATGGACACACACGAGGCGTCGGCGAGGCAGTGAAGGCCATTCGTTCCGAGTTTGCAGCACTGCCAATCATCGCCGGAAATGTCACAAGCGGTGCTGGCGTTAAGTTTCTGGCCGAGTGCGGGGCGAATACCGTGAAGGTGGGACAAGGCCCCGGCTCCATCTGCACCACGCGCGTCGTTGCCGGCGTGGGAATCCCCCAACTCACCGCGCTCTATGTTTGCTCGAAGGCTGCGGAAGAGTGCGGAGTCACGATACTGGCGGATGGCGGCATCACCAAATCCGGTGACATCGTAAAAGCCCTCACGCTCTCCCACGCAGTCATCTGCGGCAGCCTCTTGGCAGGTTGTCCCGAGGCTCCAGGCCAGATCATGGAGATCAACGGGAAATTCTATAAACAATACCGCGGCATGGGTAGCCACGCCGCCATGAAGGCTGGTAGCGCAGCCCGCTACGGGCACGGCAAGGACATCAACCGCAAATCCGCAGCTGAAGGCATCGAGGCACTGAAGGAAGTCTCCGCACCAACCGACACCGTTCTCGCCCAACTCGCCGGAGGTCTCCAAAGCGGCATGGGCTACCTGGGAGCCGCAAACCTTTCGCAACTCCGTGCCAACGCCCGCTACACCCGTATTACGACATCCGGACTGCGCGAGAGCGCTCCGCACGATGTGATCGAGGTCAAGACCGGCAACGCACTCTGAGCGTCCCCTACTCCGCCTGCTTCGGAAACATCTCCGAAATCAGGTGGGCGTAGCGGTCCGTGATGACATGCCGCTTGAGCTTGAAGGTGTTGGTCATTTCATCCCCGACCTCGAAGGCTTTTGGGACGAAGCGCCAGGCAATAATGCGCTCGAAGGATTTGAAGCCGTTTGAGTGGTTGATGAGGTTGCGAATCTCCTCGTCGATCAGGAGGCCAACCTTCGGATTGGCGGCCAGTTCGGCTGCGGTGGATTCCGTGAATCCAGCCTGACGGAAGTGCTCGAAAGAAGGCACAATCAAAGCCGCGAGAGCCTTTTGATCCTGACCAACGACCATGCACTGATCGATGAATGAAGACTCCACCAGTCGCGCCTCGATCGGCACGGGTTCGATGTTTTCCCCGTTGAGCAGCACGATGGTATCCTTCGACCTGCCGAGAATTTTCAGACAACCATTGTAAGTCACCATTCCGATATCGCCGGTGTTCATCCATCCATCCCGCAACACGCGGGCCGTTCCCTCTGGGTTCTTGTAGTAGCCACGCATGACTTGCGGACCCTTCACATGAATCTCGCCGCGCATGCCGCGCCCGCCGCCGGGGCGTCTGGACTCGGGATACAGAATCTCGCCGCTCTGAAGATCGACGATGCGCACCTCGGTATGCGGGTAGGGATTTCCAACCGTCCCGATCACGAGATTACTCCAAGTCCGCACAGCAAGCACCGGGGAGGTTTCGGTCATTCCGTAGCCCTCAAGGACTGGGATTCCTATGAAGTTGAAAAACTCGTCCACATGCGGTTGCAGCGCTCCGCCTCCGGAGATGGTTCCGCGGAACTCCCCACCGACGATGGCGCGGAGCTTTTTCAGAACGATGCCATCGAGGAGCCTGGCCGGGACGATGGATGCCAACCAGAGCAGCGAATGTTTGAAAGCCAGCTTGAGGCTTTGTAAAGGCGCGCGTCCATGTTCATCCAACTGCTGCCCTTTGAAAAAACGCTCCGCGCGTTTGATATTGCGGGTGGCCGCGTAGGCCAGGTGGAAAAGCTTTTGTCGAATCGGCGGCGCGGATTTCACATTCGACAGGATTTTGAGATAGAGGTTTTCCCAGAGTCGCGGAGCGGAGGCCATCACGGTCGGGCGGACCGTTTTCAAATCCTCCGCGAGTCCGCGCAGCGAGGTGTAGTAGGTGCCAACGCCACGGGAGATCGAGAGCATTTCAAAAGCACGCTCATAACTGTGCCAGACCGGAAGGATCGACAGGGCGCGGTCGCCCGGGCGCAGGGCAAGCGGGAGATTTTCGATCTGGGAGCACATGTTGGCGTGGGTGAGCTGCACCCCCTTCGGAGTGCCCGTGGTTCCCGAGGTGTAAATGATGGTGCAAAGATCCTCTGGCAGCACGGCGCGTGCGCGTTCCTGCGCGGAGCGATCACCCGCCTGGCGTTTGCGCGCCCCCTCGGCAGTCAACTGCTCCAATCCATAAACTCCCTCCGCCGCCGGAATCTCTTCGGGCGCCATCACAATGATTCCCTTCAGGTGGGGCAATTGCGGGCGGCAATGTTGGACGCGATCCAGCATGGCTTTGTTCTCCACAAAAACGAATCGGGCATCGGAATGCGTGAGAATATAAATTAACTCCGCATCGGTGATGTCGGTGCCCCGGGGCACATCAGCGGCTCCGGCCAAAAGGATCGCGTAGTCCGAAAGAATCCACTCCAGGCGGTTGTCGGCGAGCAGGCCCACATGCTCACGGGGCTGCACTCCAAGGGCGATGAGCGATGTCGCCAGATCCAAGCCTCGTTCGTAGGTTTCACGGAAGCTGATCGGCACAAAAGCGCCCGACTTGTCCTTTTTGCAAAAACCGGGAAGCCCGTCATAGCGAAGCGCGGCATTCGAATAAACTTCAGGGAGAGTGGATCCGTATTTGAAATCAGGCATGGGATGGGAGCTGTGTTGGCGGTTTGAGTAAGAATCAGGGAGCGTTGGGTTGGGCGATGAGTTTTCTAATCCATGGCTCATAGGAATTCCTTGCATTCACGGCGCGAAGAATTCCCTTCTGGTCGAAAAGAAACACCGTGGGCAGGGCATTGATGCCAAACTCCCGCACCATCGCCCCTCCCCACCCCTTGCCATCGCAGGCTGTTGGCCAATCGGGGAGCGAGACTTCCTTCATGAAGCTCGAAACCTTTTCTGGATTCTTATCCAGATTCACCGTCGCCACTTCGATGCGTTCAGCTGGCAGATTCACAAGGGCGCGGCGAAAATCCTCCATCCAAATGAGGCTCGGAACGGCCTCGGCGGACCAGAAAACGAGCACAACAATTCGCCCTCTCTGCCTGGCGATATCGAATGTTCCGCCCTGAATCGTTGGAAAGCTCACTGCAAGCGGCTTGTCAACCAGACCGAGTCTTCGAAGATCGTCATCGATGCGGCGATTCAAAGCATCCTCTTTCGAGGACTGGCGGGCCTCTTCCAACAGTTCGCGCTTGAGGGCAGGATCGTTGTCACAAATCGTGGCTACTTCCACCAGAAGTCTCGGAGCGCGGCGATCCCCCGCATATCGGATCGAATAATTCCGCGCCGCAGCGACAAGATCCCGGCGGCGGTCGGATTCCTGACCCTTCAGGCTCTGCATGAGGAGCGAAACGCGGCGGAATCCCGCCTCCGCACGCTGGGAGAGTGTCGCGGACTTGTCCCTCTCGAGTGCCTGAAGTTGCCGCATGGATTCATCCAACAGACTCTGCCTGTCCTCCATTTTTCCTAAAGCCGCCTTAATCGCCGCCAATCGCAGGCGGGCTTCAAAAACACGCGGATCGCCCGGATTTTCTTTCAGGAACTTTTCGATGAGCGCGGAATGACGGGCAAAGTGCACCTTCGCGAAGTCCCTCGCCTCGTCCATGCTCGCGGGCTTGCGCGACGGCCCGGCATCCATCGACACAATCACGGCCCAATCCTCATCCGCACCGGCAAAAACCGTCGAGACAGCGAGCAGAAGAAAGAGAAGTGTTTTCATTCGGAAGTGCTGATTGTTGTATAGAGGGGACGGTGGTCGCCGGCCCGGCGCCACTCGCGCCCGCCGCCGATTCCACTGCGGGAGAGTTTCAATTCCGGCCAAAGCCCCTCGCTGGCGAGTAAATAATCGATGCGAGAATAAACATCCGCCTCGGACCAAAAATGTGTCCAGACAAGCCCCTGCGCATCGCGCAAAGGAAGGTCCCGCATGGCCGTGCGTGAACCGGAAATTCCCTGAATGTCTTTGACGGGCGATTCGTTCTTGGTGTCGTTCAGATCCCCGAAAAGAAGGAGATTCACTAAGGAGTCCGCCTTGAAAATCGAATTCAGATGCGCACGCACGAGCAGGGCCTCGCGCGCACGGAACTTTTTTTCATCAAATGCCGGCACGACCCGACGGGACTTCAAGTGCACACCGACAAGGCGGAGTTGATAGCCGGGCGTGATCTCGACCGTGGCATCGAGGATTCCCCTCCCCATGCGGTGGTAGCGGCCATCGAGTTCAAAGGTCACATCCGGCTTGGAATTGCGGGCAACAATTGGAAACCGGCTCAAGAGCGCGATGTGACGCCCTCCATCGGGTGAGTCAACCCATTCGGAGTGCGGAAAAACCATGCCCACGGCGGAAAGTCTTGCCTGAAAATCGGCCAACATGGCCTGGTCGCCGATCTCGACGACTCCAAGGACATCCGGGCGAATGCGCTTGAGCATGGCGACCAAAGCGGCGATCTCGGACTCGGGCTTCGGAGCGTTTTCCACCCGCTTGCCATCAACAACTCTTGGCATGGGGAGGTAATTTTCCAAATTGTAGTAGGCCACTACGACTTCCTTGGCCGGGAGAACCGGAAGGCAAAAAAAGAGAATCCAACAAAAAATCCCGCGCGGCGACATGTCGATGCGCCGGACTGGATCAGGCCGGCTTGTGTGGCTGCTTCTCCGCAGGTTCCTTGATCTCGAGCTCGGCGCTGGATTTATGAATCTCGCGCTCAAAGTCATCGCGGGCGCGTTTGAACTCACCGAGGCTCTGCCCTATTCCGCGGGCGAGTTCTGGAAGTTTCTTGGCCCCGAAAAGCAAGAGCACGATGACGAGAATAAAAACTATTTCAGGCCAACCCGGCATGGACAGGGCAAAGAGTGGAGAGTTCATACACCCTCTGCTTACGCCGGATATCCCGAGGATGCAATTTAATAGGCAGCGAAGAACGAAAAAATCAGGCGGCGCTTTGAGAGGCCGTTTTTGTTCAGGTTGTGGTTTTTGAAAACTCGAGGTGGCCTTCTTTTTCCGTGGCTTGGATGTGGTCGCCTTCGCCGAAGTGGCCGTCGAGGATTTCGAGGCTGAGAGGGTCGAGGATTTGGCGTTGGATGACGCGCTTGAGGGGGCGGGCGCCGTAGGCGGGGTCGTAGCCTTCCTTGCCGAGGAAGAGCTTGGCGGAGTCGTCGAGCGTGAGGGTGATGTTTTGCTTGGCGAGGCGAGCGAGGAGGCGGCGGAGCTGGATGTCCACGATGTAGGTAATCTGGCTGGCGTCGAGCCGGTCGAAGATAATGGTCTCGTCGATGCGGTTCAGAAACTCGGGCCGGAAGTGGCCCCGAAGGGCTTCTTGCACGCGGCGATTGCGCTCCTCTTTCGGCAGGTCTTCCATGATGTATTGGCTGCCGATGTTTGAGGTGAGGATGAGGACAGTGTTTTTGAAATCCACCGTCCGTCCCTGGCCATCGGTAATACGGCCGTCGTCGAGGACTTGGAGGAGGACATTGAAGACATCGGGGTGGGCTTTTTCCACTTCGTCAAAAAGGACGACCGAGTAGGGCTTGCGGCGCACGGCCTCACTGAGTTGACCACCCTCCTCGTAGCCGACATAGCCGGGAGGAGCTCCGATGAGGCGGGCCACGGTGTGCTTCTCCATGTATTCGGACATGTCGAGGCGGATAATGGCCCCTTCATCGTCAAAGAGAAATTCCGCGAGGGCTTTCGAGAGTTCGGTTTTGCCAACACCTGTGGGGCCGAGGAAGAGGAACGAGCCGATAGGGCGGTTTTCGTCCTGCAGGCCGGCACGGGCGCGGCGGACGGCGTTGGAGACGGCTTTGATGGCTTGCTGCTGGCCGACGACGCGCTCCATGAGGCGTTCCTCCATTTTCACGAGCTTGGCGCGCTCGCCTTCCTGGAGGCGGGAAACAGGGATGCCGGTCCAAGTGGCAACGACTTTGGCGATGTCCTCCTCGGTGACCTCCTCGCGGAGGATGGCGGTGGCTTTTTTCTCGGAATCCCCCGCAGGCGCGGCGTGCTCCATTTTTTTGAGTTCGCGCTCCATGTCTGGGAGGAGTCCGTATTGGATTTCGCTGGCGCGGTGCAGGTCGCCTCGGCGCTGGGCCTGCTCGAGTTCGGCGCGAAGCTGCTCGACGCGCTCGGCGACTTTTTGGGTCTTTCCGATTTCCTCTTTTTCCTTGAGCCACTGGGCGCGGAGTGTGGAGGCCTGCTCCTTCACCTCGGCGAGTTCTCGCTCGAGCTTCTCAAGGCGCTCGCGGCTGGCGGCGTCTTTTTCTTTTTTGAGGGCCTCACGCTCCATCTCGAGTTGCATGATCTGGCGCTCGAGCTGGTCGATCTCGGTCGGCAGGGATTCCAACTCGATCTTGAGACGGGAGGCGGCCTCGTCCATGAGATCGACGGCTTTGTCAGGCAGGAAGCGGTCGCTGATGTAGCGGTGGCTCAAAACGGCGGAGGCGATAAGGGCGGCATCCTGAATGCGCACACCGTGGTGGACTTCGTAGCGTTCCTTGAGTCCGCGAAGAATGGCGATGGTGTCCTCGACGCTTGGCTCGCCGACCATCACCGGCTGGAAGCGGCGCTCGAGGGCGGCGTCTTTTTCGATGTATTTGCGATACTCGTCGAGCGTGGTGGCTCCGATGGTGTGGAGTTCGCCACGGGCGAGCTGGGGTTTCAGGAGATTCGAGGCATCCATCGACCCCTCGGCGGCTCCGGCCCCGACGATGGTGTGGAGTTCGTCGATGAAAAGAATGACCTCGCCCTCGCTGGCGGTGACTTCTTTGAGAAAGGCCTTGAGACGGTCCTCGAATTCGCCGCGAAACTTGGCGCCGGCGACCATCGAGCCAATATCCATCGCGATGAGTCGTTTGTTTTTGAGGGATTCCGGCACATCGCCGCTGACGATGCGGCGGGCGAGCCCCTCAACGATAGCGGTCTTGCCGACACCGGGTTCACCGATGAGCACAGGGTTGTTTTTGGAGCGGCGGGAGAGGACCTGCATCGTGCGACGAATCTCGTCGTCGCGGCCAATAACGGGATCGATCTTGCCTGCGCGGGCGGCGGCAGTGAGGTCGCGCCCGTATTTTTCGAGCGTCTGGTATTTGCCCTCGGGGTCCTGGTCGGTGACGCGCTGGCTACCACGCACGGCGACGAGGGCCTGCATGAGCTTTTCGCGCGTCACGCCACTGTCCTTGAGCATTTTCGCGGCGGCGTAGTTGGTGGTGAGCAGCGCGAGGAGGAAATGCTCCACGCTCACGAAATCATCCTTGAGCATGGCCATTTCGCCCTCGGCGGCTTGGAGGACTTTGTTCAGCTCATTGGAGAACTGCGGCTGCGCCCCTCCGCGAACGCGGGCCAGCGCGGCGATGGCGTCTTTCAATCGCCCCTCGAGGGCAGGAATGGAGACGCCGAGCTTTTCGCAGAGGGGACGGGTGAGGCCATCCGATTGAGCCAAGAGGGCGGAAAACAAGTGCTCGCAGGTGATCTCGGGGTTCTCGTTTTTTGAAGCCGACTCCATGGCGGAATTCAGGGCCTCGCGGAGTTTGATGGTGAATTTTTCAGGACGCATGATGGAGAAAATTTTGGACGACAATATACACAAAAGTCATCGCGGGCAAAATCTGGGGCATGTAAGAATTTCGGAAATGAGCCAGATCGCTGAAAATCTAAAAATTATCCACCAACGCATCGCCAACGCCGCCGAAAGGCACGGGCGCGCTGCCAAGGAGGTCAAACTCGTGGCCGTCTCGAAAACCTATCCGCCGGAAATCATCCGGGAGGCCATCGAAGCTGGTCAGCGTTTTTTTGGAGAAAACCGCGTTCAGGACGCCCTGCCGAAAATCGACACCCTGCCGCCGGAACTGGAATGGCATCTCATCGGCCACTTACAAACCAACAAAGTCCGCAAAGTGATAGGACGCTTTACATTATTCCACGGCGTGGACAATACCGCACTCGCCTTGCAAATGAACCGCATCGCGGGCGAGTTTGGCGTCACAGCCAATATCCTTCTCGAGGTGAATGTCTCCGGCGAGGAGAGCAAATTCGGCTTCACTCCTGCCTCGCTTACCGCTGCCTTGGAGGATCTTCTTCCCCTACCCCACCTTCGCATCGAGGGGCTGATGACGATGGCTCCCTTTTCGGAGAATCCCGAGTCCGCCAGGCCGATTTTCGAGGGCTTGAGGAAATTGCGGGACGCTCTCTCCGCCGAGACTGGACATCCGCTCAAGGAACTCTCCATGGGTATGAGCGGTGATTTCGAGCAAGGCATCGCCGAGGGTGCCACCATCGTCCGCATCGGCTCGGCGATCTTCGGCGCACGCGCAACCGCGACCGGACATTGATTTTCATGGCTTGATCTTTCGGCGGCATCCCCTCAAAGTCTTGCCTGCACTCCACCCGAGGAGCCTGCACATCCATTTTTTCCTATAAATTAATGAACACCTCCGTTCCCGCTCGTGCAAACGAGACGCTGATCGACGAAATGCACCAAAGCTGGCTGGCCGACCGGCATTCGGTGTCCCCCGACTGGGCCGCCTTTTTCGAGGGATTTGAACTCGGACTTGCCCGTTTAAAAAAAGAGGAGGAGGCCGCCGCATCGGGAATCGGATCCTGTCCCCTTCAGGCCCGCGTGGACGCCTTGGTCGCAGCCTACCGGTCGATCGGCCACACCGCATCGCATTTGAATCCCCTCGCCCCAAGCGCTCCTGAAAATCCTCTCCTTGCGCCATCCGAATTTGGATTCACCGAGGCGGACATGAAGGAGGTTGTCTCATCGCGTCATTTCCAGCAGGGCCGCCAGATGCCGCTGAGCGAAATGATCTCCGCACTGCGCCAAACCTACTCCGACACGCTCGGGGTGGAGTTTTCCCATATCGAAAACCCTGAAATCCGCGAGTGGGTGGCGAACCGCGTCGAGAACCGTCGCCGCGCCGACCGGAATTCCGCCGAGATGCACCGTGATGTTCTGGGCAAAATCTACGAAGCCGAAACCTTCGAGTCCTTCATCCACACAAAGTATGTCGGTCAAAAACGCTTCTCCCTCGAGGGCGGCGAATCCCTCATGCTGGCACTGAATGCCATTCTTGAAAATTCTCCCAACCTCGGCGTGCTGGAGCTCGTTATGGGCATGGCGCACCGCGGGCGTTTGAATGTGCTGACCAATTTCCTGCACAAGCCGGCCAGCCTCATTTTTAATGAATTTCAAGACAATTTCACTCCCGAGTTGGTGGGTGGAAACGGGGATGTGAAATACCACCTCGGCTACCACACAACGCGCGAACTGCCCGGTGGACACAAGGTCGAAATCCGCCTTGCAGCAAACCCCAGCCATCTCGAAGCTGTGGACCCGGTCGTCGAAGGCAAGGCCCGCGCCCGTCAGCGCATTTTGCAAGATACGGTGGAACGCAAAAAAGTCGTTCCTATTCTCGTCCACGGTGATGCCGCATTCATCGGACAAGGCATCGTGGCAGAGACATTCAACATGTCTCAACTCGAGGGCTACCGCACCGGCGGCACGATCCACCTCGTCGTGAACAACCAAATCGGCTTCACCACGCTGCCGGCGGACTCCCGCTCCACACGCTATTGCACCGACATCGCAAAGATGGTCGATGCTCCGGTTTTCCATGTGAACGGCGAGGACCCACTCACCGTTGTCGAAGTCGCCCAGATCGCGCTGGAGTTTCGACAGAAGTTCGGCCGCGATGTGGTGGTTGATATCTATTGCTACCGCCGCCACGGGCACAATGAAACCGACGAACCCGCCTTCACGCAGCCCGACCTCTACAATGTCATTCGGCGTCATCCGCTCCTGAGCACAAAATTCGCCCAGGAAACCGCCGCGCTCGGCACCGTGTCGGAGAAAGAAGCCGCAGACATCAAAGCCAAGCTCATCTCCAAGCTTGAAGCCGCACTCAGTGAGGTCTCCAAGCCAAGCGAGGGCAAAAAGAAGAAGAGCCCCCTCAGCGGCTCCACGGCCATTTTCCAGCCTCCCTACTCGCACGAACCCTGCAACACAGGGATCACGAAGCGCACGCTCGACAAAATCGTCAAGGCGATCACCGCGGCTCCCGAGGGTTTCAATGTTGTTCAAAAAATCCAACGCACCGTGCTGGAACGCCGCCTTCAGATTTGGAAAGACGGCGGCCCCTACGACTGGGGTCTGGCCGAGGCTCTCGCATTCGGCTCACTCCTTCTCGAGGGCACGCCGGTGCGACTCTCCGGCCAGGACAGCCGCCGTGGCACATTCAGCCACCGCAATTCGGCTCTCTACGATGAAAAGACCCGCGAGCGCTACATCCCGCTGAAACACATTTCCTCCAAACAGGAAACCTTCTGCGTATACAACAGCCCGCTCTCCGAATACGCCGTTCTCGGTTTCGACTATGGCTACTCGATGGATTTCCCATCCATGCTCTGCATCTGGGAAGCGCAGTTCGGTGATTTCTCAAACGGCGCGCAGATTATTATCGACCAGTTTATCGCCTCGGCCGAATCGAAATGGGGCCGCCCGAGTTCAATAGTCATGCTCCTGCCCCACGGCTACGAAGGCCAAGGACCGGAGCACTCCAGCGCACGCTTGGAACGCTTCCTCCAACTCTGCGCGCAGGACAACATGCAGGTCTGCAATCTCACCACCCCTGCACAGTATTTCCATGTGCTGCGTCGCCAGATTCACCGTGGCTACCGCAAGCCGCTGGTGATCACGACACCCAAGAGCCTGCTGCGTGCCGAGGACGCCTCCTCGCGCGTGGAGGATTTCACGAACGCCCGCTTCGAGGAAATTCTCGACGACCCTTCGGTGAAAGACGCCAAGAAAATCAACCGCGTCGTTCTCTGCTCGGGCAAGGTTTACTACGACCTCGTCAAGGCCCGCGCCGAGGACAAAGCCCGTGCCAACACCGCCATCGTTCGCATCGAGCAGCTTTATCCACTCAACGAAAAAGGCCTGAAGACGATCCTCAAGCGCTACCCCGGAGCGAAAAACATCGTCTGGTGCCAAGAGGAGCCGAAAAACAATGGCGCCTGGTCATTCATTGCTCCACGCATCGCCGAAATCTCCGGCGTCATGCCCGCCTATGCCGGGCGTCCCGAGAGTGCCAGCCCAGCTGCAGGCTCCTCCGGAAAACACAAAGAACAACAAGCCTCACTTCTCAACCAGGCCTTCACAGCCTGATACCCTGCCTTAACCAATGAATATCGAAGTCAAAATCCCGAGCGCCGGCGAATCCATCACATCCGGCGTTCTGTCCATCTGGCACAAAAAAAACGGCGAACGCGTGTCCCGTGACGAACTCCTCTTCACATTGGAAACAGATAAAGTTTCCCAAGAGGTGATGGCGGCGGACTCCGGCATCCTGCACACCAAGGTCGCCGAAGGTGATGAAGTGAAAATCGGTCAAGTCGTAGCCGAGATCGAGCCAGTCGCCGCAGGAGCACCCGCCGCTCCAGCACCCGCGCCAGTCGAGGAAAAGGCCCCGGCTCCAGTGGCCGAAGCGCCAAAGCCAGCAACTCCCGTGGCAACACCTCCGCCTGCGCCAGCCCCGAAGGCGGCCCCCGCTCCCGCGCAAGAGGCTCAAGCCGTCTCCACGGATTCCCGCGCCACACGCAAGAAACTCAGCCCGCTCCGCCGCAAGATTGCGACCCAGCTCGTCATGGCCCAACAGACTGCGGCCATTCTCACCACATTCAACGAGTGCGACATGAGCGCCGTCATGAGCCTCCGCAAAGAACTCCAGGAAGACTTCAGCAAGAAACACGGCGTCAAACTCGGCTTCATGAGCTTTTTCATCAAAGCCGTCGTGGACGCCCTCCAAGCTATCCCATCCATCAATTCCCGCATCGACGGTGATGAACTCATCACGAACAACGCCTACGATATCGGAGTCGCCGTCGGCACCGAACGCGGACTGATCGTCCCCGTTCTGAAGGATTGCGAAAAACTCTCCTTCGCCGAGATCGAAGCCAGCCTCGCCGGATTCGCCACCAAGGCCCGCGAAGGCCGCATCTCGCTCGAAGACCTCTCGGGAGGCGTCTTCACTATCAGCAACGGCGGCGTCTATGGCTCACTACTCAGCACGCCTATTCTGAACCCGCCCCAATCCGGCATCCTTGGCATGCATAAAATCCAAGAACGCGCCGTGGTGGTGAACGGCCAGATCGTCGCCCGCCCGATGATGTATCTCGCCCTCAGCTACGACCACCGCGTGGTCGATGGCAAAGAAGCCGTGACATTCCTCGTGCGCGTCAAAGACTGCCTCGAAAACCCAGCCCGTCTCCTCCTCGGAGCCTGACCCTCACCATGAAAGTCGCCCAAGAATTTCGAGAATTCATCTCGCGCGGAAATGTGATCGACCTCGCCGTTGGTGTCATCATCGGCGCCGCCTTTGGAAAAATCGTCAACAGCCTGGTCTCGGATGTTATCATGCCGCCGATCGGCGCTGTGCTGAAAGGCGTGAACTTCAGCAATCTCTTCGTGGCGATTGATGGCAAAACCTACGAGACGCTGGCGAAGGCCAAGGAAGCCGGAGCACCGGTCATCACCTACGGCCTTTTTATCAATCAGGTCATCGAATTTTTTATCATCGCAGCGTGTGTTTTCGCACTGGTGAAAATCGTCAACCAAATCAAACGCGCACCCGCACCGACTCCCTCCGAACCTCCCGCACCAACGCGCACCGAGGTGCTGCTTGAGGAAATCCGCGACTCTCTGAAGAAATAATTTTCCCGCAAGGCAACAAGCCCCCCGCCCCACGGATCAAACGCCCTTCGCCGCGCAGTTGCCCATGTGCTCGGTTTTTAAAAACAAAAACCTCGTCCTCAAGCCAGGGCGTCTTTTGAAGGCGGCAAGCGAACGCGGACCCGTCTCCGCCGTGTGGGCCGGTTTTGCCCGCTCGGAAATTCTGGATTGGTGGAAAAGACAAGGCGCCGAGGAGGCGGAACTCACCGCCACATCCTTTGCCGAACGCTCGGAAAAAACCCGCCAACTCATCTGGGACGATGTGCCCGAAGGTCAGGTGATCTGTGCCCTTCTCGACCACAGGGAAAATCCCACTCTACTCAAAGTCGTGACCAGATCTGCCAACGAGAACGAACTCGACCGCTTCGAGCACCCAAGATTGCCTCTGCTTCAGAAACGAAAATTCGCGCCTGTGCCGCCCGCCGAAGACGAGCCCGACTTGTTCACCGCACTCGGCGCGTAATCCCAAAGCCTCGAAGTTTCTGGCTTTGAAGCCCGGCGCGGCAGCGCCAATCGCCCCCCCAGGGTAGGGATGCCGCGCCGTCGGCGTCCCATTTTTCAGGCACGCACGCGCCGTCTTTGCGATGCAAAGGCAGCTTTCGCCACGCGAGTGGTGCGCCAGCATTCCATCCGCCGCCACGCGCCAGAGATTTTTTAAAGAATGCGATTGCATTCCCCCACGCCAACGCCCAATCTACCCGACCATTTTTATTTTATGAGCCAGCATCCAAGTCTGAAAGGCAAGAGCAGCATCTCCGCCCGTCGTAGTGTTCTGAAGCGTTTTGAACGCGTTGAACTCCTCCGCAAACGCGGCCAGTTCAAAGACGGCCAGCGCGTCATCGGTCTTCCTAAAACCAAACCAGAGGATTAATTCCTCACACGCAATGCGGCTGAACCGTTTTTTGGCCGCTGCCGGTCTCGGCTCCAGGCGGTCCTGCGATCAACTCATCTCCTCGGGAGCTGTGGTTATCAATGGCACGCGGATCGAGAATCTCGCCACGCAGGTCAAAGAGGATGACGATGTGCGAGTCAATGGTCGCCGCATTCATGCCGCCACGCCGGTTACACTCCTTCTCCATAAGCCCCGTGGCTTTGTTGTGACCCGCTCCGACGAGCGTGGCCGCCGCACTGTTTACGACTTGGTGCCACCGGAATACTCGACTCTCTTCCATGTCGGCCGCCTCGACAAGGAGAGCGAGGGTCTCTTGCTCATGACCAATGACGGCGCCCTTGCGCAGCGCCTCACGCACCCGAGCCACACGATCGAGAAGGAATACGAAGTCACGCTCGACAAGACCTTCGACCCCGTCCATCAGGAAAAACTCCTCAAGGGATTTCATATCGAAGGTGGCCGCGCCAAATTCGAACGCCTGCGGATTCTCGCTCCCAAGGTCATCCAAGTCACCCTCCGCCAAGGCCTGAAGCGCCAGATCCGCCTCATGCTTTACGAAATGGGCTACGAGGTGGAACGCCTCCGCCGCACCCGCATCGGAGGCCTCACCGACTACCGCCTGCCACCCGGAGCCTGCCGCCGCCTCACGGAAAAAGAGTCATCACTACTCGTGGCAAAAGCCGCCACCAAATCCCCACGCCAGAAGCCAGCCGTCCATGAGCGCCCGAAGCCAGCCCGCCGGGGATGACGCCCTCATGCGCGCGGCACTCGCCGAGGCGCGCAAAGGTCTGGGAAAAACAGGCCCCAATCCCGCAGTGGGAGCCGTCATTTCCAAAAACGGAAAAATCCTCTCTCGCGGCTGGCATCGCGGTGCAGGCAAACCGCACGCCGAAATCGAGGCTCTCAGAAATCTCAAAAATCCTGCCCTCGCTCGCGGTGCAACCCTCCATGTCACGCTGGAACCCTGCTCCACACACGGACGCACGCCGCCCTGCACAGGAGCCATCGTCCAAGCCGGATTCGCCCGCGTCGTATTCGGAGCCACCGACCCGAATCCCAAGCACGCCGGTCGTGCCAAAGAAATCCTCGAAGATGCCGGCATCCAGACACTCAGCGGCATCCTCAGCGAAGAATGCACCCTCCTCAACCGCGCTTGGAACAAGTGGATCGCCACCGGCCTCCCCTTTGTCACCGCCAAGGTAGGCATGAGCCTTGATGGCCGCATCGCCTCGCCACCAGACAGGCGATGGATCACTTCCGAGGCCGCCCGCCGTGACGCCATGCGCCTCCGGGCCGAATGCGGCGCCGTGCTCGTCGGTGCCGAAACCGTCCGCACCGACAACCCGCTCCTCACCATCCGGGGCCTGCGCGTCAAAGAACACCCCCTCCGCGCCGTCTGGTCGCGCTCAGGCCAAATCCCAAGCGATTGCCACCTACTCACCGACGAACACCGCGACCGCACGATCATTTACAAAGGCAAGCCCCTCGCCGCTGTCCTCCGCGACCTCGGCAAACGCGGCGTCCAGCATGTCCTCATCGAAGGCGGCGGAAAAACCCTCGGGGAAGCCCTCGACCGACGCCTCATCGACCGCATCGTTTTCTACATCGCCCCCGTCCTCCTCGGAGGCCCCACACCCGCACTGGGCGGCCACGGCGCGCCATCCAACGAATCCGCCATCCGACTCAAAAACCCCACCTACCGCCGCATCGGCCCCGACCTCCGCATCGAAGGCGAACTCACCCAATAACCAAAAATCGCATTGGCAGCGCAATCGCTCTGTGGCATTTTTCACTCCCATCGCCGATGTAGCACAGTGGTAGTGCAATCGATTCGTAATCGATAGGTCACGGGTTCAAATCCCGTCGTCGGCTCTCCTTTTCAATCAACAGCTTGCATCAGGTTTTTGAGGGCTGAAATTTTTTATTTTGATAGCTGCTTGGTATTTTTTCCGCAAGGCCCCCCTCGTTTTTTTCGACTCCAAGATCCATCGCATCGAAAAAAAATCCGCTCTGAATCGAAATTTTTTGTCTCGGCGGCGCTGAATTTTTCGTGGGGCGTCGAGCGGCGGCGCACAGGACATCACCAACACAGGGAGCAAACATAGCTGCTGAAACTGCAGTCCTGCGTGGGGCCATTCGCAACGCCGGGCGAAGATTCCGGCGCGGGTGGAGCCACTTCGCGAACCCACGGCAGATCACCTTATAAAAACAATCGGCGAGGATAACAGGCTCAGCCATTTTGCGCGGCAGTGTGTCGAAGGAGATAGGCACCCGGTCGGAGTCCGCAGGCACCTCAACGACCAACGGATTCACGATTCAACGCGACGGTTTTGTTGTAAGAGAAATGGCCCCAAGAAAATTTCTCTCCTTCGCCGCGACCTACTCCGAAAGCCGGTAGCGCCAATAGTCCGGATCGCGGCTGTGATGCTTGAAAGCCAGGATGCGAAGGTGATCCGGCCAAACGCGGTAATACACCGCAAAAGGGAAACGCGGCATCAGATATCGCCGCACTCCAGCCTCGATGATGCTCCAACGCTCCGGAGCATCCAAAATCGCCCCCACGGAGAGCTCCACAGCATCGAGAAACTGTCCACCAAGCGAGGGAACCCGCCCCTCGTAAAACCGAGCGGACTCGATCAGTTCCGCTTCGGCATCGGGGTGATAAATCAGGCGCATCCGAGAGCGCGCCGCGCAGCCCGCATCACCTCTTCGTGGGTGCGTCCCTGCACCACACCGGAAGAAATCTCATCGTCACGCCGAATAGCCTCCGCCAAAGCCTCACGATCCTTTGCCGCCTCCAGCCCCGCATCGATGCTCTGCCAGAGAGCTTGGGCGAGGGACACTCGTTCGGAAATCGGCAGCGCCATGGCTTCGATCGTAAGCTGTTGAGTGGACATGATAGAAATTTAGCCTTCCAAGAAACTTCCGTCAAACACAACGCGGGAGAGGGAATTGGATCGCATTGACTCAAATGAAAAGACACCAGCGGTGTTTTAAAAAAGTTGGAGAACTGGAGTTTAGGGTGCATTTTATTTCATTTTTTTCCAATCTTTGAAAAATTTTAGATAAAAAATCCGTTTTTTGAATCAAAGATAGAGATTTTCTATTTTGAAAGAAAATGCACACTGACCCCTAGTTTAATTGCGCGTTATTTTATACTTGTATTCTTAAGCCATTTGGATTTTGAGCTGCTCCAGGAGTTGTTTGGCCTTGGGCCGCGTGTCCAGCAGGCGTTCGTGCCAAGCGATGCCGATTTCGCGGCGGTATTTGGAGAGCCAGGGGAGTTCGATCCGGGTGGCGCAGTCCCTTAGGGCGATTTCGGCCACTACGGGGAGGATGGCGGCGGCGACTCCTGAGCGGACGAGTTGTGCGGCTTGGGTGAAGTTGGTGCAGAGGTGCGTGGGGGTGAGGATTTTCTTTTTCTGGGCGGCGGCCTGCCCGAGTTCTTTGAGAAACTCGACGCCTTCGGTGACGGCGAGCTTGGCTGTTTGCGGTCGCTTTTTTGCCCAGTCGGCTGGCTCGTAGAGGGCGTAGCCGATCTTGCCCAGCGGCGTGTATTTGAGCGGTTCGACCACGGCGGACTTGCGGACAAAGCCGAAGTCAAAGCGGTGATCCAGCAGCCCGTTCACGATATCCCTCGAACGCGTGTCGTAGAGGCTGAGATGCAGGCAGGGCACCGCCGCTTCGATTTTGGACAGGGCCGGAATGAGCATCCACTCCAGCACGCTGTTTCCTGCGGCGAAGCGGTATTCCAGCGCTTCGTTGGCGCAGCTCAGCTTGAAGTCCTCCAGACTCTGCAGCTGGAAGCGGATTTGCCGCGCCAGCTCCAGACCGGCGGGAGTGACCTCCAGGCCCTTGCCTTTTCTGCGCGTGAGCTCCGCGCCGAAGAATTCCTCCAGCTCGCGGATCTGGCGGCTCATGAGGCTCTGCCGCGCCGGGTCGCCATCCGCCGCACGCGTTATGCTGCCCGCCTCGGCGATGTCGGCGAAGTTTTTCAGGCGCTCGAAGGAGAGGCCTCGCCGGGAGAGTAGTTTTTCAAACATAACCTTTCGGTCATATTACCTGCGCGATCTCACATTTTTTAAAAGAACAAAAAAATCCATCACTGCGCTCGTGAATAAAAAAACCACACCAGCGTCGGCCTCCATCAAATCCCAAGCCTCCGTGAAAAAGACCCCCAAACTCGAGGAGGGTTACCGCGTGTATCTGAACAAACACCCGCCCTTCCCGAGCAATCCGGACGAGCCCTCTTCTTCGAGTCGCACAGCTACCCTGCCGCCGTGTTTTTCGCCCAGCAGCTCGTGCGCAACAGCGTCGAGTGGCTCGTTGAGGATTTCCACCTCCACGAGACCTACGCGGGCGATGCCGTGCAGCGGTTCCGGAAATTCGTCGAGAATTTCTGGATCGAGCCCGTTGGCCCCACACCAGAGCCTGCCATGCCCTTTTGCGCCCGCAGACATGCCAGGAAGCTCCTTCAGCCGCATCCGCATATCCTTGCCAAGGTTTCGCCTCTCATTTTTGGGGATGAGATAAAAAACTGAGCCCTTCCGCCTTGGATAAATCTGCGCAAGCTGGCACTCTCCGCATCCTATGCTCACTGGCGAAATCCGCAGTAAAGTCGATGCCCTCTGGAATGCCTTCTGGAGCGGCGGCATCGCCAATCCCATCGAAATCATCGAGCAGGTTACCTACCTGCTCTTCCTCAAGCGCCTCGATGATCTGGAAACTCTGGAGGAGAGCAAATCCGCCCGCCTCAAGCAGCCGATGGCCCGCCGGATTTTCCCCGAGGGCGCCGATGCACGCGGCCGCGCCTACGAGGATATGCGCTGGTCCCGCTTCAAGCACTTCGCCCCCGCTGAGATGTTCACCATCGTGAGCGAGCATGTCTTCCCCTTCCTGCGCACCATGGGCGGCGACGGCTCCACCTACGCGCACCACATGAAGGACGCCCGCTTCACCGTCCCCACGCCTGCCCTGCTGGCAAAGGTGGTGGATATGATCGAGCAAGTGCCCATGGAGGACCGCGACACGAAGGGCGACCTCTACGAATACATGCTCGGCAAAATCGCCAGCGCCGGGCAGAACGGCCAATTCCGCACCCCGCGCCACATCATCCAGCTCATGGTGGAAATCCTCCAGCCCACGCCCTGGGATGTTATGTGTGATCTTGCCAGCGGCACTTGTGGGTTCCCCGTTGCCGTGAGCGAATATCTGCGCGTTCACCATCCCGAGATCTTCCGTGACGATGCGATGCGCAACCATTTTCACAACAATCTCTTCAACGCCTTCGATTTCGATAACACCATGCTCCGCATCGGCAGCATGAACATGCTTTTGCACGGCGTCGAAAATCCCAATATCCGCTACCGCGACTCCCTCGCGCAGGAACACGCCGACGAGGTGGAAAAATACTCCCTCATCCTCGCGAACTCCCCCTTCGCCGGATCGCTCGATTACGAGAACTGCTCGAAGGACCTCCTCCAGATCGTGAAGACCAAGAAGACGGAACTTCTCTTTCTCGCCCTCTTCATCCGCACGCTCAAGCCCGGCGGGCGCGCCGCTGTGATCGTGCCCGACGGCGTGCTCTTCGGCTCGTCCAATGCCCACAAGACCCTCCGCCAGATGCTCGTCGAGGAGCAGAAACTCGATGCCGTGATCTCCCTGCCCGGCGGCGTCTTCAAGCCCTACGCCGGCGTCTCCACCGCCATCCTCGTCTTCACAAAAACCAACTCCGGCGGCACCGATCATGTCCTCTTCTACGATCTCGAAGCCGATGGCTGGAGCCTCGACGACAAACGCTCGCCGCTCCTTCCCGATGAAAAACTCGGCCCCGTTCCTGCCGCCGCGCTCGATGCCGGGGAACACGCAAAAAACAACCTGCCCGAGGTTTTGGAGAAATGGCGAAAGTGGAATGGCGAAAATCGAAAGGATGTTTCCGCATTCGCCGACCGCACCGCCCAATGCTTCAGCGTGCCGAAGGCCGACATCGCCGCCCAGGGCTACGACCTCTCGCTGAACCGCTACAAAGAAGTCGTGCATGAGGAAATCGCCCACCGCCCGCCGGGGGAGATTTTGGAAAGCCTGCGCGAACTGGAGGCGGAGATTCATCAGGGGATGAAAGAACTTGAGGGAATGCTGAAGTGAAACTCGGAGAGTTATGCGATGTGGTTCGCGGTAGCAGTCCGCGCCCTAAGGACGACTCACGCTTCTATGGTGGCACCATTCCGCGTCTTATGGTGGCCGACCTTACCCGTGACGGTAAAGTTGTGTCAGCCCGCATTGATTCACTAACCGAGCTCGGAGCGAAACAAAGTCGGCCAATGAAGAGAGGCGATGTTGTTATCGCTGTCAGCGGTGCGCCGGGGTTGCCTGCAATTCTCGCTCACGATGCTTGTATACACGACGGATTTGTCGGCTTGCGAGAGTTGAATAACACGCGTCTCGATGCTGAATTCCTCTACGCCTACCTGACCTTCATCCGGGCCACTAGCAACAGCAAAGCTGTAGGCGCGATTTTCAAAAACCTTACAACGGATCAAATCAAGTCCATTGAAATTCCGGATTTGCCGTTGGCGGAGCAGTGTCGGATTGCTGCGGTTTTGGACAAGGCGGAGGCGTTGCGGGCCAAGCGCCGCGCCGCCCTCGCCCAACTCGACTCCCTCACCCAATCCCTCTTCCTCGATCTTTTCGGCGATCCAGTCTCGAATCCGAAAGGGTTGCCCAACGAACCGTTGAGCAATTTGCTTTCAGTCAAGCACGGCTTCGCGTTCAAAAGCGAATACTTCACTGATGCAGGTGAATTTATACTCCTGACGCCGGGAAACTTTTACGAAGGAGGGGGCTATCGAGATCGGGGCGACAAACAGAAATACTACATTGGACCAATGCCGACCGGCTACACATTGAGGAAGGACGATCTTTTGGTTGCAATGACTGAGCAAGCGCCGGGTCTTTTAGGGAGTCCGATCCTTATCCCAGAATCAGACAAGTTTCTTCACAATCAGCGACTCGGACTAGTTGAAGTGAAGCCCTGCGCAGACCGTCTCTTCTTGTTTCACCTGTTTAACACCCCTGCAATTCGAAATCTGATTCAGGCGAGTTCAACCGGCACGAAAGTTAAACACACTTCTCCTACAAAAATAAGCTCGATAACAATCCCAGTTCCTCCCATCTCCCTCCAACGCGAATTCGCCCGCCGCGTCACCGCCGTGGAAAAGCTGAAAACCGCCCAGCGCGCCGCATTGGCCGAGTTGGACGCGCTGTTTGCGAGCCTGCAGCACCGAGCCTTTCGGGGGGAACTTTAAGACTTATGAGCAACTTCGCTTTCCTTGCCGCCGAATGGCCCGAAGTGCTCGAACCCGCCGCCAAAGCGGAGGCCTTGGCCTACTCCGACCCAAGAGCAGCGTGTTTCTACACCCGGCGCGCTCTGGAGATGGCCGTAGCGTGGCTCTACAAACACGATGCCGCCCTGCGGTTGCCGTATCAGGACAGCCTGAACGCGCTCCTGCATGAGCCGACCTTTCGGAACACGGCCGGGGAGGAGATTTTTTCGAAGTCAAAAATCATCAAGGATCTCGGCAACCACGCGGTGCACAGCAAGCGAGACATCTTCGAGCAGGATTCCTACATCGCGGTGCGGGAGTTTTTTCACATCGCCTACTGGGTGGCCCATACCTACGGGCGGGGTGAGAAGCCCTCGCCGGGTGTCAGTTTTGATGCCTCGCTGATTCCGAAAGTGTCGGCATTGCCGAAGCAAACGCTCGAGGAACTCCAGCGCATCGCGGCCGAGAATCGGGAAAAGGATGAGAAGCTCACTTTCCTCCTGGCGGACAACAAAGCGCTCTCCGCGGAACTTCAGATTTTGCGGGCGGCTGTCGCCGAGGCAAAACGGCGGAATGCCGCCGAGCCGGATACCCACGACTACACGGAGGAGGAAACGCGTCTCAAACAGATCGATTGGGCGTTGGAGCGGGCGGGTTGGAATCTCACCCAGAAGCGGGACAGGGAATTCCCCGTCACAGGCATGCTCACGGAATCGGACCAAGGATTTGTGGACTATGTGCTGTGGGGCGACAACGGGCTACCCTTGGCCATTATCGAAGCGAAGCGCTCCCGGCGCGATGCCCGCGTGGGTCAGCAGCAAGCCAAGCTGTATGCGGATGCGCTGGAGAAGCAATTTGGGCAGCGGCCGGTCATCTTCTACTCCAACGGCAAGGTCCACTGGCTGTGGGATGACACAAACTGCCCGCCACGGCGGGTGCAGGGCTTTTACAAAAAGAACGAACTGGAGCTGATGATCCAGCGCCGCAAAACGCGCAAGCCGATGGCGGGCGAAAAAATCAATGAAGACATCGTGGATCGGCCTTACCAACACCGGGCGATCCGGCGCGTCGGCGAGGCCTTTGAGAAAGACCTCGACCGCAGGGCCCTGCTGGTGATGGCCACGGGCTCGGGAAAAACGCGCACCGTGGTGGCGCTCTGCGACCTGCTCATTCGCTGCAACTGGGTGAAAAGGGTGCTCTTCCTCGCCGATCGCACGGAGTTGGTGGATCAAGGCTTGAAAGACTTCAAAAAACACCTCCCCGACTCATCTCCCGTGAGTCTGCTCGAGGACAAGACAACGGACAGCCGCATCTATGTTTCCACCTACGCGACCATGATGGGCTTGATCGATAAGCTCGAGGGGGACCAGAGCCGGTTCGGCGTGGGGCATTTCGACCTGATCGTGATCGATGAGGCACACCGCTCGGTCTTCCAGAAATACCGTGCCATTTTTGATTACTTCGACTCGTTCCTCGTAGGCCTTACCGCAACGCCGAAGGACGAGGTGGACCGCAACACCTACGGCCTTTTCAATCTCGAAAACGGCGTGCCCACCGATGCCTACACGCTCGAGGAGGCGGTGAAGGCCGGCTACCTCGTGCCGCCGAAAGCCGTCTCCGTGCCGCTGAAATACCAACACGAGGGCCTGAGCCGAGGCACCCTCAGCGAAGAGGAACGCGAGGAGTGGGATGCGCTGGAATGGAACGACGAAGGCACCGTGCCGGAAGTCGTGGAGTCGCAGGCGGTGAACAAGTGGTTCTTCAACAAAGACACGGTGGATAAAATGCTCGAGCACCTCATGAGCAAGGGTCAGAAGGTCGCGGGCGGCGACCGGCTGGGCAAAACGATCATCTTCGCCAAGAATCAGCAGCACGCCCATTTCATCGCCGAGCGCTTCGATGCGAACTACCCGCACCTCAAAGCCGACTTCGCCAAAGTCATCACCTGCCAGGTGGAACAGGCCAAGGGCTTGATCGTGGATTTCAAAAAAAAGGACGCCAGCCCCCATATCGCGATCTCGGTGGATATGCTCGATACCGGTGTGGATGTGCCAGAGGCGGTGAATCTGGTCTTCTTCAAGATGGTGCGCTCGAAGGCGAAATTCTGGCAAATGGTCGGGCGAGGCACTCGCCTGTGCCCTGATCTCTTCGGTCCGGGCCAGGATAAGGAGTTTTTCTACATCTTCGACTACTGCCAGAACCTGGAATTCTTCAGCGAGAATCCCGAGACGACGGATGGCTCGGCGGGCGAACCGCTCGGCAAACGAATCTTCAAAACCCGCTTGGGATTGATCCAGGCGCTCGATGAGAAACTCGACAAAACACTCCGCGAGGGCCCCTGCCCTGAAGCCGAACTCCGGGCCGACCTCTCCACGCTTTTGCGAACCGAGGTAGCGTCGATGAATTTCGAGAACTTCATCGTTCGTCCGAGGCTCCACTTGGTCGAAAAATATCAAGACCCGAAAGCGTGGGAGAAATTGACGATCAATGAATATGTGGAGCTGAGCCGCGAGGTCTCCGGGCTCCCCACGCGCCTTGAACCCGAGAAGGAAGAGGCCAAGCGTTTCGACTTGCTGCTCCTGACCCTGCAGCTCGGCCTCCTCACGAACGCGAAGTATTTCGACCGCCTCGCGAAGCGGCTGCAGTCCATCGCCGCCATCCTCGAGGAAAACAATGTGCCGACCTACCGGCAACACATGCCACTCATCCAAGCCCTGCAAACCGACGAGTGGTGGCAATATGTGAACTTGGGAATGCTCGAAAATGTCCGGCGCACACTCCGGGGATTCATCACGATCATCAAGACCGCCTCCCGCAAGGTGGTCTTCACGGATTTCGAAGACGAAATGGGCGAGGAAAAAACCTTCGACCTGCCGGGATTCTCCGCGCCGGACACCTTCGAGAAATTCCGCGCCAAGGCCCGGCAATTCCTCCTCGCGCACGAGAATCACATCGTGATCCACAAACTGCGCTCGAACATTCCGCTCACAAAAACCGACCTCCGTGAACTCGAGCGCATCCTGGTGGAAAGTGGCACCGGCACGCCCGAGGATGTCGTCCGAGCCAAGGAAGCCAGCCAAGGACTCGGCCTCTTCGTCCGCTCGCTCGTCGGCCTCGACCGCGAAGCCGCCAAAAACGCGATGAGCGCCTTCCTCAAAGGCCGCACGCCCACCGCCAACCAGATCGAATTTTTAGAAGAAGTCGTGAAACACCTCACCGCCAACGGCGTGATGGACGCCGCCCGCCTCTACGAACCGCCCTACACCTTCATCCACGACCAAGGCGTCGAAGGCGTCTTCGATAGCCCCCAAGTGGACGAACTCATCTCCATCCTCGAAGAGGTAAAAAACCGGGCGATTGCGTAGGCGTCTTTTCGAAATCGTCTGCGGCCAACACGAAAAGCCTTTGGTGGCTGCTCGTCTTTCCTGCCGCCGTGCCGCCTTAGACACCCGCTCGCGCTGCCTCGCAATTGCAGTTTTTCTGCATTTCTGCAATATTGGCTCGATGAAAGCCACACTCACCATATCCGGACGCGGACTCATTGCCTTGCCTGCAAAGATGCGGGAGGCGGCAGGTATCCGGCCCCAGGACAATCTGATCGCCGAAACTACGCCGGAGGGCATTCTCCTCCGCCCGGCTGTCACCGTGCCCATTGAGATTTACTCCGAGGAGCGAATCGCCGAGTTCGACCAGGCCGAGGCCGAGCTGGCCGCTTGGTTCGAGAAAAACCAACCCCTCGCGACCCCATAGCCGATGCGTGTTTTCCTCGATGCCAATATTCTTTTCTCTGCGGCCAAATCCGCTGGAGCCATCCGCCGACTCGTCGAGGAAATCCATGTGCGCGGCCATGAATGCGTCGCCGACGAGTATGTGATCGCCGAGGCCCGCAGAAATCTGGAGCAAAAATTCTCCGCCGCACTGCCCGATTTCGAGAGCGTCCTGCTCCGCATCTCCCGCCTCGCGAGCCCTCCCGCATTACCAGCCTCCAGCCTCGCGCTGCTCCTGCCGGAAAAAGACCGCCCCGTGCTCGCCTCCGCCATCAAACACCGTTGCCAAGCCCTCCTCACTGGCGACAAAACCCATTTCGGCCGACTCTATGGCCAAACCATCGTCGGCGTTTCGATTCACTCCCCACAGGCCCTTGCGGAAGTGCTCGCTGACGAGACAAGAGCGAGGGGCAAAATGGCCAAGAAGAAGGGGACGGATAAGTAAAGTTGGGCCGCTTGCTGTTTACACGAGGAGAGAACACCTCCGAGCTTTCAGCACCGAGCCTTTCGCGGACAACTTTGAGACATGGGCGCGAGAGTTTTCACCTCAAAAAAGATTTGCCGCCTGAGCGTTTGACAAGTTTTTTCCGGAGCTTCCTTCATTCGGAGAATACCCACCTTTGAGCCTGGGAGAGGCTTGGTATTTTCGGGCATGGGCAAAGAACTCACCTCAATTCTGGAGTCGGAGAAGCTGGAGCATTTGCTGCCGAACTTTTCGGAGCAGGGCATCACGGACGAAATTCTGACGAAATTGACGGATTCCGATTTGAAGGAACTCGGGATTCACAAACTGGGCGACCGCAAGCGACTACTGGCCGCTTTTGCCTACAATATCGACCTGCCTCTCGGCGGCACCGTGATGATCACCGTCGGCGCCGGGACTCTACCTCAAGACTCCCAATTGGCGGGCCTGCGCGTCGAGGAGTTTGAAATCGGCAAGTATCCTGTGATGCAGGATGAGTGGGAATGGGTGCGCGTCTGGGGATTGGCAAACGGCTATGAACTCGGAGCGGGCCAAGCCAAAGGCAGTTGGCATCCCATCACGCACATGAGTTGGTATGATGCGGTGAAATGGTGCAACGCGAAGAGCGAGCATGAGCTGTTGCGACCCGTTTACCACATGGAGGGAAAAGTTTACCGAAGCGGCGAGTTTGGCCCCGATGGATCACGCCTCATCACAAGACACGAAAGGGCGAATGGCTACCGCCTTCCCACAGAGGCGGAGTGGGAATGGGCGGCTCGCGGCGGTCCGCTGAGCAAGGGCTATAAATTTAGCGGCAGCGATACTCCAACGGATGTCGGATGGTATGAAGAAAACGCGGCAGGCTCGGTCCAGCCGGTTGGCAAAAAGGCGGCGAACGAGCTTGGAATCCACGACATGAGCGGAAATGTGTGGGAATGGTGCTGGGACCTCGACGAGAGCGGCTATGCACACCGCATACGCGGGGGCAGCTGGAGAAACAAAGAAGGCGAAGGCACCGTGTGTTACCGCATAAGCCGAAGTCCCGAAACCCGCTATGGCGTCATTGGTTTTCGCCTGGCCCGAAGCACCCAATCGTAACGGGATGAAACACCGGCTCAAGGCGATCCTCGAGGAAACAAAGCTCGAGCACCTCATGCCTCTTTTTGCAGATCAAGCCGTCAAGGACGATATCATCAATTATCTGGACGACAGCGATCTGGAGAAACTGGGAATCAACAAGCTGGGTGACAGGAAAAGGTTGCTGCTGGCGTTTGCGCGGCCATCCGAGTTCACAGCGGACGGCACGGTTCTGCTGGAAGTGCCAGGAGGAAATTTGCCGGGCGATTCAGCATTTGCCGGCGTTCGGGTGTCTTCCTTTGAAATCGGCAAATATCCTGTGCTGGTCGAGGAGTGGGAGTGGGTAAGAACTTGGGGATTGGCTCACGGCTATGAGATAGATGCCGCGACTTCCGCGCCAAACAGGACTTCTGTGGCGCAGGTCAACTGGGGCGACACACTCAAGTGGTGCAATGCGAAGAGCGAGCACGAAGGGTTTCTGCCGGTGTATTCGGCAAAAGGCGAGACCCTCCGGCATTGGGTGCACGGCTCGGTGGAACCTTTCGAAATCAGCATGAATGCCAAGGGCAACGGCTACAGATTGCCAACCCACATTGAATGGGAATGGACGGCACGCGGCGGACCATTGTCACAGAAAAACCACTCGACGAAGACCGCCAGCGCGCCGAACACGACAGCAGTCATTGAGGAAGGCCAAGCAACAGAGGAGCACCCATTTTGCCAGTCGGGAGCAGAGCTTGGGGTCCACCTCATGAGCGATACCGATTGGGAATGGTGCTGGGACGCGGAAGGAAGCGGAACCCCTCACCGAATCCGCGGAGGCTGCAGAAAACACCTCAATGGCAACTCCCCATACCCTTACTTCTGCTTCTCATGCACACCGGAAAATCCACATGGCCTGATTTGGTTCCGCCTGGCCCGGAATGTTTGACGGGGTGTTTTTTTCGCTCACGCGAAGCGGGAGCGCCCAAACCGAGGTGCGGTGACCCGGAAAAAAAGGGCGGGGCTCCCGAATTCGGGAACCCCTGTTTTTTGATTTGTGATGTCGCTTAGGCTTGCCGTCGAGGCAGGTCTGGCGCTGGTCGTTGATGACGATCCGCATCCCTCAAATGGTTACAAACTCGCCTCCGACTGGGCGCAAAACTACGACAGCCGCTACGGCCACGGATTCAACGCCCCCCAACCGTGGAAGGCTGCTGGCGCTGGCGGAATGGATCGAGGAAAATGAAAAGTAGAATGGGGAAAAACGAAAGGTGACTGCTCGGAGAGGTCGTCCTTTTTTCCCTTTAGCCGGCCCATTTTGAAATTTTTTTTGAAAATTTTAATTTGCATATATTTGATAAAATGCTTTCTTTAGAAAACATGATTTCTATTTTAGGAGATGCCGAGGCATTGGAGAAATTCGGGATTCGGCTGAAGGCGCTGCGGTTGCGGCGGAATTTGTCGCAGGAGTATGTGGCAGGAATCGTGGGAGTGTCGTTGCCCACCTACCGGAAGATCGAGCAGGGCGATGGGACGGTGGAGTTTCGCCATGTGGCGCGTGCGCTGGGGGCGCTGGGTTTAGCCGAGGCACTGGGAGATGTGATTCCCGCGACCGAGCCGGAATTGCGCTTGCAAGACCTGCTCCGCCCGGAGCGCAAGCACGCTTCGAAACCAAGGAGGAAGGGCTGAGTGGACAAGCGGCTCAAGGTTCTGTGGTGGGATGGCACGACGATCGGGCATCTGGTGCACCGTGGGACGCTGTATTTCGCCTATGATCCGGAGTGGATCGCACGCGGGCTGAATCTCTCGCCAATCAGCCTGCCCTTCGGCGATGTGGCCTTCAACGGAGCCAAGGGCGTAGAGGGTTTGCCGGGATTCTTAGCGGATTGCCTGCCGGATGCCTGGGGTCGCCGAGTGGCGCGGGCGGAGTTTGCAAAGAACAAATGGGGCGAGCCGACGGCACTGTCTTTACTGGCTTGGCGCGGGAAGCGCGGGTTGGGAGCGATTTTTTTCGAGCCGCCGATAGAGGGAGGGAATCCACCGCTGGAAAAAATCAATGCGGCCGCCCTCGCCAAGGGAGCGCTGGAGATCGAGCGCGGCGAGCCCTGTGAGATTCTGCCCCTGTTGGCGCGTGGAGGCACGGCGGGCGGTGCCATGCCAAAGGCGCTCGTGCTTTTGTATGAGGATGGGAGCCTGCGCGTCGGCGAACCGACCGGCGACGGGGGGGTGCCAGGCATTCTCAAGCTCGACCTCTCGGCGGACGGCGCGGCTGTTCGATGCGAACAGGCGATCACACAAATGGCCCGCAATGCCGGCGTGCGCGTGGTGGAAACGCGATTGATCGAGGAATCGCCGGACTCGCCGAGGGCGCATTTATTCGTAAGGCGCTTCGATTTGCTGGAGGGGGAGGCACTGCGGCCAGTGCATTTCCACTCGGCCGCCGGACTCCTGCACAAGACCGCCGATGCGCTCGACTACCGCGACCTCTTCCGACTCGCGATCCAACTTCACACGCCGCTTAAGGACATCCGCGAAGTGGCGCGGAGGATGATTTTCAATGTCCTCGCCTCCAATCTCGACGACCACGGCAAGAACCACGCCTTCCAACTCGACGAGGCCACACGCACCTGGAGCCTGACCCCGGCCTACGACCTCACTTTCTCGTCAGGCGTGCTGCAACGCGGCATGACAATCTCCGGCGAGGTGTGGCCAAGTGGAAAAACCATGGAAGCCCTCTGCCTTGAAGCAGGCCTGACGGCGGAGGAATACAGCGAAATCCTCCAAGCCGTGAAGACCGCCACTTTGGAGTGGAAGCGTTTCGCCAAAGAGGCCGGTGTGCCCGCCGCACTCACAGCGGAGGTGGAACAGCGCCTGCAAAAAATGCGGCAGGAAGTTCTCGGAGATGAATCGGAATGAACGGAAGAAATGGCATGTCGAAAATCGAAAACCGACTTCCAGAAACCTGAATTCATCCCGACACTGCACTTGCAAATCTTGGCTGGCTGCCTTTACCCCGATGCGCAAAGCGGTTGCAAAAATGGGGCATACCAGAGGATGCCCCTCCCCAGGTCACGATTCGCGCCTTCGCGCGGGTATGAAGCGCGGAGTTACATGACGAAGTGCCTTCGGTGTCAGTGCGAAGCGAGTGCGTTGGTCGCATGCTCTCCCGCAGTTTGCGTTTGCCTCAAAAATACGCTCTCGCATTTTTTCGGGGCCGATTTATACCATCTGTCGTGACTGAAATGCAGCCAGTGCGCGTGCGCGCCAAGTTTTTCTTCGAGGGGGATAAAAAGTTTTTCATCAAGGGCGTGACCTATGGGCCTTTCGCACCTGATGCGCAGGGTGACCACTTTGGGACTCCTGAGGCGGCTGCCAAGGATTTCGACATGATGGTCGAGGCGGGCGTGAACCTTGTGCGCATTTACTATGTGCCGCCGCGCTGGTTCTTGGATCTGTGTGCAGCGCGGGGGATTCGGGCGCTGATCTCGATTCCATGGGCAGAGCATCTGGAGTTTCTCAACAACCCGAAAATCCGCAACGAGGCGAAGAAGGCGGTTCGCGATGGGGTGCGCAAAAACGCAGGGCATCCGGCCGTCTTTGGTTATCTGGTCGGCAATGAAATCCCGACGACCATGGTGCGCTGGCTGGGGGCGCGGCAGGTTACGGAATTTGTCGAGCAACTGATCAACATCGGCCGCGAGGAGGACCCGCGCGCGCTTTTCTCCTACGCCAGCTATCCTCCCACCGAGTATCTCCTGCCGCAGAACAGCGACTTCGTGACATTCAATGTCTACCTGCACCGGCAGGATGATTTCGATCGCTACCTGGCGCGCCTTCAAAATCTGGCCGACGACAAGCCACTCATCCTTGGTGAATTCGGCATGGACACGATCCGGCATCCTGAAGAGGAGCAGGCGGAGATGCTGCGCTGGCACATCGAGAGCGTTGTTCGCGGAGGTCTCGCAGGCACGATTGTCTATGCTTGGACGGATGAATGGTTCCGCGGCGGGCAAGAGATTTTAGACTGGGCATTCGGCTTGGTGCGGCGCGACCGGACGAAAAAGCCGGCCTTCGAGACCGTGAAGGGCCTTTTCTTCGGCGAAGGCTCGATGACTTCCCGCGTGAAGCTGCGCGAATATCCGAAAGCCTCGGTTATTGTTTGCTCCTACAATGGCGGCAAGACGCTCGACCGCTGCCTGACCTCGCTCAAGGACATCAATTATCCAAACTACGAAGTCGTCCTTGTGGACGATGGTTCCAAGGATGACACGCAGGAAATCGCGGCGCGGCATCCTTGGATCAAAAACATCCGCCAAGAAAACAAAGGCCTGAGCTACGCCCGAAATGTCGGCGCACATGAATCGACAGGGGATGTCATTGTTTACACGGACAGCGACTGCATGGCTGATCCAGACTGGCTTTACTATCTCATTGGCACACTCCTGAGCGGAGACTTCGCGGGAGTCGGCGGACCAAACATTTCGCCACCTGCGGAAAACTGGGTTCAGGCGTGCGTGGCTGCGGCTCCCGGAGGTCCAAGCCATGTGTTGCTCACCGATGTCGTGGCCGAGCACATACCCGGCTGCAACATGGCATTTCACCGCTGGGCGTTTAACCAAGTGGGCGGCTTCGATCCAGAATACCGCAAGGCGGGTGATGATGTGGACTTCTGCTGGCGTCTGCAGCAAAGCGGCGGCGTGATCGCCTTCAGCCCAGCTGCCATCGTCTGGCACTACCGGCGCTTCACTTTGCAAGCCTTCCGCAAACAGCAGGAGGGCTACGGTGAGGCGGAATCCATGCTGCGATTCCAGCACCTTGTGTTCTTCGGCCCGACCGGCACAGCCAAGTGGAAAGGCCAGATCTACGGCGCGCCACGTTTCACCTGGCTCGTCAACAAGCCGATTATTTACCACGGCATCTTTGGTGAGGGGCTTTTCCAATCGATCTACCCCACTCCGCAGTCGGATGTCGCCGCCTACCTGAGCAGCATCGAGTGGGTCGCGCTGACGGCATTGGTCTTTGCGGCATCCATACCAGTCCCCTTCCTGCGCATCGTGCCTTACCTCATGTTCGGAGGAACACTGCTTGTCGCCCTTTCCTACATGATCCATGCGCGCTTGGAGGCCAAGCATGACACGGTTCCGGCACGCCTGCTGGTCGCATTCCTCGCATTGGCCCAACCACTCGTGCGTGGATGGGCTCGCTATTTCACTTGGCTGAAATTCAAGCGCACTCCCCCGGCGGTCATTGCAACACAGGAAAAAAACTTCAAACGCTCGCGTGGCAGCACCAGCAATCTTCGCTTCTGGAGCGAGAATGGCCATGGACGCGAACTCCTGCTCAAGGAAACAATCGACGCTCTCGAAAGCGAAGGCTGGAACTACTCGATCGATACAGGCTGGAAGGACTGGGATGTCCAGATCTACGGCAGCTTCTGGTGGGGCATTCAAATGCGCTCGGTCACCGAATACCACGGCGGGCCGAAATGCCTGACGCGTGTTCACCTGAAACTTCGCATGGTGGCGACCACGATTTTGATGAATTTCATCCTGCTCGCGATTTTAGCTTATCAGCAGCTGATCATCCCGAATGCCCACTGGTGGCCATGGGTTCCCTACGCCATCTTCGTTTTGGTCCTCGTCCGCCGAGCCCGCCGCCTCCAGCGACGCGTGACAGACCTCGTAGAAAACGCTGCCTTACGGTGTGGATTCACCCGCATCACGAAAAAGTCCTGACCCATGTCGGGCCACATAAGCGACTACCACTACGAACTGCCGCCGGAGCTGATCGCAACGACGCCCACCGTGCGACGCGACGAGTCCCGCATGCTTGTGCTTCACCGCACAAGCGGCCGGATCGAACACCGAAGCTTCCGAGACTTCCCCTCTTATATCGGCGAAGGGGATATTGTCGCCCTCAATGACTCGCGCGTCATCAAGGCCCGCCTGCTCACAGATCCTCCGGGGATCGAAATTTTCCTGCTCGAGAACCTCGGTGGCACGCGCTGGAAGTGCCTCGTCAGGCCCGGCCGCAAACTCCGCACCGGCACACGCGTGGAAATCGCCGGAACAACTGCGGAAGTTGTCGATATCCTGCCCGGCGGTGAGCGCATCATGCAATTCGACAAAGCCCCCGATCTCGAAAAACACGGCCACATGCCACTGCCGCCCTATTTCAAGCGGGAGGCCGAAACGCTCGACGATGAACGCTACCAGACGGTTTATGCAAACACGCCAGGCTCGGTAGCCGCTCCCACGGCGGGCCTGCACTTCACTCCCGAGATTCTTTCCCGAATTCCACACGCCTTCCTGACCCTGCATGTCGGCGCAGGCACTTTCCTGCCGGTGAAAACCGAGATCATCACCGACCACGAAATGCATGAGGAGGTCTACTCCATCGGCGCCGCCACGGCCTCCTCGCTGAACTCCGCCAAACGCATCGTGGCTATCGGAACCACCGTAACCCGTGTGCTGGAATCCCAACCACCCGGCCCCATCCAACCCTGCGAGGGGCGCACTCGTATTTTCATTCATCCACCCTACGAATTTCAAAAAACCGGCGCGCTCCTCACAAACTTCCACCTCCCGGAATCGACACTCCTCATGCTGGTCAGCGCCCTTGCCGGTCGCGAGGCCATCCTGAACGCCTATCGCGAAGCCATCAAAGAACGCTACCGCTTTTTCTCCTACGGCGACTGCATGTTGATCACGGACAAGTAGTTCGATTGAACCAAAAATTTGGACGATCGTTCAAATTTTTTGCCCGACTGAGGCCGAGGAGTAGGAATTCTACGCGGTGAGGTGTGATCAAACAGGGTTTGATCCTGTGACCATTTGCAGGATGGAGGCTGGGTTGATGGACTTTGCCTTTTCCTGAATTTGCGGGAGGTAGCGGGTGTGCATGTCGCGGGCCTGGGATTGGAGGCTGGTGAAGAGTTGGCGAGACGATGCGGTATCCAAGCGACGGCCGCCTTGGTAATATTTTTCAGCCAGTTGGCCGAGGGCGTAGGTGGATGCGAACGAGAAGGCGGAGCCGGTGATCTGGTCAGCGGCTTTGCCAGCAAGCTTTCCGGCGACTTTTTTTCCTATTCCACGCATGAGTTTTCGGGCGAAACCCTCGACTACTTGGGACCCGAGGCCGACGCCTGCGACAGCGAGAAATTCCTTGATGCTGGAGCGGTCGAGTTCGACTCCATGGGAGCGACCGATGCCGTGAACCATTTTCATCTGCAGGGGAATGATCGCCATCGTGGCAAGGGTGTCCGGAAGAAGTTCGAGGGCACCGTTGAGAATCGCGTATTTGAGAATTGTGCCGCTGTTATCGACGGCAGATGGCGCAGGTGCTGCGGGAGCGACAGGGACGAGTGGATAGTCGGGCAAACCGGCAGTTTCTTTCGGGGCTTCGCCGGGATTGAGGCCAAGTTGGCTCTGCAACTCCTGGAGAAACTTTTTTTCGCCATCCGAGAGGGAACCATCCGACTCACAAACGCCAAGAGCCATTTCATAAGCGAGGAGGCGCTCGTTGGGATTTGCCAATGCAGCCACAACGGCAGGCAATTCGAGCCGGCCAGTGAGGATGCGGCGGGAGATCAGCCCCGGGTCGCCCAAGCCCATTTCTTCGCAGAGGCGCGAGATCTCGGATCGCTCGGAATCGGATTGGCCGCCGTCGCAGAATGCGGCAAACAGGCAAATGGAGAGCAGGGCCTCGTCGGTGGATTGGGCAAGGTTTTCAGGAATGTTCATATCTCAATTGGGTAGAAAATTCAGCCACTCGAAGACTTGCTTGCCGAAAAAGATGAGGGCGAGGGTGACAAGCGCGAAGTAGATAATCGTTACCACTCCCCAAGCCAGTGACACCAAAATCATGAGTCCATCGCGCTCCAGCCAGCCCAGACAGGCAAAAACAATCATGAGAGCGGGGAAGAAATTGTTCAGCGGAAGGTTTGCGAGGGGAATAGCCAGCAACGCTCCGCCTACGAGAATCAACCATCCGACGAGCCGCTGGCCACGATCACCGCTGATCCAGGACTCCAAACGCTCGCGGGTGAAGATGCGGCAGAACTTCAGAAGTTTTCGAGAAAATCCCAATACAGCCAGCCAGAACTTGCCTTGAATGCGCAATTCGCCGGCTGCTTTAGGCAATTCCGGACGACTCTTGCCACGGACCATCTGCCAACCGAGTGCCACAAAGGTTGCCCCGCAAATCATGGTCAAAGGACCAAGTGGCAGTGGCTGCACAAAAGGAACAGCAAGGAGGAAAGCGGCGAAGCAGAACGAGTTCGATCCAATACGCGCTATGACTTCTGAGAGTTGAATCCCCTCCCCACGCGCATGCTCCGCACAATGGTCGAGGGCGGCATCAATGCGCCCATCGATTGGCGTTTCACAATTCATGCCTTGAGAGCATGAGGCATGCTGTAATCTCTAAGTGTGGCGTTTCTTTCAAAGACACGGGCCAAAATGCGCGCATCATCCGTAAGGCCGATTTCAGGGATAGAGTCGGGGATGATGTCCGCTCCCTTGAGAATGTAATAGGCGGCCACACCGGCCTCGGCGAGGTCGACTGGAAGTGGATCTGTGCTGCGAGACACATCGGGAGATTCGAGGATGCAGATGAGAGTTTCAACACCTTGAATCAAATCGTAGTGGGCCTGGGCCTGCTCGGTTTCCATTTTCGCCCGCAGGTTCGGAATCAAATCCACGAGTTTGATGAGACTTTTCGCGGTGAAAGCAGCGCGCTCCGTCTCGATGAACTCGTCAATGGATATGGCTTTTTGAGGATTCAAAGGTGATATGATAATGGAAGTTCTGTGGGTGAGTGGTTTCATTCCTCGTCCCTTCGGCCCATCAACAATGGCAGAAGATGCCAGATGAAATAGGCGAGTGAAGTGATGAAGGCGGCGACATAAGTCCACGCGGCGGCATTGAGAACACGGTTCACGCCATCCTCCTCGTGCATGGCGGCAAGAATGCCGGAGTGGCGGAGTGCGGCTTTGGCGCGGGCCGATGCGTCGAACTCCACAGGAAGGGTCACCAGGTTGAAGAGCATAATAATACCCCAACCTGCTGCCATGAGGATGATGCCGGTGTGTGTGTTTACAAAACCGGTGAACATACCGATCAGCGGAAGCCACATGACAAGTTGGCTTGCGATCTGGGTGGCGCCAACGGCCGCCATGCGCAGGTGGAGCGGAGCATAAGCGCGTGCATGCTGGATGGCATGACCCGCCTCATGCGCGGCAACCGCCAAGGCGGCGATCGATGTGCCGCTGTAGTTGCCCTCGCTAAGGACGAGACGGCGGTGTGAAGGATCGTAGTGATCGGTGAGTTCGCCGGGGCAGGACTCGATGGTGACACCTTCAACACCGGCATCCTGCATGACTCTGGCGGCAGCCTGTGCACCGGTAAGTCCAGTGAGTGAAGGCTCCGCCGCGTATTTGCGATAGACGCTCTTGACGCGCATGGAAGCCCAGAAAGAAAGACCCATTGTCCCGAGGAATAAAAGGATTGGTAGTAGCATGAGGTAACGTTGGCACTTGATTTTTGTTTTGGGAATTACGAATTTCAAAATATTACATTAGGTTTTATGAAATCATGAACACACAGCTGAACTACCATCATTTGCGCTATTTTCTCGCCGTCGCGACTTGCGGGGGCATCACATCCGCCGCAGAGGCGCTCCATGTTTCGGCCCCGACACTGAGCGCCCAAGTGCGCGAGTTGGAGGAATTTTTTGGGACGACTCTTTTCCGTCGTGAGGGACGACGCATGACCCCTACCGAGACTGGCAGGCATTTACTTGGCTATGCAGAGAGGATTTTTTCCATGGGTGATGAGATGGTTGACTCTGTGAAGCGCGGTGGTTTCAGCGGGCCGGGAACGGTTTTTCTCGGAGTCGCCGATGCCGTTCCCAAGCTGCTTGCCGCGCGGTTGCTCGAGCGTGCCTGCGAGACGGCGCCTGGCCTTAAAGTCGTCGTGCGAGAGGGGCTGCCTCAGGAATTGTGGGGGGCGCTTTCCACGCACCAGATCGATCTTGTGCTGGCGAACGAGGCCCCACCGCCGACACGCATGAATCTTCCGCCTGGGATTCGCATCGGCAGGATGAGAGTCGTCTTTGCCGCAGCACCGAAGATCGTTGCCTCCTACCGAAAAAAAGGAAATCCCTCGGAGCTTCCCATCCTGGCGCCGGCCCGCGAGTCGATCCTGCGGCGCGAACTTGAACAGTGGTGGGCTGAAAAAGGCATCACTCCCCTGATCAAAGCGGAGTTCGATGACGGAGCTGCCATGCTGGAACTTGCCGCAAGAGGCCTTGGAGCGGCTCCCGTGCACGAACCGGTGCTGAAGGATGTCTGCAAACGCTATGGCCTGGCAGCCCTTCCATTCCGCTGCGAAATCGAGGACGACCTGTTTGTGGTCACCGGCGAGCGCCAATACAGCCATGCGGGCGTTTCAGCCCTCATGGAGACCGCTCGCGGAATTTTAGAGGCGTGAATCACACACAGCGCCTTGAATCCAGAGCGCCAAGAGGCAATTCTTCCCGATATACAAATCCAAACGCACAATATCGAAATGTCATCCATCCTGACCAACGCCCACAAACACGTCCTTGATCTCGTCGCCTACGAACCAGGCAAACCCGTGGAGGAACTCGCCCGGGAGATGGGCCTGGAACCTTCTCAAATTATCAAGCTCGCCTCGAATGAAAATCCGCTGGGCCCCTCCCCTGCGGCACTTCAGGCGATGAGGGAAACGCTTGAGCGCTCTCATTTTTACCCGGATGGCGGCGCTTGGGCCCTGCGCAACGCGATTGCTGAAAAATTGGATTTGAAGCGGGAGAATGTGATTTTGGGGAATGGTTCGAACGAGATCATCGAGTTCATCGGTCACGCCTTTTTGAAGCCCGGCGACGAAGTCGTCACAGCCGGACATGCCTTTGCCGTTTACAGCCTCATGGCCCAGCTTTTCGGAGCTAAAACCGTGGAAGTGCCCGACCCTGGCTTCACGCACGACCTCGAAGCCATGCTGGCAGCCATTACGCCCAGAACCCGCCAACTCTTTATCGCGAATCCCAACAACCCGACAGGCACACTGGTCGGGCAGGAGGCGATCGACCGGTTCATGGAGCGTGTCCCCGACCATGTGTTGGTGATTTTCGACGAAGCGTATTTCGAGTTTCTGGACAATCCGCCGGATGTCCTGCGCTATGTGCGGGAGGATCGGAATGTCGTGGTCATGCGGACATTTTCAAAAATCCAAGGTCTCGCGAATCTGCGCATCGGCTACGGACTGGCTCCCGCCCGGATCGCCGAGGTGCTTCAAAAAACCCGCCAACCATTCAATGCGAACGGCATTGCCCAGGCAGGCGCTCTCGCGGGTTTGCGCGACGAGGAGCACATGCGCCGCACCCGCGAACTCACGCACGAAGGCAGAAATTATCTGGAAGCCGAGTTCACCAAACTCGGCCTGACCTTTGTCCCCAGCGTGGCGAATTTTGTTTTGGTTCAAGTAGGCGATGGAGATGCCGTTTTCAAAGCGCTCCTCAAGCGCGGCGTCATTGTTCGAGCCATGCGGAGCTACAAGCTTCCCGAGTGGATTCGCGTCTCGGTGGGAACGATGGAACAAAACCGCCGCTTCATGGAAGAGCTTGAGGCCCTTAACAAAGCAGGACTTCTCAAAACCGCCCGTTCCGCCTGATGAGTTTTTCCTCGGATACGATAGCTGCCATCGCCACGCCTCCCGGCGAGGGCGCTATTGCGATGGTGCGCATTTCCGGTCCGGACGCACTGTTTGTCGTGGAGCGAATCTTTAAAGCCGCCGGCAAAGCTCCCGAACCGCGCCGCGCCACATTTGGAAAAATTCACGACGGTGAAGAAATTCTGGATCAGGTCTTGCTCACCACATTCCGGGCCCCTGCCAGCTTCACCGGGGAGGATATGGCAGAGATCACCTGCCATGGGGGCATTCTGCTTGCAGCGCGCATTCTGGAAGCCGTTCTCAGCGCGGGGGCAAGGGCTGCCGAGGCAGGAGAATTCTCCCAGCGGGCATTTTTCAATGGCAAAATCGACCTCACCCGCGCCGAGGCGATCATGGACATCATCCGTGCAAGGACGGCTCCAGCGCTGCGTGCAGCCGCCCTCCAACTCGAAGGTCGGTTGGGAAGCGAAATTCTCTCCCTGCGGGACACCGTTCTGGAGGTTGTGGCCCATCTCGAAGCCTGGATTGACTTCCCGGAAGAGGGCATTGATCCAGCGACCGGCAGCCTTCTTCTTAGAAAAATCAACACGGCACTGGAGCGGACGGAAAAACTTCTCTCCACTGCAGATGAAGGCCGGATTTTGCGCGAAGGAATTCGAGTTGCGATTGTCGGCCTGCCTAACGCCGGAAAATCGAGTCTCCTGAACCGCCTTCTCGGCATGGACAGGGCCATAGTGAGCGAGATTCCCGGCACAACCCGCGACACAATCGAGGAGTCGGCCTGCCTAAGAGGCATTCTTTTTCGTCTCACCGACACCGCCGGCCTGCGTGATACGAATGATCCCGTCGAGCGTGAGGGCGTGGCACGAAGCGGACGGGCCATGGAAAGCGCCGATCTCGTGTTGCACATTTTCGATGCCAACGCCACGACACCGCCGCCCCCCCTGAATGAGCGGGAAATACTGGTGGCGAACAAATGCGATCTCTTGCCGTCAGGATCATTCAAGCATACCGGTGCCATCCCTGTTTCATCGCTCACCGGCGAAGGCTTTGACGCACTCCTCGACGCCATGACCAGCGCAAATGGATCGAAGCATGCCCGCACGGGCGATTCCCTTGCCGCCATCAACGCCCGCCACAAGGCTCTTCTCGAATCCACCGCTACATCCCTGCGCGCCGCTGCCGAACTCGTTCGCACCAGTGCCCCTCCTGAACTGGCAGCGGTGGAACTCCGCTCCGCACTCGACACGCTGGGACGAATCGTCGGAGCAACCGACACCGAGGACATCCTTGGTGAAATCTTCAGCAGATTCTGCATTGGCAAATAAGCCTTTTGCCCACGAACTGAATTGGACTCTTGGATTATGAAAAAACTTTTCCTAACCGCGTTAGCCACCGCCCTAGCCCCCGCCTTCCTGACGAGCTGCGCCCTTTTGGATGTGAAGATAACCCGCACACCTGGCGTGACGGCGCATCGCACTGTCCAAACGCTGGCAGCCTCAGGCGGGCCCGCAGCACTTCTTCAAAAGACCGAAGACAAGTCGCTCACTGAATCCGAACGCATCGACCTTCTGCTCCAGGTCCTTCGCCAGACCTCCAAGGCGCGACTTGGCACCGAATTTCAAAAACTGAATCAGATTGCGACCGCCCGTTTGGTTGAAATCCTGGCCGCCGATCATTTTCAAAATAAAGCTGTTCGAATCACCACAGCATCCCGAAATACATTAGACCCACGCCAAGCATCGAAACTCATAGCCGCCTCGTCCATTCAGATCAAAGGCCTGCGCGATCGCGTCACTGTGGATGGAGCGGGCGTTCCCTTTGTGGCTTGGTTCGCCAAAGGTTCGCCCGCTCTCGAGGGACAACCCAGCGCCTCCCGAACGGGTATGGGCATTCCTGCCACGGCGTTAGTTCGCTTTAATAAAAACGGACCGGAACTCACATTTTACCGGCGTCTGCAGACGGAGAGTGTCGTTCTGAATGGCAGAAGAGAGACTCTGGCTGCCGATTTTTCGGCTCCGATCGCCTACCTCCTCAGCCAAGGAAAAAACAGTTCCATCGACATTCAGGCTCTCATTTTTTCGGATACCAATTTCAGGCACACCGGCCTCTTGCAGATTGACGAATACGATCCGAAAAAAATCCCTGTCGTCTTTGTGCACGGCCTGCTTTGCCGTCCCGAGGCGTGGACTCCGGCAGTGAACCAACTCCTGGCAGATCCTGAAATCCGCTCACGCTACCAGCTCTGGTTCTACCTCTACCCCACTGGCCTTCCTGTCTGGTGGTCTGCCGCAAAGCTTCGCAGTGAACTCGACCGGTATCGATCGACTTTGGACCCTCAACATAAAAACCCCAACCTCGATCAAATCGTGCTCGTCGGCCACAGCATGGGCGGCCTCATTTCCAGTCTCGTCGTGCGTAAAGGCGGTGAAGAACTGTGGAAACAATTCACGGACACCCCGCCTGAAAAACTCAAAATCAGTGCGCCAGCGAAGGATCACCTGCTCAAGATCGTGAACTTCAAGCCAAGAGAAGACATCCGCCGCGTCGTGTTCGTTGCCACGCCACACCAAGGCAGCCAGCTGGCGATGAATCCCTTTGCGGAGTTTTTTTCCAACATGGTTCGACTGCCAAACCTCTTCACCTCGGGAGAGCGCCTTGTGATGGTGAACTCGATCCGAAACAACCTGCGCGACCTTTTTGTGGCCCCTGCGAATAGCATTCGCTTCCTACGGGCCAAGTCCCCGCTCCTGCTCGCGATCCTCAAACTCCCCATGTCCAAACAAGTCACCTACCACTCTGTGATCGGCGACCAAGGCAAAGGTGACACGCCGCACAGCTCCGATGGTGTTGTCCCCTACTGGAGTTCACACCTTCCAAACGCCAAGTCGGAAAAGGTCGTTCCATCCGGCCATGGTGCCAACGAGGACCCGGAAGGCATCGAAGAAATCCGACGCATCCTTCGTCTACACCTGCTCGAATCTTCGAAGCCGTAAGGCGCGGATCGAATGCTTCAGGCTTGAAGCTCGATCATCTGGTGGCAGGAAAACTCGGGCAGTCGCACCGTGACACTGTCACCACTGGTTTTGAAATAAACCGGTGCACCGCTTGGCGCGAGGATGGCTTTTTTCACACCTGGCAGGCGCAGGGTGACCTCCGTGTTGTGGAGCGGCGGGAGTTCTTCGATGACCTCGACGCTGCGTCCACCGGACGCATTGCCGCCGGAGAGCTGAATGACTCCACCTCGGCTGATCGTCGGGGCGTAGAGGAGATGCAGTATGAATCGATCACCCTGCGAGGTGAGTGATACACGCGCGGTGGAAGGCAGGTTTGTGGCAAGCGATACGCCATCTTGCAGAAACGCACGCAATGCCCGGACGATAAACTCGCGATAAGCCACGGCTCCATAGGCGCGGTAGTGCAGAAAGACCGGATGCGCAAAATAAAGGATATTTCCATGCCGCACGCCGCAATCGAATCCCGAGGGCTCAAGTTGATTCGGCGTGTGCTGGTGGCTGCAGAAATGCTCCCAGGTGCGGTTGAAATAGGGGTCGAAAATTTGACCCAATGATTGGCCGTCCGTAACGCGGATGCGGTGTGAGCGGCTATACATGATCTGCGGCGTGTTGACGAATGAAGGGCGAAGCTCCGGCACGGGTAGAACATAATCGTGACCACGGTTGGCCTCGTCCTCTGGAGGATGGCTTGGGCTGAGGCCCTGATACTCGGCTCCGAGATCAAACGCAAAAGCCTCACGGCCCTTCCAGAGACCGCTTTCGCCCGAGAGGACCAGCTTGCCGCCTTTAGCCAGATAGGCGTCCAACTTCGCTTTCAACTCGTCGTCGATGCGAATGTCATCGGGCAGAATGATGGCCTTGTAGGGCGAGAAATCCATCGTGCGGTCGATGAGCCCGAAGAGGAAATGCCCCTCAAGGAGGACGCGGCCGGCTCCATCATCGGGCCAATTGTTGCGGTCATTGTGATTTTCCGACTCACTGGAGAGCACGGCGATGTCGAAGACCTGCTTCGCGTCGCGGCACCATGGCTCCTTGTCACGCACCTCGCGGTAGGCGGCTCCGATGACCTCGTAAGTCGAGGGATCAAGTTCTCCCGAGGGATGCAACTGATCACCCACACTGCACTTGGCTCCGTAGGCCAGCATGGCAGCGCATTCGTAGCGGAGCGCGTTAGGATGCTTGTAGCCTCCAAACTCCCCCCATGTGGTATGAAACTTCCCTGTCATTCCCAAAAACTCGAATGGCAGGTTGCATGTGTATTTCGCCGAGGTCGGGAAATGGTCGTAGCCCCAACCTCCTGTCGGCAGCGACTCCAACTCAAGGTGGCTAAAGTAGGGCAAAATGTCATGCCGACCGCGGGGAATATGGCCAGCATTGTGGAAGATCGGCATGTCAGGGCGGACTGACTTCGCTGCTTCTGTGGTCAGGCGATAGTATTTCTCGAGCGCGAGACGCGAGGACTCCTTGCGATCCTCCTCTTTGAGCGGATCGAGCCCATTGGCCTTCATGAATTCCAGACTCCAACGGGTGCAGGATTCCCACTGGCTAATGATATCGAGGAAAATGCCATCACAATCAGGAAAGAGACGCCCCGCCTCGCGGATCTGCTCGCAGAGGTATTCGAGATAAGGACTATGAAAATCCATCATGTGAAAGCCCGCCTGCAGCGTGCGCTTCGCCCAACCAGTGTAGGCACCGTCCTTGTTGACCTCGCGCCATTCGGGGTGCTCATACGAGGCAAGGTTGTCCACGCCTGCGGAGAGATAGATCGGGGCGTTGATGCCGACTTCCTTCGTGGCGTCGTATTGCTTGCGGAGAAGATCGAAGCTCAGGTGCGGATGGATTTTGCCAACTTTGGTCGGATGGTAGCTCCAACCGTGGTGACACTTTGAGAAGAGCGTGATCGAGTCCACCGCTGCCGCCTGCAGCGTGTCCTGCCATTTCTTTTTATCAAATTTCTCACCGATCGCAGGAATGTGTGGCGAGGTGTGGAAATCGAGGTGGATTTGGCGGAAGCGAAGTGGATGGAGTGAAGTGCTCATGCGCGGCGAACTTTCCAGAAGCGGCTTGCCCGGGCAATGCGTGAAAGATTTTATTTTGTGTATGTTTTACACAAAACAAAGCCCATCCTCCATGCAGGGCGCTTCCTCCGAAATGAGCCTCCGCATTCTCACCTCTGTCTTCGTGCATCTCACGAAATGGTCCCCAGGAGATTTGCGAGCCCCCTACTGGAGGCTTTACTGGAACGACAGAACAGGAGGCGCCATCATCGTCGGGAAAAAAACAATCCCCCTTGAGCGAACCCGATTCGTGCTCATCCCGCCAGAGGTGTCTTTCACCACACGCCTAACTGGGACGACAAATCATTTTTATGTTCATTTTCTCACATCGCTCACTTGGAGTGGCGTGGATGCGGAAGTTCTGAGTGCAAGCCCGTCAGACTTGGAAGCTGTGAACCACGCCCTGCAGGAGAAAAACCCCGCCTCCTGTGCGTGCCAGGTTGCATCCCTCGTCACAAGCCAGTTGGCGCGACTGACACCTGAAAAATGGCAGGTGCCTGCCGATATGGACGCCCGAGTGCAGTCAGCCATTCAAAAAATTGAAGCACAGATTCCGGGTGTTCCCTGCATTTCCCGATTAGCGAAAGAGGCTGGGATGAATACAAACGCCTTTATTCGCCTCTTTCGCGAACGCACGGGACACACACCTGCCCTCTACGCCCGCGAGCGCCGCATCGAAGCCGCATGCCTCCTCCTGCACCACAGCGCCAAAAGCATTGAAGAAATTGCTTCGGCATGCGGTTTCTGCGACCGCTACCACTTCACACACGCATTCATCCGCTCACGCAAAACCTCTCCTGCTGCTTTCCGAAAACAACTGAGCCGCTGATGCACGACGGAAATCCGGAATATCCGATCCCATCAATCAAAAATCAGGACCGCATAAGCCGCAAAGAGGACCAGATGCACAGCACCTGCGAGCATGTTCGTGCGGTTTCCCGCAAAGACCAAGAGGGATGAAAAGAATGTCGCAAGGAGGAGGACCAATTCCACCGGACCAAGTCCCAGAATGATGTGCTTGGATGTAATAGCGCTGATAGCCAGAGCGGCTGGAACCGTGAGTCCAATGGTGGCGAGCGCAGAACCGAGGACGATATTCACTGAGCGCTGAAGCGTGTTCTGAAGAGCGGCCTTGCAGGCGGCCAACCCCTCGGGAGCCAGAACGAGCAAGGCGACAACGAAGCCCGCCAGTGCTTGAGGCGCATGCAGCGCAGCGATACCGAACTCCAACAGGACTGCAATTTTTTTGGAAAGAAGAACGATTGGCAGAAGCGAAAGGACGAGAAAAACAGCGTGATACGCGGTGGAATGCGTTTGCAGATGGCCGTGCCCGTGGTCGTCGCCCAACTCCCCCTCTTCCGAAGGGTGCTCAAAAAAGTCACGATGGCGGGTGGATTGGAGAAACAAAAAAATCCCATACAGGCCGATGGATGCGAGGGCCACAAATCCAAAAACCATTGGCGACGCCGATCCGACTCCGCCTGTCCTACTGAAGGTCGGCAAAACCAGGGCAAGGAAGGCCAGACATGAGAGAACGATGAGATAACTCCTGGCGCCTTCAAGGTTGAATACTTGCCGGTGATGACGCAACCCACCGAGCAAAAGCGTCAAACCAAGCATGCCGTTCAAGACAATCATGAGCACAGAAAACATCGTGTCCCTCGCCAGTGTCGGATTTTCAGCTCCGTTCAGCATGAGGGCGCAAATCATGACCACTTCGATTGATATGACCGAAAGCGTGAGAATGAGCGTCCCGTAAGGCTCGCCGAGTTTTACCGCCAGGCATTCGGCGTGGTGGACGACACCGAAGGAAAGCCAAAGCATGATTCCAAAGATCGCCACAAAAGATCCCGCTGCAGACCATTGGTTACCTGGGCCACCCAACAAAGCGGGCCCGCTCGTATAAAAAACAAGCACTGCAAAAATCCCAACCCAGAGCGCCAACTCACTTTTGATGACGCCGACAAAACCGATTTTGCTACCTTTTGTAATCACTCGCAACCTGCCTTGGTCAAATAGCGCAATGCTTGCGAAGGGTCGCCGTGCGAGTCTCGCACAACAGCCAGGAAGGCCGGCAAGGTGGCGTTGTATTTTTTCAAAAATGAACGATCACCGGCGCAGCCATACATGATGTCGTCGCAGAGGCTTCCTTCTAAAAAGCACTGGGCCTTCCGGATAATACGAGGCAGCCAGGCGACTCCTTGGAATTCGGCGGATTTGGGTGGCAATTCGGGCTCTTGAACAGTCCGAGCAGGAGGGCGTCCGTGCAGTGATGTCTGAAAATAATCCGCCCGCATTTGCGCAAGTTCCACAAACACATCCTTGCCTGGCTCGCCATAGCGGGCGAGATCATCCACCGCATCGTAAAGAAATTGCGGCGTGATGCCAAACTTCGCGAGCATCTCGAGATCGGCTGCGGGAAGGATTTGAGAGGGCGTGCGGCAACCAGCCTTGTAGCTTGCACTGGCTTGATCGTGGAATTGATGGAGTTCGTTATTCATTTTTGGATTCGACGGTTCCCTGCTCGAGGAAACGCACGCGCTGGTCGGCCCTTGGCAGGAGGATTCTGACCGTGAGTCCGCGTCCGGGAGAGCTTTCGAGAATGACTTCCCCGCCGTGAGCCCGAACGATGCGCCTGACGATGAGAAGACCCAGTCCATTTCCACCGGATTTGGTTGTAAAATAGGGCTCGAAAATGCGGGTGATATTTTCTGGCGAGATACCTCCACCGGAGTCCGTGAAGACGACCTGCACATGCGAGGCATCAGAGGAGGTGCTGACGCGCAGGATGCCGCCGGAATTCATGGCCTGAAACGAATTGCGGCAGATGTTGTAGAAGGCTTGCTTGATCTGGTCGCGGTCGATCTGAAGGAGCGGCAACCCCTGCTCAAGCTGCTTCTCAACGAGCACATCGCGGTCCTGGATTTCAACATGTAAGAACTCAAAAACCTCATCGACGATGCGATTGATATCCGAAGGTTCGGGGTTCAGGCTTTGGGGTCGGATGGCGCGGAGAAATTGTGTAATGATGTTGTCGAGGCGCGAGACCTCGCTGCGGGCGACAAGAACCGACTCCTCCAGTTTGGCGCGGAGTTTTGGCGGAGCCTTCTCCAAATTGCGCTGCATGAGTTGAAGGTGGATGTTTAGTGAGTTCAGCGGATTCCCAATTTCATGGGCGACGCCTGCTGCCAACATGGTGAGGGCGGAAAACTTTTCGACCTCGATCGTCTCCTGCGTGTCGCGATGGGTTTGTGTGATGTCCCGAAGAATGACCGCGCGACCAACCGCCTCGGGCTTGTGTCCATCACCCTCATCGCTCAACAACGGAACCACATAAAAATTCAGGAGGCGATTTTCAGGATAAAAAACCTCAAGGTCGCGACTCACGATTTCAGCCTTCGGACCACTCAAGGCCTCCCAGTCGATGCCTCGCACCACCTCGGCCAAGGGCCTTCCAAGGCTTGCATCGGATTCAATACCGAAAAAACCACACGCGGCCCTGTTGAGGTAAAGAATGCGTCCCTTGGGGTTAGTGACAATGACGCCTTCGAGAATCGCGTTGAAAATCGTTTCGAGAAACCCCTTCTCGCGGGCAATTTCGACAAGGTAGTTCTGCACCTCGCCGGGCTGAACGAGAGGAAGGCGGTCGATGAGTTTGTCGAGGAATCCGCGTTTCATGGATCGCTCAAGTTTTCCACTGGATCGCCTGTTCCTGCACGGCAAAACGCACGAAACCGCGCCCGCCGGGATGACCATTGCCTGAAGTTCCCCATCCACCGAATGGCAGGGTGGATGGCGAAAAGGTCGTGGGAAGATTTTGGTAAAGGTTGCCGACAGACAACCTGGAGCCTACCCGTGAAAACCGCTCGGCGTCGGAAGTGAAGACGCTCGCCGTGAGGCCGAAATCCCAAGCCTCATGGCGACGGATCGCCGACTCCTCCCCATCGAAAATCTCGACCACCAAAATAGGCGCGAAGGTTTCCGCCTTGGCCAGAGGCGATTCGTCCAGAGCGGCAGCATCACCAGCGACGACCACTGCGGGCAGAACATAATACCCATGCATCTCAGGGCTGATTTTTTCCAGAATGCCTCCGGGAACAATCCAGTCCCCCACGCTTGAGGAGATAAGTCGCTCGTAGCGCTCGTGGGCGGCGAAGCTGATCAGTGGACCGAGGAGCGTGTTTTCGTTCATGGGGTCTCCCGGTTGGTAACGGGCGAGCGCAACCGTGAGGCGCTGCAAAAATGCATCCGCAACTTGTCGTTCGACGAGAACTCGCGATGTCGCATTGCACCGCTGACCGGCGGTGAGGCACATACCATCGGCGACCGCCACGGCAGCGGAATCGAGATCGGCGTCGGAGAAAATGATGACTGAATTTTTTCCACCGAGTTCCAGAGCTAGCGATTTGGAGGTATCGGCAGCCAAAGCAACAGCGAGTTCCCGCCCGACAGGCACGGACCCCGTGAAGCAAACCGAACGAACAGCTCGATCTGTGCAAAGCGCCCGACCTGTCTCGCCCCAGCCAGGGACCAGTTGAAAGACATCCACTGGGAGCGCCTCCTGCATAATTTTGGCGTAGGCCAGGCCAACATTCACAGCAAACGGCGATGGTTTGAACAAAACCGTGTTGCCGGCGAGGAGATAGGCCAACGCCGCGCCATGCCCGAGATGAACGGGGAAGTTGAAGGGGGCAATTACGGCGGCAGGTCCACGAGGGCACTGGCGAACGAGTGCGGGATTCGGCCCGTCCTCGACAGGCACATCCCGAAGATACTTTTCTCCGTCTACAAACGAGAGATCGAACTTAGCCAGCACGGCAGCCATTTCCAGACGCGCCTCGCGCAAAGGTTTTCCCGTCTCCCGCGCGATCAAGGCTGCAAGCGATTCCGAGGCGAGGGACAATCTCTCGCGGCAACCGAGCAATCTTTCGCGGCGCTCCTCAAATGAAAGCCCAGCCCAGAATGGAAATGCGGCGACCGAGCGGGCGATGCACTCGGAGACATTCGCGGACGCCACCATGGGAAATGAAAAAGACAGATCACCCGGGGAAAAATTCTGCCAGGCTCGGGGTTCACTCTCCATGGAATCAAAATGGCTCCGTTTGAGGGAAACCTCAATGCCATTCAGGCCCGATCGTCATCACATGCGAAGAAGGACTTTACCGGAGCGCTTTTCGCGTGCGGCCTCGGCCACGGCTTCGAGAGCCTGAGACAATGGAAAAGTCTTGTGAACCGGCGTGTGGAGGACCCCTGCGAGAAGATAGGCGGAAAGCTTTTGATAGGTCTCGCGCACATCATTGGGACTCGCAGTCTCCTTCCAACGACGGAGCCAAAATCCATGGAAGGAGAGATTTTTAAAGATGAGCAAACTGTTGGGAATTTTCAAAGGCTGGCGCCCCATCGCTCCATAGGTAACCAAGGGAGAGCCTGCCGCGAGTGCATTTGCCAGGTTGAGGGCACTGGCTCCGCCTACGGCGTTGAGGGCGAGCTTGGGAGCTTTGCCTCCACAGAGAGCCTGAACCTGATCTCTCAAACTCGTCTCCTCGGTAATGACAACATCAGCACCATTTTTTTCCAATTCCTCAACCAGTTCGACTCGCCTGACGACATTCAGAGTCCGAAGACCCAGCGCCTTCGCCAATTGAATAACAGCGCGACCGACACCCGAATTCGCGGCATTTTGAACAATCCAGTCCCCCGGCTCAAGGAGTGCAAAATCATGCAGCATCCGCCAAGCCGTAGCAGGATTCACTGCAAGCATAGCAGCTTGCAGGGGATCCAACCCATCCGGCAAAACGATCAATGACTCGGCAGGCACGACCATTTTCTGCGCCCATGCGCCGAATGAAAGCGGAAGAACAGTCTGACCGACCGAGAGACCATGAACGGATGAACCCAACTGTTCGACGACTCCCACACCCTCATTGCCAATCGTGCAAGGCAAGGAGGGCAATTCGCCGTAGGTGCCTTCAATCACATTCAAATCCGCAGGATTAACCGATGCGGCAAGCATCCGCACAAGCACCTCACCCGCTCCCGGCGCAAGCGCGGGAATTTCTTCAAGGCTCAATGCAGGCGGATTTAATCCAAATGCGGTGAGACGGCAGGCCAGTGTCATGGCAAAACCTTACAAACCCTGAAATCCCGGCGCACCAAGAAAACCAAGCCCGCAGGTCAATCCGGCACGATTTCTGTGCCGATGCCCGCGTTGGTGAAAATCTCCAGCAGCAGGCAGTGTTGGATGTGACCGCCGATCATGTGGATTTTTCCAACGCCGCGCTCCATTGCGGAAATGGCGGAGAGGACTTTGGGGATCATGCCGCCAGCGATGATTTTTTGTTGGATGAGGCTTTTGACTTGTTTCGCTGTAACGCTGGGAATGAGGGAGTGGCGGTCCGAGGCGTCGCGCATGATGCCGGGCACATCGGTAACATAGATGAGCTTGGCGGCCTTGAGTTCTGCTGCCAGAGCCGCTGCGGCAATGTCGGCGTTAATATTTAAAACAACACCCTCCGTCGTGGCTCCGATCGGACTAATGACCGGAACGATCTCCGCATGCACCGCCTCGCTCACGGATCCGGCATTGACTTCCTGGGCTTCGCCAACGAAGCCGATATCAACTGTTTCTCCTTCGATCACGGCCTGCTTTTGAAGTTGGCGGGCAATGAAAACATCCTTACCGGAAAAGCCTTTTGCGCGGCCTCCGAATTCATTGATCGTTGAGACGATCGAGGGATTGATTTCCTTGTCGAGTGTCTCCTCCACTATCTTGATCGCAGTAGCATTTGTGGCTCTGAGGCCCTCGATGAAACGGGCCTGCAATCCGGCGTCTTTCATGCGGGCTGTGATCGCCTTGCCGCCGCCGTGAACAAGCACGGGATTGATACCTACCGCCTCGAGAAAAACGACATCGCGCAGGAATTTATCGACGATCTGCTCGTCCTCCATCGCGGAGCCACCATACTTGATGACGAAGGTCTGGCCGCGATATTTTTGAATGTAGGGCAGCGCCTCGATGAGGCATTCGGAGCGGGCTTCTGGTGTGGTGAGCATGTTTTATTCGCCGAGATTCAGACGCACATACTCTTCAGTGAGATCGGTGGTCCAAACATAGTAGGAGCCCTTACCGAGTTTGAAATCGACCGTGACCTTGAAGGATTTTTTGGCAGCTATGGCACGAAGTTTTTCAAAGGGCGTCTTCGCTGCGATGCCGTTTTTCACAGAAGCTATCTTGTCGTAAAAAATATCCGCCTTCGTGTCATCGACCTTCACGCCGCAATAACCAACGGCGTCGAGAATTCGCCCCCAATTCGGATCCCCGCCGGCCCAGGCGCATTTGACGAGCGTGGAGTTGGCGATCGCCTCGGCGGCGATGCGGGCCTCCTTTTCGTTTGCTGCGCCAGTGACTTCGACTTCAACGAAACGCGAAACGCCCTCGCCGTCGCTCACGATCATTCGAGCCAGAGCGCGGGTGACTTCATCCAGCGCCTGTGAAAAGGCCGCCATGTCTGGCGTGCAGGCGCTCAGGCCGTTTGCGAGCAGGATGACCGTGTCATTCGTGCTCATGTCGCCATCGATGGTGATGCGGTTGAAAGAATTTGCCACGGAGCGCTTCAATTCGGCCCGAAGAGCGGATTGGGGAATGGCGGCATCACTTGTCACCACGCAGAGCATGGTGGCCATGTTCGGATCGATCATTCCCGCGCCCTTGGCGACACCTCCCACACGGAACGAGCCTTTGGAGGTTTTCACCTCGACGGCATATTCCTTGGCGAAAGTATCGCTTGTCATGATCGCGGCAGCGGAAGCGGTGCTTCCATTGCGGGAGGGCTTCAACGCGGCAATGCCTTTGGCAATTCGATCCATCGGCATGGGAACGCCAATTCGGCCGGTTGAGCAAACGAGGACTTCTTTTTGTTTGAGTCCTAAAAGTTCAGCAGCAGCCGCGCACATGGCTCTGGCATCCTTGAGTCCACCCTCGCCGGTGCAGGCGTTCGCATTGCCGCTGTTGAGAATCACAGCGCGGTTGCCGCCAGCCTTGAGATGTTCGGCCGAAACGCGCACTGGCGCGGCTTTGACATTGTTGGTGGTAAAGGTCGCTGCAGAGGTGGCGACAGCTTCGGAGAAGACGACTGCCACATCATCGCGTGTGACCTTGCCGTTCTTGATTCCACACCCGGCGGCTCCAGCAACAAAGCCGCGTGCGGCACAGACGCCGCCTTTGATTTTTTTGATTTCGATCATAGCAATCCAGCCGTCTCGTCGAGTCCGGCCATGAGGTTGAAGTTCTGCACCGCCTGACCAGCGGCGCCTTTTACTAAATTGTCCTCCGCAGAGAGCAGGATCACCCTACCCGTGCGGGCATCGAACCTTGCGGAAATGTCGCAGAAATTCGTGCCAGTCACATTCTTCGTATCGGGAAGATTCTTTGAAACACGAACAAATGGCTCATTCGCATAAGCCGCTGCCAGCGCAGGCAGAATGGCTTCATGAGACACTCCCGCCGCGAGGCGCGTGAAGATCGTCGTATGGATTCCACGCGTCATGGGCGCAAGGTGCGGAGTGAAAGCAATCGTGACCTGACGCGAAGCAGCCAGAGAAAGCTCCTGCTCGATCTCTGAGAGATGCCGATGCTTGGGCAATCCATAGGCGCGCAGGCTTTCGTTGCACTCGCCAAAAAGAAGCGCCGTCTCCGCCTTCCGCCCCGCACCACTCACACCGCTGGCACTCGCCACTGCGATATCGCTTGGATCAATCAAGCCAGCTTTGAGAAGCGGAACAAGGGGCAGCAGGATCGAAGTGGGATAGCAACCAGCCGAGCCGACAAGTTTGGCGGAGCGGATTAACTCACGATGCAACTCAGGCAAACCGTAAACAGCCTCGGGGAGTAATTTCGCAGCAGGATGCTGCTCACCGTAGAACTCCCGATAGATCTCGGCGTCACGCAGCCGAAAATCGGCACTGAGATCGATGACCCTCTTCCCTGCCTCCCAAAGTGGCACGGCATACTCCGCCGCCAGACCATGGGGAAGGGCGAGAAAGAAAAACTCCGCCCCTGAGCGAAGAAGCGAGTCGATCGCAGGTTCGCTGAAGACCAGTTTGGAAAACTCCCCCACCCCGGAGAGGCGCGGCAGCACCTCGCCTGCGGGCTTGCCCGCATGCTGACGAGAGGTCACAGCAACAACAGAGACCGATGGATGCCGCGCCAAAATCGCGCAAAGCTCCTCGCCGGAATATCCATTGGCACCAACAATGGCGACTGGGACTTTTCTGCTCATGGTCATCAAGCGGCGGCCATCGAGGCGGCACGCGCGAAGCGGGCGAGCGTGCGCTCCTTGCCAAGCACCACAAACATTTCATAAAGGCCAGGGCCAACCGAGCGGCCGCTTACAGCCACGCGGGCAGGATGAACCAACTCGCCGGTCTTCACTCCCAAGGCCGTTGCCGTTTCCTTCAACGCGGCCTCTAGTGAAGCATGCGACCAATCCTCGACCTTCGTCAGCGCGGCGATCAACGCCTGCAGACGCCCCGCTGCACCTGCTTTTTTCAAACTTTTTTCGACAGCCTCGGGATCAAAGGCGAACTCCTCCGTGAAGAGGAATCCGATCCAGTCCGGCACATCGCTGAGGTGCTTCACTTTGGGCTTAACAATCGTGAGTGCTGCCAGAAGTGCAGCCTCCGAACCGTAGGCGATGCCCGCTTTTTCCACGAAAGGCTTAGCCAATTCCACAAAACGCTCGAAGCTCATCGAGAGGATGTGCTGACCATTCAGCCAAAAACATTTATCGAGATCGAAGATGGCATTGCGGCGATTGATTTTATCGATGTCGAAAAGCGCTAGGATTTCCTCCATGGTGAGCTTCTCACGATTCTCGCCGGGAGACCATCCGAGCAGGCAGAGATAATTCGCCACCGCCTCGGGAGCGTAGCCGTGCTCCATGAAATAGGTAATGCTCGAACCGCCATCACGCTTGCTGAGCTTTTTGCCCTCGTGATTCAGGATGAGCGGAATGTGGCCGAAGACCGGAGGCTTCTCGCCGAGCGCATTGTAGAGTTCGATGTGCTTGGGCGTGTTCGAAAGGTGATCCTCGCCGCGGATCACATGCGTGAGCTTCATTTCAATGTCGTCCACAACATTCACGAAGTGGAAAATAAAAGATCCATCCGGACGACGGATCGTCATGTCCGGGTGAGTCGCCGGATTTGACATGTCGAACTCAATCCGCCCGCAGACCATGTCCTCAAGCACCACCGGCTTGCGCGGCGAACGGAAACGAATCGAACCACCATCCTCATACACATGACCAGCGGCCTCCAAGCGGGCGAGGTATTTGGCATAAATCTCCGAACGCTCGCTCTGGCGATAAGGACCATAATCCCCGCCCATGTCTGGACCCTCATCCCAATCGAGTCCCAGCCATTTCAGACCATCATAAATAACCTGATGAGCCTCCGCCGTGTTGCGTTTTTCATCCGTGTCTTCAATTCGGAGAATAAACTGCCCTCCCTGTCGGCGGGCGTAGAGCCAGTTGAAAAGAGCCGTGCGAGCCCCTCCCACATGAAGATAACCAGTCGGTGAAGGAGCAAATCGTGTGCGAACAGTCATCCACACACGAAAAGGGATTTCACACGGGAACTCAAGAGAGGAAAAAAGCATCCCGCAGGCGCGAACCAAAAATTTGGACGATCGTCCAAATTTTTGGTTTGCGCGTCCGGCACCGAATGCTACTCCACGCGGCATGAAGCCAAAGACGGAGTTGTTTCTCTATACCTTGATGTGGGGCCTGAACATCATGGCGCGACCCACATTTCGCTCGATGAACCAATCTTTCGAAGGCTGGGCCTGGAGGCACGGACTCTTGAGACGGATTCATCGCCTCGAGAACGAGGGGCTTATTTCACTCGATGAGAGCGTCGGAGAAAAAACAATCACCCTGACGCAAAAGGGAAAACTCCTCGCCCTCGGCGGGCTAGACCCCGACGCGTTGTGGAACTCCAAATGGGACGGCAAGTGGAGGATCATCACCTTCGATCTCCCCGAGTCGCAACGCAAAGCCAGGCACGATCTCAGGCTCACCCTGCGCCACCAAAACTTCGGTTGCCTCCAACGCAGCATCTGGATCACACCCCATCAATTGGACGCGAACCTTCGTCAAAAAGGACTCCAGCTTAAAAGCCAAAAAGGATTCGCCATCATCGAAGGAGTCTTCCTTGGAGACGCAGGCAACGAATCCATCGTCAAAAGCGCATGGGACTTCGCAAAGATCAACAAACTCTACACGCGCCACGCCGAACTCCTCAAAATCGCGCCCAAACAAAAATGCACCGAGGCGGAGTTCAACGAATGGGCATCAGAGGAATTGAAACTCTGGCACGAAATCCTGCACAGAGACCCGTTCCTTCCCCTCCAACTTCTTCCCAAAGGCTACAAAGGCATTAAAGCCCGGGATGAAAGATTGAAAGTGCTCGGCACCCTCAAAAAACTCTTCATAGAAAAGTAGCCCCTCTTCCCTGCACTCAGAAATCTGTCCCACCTTTCAGCCACTCCAGCGACCAAGCGTGAACCAAAAATTTGAACGATCGTCCAAATTTTTGGTCACCCTGGAATCGTCATCTGGTCTGCATCTGAAGGGAAATATGCGGTTTTTTTGAGACTTGGTTACGGTTTTTAAAAACCAACTTTTTGGACGATCGTCCAAATTTTTAGTCGTGACGATGGGAGCGGCGCAGGCTTTGGGTGCGGCGGTTAATTTGTTTCGAAGTGGTCCCAGCCTCCGGGCCAGTTGGGGGGGGCGGGTTGAGGGGGCGTGAGGGTGCCGATGGGAGTAAGGCGGGTTTTTGGGAAGGCGGCGGGCCAGTTTTTTTGGAGGAGCGCGGCTTTTGTGGGGGGAATGGCGAGAAGAAGTTCGTAGTCTTCGCCGTCGGAGAGGGCTGATTCGATGTCGGATCCTTTGCGGCGGGGGATGGACTCGCGGTTGACTTCAAATCCGCATCCGCTGGCTCTGGCGAGGCGGGGGAGGTCGGTGCCGAGTCCGTCGCTGATATCCATCATGGCGGAGGGGCGGATATTTTTCGCGAGCCATTGGCCTTCTGGAAGCCGGGGGGTGAAGTTGAGGTGGTGTCCTGCGATGGAGCCGCCGAGTTGTCCTGTGACGAAGAGTAGATCGCCCGGTTTTCCACCCGAGCGCGTGAGCAGGTGCTTGGAGTCGATGTGTCCGGTGAGCATGACCGAGACGGCTATGCCGTGTTTTTGGCGGGACATTTCGCCGCCGGCGATGGTGACGCCAAAGCGGAGTGCGGCACGACCAAGTCCACGGTAGAATTTTTTCCAATAGGTGGAATCAAGGTCGGGGGGCGAAAAGAAGGTGATGAGGGCTTGGGCCGGCGTGCCTCCCATGGCGGCGATATCGCTCAGAGGACGACAGAGCGCCTTCCAGCCGACTTTGGCGGGATCATGCGAACGGAGAAAATGAACATCCTCTGCGATGCAATCCGTTTTGAGCAGAATGAGCGTCTCCGGTTTTCCGCACTTGATGGCGGCGCAGTCGTCACCCGGGCCGAGCGGTTGATCCTGCGGAACGGGCACAAGGCGCAGGAGTTCTTGGAGCAGTTTGTCCTCGGCGCAGAGTTTCATTTCATGAGATCGGGCCACTGGAGTGTGCCGTAGATGCTAAGTCCGTTGAATGCGGCATGCAGGAGGATAGGAGCCCAAAGCGAACCTGTCTTCTCATACAAAAGTGAGAGGCCCACGGCCAAAATCACCAAACCGGCAAGCGATGGGATGTGTCCATGGATGAGGGCAAACAATACGGAGGTGACGGCTATGGCCACAAACCTTCCGCCGGTCTGTCTGATAAAGCCGTAGAGGCATCCACGAAAGACGAGTTCCTCGGTGAGGGGCGCTGCAACGACGGCTATTAAAATAACAGAAAGGCGATCGCGGAGGCTCTGATGTTCGATCAGGAAGGAGACAATCGGCTGGGGTTCGGTTTGAGGTCCAGACAAGGAATATCCGATCCACTGGGCTGCGTAGATCGGCGGGAGGACTAGAACCAGACACAAGACAACGGCTACGAGTCCCTGTCGCCAGGAGATCCAGCGCAGACCGAATGCGTCGATGGGGTTCATGTTTCGAAAAACAAGAAAGCCCACGACGAAGAGGATAATCGATGCGTAGAGCCCAAGCGCGGACTCGATGGCCTTCAGGTCGATCCGGCCAGGAGGACCTGTGAAGGATGGAATGGCCATCAGAAGAAAAAAAAGCACGACGCCTGCCGTGAGAAGGGATTCCGGCCATTTCCAGACTTGCGTGGGGAAGGAATCCCCGTGTCCCAAAGCCGACCTCGCGGCTCGCGAAGCCACTTTCAGGTAGATGAGCCCGAGGAGGAGCAGGATGGCGATTTTCAGAGACTCCATGGTCAGGTGATAACCTCCGATTCAGCGACCCCGGACAACAAAGGTGCGGTCACTCCTCGTTTGCGAGAGAGGCGGTGATGAAGGCTTTGAAGAGCGGGTGTGGAGCGTTGGGTTTGGATTGGAACTCGGGATGGTATTGGCAGGCCAGATACCAGGGGTGGTTCTTGAGTTCCACCAACTCGACAAGGTTGCCGTCGGGTGATGTTCCGGAAATGACGAAGCCTTTTTCCTCAAGGATCTGGCGGTATTTCATGTTGAACTCGTAGCGATGGCGGTGGCGCTCGGACGCTTCGAGTTTTCCATAGACCTGATGGGCGTGGGACCCCTCGAGGAATTTCGTCTGCCAGGTGCCAAGCCGCATGGATCCTCCCTTGTCGGTGACATCTTTCTGCTCCTCAAGGATGGCGATGACAGGATTTTTTGTATCTGGGTCGAACTCGGTGCTATTGGCGTCTTCGAGGCCGCAGACATTGCGGGCGAATTCGATGGTGGCCACCTGCATTCCAAGGCAGAGGCCGAGAAAGGGAGTGCGGGATTCACGTGCGTAGCGGGCGGCTTTGATTTTGCCTTCGACGCCACGGTCGCCAAAGCCGCCGGGAACGAGAACACCGGCGACGCCTTGCAAATACTTCTCGGCTCCCTCTGCCTCGATGTCCTCGGCGTCCACAAGCACCATGTCGATGCCGCAATCGTTGGCGGCTCCGGCATGGGTGAGAGATTCATAGATGCTCTTATAGGCATCCTGAAGCTCGATGTATTTTCCGACAATCGCGATGCGAACGCGTTTTTTGGGGGAAATGACCCGCTGAACAAAGCGCTTCCAGTCGGTGAGATTGGGTTCTTTGGTTTGGAGATTGAGGAGTCGGCAGACTGTCGAATCGAGCCCTTCTTCGCGTAGGTTCAAAGGCGCTTCGTAGATCGTGTGGTCGACATCACCCGCTTCCACCACGGCATCCAGCGGCACATTGCAGAAGAGGGACAGTTTCTGCCGGACATCCTCGTCCAAGGGCATCTCGGTGCGGCAAATCAGAACCTGCGGTTGGAGGCCGATCTCGCGAAGTTTAGCGATGCTTTGCTGGGTGGGCTTGGTTTTGAGTTCACCCGCCGCCTTGATGAATGGCACGAGGGTGACATGCATGATGATCGCGTTGCCCGTGCCCGCTTCGAGAATGAATTGGCGGATGGCTTCGAGGAAAGGAAGCCCCTCAATGTCGCCAGTGGTGCCACCGATTTCGGTAATGACGATATCCGCTCCTGAGTTCACGCCCACCTCGCGAATACGGGCTTTGATTTCATCGGTGATGTGAGGGATGACCTGAACGGTCTTGCCGAGGTAGTCGCCACGGCGTTCCTTGGCGAGGACGGTCTCGTAGACTTGGCCGCTGGTGAGGTTATTGGAGCGAGTGAGGACGCAATTTGTGAAGCGCTCGTAGTGTCCGAGGTCGAGGTCGGTCTCCGCGCCGTCGGCCAAAACATAGACCTCACCATGCTGGAAAGGATTCATCGTGCCGGGATCGACATTGAGATAGGGGTCGAGCTTTTGGAGAACGACTTTGAGACCCCGCAGTTCAAGCAGCGTGCCGAGTGATGCTGCCGCCAACCCTTTTCCCAGAGAACTCACAACACCGCCGGTCACGAAAATATACTTCATGGGGGGAAAGCTTATCCGCTCCGAGTGGAAAATCCAGCCTCCCGATTGATGGGCGTTATTTGGATTTGACTTCGAGAAACCCAGAGCGCTGGCGGCTTGTCAAATCGACTGCAATCTTGGAGTAAAGAGTCTCTATGAATCCGAGACCCATCCTCGAACCGCCAAGCGGAGAAAAGAAAGTCCTGCTGCACTCCTGCTGCGCGCCTTGTTCTGGAGAGGTGATGGAGGCGATGGCCGCTTCGGGGATTGATTACACGATTTATTTTTACAATCCGAATATCCATCCGAGGGAGGAATACGAACTGCGCAAATCGGAAAACATCCGCTTTGCGGAGAAGGAGGGCATTCCCTTCATCGACGCCGATTATGATACGGACAACTGGTTCGCTCGCGCCAAGGGGTTGGAGTGGGAACCTGAGAAAGGTGCCCGCTGCACGATGTGCTTCGACATGCGCTTTGAAAGAACAGCCCTCTACGCGCACGAGAATGGATTCCCGGTCATCACAAGTTGTCTGGGCATTTCCCGTTGGAAGGACATGGAGCAGATCAATGGATGCGGAGAGCGCGCTGCAGCAAAATACCCCGGCATCAGCTACTGGACATTCAACTGGCGCAAGGGCGGCGGGGCCCAGCGCATGCTGGAGATCTCAAAGCGTGAGAATTTTTATCAACAGGAATACTGCGGATGCATTTACTCCCTCCGCGATAGCAACAAGTGGCGTCTTGCCAACGGACGGGAGAAAATCGAGATGGGCGTGAAGTTTTACGGACAACCGGAAGCCTGAAACTCTCAGGCATTCGCTCGCAGGCTGTAAAATTCATAGCTATCCACCAGCGCAAGCCAGCTGGCCTCGATGATATTGTCCGAGACCCCCACAGTGCCCCAGGTTGTATGGCCATCGGTTGAAACGATGAGCACGCGTGTCTTGGCGGCTGTGCCGCGTGTGCCGTCGATGATGCGGACTTTGTAGTCGGTGAGACGGACTTGATCGATCCAACTGTAAAAAGGCCGCAGAGCCTTGCGCAGAGCGGCGTCGAGGGCGTTCACGGGGCCGTCCCCTTCCTCAACCGTGTATTCGGGGCGACCGGAGGCGTGGAGTTTGACCGTGGCTTCACAGGTTGTGAACTCATGCTGGCTCGATTGGCGGAACGAGCAGTGGTATTCTTTAAGATCGAAAAGAGGCGTGTGGCGGCCAAGCGTGCGGCGGATGAGGAGCGCGAAAGAGGCGTCTGCGGCCTCGAATTCGTAGCCCTGCGCTTCGATCTCCTTCACTTTTTTCAAGATGGTCGAGACTTCAGGCGCGCCTTTTTGGAATTCGAATCCGAGCTCCGCAGCTTTTGCGAGGATGTTGCTCTGGCCTGACATGTCGGAGACGAGGATCGTCTGGGAGTTGCCAACAAGTCTCGGATCCATGTGTTCATAAGTGCGGGAGATTTTTTGCACGGCATGGACATGGAGCCCGCCTTTGTGCGTGAAGGCCGCCGTGCCAACATACGGGGCCCGGATGTCCTGCGGCACATTCGCCAACTCATCGACAAAGCGGGAAACCTCGCGAAGTGCGGTGAGATCAGGCACGCAGGGGATTCCCATTTTTACCTGCAGCGTCGGAATGATGGTCGTGAGGTTGCAATTTCCCACGCGTTCGCCGTAGCCGTTGATGGTTCCTTGAACCTGACAGGCTCCGGCTTCGATGGCAGCGAGGGCGTTTGCTACGCCGAGTCCGCAGTCATTGTGGGTATGGATGCCGACCGGACATTTGAGATCGGCGATGACTGCGGAGGTGATGCGGTGAATTTCGCCGGGAAGAGTTCCACCATTTGTGTCGCAGAGAACGAGCAGATCGGCTCCAGCATCCCTCGCGGCGCGGAGTGTTTGCAGGGAATACTCAGGATTATCCTTGTAGCTGTCGAAAAAATGTTCGGCGTCGTAGAAGACTTCGCGGCCGTGTTTTTTAAGATGTGCCACCGTGTCGGCGATCATGGAGAGGTTTTCCTCGGCAGTGACATTGAGAACCTCTGTGACATGCAGCAGCCATGTCTTGCCGACGATTGTGACCACCGGCGTTTGCGCCTCGAGGAGCACGCGCACCTGGGCATCGGCCTCAACCGCGATGCTGCCGCGACGGGTGCTTCCGAACGCGGCAATGCGGGCATTTTTCCAAGTGAGCTTGGCCGCCTCGGCAAAAAAGGCCGCATCGCGAGGATTCGATCCAGGCCAACCGCCTTCGATGAAATCGACCCCGAACGAATCCAATTTTTGAGCCACGCGAATCTTATCGAGGATGGAAAAAGAAATCCCCGTGCCTTGGGTGCCGTCGCGCAGCGTGGTGTCGTAAATGGTGACCGGTTTCATAAAAGAGCGATCAAACTACCTGCAGGGCAGGCTGGGATCAAGAACGCGCAAACGCTCCGCTTGACCGCGCTGCGGAGGCGACACATCATTCGCCCGCCTTGAATAAGTATTCCTCGTCCCAATGGGACATCCAATTTCTCGCCGAAAATCAGGTCGTTCGCTCAAAGGATTTCGGCATGACCAAGGAAGCAAAGAGCGTGAAGTATCCGATCCGCTTGCTTCGTTACTGGTTCGGATACCAACTCCTCCGTGAAGAATGTCTCCGGGCGGGGCGTCCACTGGATGTCGCTGAGATCGGCGTCCATGTCGGCCAGATGCTGGAGTTCGTTAAATCCGCACCAAGCGGAGTGCGCTTTGATCGTTGGACGGCGGTCGATGCCGTCATGCTGCGCGAGAGGCTTCTGAAAGCCGGCTACACGGATTTTTTTGAAGCGAATCTTGAGGATGCGAAGTTTGCTCTTCCGCACCAATACGACACCGCAATCCTGCTTCATGTGCTGGAGCACCTTTTCGAACCGGAGGATGTTTTGAAAAAAATTGCATCCGCTATTCGGCCAGGAGGCTCGCTGATTGGAGGTTTCCCTGTGGTGCCAGGTCCATTTGCAGCCATCCGCCAGAGTCAGGTTCGCCGCACGGCAAAACCGATGGGCCATGTGAGCGTGTTTTCACCCGCCCGCGTGCGCCGCATGGCCGAACAGGCCGGGCTGAAAGTGGAGTTCATGAGCGGAGCATTTTTGATGCGTAGCAAGGGTAGCGCCCTCGAAAACTCCGCCGCATGGATGCGCTTCAACATTCTTTGGGGCCGCATTTTTCCTGGCTGGCCGGGCGAGATCTACTGGCTCATGCGCAAACCGGCATGACATTGCCGGAAGCCACAATCACGATCGAACGCATCGCCTACGGCGGCGCGGGAATCGGCCGCCTACTGGATGGAAGGGTTTGTTTTGTCCATGGAACACTGCCTGGGGAGCGAGCTCTCGTGCGGGTGGTGAAACAAAAGAAAAATCTCGTCGAGGCGGATTTGGTAAAACTTTTAGAAGCCTCACCCCGCCGCGTTGCGCCAAAGTGCCCGGTCTTTGGAGAATGCGGGGGCTGCGCCTATCAGCATGCTGACTATGAACTCCAGCTGGAGATCAAAACTTCCCAGGTTACGGAGTTGCTGCGCCGCGTGGGCGGAATCAGTGATGTTGAAGTCCGCCCCATGCTTCCCTCACCTGAGCAGTGGGGTTACCGCAACCGCCTTTCCGTTCACACAGACAGTGGCGATGTGGGGTTTTACCATCGGAAGTCGCATCATCTAGTCGATGTCGCGGAGTGTCCGATTGCCAGCGAAGAGGTGAATGGGCTTTTGGCGGAGCTTCGAAAAAAACCGCCGCGCCATCCCGGTCGCCTGACTCTCCGCGAGGCAGGGGCGGCGCGGGGATTCTCACAGGTGAACAGCGGCGCAGCCGAATTGCTGGCGAGCACAGTTTCCGAGCTGGCCGGCAGCTCGGAGTATTTGATCGACGTGTATTGTGGATCGGGATTTTTTTCCAAGCGCCTCCTGCCACATTTCGACCGTATTCTCGGCATCGAGTGGAGTGATGGCGCCGTTCGAAGCGCCATGGAGGGAGCCTCAGCCAAGGAAACCTACATCGCCGGCTCGGTGGAGGCCCACCTCTCACAAGCCCTTCTCGGCGGCACATCGGCAGACACCACTCTCCTTCTGGATCCCCCGGCCGAGGGCCTGTCGCCGGATGTCATGCGCGCGATTCTGGAAAATCCACCGCACCTCATTGTCTATGTCTCCTGCGATCCGGCCACCTTTTCGCGGGATGCAAAAAAACTCTCAGCGGAATATCGGATTCAGTGTATTCAACCGGTGGATATGTTTCCGCAGACAGCCGAGATCGAGTTGGCAGGATTGTTTGAGCGCATTCCGCCTGCGTAGAACGCAACCGGCGGATTCCCGCTTTTTGCAGGAACTGTTCCGCTTTTGATGTTGCACCCGGCTGCAATGCCATTGAACCTTTGCACCACATGTCATTGAGTTTCATTAGGTCTTTTTTACGCAATCCCTCAACGCTCGGTGCGATCTGGCCATCGTCACCATTTTTAGCCAAAGAGATGGTCCTTGCATCAGATTTGCACATGGCATCGAGCGTCATCGAGCTTGGGCCTGGCAGCGGGGCATTCACCGGACACATTCTCGCGAGTTTGCCAAGTGGCGCACATTTTGCGGCTATCGAAAAGTGCCCCATTCTGGCAAAGGAAGTCTCGGGCAAATTTCCAGATGCCCGGATCATCGAAGGCTGTGCAACGCGCTTGAGCGATCATTTGAATTGGGAAAAGATTCCCCGACCGAATGCCATCCTCTCCGGACTGCCCTGGGCCATCTTCGATCAGAAACTGCAAAATTCCATTCTCAGCGAGATTCACTCGACATTGGCCGATGGCGGGGTCTTTTCCACTTTTGCGTATTATGGCCCCCACCGTTTAAGGTCTGGACAGAGGTTTCGTAAAAATCTCGACCGCACCTTCAGCGATGTGCGCAGGACTCCTGTCGTGATGCGCAATTTTCCGCCCGCGTTTGTTTATTCCTGCAAACGCTGAATCTCTCTTAGAACTTCGGCGAACCGCTCCATAGGGAGGCCGATCACATTGCTCAGCGAGCCTTCGATTTTTTTTATGAGACGGCCTCCGTCATCTTGGGCCGCGTAGCCGCCTGCCTTGTCGAGCGGATGAATGGAACAAAGATAGGTCTCAATGGATTCGGGCGTGAGATCATGGAAAGTGACCATCGACAGTTCAGAAAATTCCACGGAAGCCGAGCGACTGCCCAAGACCACTCCAGTGACCACTTGATGGGTTCGGCCGACGAGTGATGCCAACATTTTTCGGGCTTCGGGAAAATCCGCAGGCTTGCCGTAAAATCGACCTCCGAGCCAAACCACCGTGTCGGCAGCCACGATCAGATCCTCGGGACGCCGTGCGGCAACGGCATGCCACTTTCTTCGGGCGTTTTCGAGGGCGAGCGCGTCGGGTGTCAGCGAGTGATCCTCTATCTCGTCAGCTTCCGAAATATCAACCTCGACGGACCAACCAGCTTCTCTGAGGAGTTGGAGACGGCGTGGCGAAGCCGAAGCAAGAACGAGAGGCTTCACTTTGAAGCCCAGGCCTCAGTGCTGCTCGATGTCCGTGTCATATGCGCCACGGATACCTTCGAGCTTTTTACGCATGGCGCGGGAGGACTCGGGACGGGTGCTGATTTTAGAAGCAATGCCCCAGACGATCGGAACGAGGGCAGCGGCGCCCAGAGTGATCAAGGCCACACCGGCATTTCGGCGGGCATTATGCCCAATATTGTCGGCAACAAGAAAACCTGCGCCGAGACCGATCGCGACCTGCGAAAAACCAACGATTCCAGAGACCGGAAGGTTTTCGCCAAATTTGTCCAAGGAAAGCTGTGACATGGTGATTGAAGCTAAGCAGGCAGTATGGGACTTTCAACTCCAAATGAAAAAAGCCATCGGCATTGATCTTGGCGACGCCCGCGTGGGGGTTGCCATAAGCGACGATCTCGGAATGCTCGCACATCCACTCGAAACGATCCCAACAAAGTCCAGCGATGTGCTCAAACGCGTCCTCGCGCTCGCAAACGAACGCTCCGCAGAAACGATTGTCGTCGGCATGCCAAGAAACATGAACGGCACCTTCGGACCTGCTGCGGAGAAAGCGAAGGCTTTTATCGAAGAACTCCGGCGTGAGACCACGATCCCAGTTGTTTCTTGGGATGAACGAATGACCACGGTCTCAGCGCAGCGCGCGCTACAGGAGGCAGGCCGGAACACCAGAAAGCAACGCCCCGTAATCGACCAAGTCGCCGCCCAGATTATTCTTCAAAGCTGGCTCGATTCGCAGGGATGAGATTGCAACTGCAGATCGCCTATCACGGAGGCGGGCTGAATGGATGGCAAAGCCAAGCCTGCGGAAATACGATGCAGGATTATTTGGAAAAGGCCTTTCTCGCACTCTGTCAGGAGCGCATCACCGTGCATGGCTCGGGCCGCACGGATGCTGGCGTCCACGCCGAGGCGCAATGCGCGCATGCTGATGTCCCAAGCGAACGCTTGAGCCTTAGGGAATGGTTGCCGGCGCTGAATGCCCACCTGCCCGAGACGATCCGAGTCATGAAAATCCAGGAAGCTCCAAGCGACTTCCACGCTCGATTTTCGGCGAAGGGAAAAATCTATCGCTACACGGTTTGGAATGGACCCGCACTGAACCCCTTGGTGAAAGACCGTGCTTGGCATGTGCCGGGAGCATTAGATTTTGAAAAGCTCCAGCGTGCCTGCGACCTCTTCACCGGCACACACGACTTCGGCGCATTTTCGCTCAGGAGATCAAATGGTCCCGAGCAAACGGTGCGAACCATCCATTGCATCGAAAATCACATAGCGGAGGAAAAAATCGATCTCACTTTTGAAGGCGAGGGCTTCCTCTACAAAATGGTTAGAATCCTCAGCGCAGCCATCATTCGCCATGCCAGCGGCAAGGTGGAAATCGACGAACTTGCTGAACACCTTCGCTCAGCCAAGCCAGTATTTATGCATACCGCGCCGGCAGCCGGACTTTGTCTTGTGCGTGTTATTTATTGAGCGACTTGAAAACCCCTCTCCTCTTGTTAGCCTACGGCGTGCGGAATCGGAATCTGGTAGCCATCATTATCTGCGTTGGGTGCTTCTTGCTAACTCCCACCGCAATGCGTGGACAAACCAGCGACGAGGATAAAAAGCGCCTATTCCTCCAAGCACGGGAGCAAATCCAACCCGTCAGCAAGCCGACTCCCTCAGCCACGCCACGCCCAAAGCCCAAACCCGCAGCGACTCCATCCTCAAAAACGAAGTCGAAACCCAAGGCCTCCCCTACTCCGCGAAAATCCCAATCAGCAACGAAGAAGCCGACTCCCAAACCCACTCCCAAACCCACTCCGGATGAAAGCGAGGATTCCCTAGTCTCGGAAGAGCCGAAATCCGAAATGCCCGTGGATGTCAAAACGGAGAAGGCTGAATCAGACGACTACATTTTGATTCCAGGCGAGGAGGCTTCAACGGTGAAGCCCTCACCGACGGCCACACCAGCGAAGAATTTGGAGGAGGATAAGCCGGAAAAAACGACCACCCCCGTTACACCACAGGTTCCCAAAGGAAAAACGCCCGCTGGCAGGCCGCTCGACGCACCGATTCTCATAGAAAAGTCTGGTCTTCAGGAGGAGGCAGGTTACGAACCGCCTACGAAGCCGGCATTCGGCGGGTTCATGAAGCGCTACCGCTACCTGTCGCCGGCTGTCCGCAAAGCGATCGACAGCGCAAAGGTCCAACGCGGTCGCTGGAAATACATCATAGTGCACAACAGCGGAACCAGACAGGGAAACGCTCGCATTTTTGATAACTACCACCGCAAAGTGCGCAAGATGCAGAATGGACTCGCGTATCATTTTGTGATCGGAAACGGAAAATCCTCGGGAAATGGCCAAATCGAAATCGGCAACCGCTGGACTCGCCAGATCAACGGTGGACATGTCGCAAGCGACTACCTCAACGACATCTCACTGGGCATCTGCCTCGTGGGCGATTTAAACCGCGACCTTCCGACCAAGGATCAACTTGCGGCCCTTGATGAACTCTGCAGCTACCTCCGCGATCGCGTCGGAAAAGTCAAAGGCCGCCCGGCGATTGTCAAAGGCCATAAGGAAATCAACCCCAAGCCGACCGATTGCCCAGGCGACCGCTTCCCCCTCGGATGGCTCCGCAAGCGCTTCGGCGGCTGATCGAGGTTTCGCATGCGCGATCTTTTTCTTTGGTTTGTGGCGGGTGAGGAGAGTGGCGATGCACGCGCTGTGGAGGTCATGGAAGCCATCAAAGCGCAACACCCATCCGTGATCTTCGGAGGCGCCGGCGGCAACGCCATGCAGAGGTTGTGCGAACAGCAATTCGACAACTGGGTCCAGCAAGCGGCTGTCACCGGCTTGTGGGATGTTTTAAAAAACTACGGATACTTCAGGCAAAAGTTCCACGCGATGCTGGCCGCCATCCGCGAGAAAAAACCAGACGCCGTCGTGCTCGTCGATTACCCCGGCTTCAACCTGCGCCTCGCGCGAACACTCAGAGATACCGGCTACCAAGGCAAAATTCTCTACTACATCAGCCCCCAGGTCTGGGCATGGAACAGGGGACGCATCCCCAAGATGGCGCGTTTTCTGGATCTCATGATCTGCGTTTTCCCCTTCGAGGCTCCGATGTATCAGGCCAGCGGACTGCACACCGTCTTTGTGGGACATCCCTTGCTGGAAGCCCTCGCAGCCAAGCGCGGTGGCATCGAGCGCGAACCGAATTTGCTCGGACTTTTTCCAGGCAGCAGGGAACGCGAAGTGAAACGGAATTTTCCTGTGATGCTCGAGGCGGCTCGTTTGGTGGCCGAAAAAATGCCAGGCATCCGCTTCGAAGCCTCTGCCGCGAGCAGCTCACGCGCCGAAAGCATGCGCAATTTGGCCGCCGGATTTCCCGTCGAAATCCGCGAAGGTAACGCCCACGAGTTGATGCAACGCGCCACGGCCGGCATCGTCTGCTCCGGAACAGCAACGCTCGAAGCCGCCTTCTTTGGCCTCCCCTACTGCCTCATCTACAAAACAGCCTGGCTCACTTTTGAAATCGGGAAGCGGTTGGTGGATGTCAACGCACTGGGAATCGTCAATATCCTGAACAACTACCGCATGAACCCTCCCCAAAACCCGGCTCTCCCTGCGAAACCCGCTCCCCATATCGTTAGGGAATTTATCCAGAACGACGCCACACCGGAAGCCCTCGCCAAAGAATCCCTCCGCCTTCTGCAAAGCGAATCCACCCGCGAAGAACTGCGCTCCCAACTCACCGCTATCACCTCCCTACTCAAAGCCGAAGGCGCCAGCGAAAGAAGCGCAACGACATTGCTGCGCTGTTTGCAAAAGTGATCGAAGAAACTGCCCGTTAAGTAATCTGCTCGGCCATCCCAACAAACATTACCCAGCTGCATTGGAGCTGTGGAAGGACCCTCGGCAGCCAGAAGCTAAATTTTTAGCACATTTTGTTTGACGCTCGCGATACAGGTGCTAAAAATTTCGCATGCATTCGAATTCTTCCCAAAATCTCAGCCGTCGCGAACGTCAAATCATGGATGTCATTTACGCCCGCGGAACAGCCACTTCAGCGGAGGTTCTCAAAGCGCTACCGAATCCGCCGAGCTACTCATGCGTTCGCGCGCTTTTACGCATCCTGGAGGATAAAGGCTATCTCCACCATCGGGAAGAAGGGCAGCGATATGTTTTCCTTCCTACGGAATCGCGTGAAAAGGCAAGCCGTTCGGCGCTTCAGCGCGTCGTGCAGACTTTTTTCGACGGCTCACTGGTCAATGCGGTCTCGGCATTAGTCGACGCCGGCGACGCGAAGCTCACGCCTGACGAACTAAAAAAAATCGAGGCGATCATTCAATCTGCCAAATCCAAATAACCTACCTCCATGAATATCGAATTATACACAGCACTGTTTTTTGAAATGTTCGCCAAAAGTGGTGCAATACTCCTTCTTGCACTGCTCGTGACACGACTGCTGCGCAAGGCTTCGGCGGCGCAGCGCCATCTTATCTGGCTCTCCGCCATCGTGACATTGCTGCTCCTGCCAACCACGCGCCTCTTAACGCCAAAATGGCATTTAGAGATCGCGCCGCTAAACAAAGTCGAAGCTTCGGCAGAAGCCGTTTCATTGCACTCGCCACCAATCGCAGTGAACCAGCCTGGCGAAACTCTCAACAAAGTGCATTCGCCATCATGGAAAACTCCGGATTGGAGTGCGCTTATAATTCTGGGCTGGCTCGCAGGCACTATCGCCATTTTAGGCTGGCGCATATTGGGAACCTGCCGCTTGTTCCTTCTATACCGAGCCAGTCGCCCTCTGTGCAATAAGCGGGTTCAAACTCTGGCGGACGCCGTATTGCATGAGCTTGAGATCTGTCGCCGCATTGAAATCCGCCTTTCGGATGAATGCTGCATTCCCATGACTTGGGGTAGCCGCTGCCCTGTAATCCTGCTACCTGGCACTGCGTGTGGTTGGAGTGATGAGTCCCTCCATGCGGTGCTGCGCCATGAAGCGGGCCACATCCGTCGCTTCGATCATCTTTCCCGCTGGATCACACAATTTGCCTGCGCTCTTTACTGGCCGAATCCTCTTGTCTGGTTCGCCGCACGGCGCCTCTACATCTCGCAGGAACAAGCAACTGATGACATCGTGCTGTGCGCTGGGACGCCAACCCATGATTACGCTTCTCAACTTTTTGAGACCGCACAGCAAGTTGCCAGGAAATCATGGATAACAAGGCACGCCCTTGCAATGGCCAGCCCATCCACGCTTAAAAGCCGAATCCTCGCGATCGTGGACAAAAAACGCAATCGAAGTTCCATTAGTCGCCGCATGGCTGTCGGCAGCTTCGCAGCGGTCCTTACATCACTTGCGCTGTGCAGCATCGCGCAACTCATTGCGAGTGATTCTAATAAAAATCCAGTAAAAACAGAACCCTCGGCAACTTCCTCTGCGAGCGGGGATGTGGAAATTGCTGTAAAGCTGATCCAGTTTGATAGCTCGAAAGCCGAGGATATTGAGAAGCTATTTTCTGGAAAATTTCACCCAGGAGTTTCCAAGGTATTTATCGAGCAGAATCTTATACCTATTTTAGAGTCATTAAAAGAAATGAAAGGCATAGACATGATGGCTGCGCCAATGATTACCACGAAATCAGAAAAAGACGCAAAAATCGAAGTAATTCGGGAATTCCGATATCCAACAAACTGGGAAGAAGATAACGGCAAGTGGAAACCATCTGCGTTTGAAGAACGCAATTTAGGCATCGGCATCAAGGTGAGGCCAACAATCAACAGGGATGAAAATATCGACCTGGAAGTTTCTCTAGAGATTATGGATATCCTTGGTTTTCAAGAAGACGGCAAACTCTTACCAAAAACAGAGATCATTGATCTCAACCGTCGCGCAACTCCAATCTTTTCAACAAGAACCTTGAGCAGCTCAGCAACATTCAAATCTGGTCAAACAATGATGATGGCTTTTTCTGATTCTATTGAGACAGGCGAAGGCAAGAACGGCCAAACCACACCGCCTGTTCGGAATTTACTCATACTGACAACAGCGAAAGTTATTGGTTTTGAGTGAAATTAGAATGAAAAATATATGAAAAATACACTATACCTCCTATCAATCCTGTGCGTCTCTGCTCAGGCCTACGCAACTCCTGCTAACCTGCTCGTTGAGACAACAATCACAGAGCACCACGAAACAGGCGGACGCGATGTATTGAAGGTTCCCCCTATTTACACTGAAAGTGGAAAACAAGCTGTGGTTCAGGTCGGAAAGCTTGAATATACAGTCACACCCGCTCTGCTCGACGACGGCACGATTGATCTTCGCGCGGTGCTGACCGAGCGCAATGGCGACAAAGCGGATGTTCTTGCCGCACCCACAATCAAAACCAAGATTGGTCAAGTCGCCGAAATCAGAATCGGTGACCTCGCGATCGAGACCAAAACCTCAGTGGCAAAATGATTTTTAAAGAACTCGCTATGCGAGGCGAAGGACGAGTTTGAGGGCGTCGGCGCGCACGGTCGCGGATTCTATGGCTTCGAGGAGTGAGGTTTTGAGTGCCTGGAGTGCTTCGATTTCGCCGGGACGGATGTGGTTGTTGATGAGTCGCAAGTCTTCGAGGCGTTCGATTTCGGCTGTGATTTGATCCGAGGCTTTTTGGCGGGCGGTTTGGATGATGGCCTCCTTGCGGGCTACGGCGAATTCGGATGCCTTGGCGAGCATAGCGGGAAGGTGCTTTTTCTTGAAGACGGCAGTGTCGAGCAGAGTGAAGACATCGCCTGTTTCCAGGGCGGCGTTGCGGAATTCGTCATCGTCGCCGCAATCTTTGAGAGACTGATCGACGACAATGCGCAGGGGCGTGGCGGGCAGGAAGCGGTCGGCATGCAAGGATGGCGGGGCGATCGATTCGATGACGAAGTGCGCTTCGAGAAGGATTCCATCCGCTTGAGCGGATTTCCAGACACTGAAAACCGAGTTGCCGGTTTCCATTCCGAGTATGGCATCGAGGGCAGCGAGAACAAGTGGGTGGTCGGGTGTGACAAAGCCGATGTCCTCGCGGGAGAGAGCGCGACTGCGCTGGAAGGTTACCATCGTCCCCTCGGCGGCGAGGCCGGGCAGTGTGGCGGTCTGGGATCCACCGCTCTTGAGCAGATAACTCCGCAGGCCGAGTTCCTCCACCTGAACTCCCAAGTGGTCGAGCATTCGAATGAAGAAGGATTCGAAATCTGAATCGGCATCCTGGCGCTGAATGGCCTCGATGAGTGGTTTTGCGATTTCCGGGCGGTTGGAATTAAGTTCAAGAAGCCGGTCGTGGCCACCTTGCAGGCGCTTGGTAATTTTTTTGGCTTCTGCCGAGGTTTCCTTGATGAGGGTGGCGAGTTCGGCAGGCGCAAAGTTTTCAGCGACGGCTTGGATTTTTTTTCCAAAGCGAAGTATGAGGTCGGAGGCACCGTGGGGATTTTTCTGAAAGGCGTCGAGCGCCTCGTGATACCAATGTGCGAGCACATGGGCGCGCGTGCCTTCCTCGAACGGGACATGGATATGTATGGTCGAGGTCTGGCCGATACGGTCGAGGCGGCCGATGCGTTGTTCCAGCAACTCGGGATTGTCGGGCAGGTCGAACAAGACGAGGTGATGGGCGAATTGAAAATTCCGACCTTCGCTGCCGATTTCGGAGCAAATGAGCAAGCGGGCGCCATCCTCCTCGGCGAAGTAGGCGGCGTTGCGGTCGCGCTGGAGGAGGGTGAGTCCTTCGTGGAAGACAGCAGCGGCGATTTTGATCTCCTTCTGGAGCCGGTTCAAAATGTCGTTGGCCGTATCTGGTGATTTACAAATCACGAGAACCTTTTGCTTCTTGAGTTCCTTGAGGAGGGCGATGAGCCAACGAATTTTTGCGGCAGTTTCGTCCGACTCTGGGGCCAGAGGAGCCAAGTGGGCTTTTCGTTTGGGAAAGCCAGAGAGGGCGGCGCGGGTGTTTCGAAAAATAACTCTCCCCGTGCCGTATTCGTCGAGCAGGGCTGCTACCACACGGTCGCGCGCGGAGACATCCCCCGCCAAGAATTCGGCATAGTGACCAGCTACGCGCGTGCCTTTAAAAATCGAGGTGTTGGGGATTTTCTTTCCCGCCAGCAAGGCATCGATGGATCTTGCGACGGACTCGTAGTGGTCGGATTCCTTGAAAAAGGCATCCAGGTCATCGTAGCGGTTTGGGTCGAGAAGGCGGAGGCGCGCAAAATGGCCTTCCATGCCGAGTTGCTGCGGGGTCGCAGTGAGAAGAAGAAGCGAGGATGCAGCGACAGCGAGAGATTCGACGAGCTGATACTCCAACCCTGCGTCTTTCGACGACCATTGGAGATGATGGGCCTCGTCCACGACCAAGAGATCCCACCCGGCCTCGCGTGCTTGTGCGGCTCGCTTCGGATTTTTCGAGAGAAAATCGAGAGCACAAATAACAAGTTGGCTGTCGAGAAAGGGATTGGCCCCCTCGAGTTCGAGCGAGGCGCAGCGGTCTTCATCAAAAATGCTGAAAGACATCTGGAACCGGCGGAACATTTCCACAAACCACTGGTTGAGCAGCGCAGGAGGAAGAAGAATCAGGATGCGACCAGCTCGGCCTGTAATATGCAGGCGATGTAGGATGAGACCGGCCTCGATGGTTTTTCCAAGGCCCACCTCATCCGCGAGGAGGACACGGGGATTCATGCGGGAGGAAACATCGGCGGCGATGGAAATCTGGTGCGGAATGAGGTCGACGCGTCCACCAGCAAAGCCGCGAACCGGGCTCTGGCGCATCTCACGACGGCGGTGCAGGCACTCCACGCGCAGCTTGAAGCGCTCCAGTTCATCGACCTGTCCGGCAAGAAGACGATCTTCGGGTTTGGAAAAAGTGATATTGTCGGAAAGCTCCGCCTCGGCGACATCCCTCGACCCACAGCGATAGGTCAGCAGACCACCGGCATCGATTATGGAGTCCACATGAAGGCTCTCGCCGGAGTGCGTGCGGACGGAGTCACCCTCCTTGAAGGCGACGCGGCGAACGGGAGCGCTGCCGAGGGCGTATTGGCGGTGTTCGCCAGCAGCGGGAAAAAAAATCTCGGCGCGGCCGAACTCGCTTTTCAGGACGATGCCTAGACCAAGCTCGGGCTCGGTATCGCTGACCCATCGTTGACCGGGAACCGGAGTGGTTTTGCTCATAATGCGGAAAGTTCCTCCCAGCGTGCGTAGAGGCGTTCGATCTCGGCGCGGGCGGATTCAAGTTTTGAAATGGTTTCTTTTGCCTCGGTGGCGTGCTCGGTGTGAAAGTTCGGATCGTTGAGAAGGCTCTCCAGTGCGGCTGCCGCTTGTTCGGCTTCGAGGATCGTTCGCTCCATTCCTTCCAGTTCGGCTTTTTCCTTGTAGGTCAGCTTACGGCCAGCGGGTGCTGATGCAGGCTGCGCCTTGGAGACCGGCTCCTCGAATGAGCGACCGATAATTTTGTAATGCTTCTCGCGATCTTTTTTCTTCTCGAGGTAGTAGGAATAATTTCCCGACTGGATGTGAATGCCACCCTCCTCGAATGCGACAATCTGGTCGCAGATGCGGTCTAGGAAATAGCGGTCGTGGCTGACCACTAAGACTGTCCCGTCGAAGACTGCGAGCGCTTCTTCGAGCATTCGGAGGCTGCTGAGGTCGAGATCGTTTGTGGGTTCATCGAGGACGATCACATTGCCGCCCCGGCAGAGTGTCTTTGCGAGCATGAGGCGCGCCCGCTCTCCGCCAGAGAGCTTGTCCACACGCTCGTTCACGCGGGATTCATCGAACAAAAACCGTCGCAGGTAGGACCTCACCGTGAGCATTTGCGTGCCGAACTTGACCATGCCGCTGGTGCCGCCGATTTCTTCCATCACGGTGCCGAGGCCGTTAAGTTGGGCTCGGCTTTGATCAATGTAGTTGAAAACAACACGCTTTCCAACCGTCGCACTGCCTTCGCTTGGTTCCTGTTGACCGAGACAAATGCGAAGGAGTGTGGTTTTGCCAACGCCATTTCGCCCGACAATGCCAGTGCACTGGCCGGGGCGAAGTGAAAGATCCAGATTGCGGAAGAGCCAGCGTTTGGAATCGCCAAGCGGGACCGAGACGCCTGCATTCACAAGTTCCACAGCTGTATTGCCGATTTCGGGAGCTGGAGGAATCAGAAGATCCATCTCGCGTTCTTCTGGCGGGGCACTCTGACCAGCGACTTGATAGAATGACTCCAGCCTGTGTTTGGATTTTGAGCGCTGGGCACGGACACCGGCGCGGACATATTCGAGTTCGGCCTTGATGAATCGCTGGCGGCGACGCTCGGATTGCTCAACGATCTGCTGCCGGAGGGCCTTAGATTCCAGATACGCGGTATAGTTTCCCGGATGCGAGAATGCCTGGCCAAAGCTGATTTCGACAATGCGCGTGGCAATCGTTTCGAGAAAATAACGGTCGTGCGTCACAAAGATGATCGCGCCGGGGAAGCTTTGAAGAAAGCCTTCGAGCCAGTCGATCGACTCGGCATCGAGGTGGTTCGTGGGCTCATCCAGAAGCAGGAGGTCGGGCTGGGAAGCCAGCGCACGGCAGAGAGCGACACGGCGCTTCTCTCCGCCGGAGAGAGGCCCGACCAAGGCATCAAGCGGAGGAGCGTCCAGCGAACCGGCAAGGGATTTGATGCGGGTCTCGAGATTCCAGCCATCCGCATGCTGGATAAGCTCAAGGAGCTCGTGCAGCTCAGCATCGCTCCCCTCGCCGCTTTCGTAGCGGCGCATCCACTCCACGAGGTCAGCAGCGCCGGACTCGATGTTTTCGAGAACCGTTCGCGTGGGATCGAGTTCGAATTCCTGCGGAAGGTAGCCAGTGCGAAGCCCCCGGCGGCGTGAGATTTCACCCGCGTCGGGATCGTTCGCTCCAGCGAGGATTTTTAGGAGGCTTGTCTTGCCACAGCCGTTGCGTCCCACGAGGCCAACTTTTTCTCCGGGGGCAACGGTCAGCGTGACACCGTTGAGGAGGACATGATTGCCGTAGGCGAGTTTGATTTCCTGTGCGGAGAGGAGAGATGGGATTGCGGACATTAGAAATTAGGAAGCAGAGGCGCAGGAAGAACGCCTGCGTGACATTTTTTAGGCACGGACATCAGAACGAGAAGATGTCCGGGGTATTGAAGGCGTTTTCGATCTGACGAATTTCGCGGGTCGGGCCCATGACGACCTCGACGATGTCGAACCTGTAAGTGATATCTGGCATGTCGAGCATGCGGAGCCATTTCATTGCGCCGCGAATAATGAGGCTGCGTTTTTTTTCGTCAACCGCATCCGAAGGGCGCCCGAAGTCCTCGATCGACCGAGTCTTGACTTCAACGAAAACAAGCTCTCCATGGCGCTTGTCGCGACAAACGATATCGACCTCGCCACCGTGCGGAGCGCGAAAATTGCGGTAGAGAATTTTGTGCCTGTGGCGCTGAAGATAGGCAGCAGCGAGGTCTTCGCCTGCATTGCCAAGGGCGATGTGTGCCGCCTCACCAGAGTTCGGCCTGCGCAACCGGCGCAAAACTTCGGCGATGGATGGGACAAGGGCCATGGGCGCGGAGTTTGGCAAAGTGTTCCGCTGTTGGGTAGCCTTTATGCTTGGCAAAACCATACTCTGGGTAGAGTTGGTCGCACTCGAGCATGATGCGGTCACGCTCGACTTTGGCAATAATGCTTGCCGCCGCGATGCTGAGGCTTATGCCATCACCGCCAATTAGCGCAGTTTGGGGGCACGGAAAATTACGAACCGGTAACCCATCGATCAGGGCATGGGCGGGGCGAGGCGACAGTTGTTCGACCACTGCGCGCATCCCGGAGTGCGTTGCGCCGAGGATATTCAGGCGGTCAATTTCCTGTGGGGAAATGGCGATGGAGGTCCAGCGAATTTCGGGATTAAAGGTAATCTCGGCATAGAGTCGCTCGCGCGCTTTTGCGGTAAGTTTTTTGGAGTCATTGAGCCCGCTGAGATCAAAGTTCGGCGGGAGGATGACTGCGCCTACAACGACAGGGCCGGCGAGTGGTCCACGACCGGCTTCATCGATGCCTGCGATGGGGTCGGAACCCAGTGCGGATAGACGATACTCGTGGATGAGGGAGCAGGGCATGCCGAGAATTCCGTTTCTTAAAGAATTGTGGCTAAAAAATTATAGGCATCGATGCTTTAAAGCATGATGCCTATGAAGTTTTGTGAATGGGGCTGCTGAGCAACCTCGTCAGTCGAACACGCCCGGGACGGGCGTGCCCCCCTCTTTCAGTCTTAGGCGCGGTCTTTGACAGTAGTGGCAGATTTGCCTTTGCGTGAGCGCAGGTAGTTCAGCTTTGCACGGCGGACTGCACCACGACGCTCGACTTCGATCTTAGCGATACGAGGTGAGTGGATTGGGAAAACGCGCTCCACACCCTCGCCATAGGAAACACGGCGGACTGTGAAGTTTTCATTGATACCAGCGCCCTTGCGGCCAATCACGATACCCGAGTAAATCTGGATACGCTCCTTGTCGCCTTCAACAACACGGGTGTGGACTTTGATGGTATCTCCAACTTGAAAGGGGGTCGTGTCGGACTTGAATTGTTCGGATTCGATTTTTTGGATTGTGGTCATGGAAAAATGATAAAGTGCAAAATTTTATTAAAGTTCAGCAGCAAAGCCTCCAACAATATTTGTATTCGTGGCTTGGTTCACTTGAAGAATGCCACCGTCGCCGCCTTTGCGAAATACCACAAAGCCTTTGTTACCAAATGGCTTTCCTGAGGCTACAGGCGCAACAGGGGCGGCTTTATTTGTAAAATTGGATGAACTGAATAGCACAACAGCCGAGTCGTTTGTCTCCGAGACTTGATAGCCAACAATTGCACGAGAAACTCCGGCCGCACTGCCGCTGACGATGGTATTGGTGTTAGCGGTGATCGGTGGAGCTGAACACATTTTGGCAAAGTCAGCGACCGTCATATAGCCATTAGTAACAATGCCTGCCCAAGCTTCCCAGGTTTTTGTTGGGAGATCACCTGGCCAAGCAAGGTTGGTATCGCCAGAGGTCGAACCGTCCAAAGCAATTTGTTGAGAAACCAAGTGGAGCTGTTTCATGTTACTAACAGCTTGTGTCATTTGCCCTCTGGCTAATGCTCCAGTGATAGCTGGCAATGCCAAGGAAGCCAAAATCGCTATGATTGAGATAACAACCAGAAGTTCAATAAGCGTAAAAGCTGTTAGCCTTTTGATGAGTTTCATATTTTTCAGGGTAGAGTCGGTTGAAGAATTAGCCGAAGGAGTTCTTATACACACTACGCGAGAGCTCAAGTCCAGCAAATTTTCTCCAATCTTTTTGCCACCTCTTCCACATTCGCCCGGCTGTTGAAGGCGGAGATGCGGAAGTAGCCTTCTCCGGCTGGGCCGAAGCCGCTGCCGGGGGTGATGACGACATTGGCTTCTTGGAGCATTTTATCGAAGACCTGCCAACTGGTGAGGTGTTTGGGTGCGCGGACCCAGATGTAAGGAGCGTTGATTCCACCAAGGGTTGAGAGGCCACATTTCTCGGCGGCCGCACGCAGGATGGCAGCGTTGCCCATGTAATGCTCGATGAGTGCGGCGACCTGTTCTTTGCCAGCGGTAGAGTAGAGGGCCTCAGCGGCGCGCTGGGTCACATAGCCAACGCCATTGAATTTCGTGCTGAAGCGGCGGTTCCAAAGTGGATGCAGCGACGTCATTTCGCCTGAGGCTGTGCGGCATTTCAATTCCTTGGGAAGGACGGTGAACGCGCAGCGGACTCCAGTGAATCCCCCGTTCTTGGAGAAGCTGCGGAACTCGATGGCACATCGGCGTGCTCCCGGGATTTCGTAGATGGAATGCGGTATCTCGGGGTCACGAATATAGGCCTCGTAGGCTGCGTCGAAGAGGATGATCGCGTCATTGGCGAGAGCGTATTCAACCCAAGCTGTGAGCTGCGCGCGCGTGGCGGTCGCACCTGTGGGGTTGTTCGGGTAGCAAAGGTAAATAAGGTCAACTTTTTCCTGGGGAATCCCAGGAACGAAGCCGTTCTCTGCATTGCATGGCAGATAGAACAAACCGCTGTAGAGGCCGTTCTCATCAGCCTCGCCAGTGTGTCCAGCCATGACATTGGTATCCACATAGACCGGATAAACCGGGTCCATCACGGCAATGCGATTTTTGTCACCAAAGATATCCAGAATGTTTCCGCAGTCGCATTTGGATCCATCGGAAACAAAAATCTCGTCATCCGCGACCTCAAGCCCGCGCGAGCGGTAGTCGTTTTCCGCGATGGCGTGCCTCAGAAACTCATAGCCCTGCTCGGGGCCGTATCCACGGAAGCTGCCGCGCTCGCCCATTTCATCAACAGCCTTGTGCATGGCCTCGCGAACGGCTGAGGGGAGAGGCTCGGTCACATCACCGATGCCGCAGCGGATGAGTCGGGCCGCACCTTCGGGGTTGGCGTCAGTGAAGGCTTTGACGCGGCGATTGATCTCGGGAAAAAGGTAACCCGCTTTGAGTTTGAGGTAGTTTGAATTGAGGTAGGCCATGATGAAAGCGGAGGACTTAAACAAAAACGCCCGACCGTTTCCAGTCGGGCGTTTGAATTTATGAACGATTGTTGATCAGGCGTTGGCGAAGTTTTTTTCGACTGCGGACCAGTTGATCGTATTCCACCAGGCTTTGAGATAATCGGCGCGGCGGTTTTGGTAGTTCAGGTAGTAGGCGTGTTCCCAGACATCACAGCCGAGGATCGGTGTGCCAGTGCAATCGGCGACGCCTGTCATGAGCGGGTTGTCTTGGTTAGGCGTCGAGCAGATGGCGACCGACTTATCGGTTTTCACGCAGAGCCACACCCAACCGCTGCCGAAGCGGGCGAGACCGGCGGCTTCGAATTTGGCTTTGAAATCATCGAAGCTTCCGAATGCGGCGTTGATGGCATCGGCGAGCGCGCCGGATGGAGCACCACCTGCGGATGGTCCCATGAGATTCCAAAAAAAGGTGTGGTTCCAGTGTCCACCGCCGTTGTTGCGCACGGCTCCACGGATTGCTTCCGGCACAGCAGCGAGATTGCCGATGAGTTCTTCGAGGGACTTCGAAGCCAGCTCCGGAGCGCTCTCGAGGGCTTTGTTGAGGTTCGCGACATAGGTTGCGTGGTGCTTGCCGTGATGGATTTCCATCGTGCGGGCGTCGATATTGGGTTCAAGTGCCGTTGCGGCGTAGGGAAGAGAAGCGAGTTCGAATGGCATAGTTTTTGTGGATTAAGAGCCGCCAAAATAGCCACGACGGCGAGACATTCAAGCGGGTTGTTTCACCCATCGGTTGACTCCGCCAAACAGGGAGACTAAATACGGCATCCTTGTGAGACCCACTTTAGAAAAACTCGAGCAAATCTATCACCGCCCCCTCTTTGATCTGATCCAGGAAAGCCGCCGCGTATTTCTGGAATTCTGGCCGAAAAACGAAGTCCAGCTTTGCACGCTGCTTAGCGTGAAGACAGGCGGTTGCAGCGAAGACTGCGGCTACTGCGCCCAGAGTGCACATTACAACACAGGACTGCAGAAAGAGCGCCTGATGACCACGGAGGAGGTATTGCCCGTCGCCGAGCGCGCCCGGCAAAACGGCTCCACCCGCTTCTGCATGGGCGCGGCGTGGAAAGGCGTTCGCGATGGCGACCCCAAATTCGAGACCATGCTCGAAACTGTGCGCGAAGTCAGCAAGCTCGGCATGGAGGTTTGCGTCACACTCGGCCAACTCGGTGATATCGAAGCCCGCAAGCTCAAGGAAGCCGGCCTCACCGCATACAACCACAACATCGACACCTCGCCCGAGCACTACAAAAAAATCGTCAGCACGCACACATTCGAAGACCGCCTGAACACGATTGGATCCGTGCAACGCGCCGGTCTGAGCGTTTGCTGCGGCGGCATCATCGGCATGGGCGAAAATGAAACCGACCGTCTCAAAATGCTCGAGGTCCTCTGCTCACTCGACCCCGAGCCAGAGAGTGTGCCAATTAATTGCCTGACCCCCATCGAAGGAACGCCGCTCGCCAAGACCCCTCCGATCGATGTCTTCGAGCTTGTCCGCCTCATCGCCACGGCGCGCATTGTTCTTCCGAAGGCAAAAATCCGTCTCTCTGCCGGTCGCGACCGCCTGACCCGCGAGGCACAGGCACTCTGCCTCTTCGCCGGAGCGAACTCGATTTTCTACGGCGACAAGCTCCTGACGGCGTCGAATCCCGGAGTCGACGACGACCGCGCGCTCTTGGAATCCCTCGGCCTCGAACCTCAAGCCCCCTACTCAGACCAACCACAACCCGCCTGCACATTATGAAAATTTCCATCGGAAGCGACCACGCCGGATTTGAATACAAGGAAGCCATCATCGCCCACCTGAAGAAGGCGGGCCACGAGGTGGTGGACTACGGAACAGACAGTGCCGAGAGCACGGACTACCCACTCTTTATCATCCCCGCTGCGGAAGCTGTGGTGCGCCAGGAAACCGAGCGCGCCATTGTGGTAGGCGGCTCTGGAAACGGCGAGGCCATTGCTGCGAACAAGGTCAAAGGCATTCGCTGTTCGCTGTGCTGGAGCCACGAAACCGCCGAACTCGGCCGCCGTCACAACAACGCCAACGCTCTCTCCATCGGCCAGCGCATGATCCCGCTGGAGCTGGCTCTTGAGATCGTGGATATCTGGCTTGCGACACCCTTCGATGGTGGACGCCACGCCCGGCGTGTCGCCGAACTTGATTGCTACGAGGCCGGAGGCGGTCACTCGGGGATGCTCGCCGTTTTCGACCGCAAAACAGGCCTCTAGCGCGAAGCGCTGTTCCGCTATCGATCCTCCCGAGTGGCGGTATGTCGCAATTCCAACGCTACATCGGCATCGACTACTCGGGGGCGGCCACTCCCACCACCAGCCTGAAGGGCTTGCGTGTTTATTCCGCCACGCCCACACAGCCGCCAAGAGAGGTCTCGCCGACTCCTAGTCGCAGCAAGTATTGGACCCGGCGGGGGATTGCCGAGTGGCTGTCCACCGAACTCCATGAGGGGCCTACTGCGCTTGTCGGCATAGACCATGCGTTTTCCTTTCCGCTTCGTTACTTCAAGGTTCACCGCCTCCCGCACGCCTGGCCTGCTTTTCTTGAGGACTTTCATGACCACTGGCCCACAGATGGCGATGCGATGACTGTCGAATTCATCCGCTGTGGACGCGGAACATTGCGTCTCGGCGATTCGCGTTGGCGGCGACTGACAGAGCTTCGCGCCCGCGCAAAGTCGGTCTTTCATTTCGATGTGCAAGGAAGCGTGGCGAAGTCCACCCATTCGGGCCTGCCTTGGCTTCTGCACCTGCGGCGGCAACTCGGCCAGCGCGTGCATTTCTGGCCGTTCGATGGATGGACACCACCGCCTGACCGATCCGTCGTTGCGGAAATTTACCCTTCGCTATCGAGCAGGAACTTTGCCGTCGAAGACCGAACCCCGGACCAGCACGATGCCTACAGCGTGGCGCGATGGATGCGAGAGACGGATGCCCTTGAGGAACTCGGCGCTTATTTTCATCCGAAGTTGAGCACCGCAGAGCGTGATCAAGCCGAGACAGAAGGCTGGATTCTCGGCATGCATTGAACACACTTGTCCTTGCCCGTAGCGCCGGTCTACCGCAAATTCCCCACCTCCAAAATGCCCAGCGTCCACATTAAAACCTACGGTTGCCAAATGAACGAGCGCGACTCCGAGCAGGTGTCCAAAATGCTCTCTGAGCGCGGCTATCAACTCGTCACGGATGAATCCGAGGCTGATGTCATTTTGCTGAACACCTGCAGCGTGCGCGATATGGCCGAGCAGAAGGCCATCGGCAAGATGGGCATGCTGCGCAAGCTCCGGCGGAGTCGTCCGCATCTCGTCCTCGGTTACCTCGGCTGTATGGCCCAAGCCCGGGGAGAGTCGCTTTTGCAAACCTCCCCACATGTGGATCTCGTCGTAGGCACACAGAAATTCCACCGCGTCGCGGACTATGTGGACGACCTCCTAAAAACCCGCATGCACGCACTCATCGATGACGAGCGGCGGGCGATTGTGGACACCGAGGAGGAGGCCGGCTCCCAGAGCACGATCCGCGAACAGGAGGTCGAGGCGGGCCAAGTCACGGCGTTTGTTTCGATCATGCAAGGCTGCAACATGCACTGCGCGTTTTGCATTGTGCCTCAAACGCGAGGCGAGGAGCGCGGGCGGACGATTGAGGAAATCACCAACGAAGTTCGATTCCTCGCGGAGCGCGGCGTGAAGGAGGTCACGCTTCTCGGTCAGATCGTGAACCTCTACGGCCGCCATGAATTTCCCAAGCGCGACGGCATTTCCCCATTTGTTCAGTTGCTGGAATCCGTCTGCGCAGTGGACGGCATCGAGCGAGTGCGCTTCACCTCCCCCCACCCCATCGGCTACCGCGACGACCTGATCGAAGCCTTTACGCGCCTCCCCGAGCTCGTCGAGCATGTGCATCTGCCGCTCCAAAGCGGCTCCGACCGCATCCTGAAAATCATGCGCCGGGGCTACACGGCTGAGAAATTCCAGAAACTCGCCGAGCGTATTCGTGCCGCACGGCCCGGTATGGCGATCACGACGGATGTGATTGTCGGCTTCCCCGGTGAGACAGAGGAGGACTATCAACAAACCCGCGCCCTATGTGACGCCGTCTCGTTCGACAACGCTTTCATCTTCCGCTACTCACCGCGCCAGAACACGCCGGCGGCAACGATGGAAGACCAGATTTCTGAAGAGGTGAAAGAGGCCCGCAACCAGGATCTGCTCCAACTGGTAAATCGCCATGTCGCCGACAAGCTAAACGCCCTCGTCGGCACCCAAACCGAAATCCTCTGCGAAGGCGCCAGCCGCCACAACTCCGAGCGCCTCACCGGACGCACTCGCACCAACAAAATCGTCGTCTTCGAGGGAGCCCCCCGCCAAATCGGCCAGATTTTCCCTGTTAAAATAACCCGCGCCAGCGGATCAACACTCTACGGCGATCCGGCGGTGTTGGATTGACCAAAGAGAGCACAGAGGACACGGAGAGGAAAAGTGGAAACTATCCTACCTCAGTGTCTATTTTTTAAAATCTCCGTGCTCTCTGTGTCCTCTGTGGTCAATCCTCACAGAGGACACCGCTAGCAGCCTGTCGGACTTAGGCTTTTTAGATCCAAAAATGACATTTTTGCCCGCCACCTGATGTCTCCCAGAAAATAAAAACGCGATATAGGCGATTTTAGGAGGTCGAGTTTTCTAAGTCCGACAGGCTGCTAGCATTCGGTTAGTTTTTGCGGTTCATCGCGGCGGTGAACCAATCTACCTGCGGCGCGGCTTTAGCGGCGGGTTTGCTTTGGAAGCTGCGTCCGCCTCCGCTTCGGTCATCACGCGGACCGCGCGACTGGGCGCCGATCTCGGGATTGGTCTTGAGTGAGAGGCTGATCCTTTTGCGTCCGAGATCGACCTCCATGACGGTGGCCATGACTTTTTGCCCCACCTTCAAGACATCCGAGGGATTTTTTACAAACTGGTCGCTGAGTTGGCTGATGTGTGCGAGGCCGTCCTGGTGCACTCCCAGATCGATAAAGGCACCGAATGCGGCGACATTGGTCACGATGCCGGGGAGCTTCATGCCAGGCTTGAGATCTTCAATTTTCATCGCCTCGTCGGAGAAAGCGAAAACCTCGAACTGCTTGCGCGGGTCGCGTCCGGGTTTGGCGAGTTCTTTGAGGATGTCTTGCAGCGTGGGGAGACCGACCTCGGGTGTGATGTATTTCTCGAGCTTGATGGCAGCGCGGCGGGCGGGGTTCTGCATCAACTCTGAGACGGAGCAACCGATATCCGCCGCCATGCTGTCCACAAGGGCGTAACGCTCGGGATGCACGGAACTGGCGTCGAGCGGATGCCGTCCATTGCGGATGCGAAGAAAGCCGGCCGCTTGTTCGAAGGCTTTTGGTCCGAGGCCCGGGACCTTCAGGAGATCCTCACGGGATTGGAAGGCGCCGTTTTCGTTGCGGAACTGGACGAGATTCACCGCCGTGCGGGAATTCAAACCAGAGACATACCCGAGCAGATTCGCGCTGGCGGTGTTGAGTTCCACGCCGACATGGTTCACGCAGGAAACGACAGTGTCATCGAGTGAACGCTTGAGAGCGCTTTGATCGACATCGTGCTGGTATTGGCCAACGCCGATGGATTTCGGGTCGATTTTGACCAACTCGGCGAGCGGGTCCATGAGGCGGCGACCGATGGAAATGGCTCCACGCACGGTGAGGTCGAGCGTGGGAAATTCCTCGCGGGCGACCTCCGAAGCCGAGTAAATCGAAGCTCCGGACTCGCTCACGACGACAATCACAGTGGATGCGGGCAGCCCCAGCGCGCGGATAAAGGTCTCGGTCTCTCGGGAGGCTGTGCCGTTGCCGATGGCGACGGCCTCGATTTTAAAACGATTCACAAGCGACTTGATGACTTCGGCAGCCTCGGTGCGGTCGCGGACACCTTTTTCGGGATACACCACCTCATGGGTGAGGAGTTTACCTTGGGCATCGAGCACGGCGAGTTTGCAACCGGTGCGGAAGCCAGGATCGACGGCGAGAACAATCTTCTGACCGAGCGGTGAGGCTAGGAGGAGTTCGCGAAGGTTTTCAGCAAAGACGCGGATCGCCTCCTCATCGGCTTTCTTTTTGTAGAAAAGACGCGCCTCGCCTTCCATGGCAAAGCCGAGAAGGCGCTTGAAGCAATCCTGCGCCGCGAGGCGAACCTGAGCGGCCGAGGGGTATGCTCCCTTCACAAAAAGGTAGTCGAGTGCGGCGAGTGCCTCATCCTCGGGCGGATTGATGCGCGAGAAAAGCATGCCCTCTGTTTCGCCACGGCGGATTGCCAGAAAGCGGTGTGACGGGCACTGGGCGACGGGTTCGCTCCAGTCGAAGTAGTCCTTGAACTTCGCCGCCTCGGCTTCTTTGTCGAAGACGACCTTGGATTTCAAAACACCCTTGTTGAGATAAATCTCGCGCAGCGCTGAGCGGGCCTCGGCGGAGTCGTTGATGCGCTCGGCCATGATATCCCTCGCCCCGGCCAGCGCGGCTGCGGCATCGGGCACTTCTTTTTCTGCGGAAACAAAAGGCGCCGCTTCGGCCTCGGGATCCGTCTCGGTGCGCTGCTCCCAGAGCAAATCGGCAAGCGGCTCGAGTCCGCGTTCCTTGGCAATGGTGGCACGAGTGCGTTTCTTCGGACGGAAGGGCAGGTAGAGATCCTCGAGCGTGGAGAGGTTCGCTGCGGCGTCGATTTTGACTTTCAGCTCTTCGGTGAGGAGCTTGCGCTCTTCGAGGGATGAGAGAATCGACTCGCGGCGTTTGTCGAGTTCCTCGAGCTCCTGCATGCGGTCACGGATGTTTGTGATTTGGACTTCATCAAGCTCGCCGGTGCGCTCCTTGCGGTAGCGGGCGATGAAGGGAACCGTGGCGCCTTCTTCGAGGAGAACGGCGGTGGCGGCGACTTGACGGGCTTGCAGGGAAAGCTCCTGCACGATTTGGACGAGATGTTTTTCGATCATGAATTGGGGAAGGTGGATGAGGCCGGGATCAGGCGGCCAAAACAGACTGACCTGCTGGCGAGAGGGCGCGAAGTTTCGCAACCACAGCAGGAATGACTTCACAGGCACGGTCTATGTCCGAAGCCGTGGTGAATCGCCCCACCGAGAATCGCAAGCTGGCACGGGCGCGGTCATTTGAGAGGCCCATGGCCTTGAGCACATGCGAGGGATTCACCGAGCCGCTGGTGCAGGCAGAGCCCGCCGAACAGCAGAGCCCCTTCTCATCAAGGAGAATCAAAGCCCCTTCGCTTTCAACTCCCTCGAAGGAAATGTTGCTCGTGTTCGGGAGCCGACGGACGGTGTCTCCATTCACGGATGCTCCCGCGATAGAGGTCAGCAGGCTCGACTCCAAGCGGTCGCGGAGTGTGGAGTCCACTCCCTGCGCGAGATGCGATCCCGCCAACTCGGCGGCCTTGCCGAAGCCGACAATCGAGGCGACATTTTGCGTCCCGCCGCGCCGTCCCTCCTCCTGACTGCCGCGCAGCAGAGGAGTGAATTTGACGCGACGGCTCACATAGAGTCCGCCCACGCCCTTCGGCGCATAAATTTTGTGTCCTGAAAAACTCACGAATTGGGCACCCATGCCTTCCAAAACGAGAGGAAGCTTCCCGAATGCCTGAACGGCATCGATGTGGAGAAGGGTTTTCTTATTTTGCGTGAGCGCTGCGATTTCCTTCACAGGGAAGAGCACGCCCGTCTCGTTGTTCGCCCAAAGTAGAGAAACAATGGCCGTGTCCGGCCGGATCGAAGCCTCCAGCTCCGCCATGTCAAGGTGGCCGGCAGCATTTACAGGCAGCCAAGTGATCTCATAACCGCGCCGGGCTAGGTATTCGCAGAGCTTGATCGTCGCACTATGCTCGACCGCGCTGGTGACGATATGGCGTTTGTCGGGATCAAGCGCCAGTGCCGATTGGATGGCCGTATTGATCGACTCCGTGCCGCAGCTTGTAAAAAGAATCTCGCCACTCTGGCAGCCAGCAAGCGCCGCCACGCGATCCCTCGCCTCCGCGAGAGCCGCCGCCGCCTCGCGACCGAGACGGTAGGCGCTGGAGGGGTTTCCATAGCCGCCGCGCAGCCAGGGTTCCATGGCATCGAAAACCTCGGGAGCCACATGCGTCGTGGCATTGTTATCAAGATAGATCACTGAACTCATGTTTGATGATTTTGAAGTATCTTTTACGCTGCGTCATTGCAACCCATGCGTGAACTGGAGCGTGTCATCATTCCCGAGATTCTGGATTCGCTGAATCCGGCAGATCCCCGAGCCATTCGGAGCCGCAGGGATTTGAGATTGATAGACCTTTACCTCGGCAACTCGCGCTGGATCGTGCGCCAACTCAAGAGACAAACTCCTGCCCCGGCCAGAATCATTGAAATCGGCGCCGGCGAGGGCGACCTGTGCCGCAAAGTCCAAACCTCGCTCCCCTCCTCCGCCGTGACCGGCCTCGACCTTATCCAACGGCCAGCCAACCTGCCGAGCGACATCCAGTGGATCGGCGGGGATTTTTTTCAAACCCTGCCGAACATCGACGCGGATGCCTGCGTAGGCAGCCTCATACTGCACCATTTTTCCGACGAAGCGCTGCGCGATCTCGGCGCGCGCTTGCAATCATTCCGCAGCCTCACCTTCTGCGAACCACTCCGCTCCCGCCTGCCGCTTTTCCTCTCCAAACTCTCAGCGGCCTTCATGAGCGAAGTCACCCGCCACGACATGCCCGCAAGCATCCGCGCAGGCTTCCGCCCCGGCGAACTCCCAGCCCTCCTCGGCTTGGATTCCAAAAAATGGAGCGTCAGGGAATCCTCGCATTGGCGTGGGGCGTTGAGACTCGCGGCCTGGCAGCGTTGAAAAAACAACGACGCCACTTGGTCAATGCCGAATCAGGCGATCTTATCCAACACCGCATGTTTGAACCACGCCGGGACTTCGCGTGTCTTCAGTTCCAGCGTCCGCCCATCGGTGATTTCAGCCAACCAGGTGTGAGCGCCTTCCGCATTGTTGGTGGAGTTGTCGAAGATATAAGCCCTGTTCGTGTGCCTGATTGCCTCAATGAGCAGCTCAAGCGATTTGTCATAGCGCGCAGTGATCTTTTCAGAAGGAACATCATGTCCGTTCATTGCCACACGGTTCGCCACGCGAGATACATTGATCGTTGGGTCGTCCGTGGCCGCATAGTATAAGTAGGTGCGGAATCCCGTCTGCTGTGCCTGTTGGAGAAACGCGACTTTGCCGGGATGCGACATGACGGTTTCAAGGGTAAAAGTCTGCCCTTCTTGAAGAAGTTTCCGGCGAACAAAGTCCGTCAGCACACTCGCGAAGTAAGAGTTTACAACCCCGGAAGGGAAACAGAGTCGGCCTTCCGCAAAACTCAAGCTTTCGGCTGCCTTGGAAAACCCTTCGCCCTGCAGAAATTTTGATCCTTTGAACGCATGCAGCACCTCCTGCTCCGATGCTTGAATACCGACACTCTGCAGATCCACAGAGCCCTCCTTTTTAATGCCGGCCTCGATTTCATCGGGGTTCAGATACACTCCCAGAAGAGACTTCGGCAGGTAGGACTTCAGCACGCTCTTCCCCGACCCGTTTGGTCCGGCAAACATTCGCAATCTGGGGTCTCCCGACTCACTTGATCGTGTAGATTGTGCCAGGTATCACGGCTGTGGATGGTTCGATCTGCTTCACCACTTCCTTCCGGCCATCCGGGTAGACCCGAACCACAAAAGCCCCTTCTGTCTGTAACACACTTTGTCCGGAGGCGAGGACGCTCTGGCGCGCGGCGGCAAAGGCCCGACCTGAGAGAGACGGGAACTCGTTTTCGAGTTGTTGAATATCGCGGTCAGACATGGGCTGAGTTTAATGAGTTTGGCACCTCAAATCAACCTCCCCTTCCAGTGGTTCATCGCGCCAGCATCACCGCCGGTGTGGGGATTTTGCCCCAATGGACACTCAGGGAATCGCAGGCGAAAGATTGGTTCTTCGATTATGATCCAAAATTTGAAAGTCATCCTGAAGAAGGAAAATCTGGAAAATCTTTTGCCGCTTTTCAGGAAGCACAAAATCACGGATTCCTGCCTCGATAAATTGTGTGATCAATGCCTGATCGACATGGGTGTTGAGAAATTGGGCGATCGAAAGCGATTGCTGTCGGCTTTTCTTCATGTTCCCGCCGAAGATTCGCCTGGAGGAACCTACTTGTTGGACATCGTCGGTGGCACGCTCCCGCATGACTCGCTTTTGGCAGGCGAGAATGTGGCCAGTTTTCGGATCGGCAAATTTCCCGTCATGTTGGAGGAGTGGCAAATGGTCAAAAATTGGGCTCTGGCCAACGGGTATGAACTCGAAAACGGCGAGGCCGAGGGATGTCACAGTCCCGTTGTGATGGTGAGTTGGTATGAGGCGCTGCGGTGGTGCAACGCCAAGAGTGAGTCGCTGAATCTTTCGCCTTGTTACAAGTTACGCGGCCAGACCTACCGCTCTGAAGATCTCAAGAAAGATCACTGGCCTGAATTGAGCTGGGACATGCAAGCCAATGGATACAGGCTCCCCACCGAGGCCGAGTGGGAATGGGCTGCACGAAGCGGCATGTGCTGGATCGAGGAGCCATTGGCTGGGAGGAAGAAGTTAAATGGCTCTGCCCACCTGCAGAACGGGCTTGCCGCAGAGTTGCCGGTTGATGCCACTGCCGCGACTGTGGATTTATTGGAAAATTACGAGACTCCACCGAATCTGTGGGAGTGGTGTTGGGATCTCGCCGAGGAGGACTATGCTCTTTGCCATCGAATCCGTGGCGGCTGCTGGAATCAAACATTCCATCCCGGCCTGGAAAAACTCCGCATCAGTCGCAAGCCCGAAAGCCGCATCGAGGTCGTGGGCTTCCGCCTTGCCAGAATGAGCGGCGGGTCCGCTTGAGGGAGCGAAGAACCGCCTCGCCGACTTGCCTGTCCCTTAAAAAAGCGACCTCAGGGAATCATCCCACTGGCGCGAAGCGCAGAGACTGGTAGCCTCGCGCCGTTGAAAAACCCAATCACCATAGCGGGTGGCGGACTTGCCGGGCTGTCACTGGGCATCGCCCTGCAATCCCGTGGTATCGCGGTGACCTTGCACGAGGCGTCGGCGTATCCGAGGCACCGGGTATGTGGCGAATTCATCAGCGGCGTGAGCGACGAAACCCTCGCCACGCTGGATGTGGCAGAGTGCCTCAGCGATGCGACAAGCCTGGAGACCGCCTCTTGGAGCGATTCCGCAGGGCGGCTTGCCGAAATGCAGGTCCCGGGCCGTGGAATTTCGCGATGGCAACTCGACGAGCGCCTACAGAGAAAATTCGTCTCTCTCGGTGGCTCACTCGTCACGAACTCGCGCATCGCATCGGCACCTGGCGTCATCTGGGCAGCGGGACGGCCAAGAAGACCGTCCGCATGGCTGGGTTTGAAATGCCATGCGCGCAACCTGCCGCTCACGCATGATCTGGAGATGTTCACCTCGCCGGGCGGGTATGTGGGTTTGGCAAAAATCGAAGACGATAAAGTGAACATTTGCGGGCTCTTCAAGACCCGGAGCACTCGCGGAGCCAAGGGAAGCGCCCTGCTCCTCACCATGCTTCGGGAGTCTTCACTCCATGCGCTCGCAGACCGCTTGGAAGCTGCGGATTTTGACGAATCGAGCGTCTGCGGAGTTGCGGGATTTCAGATGGGACAGCAGGCGGCGCCAGAGTTCAGCCTCGGCGATGCGGCGAGCATGATCCCGCCTTTCACAGGAAACGGAATGAGCATGGCATTCGAGTCTGCCGAGTGCGCGCTACAACCGGCGATGGACTACGCCGCAGGCCGCAAATCATGGTCAGAAGCGGCATCGGCATCCACAGCCGGTCAGGCCTCCCGTTTCAGGCGACGCCTGGCGGCGGCGGGCATCCTGCACCACTGCCTCATGAATCGGGCCGCATTGAGGATCACCTGCAGCCTCGCCCGCAGAAAAATGATGCCCTTTCAAACCCTCCTCCACCTTGTCCGCTGATGTATCTGCAATCCCTCGCCACCGCCTTTCCGCCGCATACCTTCACTCAAGCGCAGTGCTTTGAAACCCTGGAGAACTCGGGCGCGATGGATGGCTTGCGCGGGCGCTCGAGAGAACTTCTCCATAAAGTTCTGACGGGAAATTCGGGTATCGAAACGCGCCGTTTTTGCGAGGCGGATTTGCGGAAGACCTTTGCCTTCGATGCCGGGGAATTGCATCGGCACTTTGAACACCACGCTCCCCGACTCGCCTCGGAGGCGCTTCTCAAAGCCTGCGATCTTGCCTCGCTGAAGCCCTCCGGCATCGATGCACTGTTGGTCTGCACCTGCACGGGCTATCTTTGCCCGGGCTTGAGCAGTTTCATTTCAGAAATGCTCGGACTCCGCCCGAATGCCTTTCTGCAGGACCTGCTTGGCCTCGGGTGCGGTGCCGCCCTGCCTCTTCTCGAAACCGCGCGAGGCCTGCTCGCAGCGAATCCGCAAGCGACCGTGGCCACAATAGCGGTGGAAATTTCCTCAGCCGCTTTTTACCTAAATGACGAGCCCGGCGTGCTCATCAGCCTCTGCCTCTTTGGCGATGGAGCCGCCGCTGCCATCTGGAGAGGCGAAAACCAGGGTGGGCAATTGCGTTTCCAGAATTTCCGCACCATCCACAAACCCGAGCACCGGGAGAAAATCCGCTTCGTCAATGCTGGTGGCCGCCTCAAAAACCAACTCCACCGCGCTGTGCCCTCACTTGCGGCTGAAGCGGTCGCCGAGCTTTTCGAAATGCGGTCGGGCCCGCCGGATCAGCTCATCGCCCACACGGGTGGACGCGATGTGATAGAAGCCATCGAGTGCGCGATTCCCTCGCACCAACTCTGCGCCACGCGGGAGGTTCTTCGCCAATACGGCAACATCAGCAGCCCAAGTGTTCTTGCCGCACTGGAGCATTCGCTCACGAACAACCCCGGGAGCCAAAACCTCTGGCTCACCGCCTTTGGAGCGGGATTTGCCGCCCACTGTGGCGAACTTCAGAGAACCGAGTAAAAACCTCCGCTCAGCGCATCATCGGCACGCCGTCACGCAGAAGCTGCTCGACGAAGCCGGTGTGGTATTTGCCTTGGCGGAAGGACTCGTTGTGCATGATTGCTTGCTGGAAGGGAATCGTGGTCTTGATTCCAGTGATCATGTATTCGTTGAGGGCCCTCGACATACGCTTGATACAAGCGCTGCGGCTGGAGGCGGTGGCAATGACCTTGGCGATCATTGAGTCGTAGTTCGACGGAATCGGGTAGCCGGCGTAGGCGTGGGAGTCGATGCGGATGCCGCGCCCACCGGGTGCGTAGTAAAGACCGATATTGCCGGGGCAGGGTTGGAAATTTTTCTCGGGATCCTCCGCGTTAATACGGCACTCGATGGCATGCCCGCGAGGCTGGGCCTCCACGACATAGCTGCTGAGGTGCTCGCCTGCGGCCACTTGGATTTGCTGCTTCACGAGGTCGCATCCATAAACCTCCTCGGTGATCGGATGCTCGACCTGGATGCGGGTATTCATTTCCATGAAGTAGAAATTCCCATCATCGTCCACGAGATACTCAATGGTGCCAGCATTCGTATAGCCGACGCTCTGGCAGAGGTTGATCGATGCATCGCCCATTTTTTTGCGAAGCTCGGGCGACATCAGCGGCGAGGGACACTCCTCGACGATCTTTTGGTTGCGGCGCTGGAGTGAGCAATCGCGCTCACCGAGATGCACGACACGACCATGATCGTCACCAAAAACTTGGAATTCAATGTGATGCGGGTTAACGATAAATTTCTCGATATAAACCGCACCGTTTCCGAAGGCCTTCTCGGCCTCCATACGGGCGGCATGGTATCCTTGCACCAAGCTGCCTTCGTTACTGGCAATACGCATGCCGCGACCGCCACCGCCGGCGACGGCTTTGATCATCACTGGAAACCCAATTTTGCGGGCAATGCGCAGCGCCTCGGCCTCGCTATCGATCGTGCCATCGCTGCCGGGCGAAATCGGAACGCCAGCCTTGCGGGCGCAATCGCGGGCGGAATTTTTGTCACCCATGAGGCGGATCGCCTGCGGCGTAGGACCGATAAACTTGATATTGCAGCTGGCGCAAACCTCGGCGAAATGCGCGTTCTCCGCCAAAAATCCATAACCCGGGTGAATCGCATCCGCATCGCAGATCTCGGCCGCGCTGATGATGCGGTCGATCTTAAGATAGCTCTCGGAACTCACGGCAGGCCCAATGCAAATGGCCTCGTCAGCAAGCTGCACATGGAGGCTGTCGATGTCGGGCTCGGAATAAATGGCCACAGACTGCACGCCCAGTTCCTTGCAGGCGCGAATGATACGAAGGGCTATTTCGCCGCGATTGGCGATCAGGATTTTTTTAAACATGGCGGGATGGCCGGGGGATTACTTGAGACGGAAGAGTGGCTGACCGAATTGAACGGGCTTGCCATTTTCAGCACAAATTTCGGTAACAACTCCCGAGACCTCGGCTTTGACCTCGTTCATGACCTTCATGGCTTCGATGATGCAAACCACTGTGTCTGGAGTGACCTGCTGGCCAACCGTAAGGAACGCCGGGGATTCAGGTGAAGGCGCGGTGTAAAAAGTGCCAACCATCGGCGATTTGATTTCGATGCCACCCGTGGCCGCAGCAGGAGCTGATGGCGCGGCAGGAGCTTCGGAGGTGATGGCAGGGAGTGCTGCCGGTTCGCTGACCGAAAAGACCGGCTGGCTGGTCACATACTGGGCAGGGCCGACGGCTCCGGCCGTCTTGAGCGTGATTTTGAAGCCTTCCCGCTCCATTTTGAAAACGGCGACGCCGTTTTTCTTCATGAGGTCGATGAGTGTGCGAATTTCTTTGATGTCCACGGTAGAGGTAGGTTTTTTACTGAGCCGTCATGATGTCACGCGCTTTCTTGCGCGGTCAAGACATGGAATTGCCGAGACGGAAAACGAAGGCTAATCTGCCTCGATGAATTCCGTGGGCACGAGAAGAAACCTGTCGCGCTGGGAGACAGCTGCGGCTCTTCTGGCCTCGCTGCTGGTTCATCTTTTTTTTCTGCTGGCGGTGGCTTTTGTTGTTTTGAACGGCGCTCGCATCTCCAAGGAAATGGTTGCTGAAGTCGAGGAACCACCGCAACTGACCATTCTACCCATGCCGCCCGCGCCAAAGACCGCGCCGCGATTCGTCAGCACGCCGCCTCAGGAGAATCTCGAGAAAAAACCCAACAAGGACGCGGCTTTTGAATCGGACAACGACTCGATCGCTGCCAGCGAAGCCCCGCCCACCGGGCAGGAGATGATGCCCTCCCTCGAAGGCCGCGAGGAACAGGGACTCGATCTTCGAGACCAACGCTACGCTGCGGGCCAGAAGCAAACCCAGGCGGCACCCGCCACCCAAGCCGCTGAGCAGTCGCAGCCCGAGGCGGAGCCTGCCCCCACCCCTCGAGTGGAAACCAATCTGGCACTCATCGAAGCTCCCAAGCCCACTCCCCAGCCGACACCAACCCAAAAGGCCAAGACAGCAACTCGCCCGAGCAAGAACGCGGATTCGGGCTTCCAACCGGAAACCCGCGTCACACGCCTGCGCGGCAATGTCTCGAATCGCGGGAAAGCGTCTCTGGAAGCCAATGCAACGCCTCTGGGACGCTACAAAAAACAAATCTCCGACGCCATCGGATCGCGGTGGTATTATTATGTGAATTCGCAGATGGGCCTGCTGAACATCGGAACGGTGGATATCCGCTTCACCGTTACGCCTGAGGGCAAAATCAAATCCCCGCTCGTGCTCTCAAATTCCTCGAACGAGAGCTTCGCCTCCGTGAGTCTGGCCTCGGTGGTGCAGGCGGAAGTCCCTCCCATGCCGCCCGAAGTCGCCAAGCTGATCGAAAACGGTCGCCTGGAAATCGACTTCTCGTTTACGATCCTCGGCCACTGATGACATCTCAAACGACGCTTTCGGCGATTGCCGATTTTTTCGAACAAGGCGGCCCCTTCATGGTGCTGCTGGTTTTACTTTCGATAGTAACCCTCACCGCGATTTTCCTACGCGCGTGGAGACTCCGCGAGAGTGCCATTATTCCAAGATCGATTGCTGAAGCGGTGGAAGACCTCCGCCCCGGACACACCCTCCAGTCCCTGCAGGAGGAAATGGAGCGGCATCCCTCGGCCATCTCGCTCATTCTCTCGACACTCATCTCGCATCTCAACTGGTCGAAATCCGAGAATCTCGAAGCCGTCCAGACCTGCGCGAGGCACGAAATCGCCCGCATGGAAAAAGGCCTCGTCATTCTCGAAATCGCCACCGGCACTGGTCCGCTTCTCGGTCTCCTGGGAACACTTTCGGGCCTCGTGGGCATTTTCGCCACACTTGGAAACACCGGCGATCCCGTGCTGGTGGCGCGAGGCATTTCCGAAGCGCTGAATACAACCATCGCGGGACTCGGCGTCGCTGTGCCAAGTTTGATTGCGCACAGCTATTTTCAGCGCCGAATCGAAATGCTGGCCGTCGAGATGGAATCCATCGCCGCCAGCCTGCTCGCCAAGCTCTACCAACCTCAATAGCCGCCTGAGCGAAATGCAGTTCTACACCCGAAAACGCCGCAGCCCGTTCATCAATATCGTTTCGCTGATCGATATTTTGGCAATCCTGCTGATTTTTTTCATCGTCACCACAAACTTCCGAAAGCCCCAGCCCCAGCTGCAGATCAACCTGCCCGATTCGAAATCTGCCGAAACCGCTGCCGCCGCGCAGAAGGAACCCGCCGTGCTCCGCGTTAAGTCTGAAAAGGAAATCACGCTGGATGAAAAACCCATCACCCTCGAAAACCTCACTGCCGCCTTGCAAAATATCCGCGAAACCCAACCAAGTCGCGGCATCGCAATGCAAGCCGACCGGGAGGCACCTTTCGGCACCGTGGTAAAAATCCTCGACTCCCTCAAAGCCGCTGGGCTCCGCGATGTGCCGGCCTTTACACAACCAGACTCCGCAAAATGATCCTCGAAATCACCACTTTTGACCACCCCGCCCTCCGCACACCTGGAGCCCGTGTCGACCAGATTGACGACTCCATCCGCCAACTCGCTGTGGACATGATCGAGACCATGCGTGAAGCCGAGGGCTTGGGACTCGCCGCACAGCAAGTCGGCATGCCCTTGCAAATGTTCGTCCTCGATGTGCCCCAAATCAAAAAGCGCCCCAGTGCCATGCGCATCCGAGGCAAGCGCGCCGATTTCGAATCCCTCATGCCCATGGTGCTCCTCAACGCCGAGGTGGAGACCTTTGGTAGAATCCACACCGAGAGCGAAGGCTGCCTGAGTTTCCCGGAACTCTCGGCCAATGTCTCACGCCAACTCTCGGTTCGAGTCAAAGCCCTCGGCATTGATGGATCCCCAATCGAATTTGAAGCCGACGGCCTTCTCGCCCGCGCCGTCCAGCACGAACTCGACCACACCCAAGGCATCCTCTACATCGACCGCGCCGTTCCCGAAGACCGCATGGATTTCGCAGATGACATCCTGCGCCTCATCCGGCCTGTTGCCTAAACCTTAGACACCAACTCCACCGCGAGTCGAATCGCCTGCCTCATGCTGTCAGGCCTCGCAACCCCACGACCCGCAATATCAAATGCCGTGCCGTGGTCAGGGCTTGTTCGAATAAAAGGCAAACCAAGCGTCACATTCACGCCTTCGTGAAACGCGTGCAGCTTGAGCGGGATCAACCCCTGATCGTGATACATGCAGAGGACCCCGTCGAAGTCACCCTCCACAGCCCTGTGAAAAAGCGTATCCGGCGGCAGCGGCCCGACAAAGTTCCCCATCTGGCTTAAACAAGCCACCGCAGGCGCGATGATAGCGATTTCCTCCCTCCCCATGTCGCCCTGCTCGCCCGCATGAGGGTTTAACCCAGCCACAGCAATGCGTGAATTTTTTTTGCCTTTCAGAATCAAAAAATCCTGCAGCAAGCCACCGACCCTCACGATTTCTTCCACAGTCAGCAACGAAGCGACTCGCGCCAGCGGCACATGCGCCGTCACAAGAGCCACAGTCAGCGCCCCGCCAGTCAGGCACATCGCAAAATTTTCCACTCCTGCCCGCGCCGCAAAAAACTCGGTCTGCCCAGGAAATTCAAAGCCCACGCGATGCAAAGCATGCTTGCAGACCGGCCCCGTCACCACAGCCTGAATCTCGCCAACCAACAAACGCCGCGCCGACTCCTCCATAGCCTCCAAAGCCGCACGAGCCGAAGCCTCCGTTGCTTGGCCTGCCGTGTGGCCCGCCACCGTCCCAATCACATCCACCGAAATTCCCTCGGGAAGCTCCAGCGAATCCAAAGCCGCAGCCACGACCTCCGGACCGACCCCAGCCGGATCCCCCAGCGTCACCCCGATGCGTCTTTCAGATAAAATCATCTCAAAACATTAGCCTGCGACTCGAAACTTGAAATCCACAAAAAAAGGCACAAAAAAACCGCGCCGGTTCTCGCCTGGCGCGGATTCTCAAAAATCTGTCCCCTCCCTTACCGTAGCAACTCTTCATAGAGAGACTTCATCTGCGCCGCCACCTTCGGCCAAGTGAATCTCTCCTCCACCAGCCTCCGTCCCCTCATCCCCATCGCCGAACGCTCTTGATCCGTCATTTCAATCAAGATCCGCATCCCCTCCTGAAAACTCCCCTCCCCGCTCCGAATTTCCAGCGCCGCACCAGAAGCAAATCCCTCCGGCAAATTACACTCTGGCGTCATCACCACCGGCAGTCCATAAGCCCAAGCCTCCAGCACCGACATCGGCAACCCCTCGCTCAAGCTCGGAAGAACAAATGCATCCGCACCCCGGAGCAATTGCTCCTTCTCAACCCCGAACGCCGGACCATAGAAAACCACACCCGCTCCCTCCGCCACCTGCGCTGTAGCGGAACATGGAACATGTTTCGATCTCTGCACAACTGTCAACCCCAGCTCCCCGCAAAGCGCCTTCAACTCCCCCTCATGCCCCCCTTGATCCCACCCCGCGATCACCAATTGCCACTGTTTCGAATTATGAATTTTGGATTTTGAATTCTGAACGTCCGCCCAAGCTCGCAACGCACCAACTAAGCCCTTCTTCGGATGAATCCGCCCCAAAAACAAAAGCCTCCTTCTCCCCTCCGTGCTCTCCGTGTCCTCCGTGGTTAATTCCTCCGGCAACCCCACCCCATTCGGCACAACTTCGATCCGTTGCTTCAACCCATAAGCCCGAATTGCATCTGCCTCCGCTGCGCAAAGCGCTCGAAAGCATGTCGCCCGCCGCAACTGCTCGTCTTTGAAAAGCCAAGCCGCGACCCGCTTTTTCCACCGCGAATTGTTCAATGCCCAGGCATCCAGCGAACCATGCGGAGCCACTACGACAGGTTTGCGTGTTTTTTTCTGCCAATTCAAAACTGCCCACGACGGATATTTCCAAAGAGTCGCCGCATAGGCCAGATCCACATCCTTGTCAAGCAAGCCAGCCAATCCCGGCGCATACCCGAAGCCCGCTGGGCCCCGCAGTGCCGCGACTCTTGGTCGCAAAGCCCCCCACTTTGCCAGATCCGCGTCCGTGAACTCATCCCTCACGCCGACCACGCGCACATCCACCCCCTCTCCCTCAGCAAGAGCACATTGCAAAGCCCGCTCAGCCTCAAAAATCCCCCCATCAGCACGGGATACCGACTCCAATACGCACAGCGTCTTCATGTCCCAAGCACCTTTGCCAACCCTTCGCCAAAAGCCCTGCTTGGCACCTTGCGCTCCAGCATTTCACGAGCTTCCATTCCCATTTTGTGCCGCTCAGCTTCAGACATCGAAAACATCTTAAAAAGAGATTCCGCAATGGAGTTCACATCTCCCGGATCAAATAAAAACCCGGTCTCCCCATCCACCACCAACTCCTCCGCAGCCCCCACATTCCGGCTCGACAACACCGGCAAGCCACTCGCCATCGCTTCATTGATGACAAGCCCCCAAGGCTCCTCCAACGCTGGATGCACAAACGCACCCGCCCCAGAATAAAACGCCCGCAGCTCCCCGATCTGTCGAAATCCCGCAAAAACAACGCACCCGCCTACGGCGGGAGTTTTAAGTTTGTAAGAATTAAGTTTTAAGTTTTGGCCCTCCGTGCTCCCCGCGCCTTCGTGAGAGAATCCCATGGCGATTTTCAACCCGAGCTCCGCACACCTCGCCTCAAGGTCCCCACGCAATTCCCCATCCCCGAGCAAAACCAACGGCCACACGCCCGTTTTTTCTGCACCCTGAAGTCTGAAAACTGAATCCTGAAAAATCTTATACCCCTCCAGCAAGCGGCCGAGATTTTTCCGCTCTACAAACCGATTCGAAGCCAAAAAATAAGGGCTGGCAAGCGCCTCCGGCGCAGTAGCGGGTAGCGAGCGTCTGGTGGCGTGTGAAGGAGCAGAACCATCCGCAAAGCGAGTGTGCGATGTGTTTTCAGAATCCCGCGCAAGCTCGCTTGCGGAGGGATTTGAAAACGCATCGCCAGCTTGGCCTGACAAGCATGCCCCTGCTTCTAACTCTGTGCTCTTTGACTCGGTCGTGCCCACTTCCTCGCCCTTAGGGCCAAACTCCGGTTGCTCCATCTCACGCCCGCCCAGGCGCTCGGTTGTGTCCTCTGTGGTTAAATCCCCCTGCTCCCAGCATTCCCCATTTCGAATTTTTCCAAAAAATTGATTGTCCACCACATTATACCCGCAAGCGATCCGCTTCTCCGGCATCCCAAGCCGCACAAGATACCGTTTGTGCGACTCCCCGCCGCAGAGCGCCGCATCAAACCTCCGAACGATCCGCGACTTCACCCACTCCTTCCACCACACACGCCGCCCATCCGCAGCCCGCGTCTCGCTCATCACAATCGCCTTCGCGTCATTCCTCTTACACCAATCCAAGCAAGCGCGCGCATCCACAGTCCCCCACCCCGCAATCGCCAAAGCGTCCGGTCTTATACGATCCAGTTTCCTCACGATCCCCCTCTTCATCTCGCTTGCCGGAATCCTCTCAAAAATCCCATTAGGAAAAACAGTTACCCGCTCCCATTGTTCCCCGCCACCGGACTCCTGCTCCCATTCATAAGTCGCATCTGCTCCCGCAATCTCCAACGCCACCCCCCCCCACCCCAATGGCGCCAAAACCTCACAAGCGGAACGCAACCGCGCCAGATGATACGGCCCAAGCCGCGCAAAATGAATAGCTAAAAGCATATTAAAAGTATATCAGCGAACCAGAAAAGAATTGCTACACACGCACAAATCACTTCTCACGCAAACCTTAATTTCTTCAACAACTCCCCGCCACCAGTTACAAAGTCCCCCTCTCGCTATGGAGAAATCTACAAGCATGATGAATCCAAAGAGAAACGGATACAGAGTTATCAAGGTGGTGTCGCGGCCGAGGTTGAAGGCCAGGACCATGCCCACCATATACAGCAGGAGACGGCCCGTTGTTTCCCCTTTCAAATACTGACGCACCAAGAGCGCCCCTGTGTCACCATTAGGAAAGCGGCCGCAGAATCATCCAATTCATTTTTGATCGGCGTGCACACCGCTTTTTTCAACCTTCGCCAGTTTTGCAAATTGCTCCAAGAAATAAGTCGGCAAGTTTATTATCCTCGTCCCATTCGCTAAACAAGTTTCTCCAAAAGGCGCCAAACTCACAACGACTCCTACACTTTGCTCGTATTGGGCCATGTATTCCAATACACCCTGCCAGTGACGCCTATCGCACTTCAAGGCCGCTTTGCATTCCACTGGAATGGTTCCAACTCCGATTTTCACTATAAAATCAATTTCCCCGCCCGAGGGTGTTTTTTTCCAACCGGCAAGCTGCAGCCCTTGGCCTGCAAAATCTACTGCGGCTTGATTTTCAATCACCCCGCCCAACGACTTACGAACCAGCGCATCCACCGTTTCCAGCAAATGAATTGGCGGAATGGCAGATTCCCTCAACGAGCGCAAGAGTCCAGTATCAAACAAATAACGCTTGGGCAAATAATTATGCGAAGCCTCCATCCCCACCCCCCGCTGATCCGAACGCATGATCAAATGCCAATCCTCCAGGCGCAAAAAAACCTCAGCTATCTTTGCATTCATTCGAGTTGTCGCATTTGGCCAGACCGAGGTGTTCTTCGATGCACCTCCGACAAAATTCGCCACACTTCGCAAGCACCCCTTCACCAGTGTTGCATCCCCCTCCCCGAAAATGCGAATAAAATCCCGCTCGTAATCGGCAAGAATTTGCCCAAGCATTTCAGCGCAATCACTACACGAGGCGAAAGACAACACCACTGCGGGAAGACCGCCCGTTTTAAGGAACTCATCATACAACTCCAAAAGCCGCATGTGCCTCTGCGGCGAAATCTCTGGCACCGCCGACCGAATCACATCAGCCAAATGAGCCTCACCCACAGCCTCCAAGAATTCAGAAAAACAAAACGGACCCACAACGATCCGAGTCACCCTCCCCACTGGATATCTCTGATCCTCCCGAAACAACCGCGCCAGCGTCGATCCCGATAAGATCACCGAAGCCAGCGGCCAGTCCTCTTTCATGAACCGCACAAACCCACCCAAGCGACGACTCTCCTGGGCCTCATCGATAAAAAGCACCTCCCCTTTCGTGGGATCAAACCCCAAGCGATCCCTTAACACGCCCTCGAAATCCTTGAAATCCCGACACTCATCCAGTAAAGAGCAAAGCCTCGCGTCCCGTTCAAGATTCAACGCATAAGACTTGCATTCCAGATTCAGCAATGCATTGGACACCAACGAAGACTTTCCGACTTGCCTCGCCCCCTCCACCAATAAAACATTCTTGTTCAGCGAAGAATCCCGCAAAAAATCCGAAATCCCCTTGTCCCAGCGCCTCGGAATATATTTTTTCTGACTATTCTCACCCATTTATGTTATAGAATAGTATATTTCTGTGAACGCAAGGAAAAATCTTAACAAATCTATGCCCCTCGCCTCTCGACGCCGGTCTCTCGACTTGCTTTTCCGCCGTCAGTTTTCGACCGGCTTCGCCGCCTACTTCTCCCCATGAGTTTTCGCCCAAAATGCAAGCATGAAATACCCAAACAAAAACGGATACAAAGTGATGAGCGTGATATCCCTTCCTAGGTTGAAAGTCAAAACACATCCAATGAAAAACAAAAGCATACGGCCCATTTTCACCCCCAGCAGGTCTTGTCGGGCAAGAATAACCACCCAGTAGGCCATAAGCAGCGCGGCAGCAAGCACTCCAAAAAAACCACCAAAGTTCACCACGCCTTGCCCAATCATGCCGGTTGAGATCGTCGCTCCCACCCCACCTTGCGCATCTCCCGCGTCTCCATACAACTGCCCTCGGGCGATTGCGTAGTCGATACCGATCATCGGTTTACCCGGCCAGAGCGCGCGTGGAATCGGATTCACCAACTCTGCAAAATACCTTGCCCCATTATTAATCACATAGGTGCCCTTGTCGATAAAGGAATTCACCCAGGCTAACTCCTCAAACATATTGAGACCTAGATGCTTGGTATCGATCGAGTCGACTTTTTCTACAACGCCGCCAATGCCAAGCTGCTGGAAGGCCATCGCAATATTTCCACCACTTCGCGTCTCGATCACGAATTTCATCCAGCCTTCTGTGACCAAAAACGCAGCCGCCAAAATGGCTATTTTAAGAAAGATGCCACCGCGAAAACGAACAAAAACCCAAGCAATGAGACCCGGTAATGCAACGGCAAGCATCGTATTACGCGTGCGATCCAAAAGAAACCATGGCAACGAGAGAGCCGTCACGATGATTCCAATCCAGCGAGTGCGTGGATTTTTGGCCACAGCCGCCACGATGCCAAAAGACGCCGCGAGCATGATCTGAAGATAGTTTGCAAAAGAAATCAGCGCGTCAAACCCCGACCCCACTCTACCTCTGCCCCAAGGATTCGCCTTGCCGGAAATGTAAGGCGCAAACAATCCCAATACATCAAAATTTGTTCGGATCAAAGCGATCAACATCAACAAACTCCAAACACCAAAAATAAGACCCGTCGCAATGTCCAAACGGCGCTGAAATTCCAAGTTATCAATACCACCGCGTTGCATGAGCGCCCAAAACTCGCTTTTTTGAAACAATAATTTTCGATTTACCGTGCGATGAAGCATCGGCACAAACACCAGAAACGCCCCAATAAAGAGCGCCACCTGCCACCAAGCCGATTCCAAATGCTGAAGAGCAATCTCCCGAATATAGGAATCGTAATCATTATAAAGAGCATCTCCAAAATACCATACACTGACAGTCGCCAAAACAGCTGCCATCGGAATACCCAAACCTGCTTCCCTCTTGCTCCAAGCGTAGGCAAAAGCCAATGCCAGCAACATCAAACCCCACATAAAAACCCGCCGGAAATCCTATTGATTCTTCAATCATTTTTAATTCTTACCGAAATACTCCGCCGCATCTGTCCCATCGCGTGGCCCAAGAATCATCGCTCCAGAAAACTGTTTAATTATTTTAACAATAGAATGATGCATTTTTTGCAGTTATTCAAGCGTTTTAGACAGCACCTGTCTATAATGCACGATAGGCGAGTAAGAATTTACCCGCAAATTGCTACCGCGAGTAACGCCGGAATCGCATAACGCATAGGCGGATTTCCCCAAAATGGTTTTGCCATACATGATTTTGCTATTTCTCCGCCACCTGTTAGCACCCGACTGCCCGACTACGTAAGCACATCCAACGAATCCAGGGTGAAATACCGCCTCTTCGGCACCTTGCACAAATCCCTCACCAGCGTCGTCTTTCCCACCTGCTCAGTCCGGGCCACAACCACCACAGGAAAGACCGATAGCGCCTTCGAAAATAGAGGCTCCAGCCATCTTGAATTGTTTTTATTCACGGCATTAATAAATATTCACTATGCCATGGATGTCAAGCAGCACCATCCGCGCTTTGCAACGAAAAGAGATGGTGAATTTTGAATGTTGGAATTCGGTCGGACACGCTACCATTTACCGCAAGTCAAGCCGTAAGTCGCGCCTGAGCGAAGGCAGACTTGTCACGAATCCAAAAGCCATTGTTCAAGAGGCACAACCTCTATTTTTTCATTCAAAACATATCTCAACTTTCCAGGATAGATTACCTTAAATTCGTCGAGTTTTAAAATTTCCAACGCTGCCACCATGGACCGAGTCAGTCGTGGAGCATCCTGATACTTGACTTCAAATCCCAGCCTGCGCCCCTCCTTGAAGCATAGCAAGTCGAGAGAAGGCCCATTGTGGACTCCCCAAGAATAAGTCTCCCTTGGCTTCAATTTCCTGAGAACCTCTTCCACCGCATATCCCTCCCAAGATGCACCCATTTTAGGGTGCTTGCTCAATGCATCGTAATTCGAAATACCAAGCAGCGTGTGAAAAATTCCGGAGTCCCGGAAAAAAATCTTTGGGGCCTTGACCTGCCGCTTTGCCACATTTTCATACCATGATGGCAGTTGCCTCACCATGAATGTCTCGCATAGGATATCCAAATAATGCCGCATCGTGTGCCCAGAGACCCCAATCGATCCGCCGATTTCCGCCGCATTCCAAGTTTGGCCATGGTAATGCGCCAGCATAGACCAAAAACGCCGCAAGTGAGTCGATGAAATCGTGATCCCAAGTTGCGGAATATCCCTCTCAAGAAACCTCTGCACAAACGCCTCTCTCCACGCAACCGAATTTTCATCACTTGCAGCCAAATACGAGAGCGGATACCCCCCGCGCACCCAATGCGTCTGCATCGAACGCACTTCGGGTAAAGAAAACGGTGTTACTTCGATCGTCTCCATCCTCCCCGCCAAACTTTGCGCTGTGCCCTTGATCAAATCCGGAGAGGCCGATCCCAAGATGAGAAACTGAGCTTGGGGAGTCTCTCGATCACTCAGCACCCGCAGTATCGGAAACAGATCCGGCCGCAACTGGATTTCATCCAAAACCACAAGCCCGCTCAAAGACTCAAGAGCCGTCCATGGTTGATCCAGCCGCGCCGCCGACAAAGGGTGTTCGCAATCAAAATAATTCGGCGAATCCGATAACACAAATTCCCTCGCCAGCGTCGTCTTGCCCGACTGCCTCGGGCCAAGTAATGCAACCACACGGCTTCGGCCCAGAGCCTCAGAAACAGATTTTTTTAAAAAATCACGGGAAATCATGCCTTAAAGAAATATTTTCGAAATTCGGAATAGTCTATTCTTTTTTTCAATTTTTTCTTGGACCTTATAAACCGTATATTTGAGCCGATCAATTATGGATGAATATTGCAATTCTTATTTGGAATTTTCAGTATTTTTTTAACCACATTTCTGATTTCACCCAACGCAACTATAAAGCAAAACTACAGGAACAAACAATTTAAACAAGTATCCAGTTTTTCATTTTTTGTCTTCTTTCGCTTTCTGGCTTTCCACTTTTCTTTCAGTTCTTAGCCATCAGCCACCAGCTACAGCGGTTGCTCTATCAGCTTGAGCAGTCCATCCAAGCGACTGCGCACTTCATGAAAATCCAAGCTCTGTTCGTCAAATTCCCCTCCGGGATAATGCATAGCCCAAAATTGATCTGTTAGCTCATCTGCAAAGTCCGCTAACTCACCGAAGCGTTCATCATACTTTTGAGCTTCCGCAATTAGTGCTCCCAGATCGTGAATTCGGGATAAAGCCCATCCCTTGGAAATGAGATACCCTTTCAGATACCTCTCAGCAGATTCCTGCAAAAGTTCGATCACCGACTCACTGGTTCCTTCCAGTGGATAGAGTCGATCCGCTGAGCCCAAGCGCACTTTTGCCGAGCGATACCAATCTTCAGGATTATTTTCATCGGTTTTCATGCTAACCGTATGCCATTGCGAATAATCGCGGAATGAAATGCGCCACCTTTTTCAATCCTCTCTTGCAAATCCTCTGGGTCGCGAACCATAATATCAAAAGCCAAGTTGGCGACCGAGCGCCGCAGGGGTTGAAACGCCTTGCGAATAGCACTCGCCTCCTCACGCGGGCTTTTTCCCGTTTTCTTTACAACAAGCAAATCCACATCGCTATCCTTGGTAGGATTTCCATAAGCATAAGAACCAAACAAGACTACCTGATCCGGATCAAATCTCTCCACAAGCAGCTTTAAATAAGGTATTAGTTTATCCGCAATCCCATGCACTGGATACCGCGAATCTCTCAGGGTATTTTCTCTTATTCTGGCCACATTCACAGGTTCAAATATTTCGAAAAGACTTCGCAAAGTCAAGACATTCATTCACTCGCCAGCGCAAAGATGGGTGGACTCTTCACGCAGTAGCTTCAAACTTGGTTTCGGCTTCAGCCAACAAGTCGCCATTTTTCAATCCATCCCATCCCAGCCTATGCGGATTTGTGCATTGGTGGAATCTCAAGTGCCTGCTCAAAGGCCAAGGCACACACTCATCCAGCAAAATCTTCACGCAGCAAGCAAGGCCGCCTCGGAGCGCTCCAGCACTTTCACAGCCAAATCCTTCGAAACAGAGGGAAAACACTCCAAAAACTCATCCAATGTGTAGCCCCGTTCTAGATAATCGAAAAGCGTCTTCACAGGCACACGCATGCCCTTGAAAACCGGTTTACCACCAAGAATATCCGGGTCTGTCAGTATTAAATCCGTTGCACTCATGAAGAAAAATTACCACCCCAATTCAAACCGCACAACTCAAATTTTCGCCTGCAAGCATCAGAGATTGGAGATCAGTCCTCTGCTATCAGCTATCGACCGCGCAGCGGCCCGTTCTTCATTTTTTCCAAAACCGCCACATAACCCTTCGCGCTCAGATGCACCCCATCGCTTGTCATATCCCCACGCAAAAACCCATTCTCATCCGCCAACACCGACTCCAACTCGATAAATCGATACCCATTCCCCTGCGCCCCCTTCGCCAGCATGCTGTTTATCTCCTGAATCTTAGAATTTTTCTCTGGAGCCCCCTCCCACCACCGCGCCATCGGCGGAATCCCCAGAACGAAGACTTGCACCTTCGGCGCTGCAGCGGGTAGCGGGTTATTTGTAGCGGGTGAAACCGGACTCTTCTCCTCGCCACCAGTTACTCGCCACTCGCCACTCGGCGCTTCATAGCTCGCCGGTCTCTTCTTATCCCCTGCGACAATCAACTTGCCGCCGACTTCATTGAGTTTATCAACCAAGCCCAGCACCGAGGCAGTTGGTTTTTGAATTGTAGTGATTATTTAATATAGCATTTTATATGATATTTAGCCCCTCTAAACCAGATGACTCCAAGGAAGAGCATAGATTCCTCTACCCAGAGTTCTCAAATCTGTCCCCCCATACAAAACGACCCCCCGAAGAAATGGTCTCCCCTGGGGCACAGCCTCAGACAATGCGCGAAGCCCAGTGCAGTCCGATGCCGTCACTGTCTGCGAAGTTTTGATTTCCAGCCCCACAATACCTTCTGGCGTCTCCAGAATAAAATCCACATCCCTCTTTCCGCCATCCCGCCAATGGGTAATCCGTCTCGAGGCGGAATCCATAGCACGCCAGGCTTGCAGAGTTTGAAACACCGCCTGCTCCAGCCAAAAACCTTCGTCCGGGCGCTTGGATACATCATCCACACAGCGAATCCCCGCCAACCAGGTAGCCAACCCAGAGTCTTGCCACATCAGTTTTTTCGCTTTGCGCATTCCACTCGAAGCATTCGCATGAAATGCCTCCAAGCGGGAAATCAGGCACCCCACCTCCAGCCATTGCATATGCCGATGGCATGTCGGTTGCGAAATCCCCGCATCCCTCGCCAGATCGGATTCATTAAGCAATCGAGCAGTTCTCCCCGCTGCCAAGCGCATGAGCGTTTGAAAATCCCCAAGGTTGCCCACATTGCTTAGCTGCCGCAAATCTCTCTCGAGATAGGTTTGCACATACCCGCCAAACCACATACCACGCGCAGCATCATCCTCGATTTCCAATGCCGGGGGAAATCCCCCTCGACACAGCATTTGACGCCAATCCACACGAGGCCCCTCCCAGGCATCGATATCCAGCTTTTCACGGAAAAGCCCATCGATGAGATCGAGACTTTTCCGACTCCCCTCCCACTCACCTTTGCAAAACGGAGAAAGCTCCAGATACACCGCCCTGCCCGCTAAGGAATCCGCCACAGAACGCAACAAGGAAAAGTTCGCCGAACCCGTGAGCAAAATTCCACCCGCAACCCTCCCTCGGTCCACTGCCCTTTTCACTGCAAGCAACAACTCCGGCGCGCGTTGCACCTCATCCAAGGTCACCGGCAAATCCTCCAGCAGGGAATCTGGACTTTCCTTCGCTTGCGAAAGAACATCTAACGAATCCAGCGTGAAATACCGCCGCTTCGGCCCCGGGCACAAGTCCCTCACCAACGTCGTCTTTCCCACCTGCCTGGCCCCGGCCACAACCACCACAGGAAAAACGGAAAGCGCCTTCGCCAATAAAGGCTCAAGCCATCTTGAATTGTTTTTATTCACGGCGTGAATAAAACTTGCATTTTTCGCAGAAGCAAGTCAATTATCGAAGGGATGCATCCCTGTTAAAACCTTGATCAAAGGTTTCAGGGTGTATAATTCCAACCTCTCTGAGTTTTTCCACCAAACCAAGCACGGAAGCCGTTGGCTTTTGAATTGCAGTGATTATTGAGTGTAGCATATTATTTCTGTATCTCTATTTAAACCAAATGACTCCAAGGCAGCGCATAGATTCCTCCAGCCAGAGACCTAAAATTTTCTCCACCATACTCGTAAAATTCACACTTACTGTGATTTAGCCGATTAAGATCCAGATGGAAATATTCCAAGCATATCCTCCAAAGATTCTGGAATTACATTTGCCTCTTTCAATTTATTCGCAATTTCATTGGATATTCTCGGTACAATTCCACAATATTCTATATGCCAGTCCGCGAACTGCTTATTGTGTAATAGGAAAGTCTTTGATCCCGCGAATAAACTGTCCAGACTTGATAATAAATTACGAGAATTTCGCTTACAAGTCCCGAATCGAATACGCTTCGTGCTTTCGCTGATCGCCACCAAATCAAGCTCCACACCCGCTCGATCCCAATAGCCATCAATTCGGTGAGATAATGGAAAATTCCCCAGCCCCTTTCGGCTCCGTTCCTCATAAATCCGGCCCGCCAACTCCTCTAAAGCAAACCCCTCCGCATCCGCCAATAATCGGTCTGCTTGCTCGATTAGTTGATCTGCCGGCCGAAAATTTATCGCCGAGACAGGTCGCTGCAAAGCCACCATCCAACTTCGCAAGAAATTGTCCACTATGTAATACCGACCCAGTCTGGCATGCGGCTTTGCAAAAACCGGCAACCTCCGCACGATCATCCCATACCTCTCCGTCAAGTGCTTCAGGTAACCTCCAGCCTGCTTACCCTCTTGCGGCGAGATCTCTGAGATGGCGCTCAGAAGGTCTGCATGTTTGCAACCTGGATTCCTCGCCACAAACTGCAAAATCATGTCATAGCGACCCCTCAACTCCCCGAGAAACCAGTTTTGCGCTTCCCCGCGCAGAGGCGAAGAACTGCTGAAAAACATCGCCTTTAATACCTCTGCCCGTTCAGCTCCCAAGACATCCCGCTCATAGGCATCCCTATAAAACTTTGGAACACCCTCGAAAAGATTCCATAAAAACAAAAAACGCTCTGGAGACACATCAGCATGCACACTGAGCAAGTCCAATAACGACTCCACATCCAAATGCCCAAGCCGGATCACATCCGTAGTGCGATTATACAGCGGTGCAGCGCGATCCTCCAACAGTGCCGTCATTTCATTGTGCAAAGACCCCAGCACAATCAAACCTCCCTGCACACTCCCAGCATCCCTAGTTAAAGCATCCACTTCCGCCTGCAAGTAGGAGCAAAAGCTATAAAGCGGCTTGCGATTGAAATATTGGAATTCGTCGAGCGCAACCACCCACCCCTCCCGGATCAAACCGCTCAAAAGCTCTGCCAACCCCTTTAAACTCTTTACCTGCTGGGATAGCCCAAATGTCGCCAAATACTCATTGCAAGCAGTCAAAACCCCAATTGAATCCGAGTCGGGAATTTGAATATAAAGCGTGCGGTTCAACCCTGAGCGCCTCAACCCCTCTTGAATCAAAGCCGTCTTTCCAATCCGCCTTCGGCCCGTAATTTGAACAAAAAACCACCGCCTCCTAGCCAAGATTGCCTCGAGTTCCAGCGCCTCCTGCGATCTTCCATAAAAACCCCATGGGCATTTTTTTACACCTTCCAAATTCATAAGATAATTTTTCTTATCTTAAAAATCCATGCGGTCAAGCTTTGATTTTCGTCGCCCCCTTTTCTCCCCTTAACATTGGACACTGTCAGTGCGACACAGAGGAAGATGAATGTTGGATAATCGGACCCGCCACCAGTTACCAGCTACTCGTTACTGCCGCTTTCCCCTCGTCACGCCGGAGCCGCGAAGCGCGAAGGAGGATCGCCACCCGCCGCTCCTCAAATTCCTTAAATGTCAATAATTAAGCCTGACACTCAGACTCAGAATCCCGCCACAGGATTCATAATCAAAGCCGACGCACCTGGTCATGGTTCATGACATCAAAAAGAACAATCTCCTCCTCGGACATTTTGAAAATCAATCGCCACCTTAAATCCAAACGAGCCTCATAAAATTGGGTTCCATGAAGTTGTCGCAAACTGTAGCCCGTATGCGCATGCGGATCGGCTCGCAAATCCGGTAGAGCAATCAAAATTTCTCCGATCCGATGTTTTTGGGAAGCCGAAAGATTCCGCCAAGATTTTATGAAGCGCCGGGCAGCCCAGATTGGAATGTGCTTGGGCATCAAGCGCGGGCAAGGGCATCCACAGCTTGCGATCCCGTATTACCAAGAAATTCTAAATTCCCCTCGCGCCTGTCCCTTTCGATTTCGGCCTCAAAATCCTCCAGCGATTTGGCAGGGATTTCTGGATGAAAGTGTAAATCGGACTCTGTAACCTTCATCAAGGTAACAGTAGGCCGCGAACCACGCAGAATCATTACCTGCTCACCCTGCTCCGCCGCCTCAATCAGTGAACTTAAATGGGTTTTTGCTTGTGAAATATTGACCAGCTTCATAGACTAATTTTAAGGTTTGACTTTATTTTGTCAAGTTTCTATTTGGCGGCGCAATTTTTATTCTGTAAAAGTTAGCGGTTAATTTTGGGGTAGGTCAGCAGGGTTCATGTTGAGGTAGGATTTCCCGGTGAGCCACTCCTCGTTGATTTCGCAGAGGAGAGCGGAGGTG
>JBIJAV010000064.1:0-7538 GCA_044345595.1 Terrimicrobiaceae bacterium
GCTGGCGCTCGTTGAGCAGCGGTCTAATTTCGGAGAATTTGGCTTGGAGAGTTGCTTGATCAATCATCAAGCCAAGCCTGGCATGGGCTCACAGAAAATGCGACAGTTATTTTTGCGTGAAACCTTACGAATAGCGTTATGGAAACGACCTTTGAAGACCTGAAAAAACTCCCTGTTTCCGAGAAAATCCAGCTCGTCGAGGATTTGTGGGACTCCATTGCCGCTGAAACCTCCCCGATTGGCCTTTCCCCGCAGCACATCGCCGAACTGGACCGTCGGCTAGATGCGCTGGAGGAAAATCCCCGCCACGGAACACCCTGGAGCGCCGTTCGCGAAAAAATTCTGGCCACTCTGTGAGTTTGACCGTCATTTTCCGGGACGAAGCCGAAGCCGATATGACCGAGGCAGCGCTTTGGTATGAACGGCGTTGCCTCGGGTTGGGGGCCGAGTTTGTGCGAAGTGTGGATGCCTGTCTTGCTTTGGTTTCCCGCCAACCCACGCTTTTTCCCGTTATCCATCGCGAGGCCCACATGGCTCTGCCCCGCCGTTTTCCTTATTTGATCATTTACCGCGTCTTCCTGGATTTTATTTCCGTCGTCGCCGTCATTCACGGCAAGCGCAACCCGCGCCGCTGGAAAGCCCGCTTGGAAGAAGACTGAAGTTCACCCGCTGGTCACACGGGTATTTTCCCGATCGATTACCTGCTGCCGTCGGATTCCGCAGCTCTTCCGCCATTAACCCACACGGGATAGCGACAGCTTCAACTCACCTCTGGCGACCATGTGCAGCACGCTGGCGGCCAGCGTCTGGTAGGGCAGCCCGGCTTCCTCCGCCCGCGCTCGTAAACCTGCAATGGTCTCGTGGGTAGTTCGGATGTTGATGCGTGCCGGCCGTGCCGGCTTCCGCACGACTTTCATCTTCGCAGCTCCGGGCTCAGGAATTCCCAGAGCCATCTGCTGATCGCGATCGAGGACAGGCCCCGCCGCGAATTTCCACCCCTCATCAGCGGGCTCTGCTGTGTAGTTAAGTTTTTTGGTTTTCATAGGCGCTCTTTTGCTTCCTCCAATATCCAGCACCGATCACGCGGAGGGCATCGCCGCGAATTGTGAACCTCACGGTCAAAATTCCCCGTCCATCATGGCCGATAGCGTAGAACCTCGGCTCGGCCAGGCTGTGGTTTTGGTTTGGAATGATTATACGGTTGGGATCTTCGAAAACCCGCAGGACCGTGGAAAAATCCACACCGCGTTTGGCCAAATTGGCTGCTTCCTTGACCGGGTCGAATTTCAACCGCATGCGCCGAATGTGTGCCGCATAAATTCACATGTCAAGACCCCACCGGGTGGATTCCCGCGAATGCGCCAACGTCCCCTTTGGCTTCGCTTGGCATGTCTCTCGGGCCGAGGAGGACCTCAGCGTTCCTAAGAAAGCGCTGCTTTTTAGCAGGGCTTTGCCGTCTGTAGGCTGCGAGCCGGATGCCCAGCAGTGAAAGACAATCGCATGACAACCTCATCGATGACCAGCCACGCCTTGCGCCTGCACGGTCGAGACGACCATGCCCCTCTCTTTCGCGCTCCCGCGCGGTAGCGCGATCGTTCTCCTGGGGATGGCGCGCCGTCGCCGTCCGACTTGTGTGGTTCAGAGCGAGGGACTTTCTCTATCCACCAATAGCACAAATTTTCACGAATGGGGAGCGGCTTCGGCGGAGAATTTTGTTTTCGGTCTTATTCGTGTTCATTCGGTAACTTCGTGGTTCAAAAATGTTCAGCGCCTGAACATCCGGGCAGGACGGGCTCATTCGTTTTCCCAGCGGATCAGGTTGTTTGAAAAAATTTGCTCCCCGGAAACATCCAGCGGGAGCGCCGTTCGCGAAAAAATCCTGGCCGTCCATCCCCCCATACGCGACAGGGACAGCTTCAACTCCGTCGAACGCGGAAGGGTGGAATGAGAGGAATATGGTATTGAATTTTCGGTTAATTCGATGTTTTAAATAGTGATATGCCGAAGATTTCTGAGTGGGGTTCGATCTCCATTTTTATAAACACCCGGGGAGAGCACAATCCGCCGCACTTCCACGCAATGAGCGCGGAATGGGAGGCCAGCATTCGCATTTCGGACTTCGGGCTTATGGCGGGAAAACTCCCTCCCCGTCAGCATGGAGAAGTAGTCGAGTGGGCTGCCTTGCACCAAAATGAGCTGATCGAGCAATGGGAAAATATGAGAGCCGGCCGGGCACTTGGAAAAATCGGAGGATTGAAATGAGAGTTTTAAAAGCCGCCGTGACCGGGAGTTCCCAATTACGCCTGCTTTTTTCGGATGGTTTTTGTGGAGAGATTGACTTGTCTCCTTCATTTGAGCCGGTGGACCCGCTGCGTGACGCGAAATTCTTCGCGCAGGTTTCGACAAATGGTCTGACGATCGAGTGGCCGGGTGGGATTGATTACTGTCCGGATACCCTCAGAGCATGGTGCGAAGCAGGTCGCGTTCAGCCCGACCATCAAGGCGCTTGCACTTGACGGGAGGGCCGTCCTTTGACTTGCTCGCGCCATCGGCGATGTGCTTCCTTCGCACTTCCCAGTGCTTCGGTTGGCATGTCTCGGTGCCGAGGAGGACCTCGGCGTTCCCGGCGCGGTGATGCAGCATCTTGTTGCGGGCTTCATTTCAAAGCTTCGATGATCGTGGGTATGCGGCAGGCCAAGTAGTGCGGGAGGTTTAGGAGTTGGTATTCCACGGGATCGCCAAGCGTGGTTTTGACCTGCATTTTCTGGAGACTCGGGGGATTTCGATCCACGCGCACGGCTAGAGACAGGGATTTGTCGTGCATGAATTGATGCAGGCTCTTCATTGCTCCGGCTGCGCCGCTTTTGGTTTCCACCGGCACGATCCGGCCGTTGCATTCCACCACGAGGTCGATCTCGCCGACGCGGCCGTTTTCCCGCCTCCAGTGGAAGAGCTGTCCTCGTCGCGTGGGTTCGCCTAGGGCGGCACGGAGTTGTTGGGCGACGCCCTGCTCGGTCAGTCCGCCACGCAGCGCAGGCGCCACATCCGTCCAGCGCGGAAAGGAATTTCCAGCTGGCGTGTTCCAGAGCGCGTGGGCCAATCCGACATCCAGAAGCGCCAGTTTTCGCAGACGGTCATTGATTTTCCCAGCCAGCGGCACTCCGTTGCACTCCGCGTGGGGAATCGAATCGCAGAGTTGGGCCATGCACAACAAATCGAGCGCGTGCTTGGCCTGCTGATGTTTCACTCCAGCCTCCACCAGGCTGTAGACAAATTTATTCCCCAATTGATCGACAACACCGCGCAGGACATCGTCCAAGATCCGTGGCTCCATGCGGCCAGAATATTTGGCAAAGTCGTTTCGATAAGTCTGGATGAGATCGCGTTGCAGCCGCCGACACTCGCTGGCCTGCGCGCCAGCGGCATCAGCCGCCACCACCTCGGGCATTCCACCGGTCATGAGATAGCGGTCGTAAAATTCCATCGCCATCGCATGCGCGGCATCGCCCAGCGGAAGGCCGGGCGTCCATTCCACCAAGCGCTGCAGGAGCCTTTCTTTACGATGCGCCTGGAGAAATTCTGGAAACGACATCGGCTCCACAAAAGCGAAGGAAACCCTGCCCACCGGCATGCTGTATTCAAAATCCCGAAGCGCGAATTCCAATAACGACCCCGCCGCGATCACTGGCAACTCCGGCATCTCCTCGGCAAACCACCGCAACTTTGCCAACACCTCCGGCGCCGTCTGAATCTCATCCAAAAACAAAACCAACCTCTCGGCTGGAGCCTCCACACCAGTTCGAAGGGCGAGATCATCGAGCCACCGCCGGGGACCGCTGCCCTCCTCCCGAAAAATCCGCGCATATTCCGGATTCCGATCAAAATTCACCTCCAATAGCATCCGCCCACTCGACCGGGCCAACTCCCTCACCAACCATGTCTTCCCAACCTGACGCGCTCCTCTCACGATCAAAGGCTTGCGTCGTTCGGATGTAAGCCAAGATGCAAGAAAATCAGAAAAGATGCGTTTCATTTTAATGTATTTTACACAAAACAACGCGTTGTTTCAATAAGAAATACAACGCACCCGACAGGTCAGCGTAGCCGTCGGGCAAAGCGAGGTCGGTCATCGATGAGCTTTCCGAGCTGAGCGCGAAAAAATGGGACATGCCTGAAGTTGTCCCTCCAAGGTGAACGAGCGCGCTGCCGCGCGGGACTTTGGTGTGTTTATGTGTGTGGTGCTTTTTTTGAGGGGTTGGGGGTTACCAGGTGTATTGAACGGTGTAGGTGATTTTGCGTTCTTCGCCGGGTTTTACGGGGATAAGGAATTGGATTTGGTGGGATTGGGTTTTGGTGAAGGGGTCGGAGTTGGCGGTGATTTTCCAGTTGGCGGAGCGGTAGGGGTGTTCGATGACGCGGATGGTGACGGGGTCTTTTTTGCGGTTGCGGAGGGTGATTTCGAAGGTTTCCGTGGCGGAGTTGTTGGCGGTGTCCACGCGGAAGTCTGTGCGTTTTCGCTCGCCGATGAGGTCGAATGCGTCGCCGGTGTGGATTTTTATGAGCTCATCGGCGGGGGTGTGGTCGAGTTCGTTTTCTCCGGTGAATTCGAGGGTGTCGCCATCGGCGCGGTAGAAGCGGATGCGGCCTTTCGGGAGGGGGATGCCGAGGTTGTTTTGCTTGGTGTTTTTGAACTCGCGGGTGATGGCGATTTTTGTGGAGCTTTGGGTTCCGAATTCTTCGCTGGCGCGGCGAAAGGCGGGGTCGATGGATTGCCAGTTGGAGATGTCGGCGCCGTCGTAAGTGTAGATGGTTTCAGATTGGACGCCGGAGGAGCGGATGAATTCGACCTGCTTGGTTTCTTGATGGAGGAGGGTGGTAGGGCGTTGCAGGGAGTAGAGGTGAAAGTCGTCGAAGGGTTTTTCGGTGACTTCGGGTGCGCTCATGGCCATGGCGGCGACGGCCATCCTTCCAAGATGATCGCGGGCTGGAGGGGCGATTTTATTCACATCCCCCGCGAGGAGTTTGATTTTGGCGTTTTCGAAATCGCGTCCGGACTGGTTTTGCATGGTGATCCAGCCGATGATTTCGAGGGTGTCGCCTTTTTCGGGGGCGACGATGTTGTAGCTGGCTTGCCATGTGAGTCCACCGGTGATGTAGGCGAGTTCGGCTTGGGATTTTATGGCCTCGGGGGTCTGGATTTTCCAGACGAGGCGGGGTTTGAGGATGGTGTTGTCGCCGAGGGAGGGAAAGAGGGGTTCTCCGGGGAGGCTGAATTGGATTTTCCCGTCGACTTCGATGATGGGGGCCTGATCGGGTGTGGCGCGGATGATTTTTCCCCTCACGACGCGGTCGGGTTTGGTGATCTCGCGCACGAGGAAATCGATTTCCTTTCCTTCGGAGAGCGAGAGCAGGAGTTGCTGCGTGACGGGATCGTTGCGGTAGTTTTGCTCGAGAATGCGCAGCGGGGCGCCGGAGGCATCGCGGAGGATCACGGAGTCCGGCTCGAGGAGCCTGGTGGCACCATCAAAGACGAGCTCGCTGGTGCCGGAGGGGAGATCGAGCGGCAGGGTGTCGCGGACGACGGCGAAGTTCTGATTGTAAATCGTGAGGCCCGGCGCGGCGAGGGCCAGGGGTGCCGCAAGGGCGAGGAGGATGGGGAATAGGAGATTCATGAGGTGCGGGGGCTTATGGCTTAGTAGAGAAAATGGGCGCGGTAATTTGGACGCGTGAAAAAAATTAAAGAGATAGTGCTTTTAGTTAGATAATTATGAAGTAACGCGCGGAGAATTTTATTCTTTTTCCGTAGCCAGATAGGCCTGCTGGGGGTGTCTTTCCATATCGGGGTAGAGGTATGCCAAGTCTCCATCTTCCACCATGGGCTTGAGATGGTCGCGCCGGATGGCCTCAGAGTCCCTGCGGCTAAGAATTTGTGCTATTTCGCTCGCCGTAAGCTGCCTCCATTTGCAGAGGCGCTGGATCACAGGGCGTATTTTCAGTCCTGGTCTACCGCTGAGGCCCCCCACGGCATCTTTCAGATCGGCAGGCAATTGATCCCGCAAAGTCGTGTGCCCGCCCTGCAAAGTCGTATGCTTACCACCTAAAGTCGTATGCTCGGGCTGCAAAGTCTTATGCTCCTCCATGGCTTTTGGAAAATTTTGACCGGCCAAGTAGTAAGTGGCGGAGCCTTTGCCCATTTGGCGGAGCAGTTCCCATGCACGAAGTTTGCGCAGGTCTTGGCTTGCGGTTAAAATGTCCGCGCCGGTCAGTTGGCGCAGGGTTGGATTGTCTATGGCTCCTTGTTCGCGCACGAAAATCAAAGCGTATCTTTGATATTCATTGAGATCATAAGGCATATGATTGAGCCACAGCAAATCCTCCTCTCTGAGGAAATGGTGAAGAAGCAGCCGGATTGTGAAGGAGTTGTTCTCGCGGTTGGATTCAAAGGTGGGCAGGCTAAAGCCACTTTCACGCATCTGTTCCCTCATGACTCTTATGCCGCTTCCCTTGGTTTCTGCGGTATTGGTCTCGTGGAAGACGGCAGCCAAATTCGGGTTGCGCAGTTGCGAACCGGCTTCGCCCAAGTGATCCTCGTTTTTCAAGGAATAGCCCGCATTGGTAATCTCGATGCGGTTGGCGTAGCGGATGATTTGAGTCGGCCGATGTTCCTTGTAGGAACGGTGCATCAAAGCGTTTACGATGGCTTCCCGCAGCACCCGTGCGGGCAATGTGGGCGTCTCGGCTTGAACCTGGCCTTCCTTCAACGCAAAACCTTTGGGCAGATCATCCAACACCGCTGCCTGCGCCCTGTCCACGATCTGGAGCAATGGGCCTCGCATGTCCACGGTTGCGGAAAATCGCTTCTCGGAATCTTCGATCCATTCCTTGCCGGGCACCCGGATATAATCAACCCGCACAGCGGGCAACTCCCTACGAAGAGCCTTCCGACTGCCAAACAATAACATGCCAGTGAGAGTGGGGTGCCATACCCCACCTTCTTGGCGCACGGCATTCAGCGCTTGCAGCAAATCATTGTCATCCCAGCCCAACTCTTCCGCCGCAGGATTCACCTTGGCACGCAACTTCCGGTAGTGCCCGATAGCCTCGGGGTCCAGATCATCGAGCGTGGCGTGAGAGAGTAGCGTGAGATCGTAGCTATCCGCTTGGCGGCTTCCAAAGATCAGGGCCAAGTCCTCATCCGTGCAGCGTTGGTCTGTCGAGCCGATCCGCCGCCAGGCTCCCTTGGGCAGCCCTTGTTTTTGGAAATAGAGCGGCTTCTGCGACGGGGGGAGTTCGTCGATTTGAACGATCACCACCACATTACCGTGATGGTTTTCACTCAGCAGCCGAGGCCGAAGCGGCAGGTTGAAACGCGTGGCGCAGCCGGAGGCGATGTCTTGTAGAATCTTGTCGGGGTTTTCGACACCATGCACTCTGTAGCAGCCAACTAAATCCTCATGGCTTTTCGTTACACCCAGCACGATTTGTCCACCGCCAAGTTCCGGCTCGTTGGCAAAAGCGCACACCGTTTCAAAAAAAGA
>JBIJAV010000015.1:0-70635 GCA_044345595.1 Terrimicrobiaceae bacterium
GTCGCATGGATTTGGCGGGGACGAAACTGCCGGTTTGGGCGAGGAGGGTTAGGAGGGCGACTTGGCGGATGTAGGTGGATTTTCCAGCCATGTTCGGGCCGGTGATGATGGCGAACTTTTTTCCATCCGTTCCGAGGTTTGTGTCATTCGGAACAAAACGCGATCCCTCGGTTTGCTGGTCCAAAACGGGGTGGCGTCCATCGCAGATTTCTAAAACATCCGAGTCATTGATCTCCGGGCGGCAGTAGCCGTGGAGGCGGGCGGTTTCGGCGAGCGAGCAGATGGCGTCGAGGACGGCGAGTGTCGCGGCGGTTTCCTGCAGGTGGTGGATTTGGCTCAGGACGGCGCTGCGGAGTTCGGCGAAGATTTCGATCTCGCGGGCGCGGGCGCGCTCATCCGCGCCGAGGATTTTGCCTTCAAATTCCTTGAGTTCGGGCGTGATGAACCTCTCGCCGTTGACGGTCGTTTGTTTGCGGATGTAGTCGTCGGGAACTGCGCCGAGATTGGCTTTCGTGATCTCGATGAAGTAGCCGAATACCGAGGTGAATCGGACTTTGAGGGATTTAATGCCGGTTCGCTCGATTTCCTTTTCCTGCAGGGCGGCAATCCAGTTTTTGCCCTCGTGGGAGGCCGAGCGGAGTTCGTCGAGGTCGGGATCGTATCCTGTCTCGATGAAGCCGCCGTCACGAATGACTGCGGGCGGTTCCGCGACGATGGCGCGGCGGAGTTTTTCACTGAGTTCCGGAAGCGCATGGAGGTGTGCGGTGAGTCCCGAGAGCAGGGTGGAGGGAATGGTGAATCCGTGGAGACCTCCGAGACTGGCCGCGAGGGGCGGGATGCGGTCGAGGGATTGCGCCAAGGCTGAAAGATCGCGGGCATTGCCAGAGGGGCCGCTCAGGCGGGCTGTGGCGCGCTCGATGTCGCGTATGTCGGCAAGGCGGCTGCGGAGGTCGCCGAGGAGCATGGCGTCATCGAGGAGGGCGGCAATGGCATCCTGTCGCTTTTCGATTTCAGCTGCATCTTTGAGCGGATGGAGAATCCAGTCGCGCAGGAGGCGCGCGCCCATGGGCGTCGCGGTGCGATCGAGTGCGCCGAGGAGTGTCATTCCACGGCCGGCACGGGATTGCACGAGCTCGAGGTGGCTTTGTGTGGCCGCATCCAGAATGAGAAACTCGCTGCGGCGGTAGGGCTGGAGTTGCTTCAGGTGGCCCGCCGGGCGGCGCATCTGGCGGGTGATGTAATGTAGCAGCGCACCGGCAGCGCCTGTTCCCGCCGGGAGGTCGGAGCAACCGAATCCATCGAGAGAGTGAACTTTGAAATGGGCGCGCAGCAATTCGCTGGCGGGCTCGAATTCGAAAACATAGCCATCCACCGGTGCTTGGGGCATCACCTGCTTGAAGGCATCCGTTTGATGGTCCGGTATGAGAATTTCCGCAGGGAAGACGCGGGCGAGTTCATCGAGGAGGGCCGGGAGCGAGTCCAGTTCGGTGAGGCGGAATTCGCCTGTGCTCAGATCGCAGTAAGCGAGTCCATGGATGTCGCCGCGTTTGTTGAGTGCGGCGAGGAAATTGGGTTTGCGGTCATCGAGACCGAAGTCATCGAGGGTGCCGGGGCTGAGAATCTGGGAAATCTCACGCCGAACAAGTTTGCCGGCTGTGACTTCGCCAACTTGGTCGCAGATCGCAACGCGCCAGCCAGCGGCGATGAGTTTTTCGACATAGTTGCGCGCGGCATGGTAGGGAACGCCGCACATGGGAGTCGTGCCGCGTTTCGTGAGGGCCACATTTAAAACACGCGAGGCCTCTGTCGCATCTTCGCCGAACATCTCGTAAAAGTCTCCGAGGCGGAAAAGCAGCAGCGTGCCCGTGGGCAATTCCTGCCTCAGGGCGTGGTATTGCTGCATCATGGGTGTGAGCGTTTCGGATGACATTTTTTTGGTGGATCGGTTAGTCGCGTGTGCGTTGTAAGCAGCGCGCGGGGCATGATGAAATGATGCCAATCCCCGTGCAAGGGCGAAGCCTTCTAAAATCTCGGAGCAGGCTGGAGTTTTCTGGCCAATGTGGAGGCGGCGAGGAGGGTGAAGAAAATTCCGCCTGCGCTGGCTGCCATCATTCCAGCGGAACTCAAGGATCCCAGATCGCTGCGGCCGGTCAGCCATCCAAGCCAGAGCGGTCCGACAGAGATCGCCAGCAAGTGTCCCAGAACCGCGCTGCAGAGGGCCACTGCAAGACTCCAGAGAAGCACCCCTGCCACACTCCGGCTCAGCAACATGGCAGTGGCTCCTGGAACGATCAGCATTGCTATGACCAGGATGCTTCCGACACTTTCAAAGGCCACAACTGTCGTCAAAGCCGTTGCTATCGTGAGCCCTTGTTGAATCCAGCCCGAGGGAATCCCACTGGCTTTTGCAAAACGGGGATCGAAAGCCGCGAGTTGGAGTTCTTTGAAGAAAACAACGGCCAGCGTGAGGTTTAAAAGTAGGATTCCGGCGGATTGCCAGACGATGCGCGGCACGGAGTTTGAGTCCACCACTGCGAGTTCGAGTGCTCCATACAGAACGCATCCGGGATCGAGATCGACATGGTCTGCCGCGATGCGAATCAGAATGAGTCCGAGGGCGAAGAGACTGCAAAAAACAACGCCAAGCGCGGCACCTGACTCGACGCGGCCACGGCGTTCAATGACCCCGCTGACAACGCCCGTGAAAAGCCCAGCGAGTATTGCTCCAAGGAACATGGGGAGGGGATCTCTTGTTCCGGAAACCAGAAAACCAATCGCCAAGCCAGGTAGCACGGCGTGGCTGATGGCATCGCCCAGCATGCTTTGCTTGTTCAGTAAAAGAAAAACGCCGGGCACCGCGCAGGCCATCGCGGTCAAGGCGCCGGTCAGAACAATCCATGTGTCGAGTTCGGTCCAGATCATGGCAGGTTTTTTTCAGGATTTCCGGGCACCAGCCGCTCGCGCGCTTTTTCATCAAGCAGATCCTCCAATTCATCGACCAGCCGCTGGTCGAGCACATGTTCGATCAGATCGGCATCGCGGTCCACCCGCGCTGGGGCGACATCTGCATGGTTGAGAAGATAGATTTCCCAGAGGCGGTGGTTGCGCACCAGCCTTCTGGCCTCGCTGTCGCCGCGACCATTCAACTGAAAGCTCGCGCCGTTGGGGTCGGTGGTGAGGAGTCCGTCGTTGGTGAGTTGTGCGATCTCGGCTGTGAGTTCGCTTTTTTTCCATGGGCGCTTTGCCAAAACCTGTTCGAGGGCGACAACTGGTTGCCCCTCCTCAGCGCATTCGAAAATCGCCCGCAAAACATGCTCCCGCCGCAATCGACGCGATGCCTCCCGCTCCAGCAGGTGTCGAATGATGAGGCCGCGCTTCTTTCCAAGGAGCAGGCTCAGGCCAAAGAAAAAAGCAGACGCCAGAACGATAAGGGCTCCGGTGGGCAAGCCCGGGAGCAAAGCGCTGGCAATGACGCCCACAAGCGAACTGAGAGCGCCCGCGCCTGCCGCGACCAAGGCCATGGCGCGCAGGTCGTCGCTCCAAAAACGGGCGGCGGATGGAGGAATAACCAACAGGGCTACGACAAGAAGGATGCCAACTGTTTGAAGACCTACAATCGTTACCAATACAACCAATCCCATCAGCAAGGCGTCGAGCGGGCGGACGGGCCAACCCGCCGTGTTTGCGTAGGACTCGTCGAAGCAAAGTAGGGTGAATTCCTTGAAAAGGCACCCGCCCACGCCCGCCACCAGAAGCGAAGCCAACAGCACAAACCAAGCGTCGCCCGAGGTCATCGAGGCCGGATTCCCATAAATCAAGCGCTCCAGACCCGCCGCCTGGCCTCCTGGGAGTTGTTGAATGGCACTGAGCATGGCGATGCCCGCGCCGAAAAAAACACTCAGCACTATGGCAAGAGCGGCATCATCCTTGAGGTGGCTCATTTTTCGGATCAGCAAAACGGCTCCCATTCCAGCCACGCCTGAGATTGTGGCTCCCATTGCCAGCCAGAGAAAAGATCTCGGGGAAATGCCAAATGTCCCTGCCAGGAGAAAGGCGAAGGTGATGCCTGGTAGCGTGGCATGGCCGAGCGTGTCTCCGAGCAGGGAGCGCTTACGAAGGAGGAGAAATGTTCCCGCAAGTCCCGCTGCCGCCCCAAAAAGACAGGCGCCGGCCAGAACGACCCGCGTGTTGTGGTCTTGGAGCAAAAGGACGCGCCAGAAGGATTCCATCGTCAGGATTCCCTGGGCGCACCGGGGCGGGAGAGATCGACCACGGCCTCATCCAATAAAGTCAACCGCGCCCCGTAGGTTTTGCGGAGATTTTCAGGCGTCAAAACTTCGGACGCCGCTCCTTGCGCCACCACTCGCATGTTCAAAAGAACGACATCATCGAAATACTCGGCCACCGTATCCAGGTCGTGGTGGACGCAGACGACAGTTCCCCCTTGGTCTTTGAGTTTCTTGAGCAAAGTGAGAATCGCCTGTTCTGTGGCCGCGTCGACACTGGCAAAAGGCTCATCCATCAAGTGCAGTTCCGCCTTCTGGGCCAAAGCCCGGGCCAGAAAGACGCGCTGCTGTTGCCCCCCGGAAAGTTGGCTGATTTGCCGCCCGGCAAAGTCCGCCAAGCCCACATCCGCAAGCGCCTCGTCCGCCATGCGCTTGTGACGCGGGCGCACCGGCAGACACCAGCCGATTTTTTTATACAGGCCCATCGCGACGACATCCCTCGCACTCACGGGAAAATCCCAGTCCACACTCTCCCGTTGCGGCACATAGGCTACGCGCGAACGGGCTTTTTTCAGAGGCTCGCCATAAAAAAGAACCTCACCCGAAGCGGCGGGAATCAGGCCCAGTGCGGCTTTGAGTAGGGTGCTCTTTCCGGCCCCATTGGGTCCCACGATGGCCGTCGAACGCCCGGGACGAATCGAGAGGTCGGCATCCCATAGAACCATTTTGCGATGGTAGGCCACATTCAGTGAGCGGATTTCCAGAGGACGGTCATTCATGGGGCATGCCCTCCGAGCGCTTTGGTGATGGTGCGTGTGTTGTGCTTGAGCATTCCTTTACAGGTTCCTTCCGGCGTTCCAGTGGCACCCAGCGAGTCGGAATAAAGCATCCCTCCCGGCTTCGCCGTGTGGCCTCGCGAGGCAGCGCCTTCGATGACGGCTCGGATGTTTTTTTCAGAGAGGGTGGACTCGAAAAACACAGCCGGTATCTGGCGTTTCACGATCTCATCGACAATGCGGTTGATGTCCGCCACACCGGCCTCGGATTCCGTGCTCAGGCCTTGCAAACCCATCACTTGAAGCCCGGTGGCCCGTCCGTAGTATTGAAAGGCATCGTGCGCTGTGATGAGCACACGCTGTCCATCGGGGATTGTGGAAATGGCGGAGCGAATCCATTCCGAAACCGTTTCGAGCGTGGCGCGGTAGCGTGCGGCATTTGCCTGAAAAATCTCCCGGCCTTGCGGGTCTGCCTGAGCCAAGGTTGTCTCCACAGCCTCGATGCATCCAGCCCACACAAGCGGATCCATCCACACATGGGGATCCTCGGCATTGCCCTCCTTCAATAGCCTTTCCGGCGGAATCGAAGAGGTCACAGCGCACACCGGCTTGCCGCGCTGGCGCATCTTTTCAAAAGTTGCCTCCATGCGGCCCTCCAGATGAAGACCGCTGTAAAAAATGACATCCGCCTTCAGCAACCTCGCCACATCGTCACGCGTGGGCTTGTAGAGGTGCGGATCGATGCCGTCGGAAATCAGGGTCGTCACATTCGCCCGTTCGCCCGCAACGCCCCGCACGAGATCCGCCACCATGCCGGTCGTGCAAACAACCTCCAACGCTGCACGGACGGTGCCAAGCGCCGGAAACAAAATTGCCACAGCCGCACAGATAAGAATTTTCACAGGCTAAAAACTGGAGCCCTGCCGCCCGCATTGCAAGGGAATGCTCATGTGGATTCCAACTCCCGCGAACCAAAAATTTGGACGATCGTCCAAATTTTTGGTTCGCCGCACGCTGTTGTGGATTTCGGTTTTCTCTGTCGGGGGGATTGGTGCTAGGGTGCACGCGTGTTCAAGAAAATCGCCGTGTATTTCAGCTCGCTTGTTTCGAAGTTGCTGGATTTGCATGACGCCCCGCACTCGCTGGCGGGCGGGGTGGCGATCGGGATGTTTATGGGATTCACCCCACTGTTTGGTCTCAAGACCCTTCTCTGCGTGGGATTCGCGTATCTTTTGCGATGCAATCCGATTGCGGCCGTTATTGCCGTCTCTTTGCATGATGTGGTGACACCCTTTTGGCCTGTGCTTTTGGAAATCGAATATGCGATCGGCTCCAAGCTTCTTGGATTTTTCGACGGGGTTGCGCATCCTGCTTCCGTGACGGAATTTCATATTCACGAGCTGATGAAGTGGACGACATTTTTCACAATTGGGCTACCGATGCTTCTGGGGTCGATGTTTCTTTCCGCGCCGGCTGCTGCGGTGAGCTATGCAGTGATGCTACCTGTTTTCAAAAGGCGTGAGCGGCGGAGACTGGAGCGCCAGCAGGTGGAGGGGATATGAATACTGCGATTGCCTGGGTTTGTGGGTTGTGGACGGTGGGAGGTGCCTTTTTGCTTTTTCAGGAAGCGGGCTCGCAGCCTTGGTGGGATGCCGTGTGGGTTTTGGTGTTGGCGCTTCTCGCTTATGTCGGTCTGGTGCAAGTCGGCGGCTTGTCGCGAGCAAGAATGGTCGCCGGGGTTGTGCTTGTCGTCTTTGCAGGAATGATTTTGCTCACGGCCTTGAGTGGATGGCCTCTGGGTCCTGTTCGCTTTACGGGTCCACCGGCCTTGCGCGTGGGAAATATTTTTCCGCTTCTCCCTCCGCTGCTGGCTTTTTGCCTTCTCACGCTCTGCCAACGAGCCTTGGCTGTGGCTTGTCCGGGCCTTGGATCGACTGCGCTCGCCGCTGCGGTGTGCGGGGCTTTCACCGCGACGGTCCTTAATGGATCGGCTTTTCTTTCGGAGGCACGGCTTTGGTGGCTCTGGAATCCATGGGGTGAGGGAGCTGCCCTTCTACTCGGTGTCATCGGACTTGCCTCTCTCGCGCTGGCTGGATTCTTTCTGGCGAGAATCTATCCAGAGGATACGGATATGAAGCTCACGCGCTGGTCGCCGGCAGGAGCGGTTCTGCTCGTTCTCAATGCCCTCTTCCTTGCGGCAAATACCCTGCATTTCATGGGGCGTCTATGAAGCTCCCGTTCCTCGAATTCCTGCGTCAAAGCCTGCAAGGAGAGGAACCCCTTCACCCCTTGGAGCGAAAAATCGCCAAGCGTTGGGTGAAGGAGCGCTTGAAAAAAATCTACCCCGAACTGCGAAATGATCCCGATGCCTTGGAGCGCGCCTATCAGGAACTCGGCATTGAGCCCCATGAGGGAGCGGGCAAAGGAGCCTGCACGATTTATGAAATCACCTTGCCCTCTGCCGATCGCCGGAGTTAAGCGATCGACAAGCGTGAAGCAAGGAGTGTTTCCAGATGTTTTCGGAGAGTCTCGTTTTCGAGGCGGGTGAGGAGGCTGTTGAAGAAACCGTTGACGATGAGGCGGCGGGCTTTGTCGCGGTGGATTCCTCGGGCGGCCATGTAGAAGAGTTCGTCTTGGCTCACGGGGCCGTTGGTGGCGCCGTGGCTGCAGCGGACTTCGTCGTTCAGGATTTCGAGGCCGGGCATGGAGTTGGGGTCGGCGTCGTCGCTGAGGATGAGGTTTTTGACCTTTTGGTAGGCGTCTGTGCCTTTTGCGCCGGGTTCGACTTTGATGAGTCCGGCAAAGATGGTGCGGGACTTGTCGTCGAGCGCGTTGAGGTAGAGGAGGTCGCTGGTGGCATGGGGCGCGACATGATCTTGCAAGGTGCGTTGGTCGATCTCGCGGGTTCCTTCGACGGGATTGATGGAGAACATTTCACTGCGGGAGCCTTCGCCGATGAGACGGCTGAGGCTTTCGCCGCGCACGAATCCACCGCCAAAATTTGCGATGAGGGCTGTGCAGGTTGCGTTGCGTTCCACCGAAGTGGAATTCAAGTGGAAGGCGGTCGTCTCTCGGGACCAGTCTTGGACGGAGACATAAGTGAGTTTGGCTCCGGCGGCGAGGTGGAGGTCGTTGACTCCGCAGGCCAGGGCGGGAAGTTTGTCGGCGGACTTGAAGTAGTCGACGACGGTCACGCTGCTGTTCTCGCCGCAGACGATCAGCGTATGAGGGAAGACGGAGGCGTTAGCGCCTTCGACCCACTGGAAGATTTCGATGGGTAGTTCGACGCTTGTGTTGGCTGGCACAAAGAGAAAGGCCCCGCCTGCAACATGGGCTTTGTGGAGGGCTGCGTATTTGTGGGAGCCGAGTTCCACGGGCTGGGCCATGAAGTATTTCTTGAAGAGATCGGCGTGCTTGGTCGCGGCTGTTTCTAGTGTCTCAAAAATAACCCCGGCAGGCAGCGACGACTCGCGGTGGAGAAGGGTGTTGTTGCCGAGGACAAGTTTGGCTGCCGTTTCGGCGAGGCCGGTGGAAGCGTTGATGAGGCGGCCTTCGCTGGCGACAGGTTTGGCCTCGATGAACGAGGAAAGGTCGAGTGCCTTGAGGTTGGCGAATCGCCATGCTTCGTCCATGCGGGACGGGGTGGGGGAGTTCTCGTATTCCGCGAGGGCATGGGATTGTTCGGCGGCGAACCAGGCGGGCCATGCGCTTGTCGCGTTGGCGGGATTTTCAAGTGTGTTGCTCATTGTTTGCGTTTCCCGGATCAACCGACGGACCCTTCCATTTCCAAGTCGATGAGGCGCTTCAGCTCGACCGAGTATTCCATGGGGAATTGTTGAACTAGATCGTTGACGAATCCATTCACCGCGAGGCTCATCGCGGCGGCTTCGGAAATGCCGCGCTGCTGCATGTAGAAAATCTGCTCCGCGCTGATTTTGCTGACCGAGGCTTCATGCTGGCAGGCGTTTTCCTTTCCGCGCACTGTGATGGCGGGGTAGGTGTCCGTGCGGCTCTCGGTGTTGATGAGTAGGGCGTCGCACTCGGTGTTGTTTTTGCAGCCTTTCAGATGGCGGCCGATCTGCACAAGGCCGCGGTAGGTCGAGCGTCCTGAGCCGAGGCTGATGCTCTTCGATACGATGTTGCTGGTGGTTTCATCGGCGGCGTGCACCATTTTCGCGCCGGTATCCTGGTGTTGTCCGTCGCCAGCGAGTGCGATCGAGATTACTTCGCCGCGAGCCTTGCGGCCTTTCATGATCACTCCCGGATACTTCATCGTGAGACGGGAGCCGATGTTGCAATCGATCCACTTGATTTCGGCCTCCTCGTGGGCGAGGCCGCGTTTGGTCACGAGGTTGAAAACATTCGCCGACCAGTTTTGGACCGTGATGTATTGGATTTTCGCACCTTTGAGGGCCACGAGTTCCACCACGGCGCTGTGGAGTGTAGAGGTCTCGAATTTCGGGGCGGTGCAGCCCTCCATATACATCACTTCGCTGCCTTCGTCGGCGATGATGAGCGTGCGCTCGAACTGGCCAAAGTTCTCGGCGTTGATGCGGAAGTAGGCCTGGAGAGGGTGTTTCACCTTCACGCCCGGCGGGATGTAGATGAACGAGCCGCCTGAGAAGACGGCGCTGTTGAGCGCGGAGAATTTGTTATCACCCGTGGGGATGACTTTTCCGAACCACTTCTTGAAAATCTCGGGGTGTTTATGGAGTCCCTCGGTGGATCCCACAAAAATGACGCCCTGTTCGCCGACAGCGGCCTTGATGTTTGAGTAGGCGGCCTCGCTGTCGAATTGGGCCTCGACGCCGGCGAGGAATTTGCGCTCCTGCTCGGGGATGCCGAGCCGCTCGAAAGTGCGCTTCACATCCTCCGGCACATCGTCCCACGAACGCTTCGGCTGGGTTCCCTGCGAGAGATAGTAGCGGATGTTTTCAAAAACGATGTTGTCCAGATCATGGCTTGCCCAGTTGGTGGGCATGGGCATGGAGTTGAACTTGCGAAGGGCTTCCTTGCGGAATTCACGAATCCAGTCGGGGTCTTTTTTGACATCGCAAATGTAGTCGATGGTTTTTTCCGAAAGGCCGATGCCGGCGTCGAATTCGTAATCGACATCGTAGTGGAAGTCACCGACCGAGCGGTCGATGTTGAGATCAGGTTTGGTTTCCATGGTTTTGTCCTCCGGAGAAAATTAGGCTTTTTGGAGCAGTTCTTTTTCGACCCAGTCGTAGCCCTCGGCCTCGAGTTTGTGAGCAAGTGTTTTGTCGCCGCTCATGACAATGCGGCCGTCAACCATCACATGCACCACATCCGGCACGATGTAGTCGAGCAGGCGCTGGTAGTGGGTGATGACAAGAAGTCCCCGCTCGGGGCTGCGCATGGCGTTCACACCCTCGGAGACAATACGAAGCGCGTCGATGTCGAGTCCGCTGTCTGTTTCATCGAGGACGGCATAGACGGGATTGAGCATCGCCATTTGAAGAACCTCGCAGCGCTTTTTTTCGCCGCCGGAGAACCCCTCGTTGACCGCGCGGGATGTGAATTTGCGGTCGATCTTGAGCATGTCCATTTTCTCGTAGAGGTGGTGGTAATACTCCACGGCATCGAGTTCCTCGCCCTCTGGCAGGCGTGCCTGGAGTGCGGCGCGGATGAAATTTGCAATCGTCACGCCGGGGATTTCCATCGGGTATTGGAAGGCGACAAAGAGGCCCGCCCGGGCGCGCTGGTCGGGTTCCTCCATTTCAAAAAGATTGAGCCCGTCGAGAAGAACCTGGCCGCCTGTGACCTCGTAATCGGGATGGCCGGCCATCACTTTGGCGAGCGTGGATTTGCCAGAGCCGTTTTTACCCATGATCGCGTGGACTTCGCCCTTCGGGATTTCGAGGTTGAGTCCTTTGAGGATTTCGCGGTCTCCGATTTTTGCGTGAAGGTTTTCGATTTTGAGGCTCATGGTTTTTTTAGTGGTGTGATTTTGCAGGCCGGGCAGGTGCCTCGGAGAGTGATTTCGGAATGGTTGACATTAAAGCCCGAGGGGACTTTGAGAAAGTGGGTGAGTGACCCGCCTTTGGTAACTGGGATATCGGAAACGATGCCGCAGGATTCGCAGACGAAGTGCCCGTGTTCGGAGAGGTTCGGGCAGTAGCGGGTGGCTTCGCGCTCGACATTCACCTGCTTGGCGAGGCCGCATTCCACGAGGGTCTCCAAGCAATTGTAGACAGTCGCCAGCGAGATGCTGGGAACGCGTTTCTTGGCTCTTATAAAAACCTCGGTGGCCGTGGGGTGGTCACGGTCTTCGAGGAGCACATTGTAAACCTCGCGCCGCTGTGGAGTGAGGCGATGGCCGCTGTGGCTGATCGTTTCTTCGTAGGCGGGTTGGGTGGTCTTGTTTGCGGACATGGAAGGTGGCTGAAAATATCCGCGCGGGGTGTTTGATCAAGAATTATTCTAATTAAGGGGGGCGGATCGGACTGATTGGACGGATCAGACTGATCGGACGGATCTCAAGAGAGGACGCTTAGGCAGCGTCTTTTTCCTGCTTGCGGCGGAGCACGGGGGCTTTTTTGCCTTCGACGACGGCTCGGTTGATTGTGACTTCCGAAATGTCGTCCCGGCTTGGGCAATCAAACATGACATCGAGCATGATGCATTCGATCATCGAGCGCAGGGCGCGGGCTCCAGTGCCTTTGCGGATGGCTTCGGCGGCGAGAGCGCGTAGGCCGTCCTTCGTCATGTTGAGCGTGACGCCATCCATGCCGAGAAGCTTCGCGTATTGCTTGGTCATCGCGTTTTTCGGCTCGGTGAGAACGGATACCAACTGATCTTCGTTGAGCTCCTCGAGTGTTGCCACGACGGGGAGGCGTCCGATGAACTCGGGGATGAGTCCAAAGCTGATGAGGTCTTCCGGCTCCACCATCTTGAGGGTTTCGGAGCGGTTGGACTCGTTCGTAGCTGATCCAATCGGTGCATTGAACCCCATGGTGCGTCCACCGAGTCGGCGTTGAATAATTTTTTCGAGGCCAACAAAGGCACCGCCGCAGATGAAAAGAATCTTCTCGGTGTTGACCTGAATGTATTCCTGCTGCGGATGCTTGCGACCGCCTTGGGGTGGAACATTGCAGACAGCGGCTTCGAGAATTTTGAGAAGGGCTTGCTGAACGCCTTCGCCTGAGACATCGCGAGTGATGCTCACATTGTCGGTTTTGCGTCCGATCTTATCGATTTCGTCGATGTAGATGATGCCCATCTCACAGCGCTTCACATCGAAGTCCGCGCTTTGAAGGAGGCGTAGGATGATGTTTTCGACATCCTCTCCCACATAGCCCGCCTCGGTGATGGAAGTGGCATCCGCAATGGCGAACGGCACATCAAGCACCTGCGCCAATGTGCGGGCGAGGAGAGTCTTACCAGAACCGGTGGGACCGAGGAGAAGGATATTGCTCTTCTCGATCTGCACATCGTTGAGGTGATCCATCTCCAGCAAGCCTGTCGAAGTCTGTGTGAGGCGCTTGTAGTGGTTGTGAACAGCAACGGAAAGCACCCTCTTAGCGGTGTCTTGTCCGATAACATGCTGGTCTAGGAGTTTCTTAATCTCGGCGGGCTTGGGAACTCGGAGGGAAGGCTTGCTTTTGCGCGAGTCGTCTTTGAGTTCTTTTTCTAGGATTCCCCTGCAAATGGTGATGCAGCTATCGCAAATATAAACGCCGGGGCCGGCGATGAGTTTGCGAACTTCGGCTTGGCTCTTTCCGCAGAAAGAGCACATGGTGAGATTGTTCGGGCGCGCCATTGAGAGTGGGACTACTCGGCGGCTTTTACGGTTTCAACAATGTCTTTGATGTCCTTGCGGGACTTCACGACTTCATCCACGAGACCGTAGGCTTTGGCCTCATCAGCGGTCATGTAGTTGTCGCGGTCGGCATCGCGTTCGATCTGTTCGACTGTTTGGCCTGTGTGGTGTGAGAGAAGGCGATTCAGGCGCTTTTTCAGCTTGAACATAAACTCGACCTGGCGCTCCACATCGCTGGCTTGGCCCTTGGCTCCGCCGGAGACTTGGTGGATCATGATGTCCGAGTTCGGGAGCGCGTAGCGTTTGCCCTTGGTTCCCGCGCAGAGCAAAACCGCACCCATGCTGGCTGCGAGGCCCATGCAGTAGGTGTTCACATCGCAGGTCACGAATTGCATCGTATCGTAAATCGCGAGGCCGGCAGTTACGGAACCACCAGGCGAGTTGATGTAGATGTTAATGTCTTTTTTCGCGTCTTCCATTTGAAGGAAAAGAAGTTGTGCGATGACAAGGTTCGCTACTGTGTCGTCAATCGGAGTTCCGATGAAGATGATGCGATCCTTGAGGAGACGGGAGTAGATATCGTAGCTGCGTTCACCGCGGCCAGTTTGTTCGACGACGATTGGGACTAACATAGTGTGAGATCGGTTTAGGCCGCTTGCGGGGCGGCAGGTTCTGCGACGGTAGCACCGGAGGCAATCAAATCAAGTGCCTTGGTGATGCGAATCTGATCGCGCAGGCGGTTGACGCCTCCGCTGCGGGCGAGTTCGCCGGCGAGTTTTTTAACGGGCATCTGCTGGCGTTCCGCCATTTGCAGGATGGCTTGGTAAACTTCGGCATCGGTCTCCTCGATTTTTTCCTCATCTGCTATACGGGTGAGGAGGAAATTTGAGCGCACGCGATTGCTTGCGGTTTGTGAGGCGTTTTGAACGATTTCCTCGGTGTGGGCTTTGATCTCCTCGTCGGAAATGCCCCGAGCCTGTGATTCTCCGACGATGTCTTTGAGAATGTATGAGGTCTCGCTGGCGACCAGGCGTTCGGGAAGTTCGCAGGTGAAGAGGCTGAGCAGCTTTTCAACGACGGCGTTCTTTTTTGCCATCTCAAATTGATACTCGGCGGATTCCTCTTGGCGCTCGCGGATTTTTTTGCGGAGTCCTTCGAGTGTCTGGCCTGGTTCGATCTTGGCAGCCAGTTCGTCGTCCAATGGAGCGGGAGTGCGGGTGTTGATCGCATGGAGTGTGACGGCATAGGTCACTTTGCGGTTGCGGAGTTCTTCGAGCGGGAAGTTTTCCGGCACGTCGAGTGTGAGAGCGCGTTCTTGGGCGATTTCCATTCCCTCGATGCCTTTTGCAAAGCCGGGGATCAAGGTTCCCTCGTCCATCAGAACCCACGCGTTGCGGCGTCCTTGGATTTGTGCTGGTGCTTTGGGAGCGATCTTGGAGATCGGTTCGCCATCCACCGTGCCCTCATAGGTCACAACCGCATAGTCTCCCATCGCGAGGGGACGGTCTGTGACGGGTTCAAATTTCGAGTGGGGGTCGCGGAGGTATTCCAGAAGCCCTTCGACATCCTCGTCGGTGACGTTTTTTTTCGTCACTTCGATGGTGATGTTTTTGTAGTCCGGCAGTTCGAAATCCGGGGTCTGAATGACCGTAGCCAGGATTTTCATGGACTTGTCGGCGGCGATTTCCGCCTTCTCCACATTATCAACGGCGTGAATTTTGATGTTGTTTGTTTTAACAGCTTCGCGAATCGCCTCGCCGACGAGCTTGGTTTTCACCTCTTCTTCGATGTCCTTGGCATAACGCGAGGCAATCAACGAAGCAGGAGCCTTGCCGGGACGGTAACCGGGAAGGCGGGCTTGTTTTTGAAATTCCTTGGCAATGGTGTTCCATTCCGCGCTGACCCGGTCCGACGGAAGGTCGATTTCCAAGGCCACGACACAATTCTTTTGATAATCCAGAGCGACATTCATGATGAGCCCGCCAGCAAAGCAGAATCATGCGAGGTGGGCAACCGATGTCTGAAAGAAAATGCCGTCACCGAAACCCCCGCCTCGTCAATGAGCCGCAGTCGGGTATCTTCCCTCTCTCATGATTCCGAAAACTGCGATGGATTTCCCAAAGGCCGGCTGGCGCTTCGACAACAGCTATGCCCGATTGCCCCAGCAGTTCTATACCCGGACAAACCCCACGCCCGTCCGGTTGCCTGCGATGGCGCTTTTCAATCGCTCGTTGGCCGAGGCCATGGGACTGAGGCCGGATATTTTGGAATCGGAGGAATGCATCGCCGTTTTTGCTGGAAACGCCATTCCTCAAGGCGCAGAGCCGATCGCTCAAGCTTATGCTGGGCATCAGTTCGGGCACTTCAACATGCTAGGCGATGGACGGGCAATTCTGTTGGGAGAGCATCTGGGGCCGGATGGATCGCGATGGGACATTCAACTCAAAGGCCCTGGGCGCACAGCCTACTCACGCCGGGGCGATGGCCGCGCAGCGTTGGGGCCGATGTTGAGGGAATACCTCATCAGCGAGGCCATGCATGCGTTGGGAATTCCCACCACGAGGAGTCTGGCGGTCGTGATCACCGGTGAGCCTGTTTTTCGCGAGGAAGAGTTGCAGGGCGGTGTCCTGACGCGCATCGCGGCCAGTCACATTCGCGTTGGCACTTTTGAGTATGCCGCCATGCAGCAAAATCCAGAGGCCCTGAGAGCGCTCGCGGACTACACAATCCAACGCCACTACCCTGAAATGGCAGAGGCTCCGAATCCCGCCATTTCTCTTTTGGAAGCCGTGATTGAGCGACAAGCCTCGCTGGTTGCGAAGTGGTTGCTGGTCGGTTTCATCCATGGGGTCATGAATACCGACAACATGGCGCTTTCAGGCGAGACGATCGACTACGGTCCTTGTGCATTCATGGACAGCTATGATCCAGCGACTGTTTTCAGCTCGATCGATCGCAACGGGCGTTATGCCTATGCTAACCAGCCGGGCATTGCGCATTGGAACCTTGCGCGTTTGGCCGAGGCGCTGTTGCCGCTTTTTGATTCGGATGAAAACAAAGCGGTCGAAATGGCCAAGGAGTCGCTCGGGAAATTTCCAGACCGCTTTCAGCATCACTGGATTTCCGGCATGCGGGCGAAACTGGGGTTGTTCAACGAGGAGGCAGGCGATGTTGCGCTTGTCGAGTCGCTGCTGCAAGGGATGCTCCGCAACCGAAGCGACTACACAAACACCCTGCGGGCGCTTGATCCTGAAAAGGTCTGCGGCGTTGATGCCGACTGGTATGCCGCGTGGAGCGCCCGCTTGGCTCGCCAGCCTCAGACTTTGGAGGATGCACGGTCTCTTATGCGTCGCCACAATCCGGTCGTCATTCCTCGAAACCATCGAGTCGAAGAGGCTCTGGAGGCTGCCACTTCAAGCAGGGATTTTCAGCCTTTGCACAGTTTGCTGGCAGCGCTGGCGAATCCCTTTGAGGACGGGTTGGAAAAGGAAGGCTACCGCGAGGCTTCACCGGATGGCTCGGCTGGATACCAGACTTTTTGCGGGACCTGAGAAAACCTACTCGTCGCCAGCCGAGAGGGTGCGGCGGACGAGGAGATCGATGATGTGGCGGTCGAAGTCGGCGGCTATGTTTTGGCCGGTGCTGGCGAAGAGGGGGACTAGGCCGTCGTCGAGGACGAACTCCCAGAGTTTTCCGCAGCGGGGGATTTCATCGACATGCGTGAAGACGACATGCGTGGCTCCGAGCGAGCCGGCACGCGTGTAGGCCTCTTGGATCAGTTGGCGCTCGTAGGCGGCGTTGACCACCAAGACGCGGGATTCGATGCCGAGTTCGTCGAAGGTCTTTTGTAGGTGGCGCACATTTTTTCCGGTGAGGACCATTCCGGGAATGTCGAAATAAAGGTTCGTGTCCTCATCGATTTTTTTGAGTTCGTTCCGTGTTCGGAGCAGTGGCACGCCGAGGGCTTCGCAGAACATGGAGAGGCCTTCGCTGGAATTCGGTTCGTCCGCTTCGAGCTTCATCACACAAGCCTGACGGCCGCGCAGAAAAATATCCGAGGCGAGTTGCTTGCAGAGAGCGGTGGTCGATCCAGAACCGGGGGAACCAAAAAATGCGACGCGGTTTGAGAGGGCGAGGCTGCGGCTGGGTGCTCGGTCCCGCATGAGCATCGCGAAGTGGGAAATGGCGGTCTGCAGGGGTTGTTCGTTCAGTTGCCGTGATTCGGGACGCTCGCCGAACTGCGCGAGAAACTCGCTTGGAATTCCGGCTTTCGAGAGAATCGTCCAGAGGCGGCCGGTGGGGAGGTTTTTGAACATGGCCCGAACGAGGGATTCGGGAACGAAGTCTGCATCGTCGCGTTTGGGTTCCTGCGGGCTGCGGGTTTTTCGTGGTCGCGGGGCTTTGCGCCTTTGGGACGGCTCTGAAGAAAGGAAATCCTCCTCGGTCTCAGATGTCTGTTGCGCGGCGGCTTCCGCAGCAGGCGAGGGGAGTGCTTCGGATGACTCGGAGGGGACTTGGGCGATGATTTCGAGTTTGGGAGACTTTAAGAAGCGGGCCAGGCCTTCACCCTCGACTTGACGCACGGAGATGACCTGAGCGGTTTCGCCGAGTTTCTCCCGGATAATCGAAGCAGCTTCCTCCGCCGACTTGACGATGAATTTGTATTTCTGCCCGGGTGTGATGGAGACGGTTGGTTGAGCCATGGGGCGGGACGCAGAGTAGGGCTGGAATGAAAAGCCCGCAAGCTTCAGCTGCCGGGAAAAAAGTATCTACTTTGGAGAGTCTGCCTCTCCGGGTTCGTTACCAGACGACCCAGGATCCTTCGGCTTGGGTGGCGACAGGGCGGGCGGGTTTGTGGGTTTTGTAAGCCGTTGCCAATCTGGCCGGGGTGGGCTGGGGAGCTTCCATACGGGGCGCGGTGCGGACAGAATTTTTCAAGAGCAACTGTTCGCTCTCTCGGCTCAAGAGTAGGAGTTTGAGAACTTTCGCGAGAACGCGTTTGCGCACCTCGGCAGAAGCGGCGTGGTCGGCACTTTTTACCGGGCCAGCTGCACGTAGAAAACTGAGGGCATCTTCCAACTTGGCCAAAATTTGCCGTTTGCGCTCCACTAGGAGTTTTTGATCGTTGCCGTTCGCACGCAGGTGGGAATTTTCCTCATGCATGTAGAGATCCAGTTCATCGCAAAGGGCGCTGTATTGCTCAAGGGCGGCAAGAGTATTCATCGTGTCATTTTCACAGCAAATGGCGTGCCAATTACCAGTATGCCACTTTTAAGATTCAGGGCGATTCTTTGCGTTCCGCCCAAGCATCCGGTTCGGTTTTTATCGAGTCAAATCCCTCGGATACCACACCGATGGGACCTGTGGAGCCAGCGGGCAAAAAGAAGCGTCCGTTTGGTGGGGGAGGAAAAGGCGACTTGGGGTCGGGGCGGGCGAAGGACTGCTTACCAATGATGATTGCTGCAACGCGGCGGGAATCCTTATCCCGAATCTCCACAAGCGTTCCCGTGCCCTCGGAAACGCCATCCGGTTCCAATACTTCGAAACTCGCATATTGAGCCGGGCCAGCTTCAATTTCCTCGGTTGGCTTGAGGTTTTTCAGTCGCTGAACGAGTTGCCCGATGGCTGCAATATCTGCCTTGCGGGGTATCTCTTCCTGAATGATCCAAGTGTCCCCATCCTTGGTGATCAGGAGGGATGCCGTGTTTGTTTTGATGAGAATCTCCGAGACGGCGCTAAGCTCGAAATCCGGAGCCCATCTTCTTTTGTGGGCTTCGACGGCAGCGAGTATTTCCTGCCGCTCTTCATACTTGAGCAAGAGTCCGGTTCCAACAAGCGTGGCCGAAATAAACAGCAGGAAGATTTTAAGCTTCATAGCCTGAATTGAAAAGACGGGATGCCTCCCGTTTCAAGAGGCATTATTTTTCCATGAGCTTGATGTCGTCGAACTGTGCGATGCCAGAGCCTGGTGTCAGTTGAAAAACAAAGCGCAGGAAGCCTCCTTGAGTCTCAGGGATGTCTGCGAGCTCTTTCTCATCAAATTTCACAGTAAATTCTTTTTTAACATCAACCCAATTCGAGCCGCCTGTGTATGTCGCCGTCTCGACTTTGTTCTCACGAATTTCTTTGAGATCACGCTTCACAGCACCACGCTCGTCCTTGGAAATGACCTCGCCAGTTCCGACTTTCTTGAGGCCATTGTAAACCAGATTGGCGCGACCGTTGTTGATTTGCGCTCCTTTGACTTTGAATGAAAGGACATAGGTCTTACCAACTTTAAGAGGATTTGTGAGTTGCTGTGAGAAAGTGAAAATGTTTGGAACCTTGATGACCTTGGAATCATCCTCGTTTGGTTTGGCCAGAGTCGGTTGGGGCATGCCCTTGTAATCGAGTTTGAGATAGCCTGCTTCCAGGAAGGAAGTTCCCTCGGTTGGTTTCGTCGAGGAGGAACCGGACGAATCGGCAGGGTCATTTTTGACGGCTGTTATATAGCCACCGTAATTTCCTCGACCATACCCAAAATCAACATCCCATCCCGAAGGCATGAGCATAGGTTTTTCCTCGTCCTCGACTTTGACATCCACAGGCGCTTTGAACTTGGGCTGTGTGGGAGTGCCTTGATTGATAGCGATCGCAACGCGTCCGCTTCGTTTTCCGAATACCATATCGAAGAGCCCGTCTCCGTTGTAGTCTGCGGCATCAATGGTGCAACCTCCGCCTGCGTTCAAGAGGTTGGTGGCTTTGATAGCGTCCATTGGATCCAGCGATGAGCCTGGTTCTGGAGCGGGTGTGTTTGGAGGAAGGGCTTGAGGGGCTCCATCAATGGTAATGAATGAGTCGAAAGGAATGGGTTCGCCTGGCTTGAAGGGGCCGCCTTTTCCCAAGTAAACGGCAACGCGGCCTCCACGCTCGGCGACAAGCAGGTCGTTATTTCCGTCACCATTGTAATCCACGACGCACGGTGAGAGTTGTTCGAGTCCCATGCCATAAGCGAGTATCGAGCGGTCGTCAGGCTCCAATGAGGGACGGCCAATGCCCTTGCCGGGGAAAATGTGAATGCTGTTCGCCGAGTAGGATCCCTCACCAATGAGGAGGTCCACTTTGTTATCTTTGTCCCAGTCCACCGCATAGGGGGCGAAAACATTTCCCCAGCGCTCGAACCCTTTCTGCAGAACAGCGGATTCGTAGGTAGCCGGAGTGCGGAAATCCGGGCGATTTCCACCGCCGCTGTTGGGAACCAGAAGGACATCGCCACCATAATTGCCGACAAGAAGATCAAGTTTTCCGGTGCGTGAGAGATCGGCCAAGTTGATTCTCTGCACTCGGCGCAGTTGATAAATTTGATCCGGTGTCAAAACAGGAGGCTGTGGGACTCCAGGTTTTAGTGCAGCTGGGCGCGGAGTTGCCCTGGGTGTGGGAGTTGGCTTGCCTTTGTCCTTATCCTTTTCTTTGGGATCCTCGGTTTCAATGGCTGAGAGTTTCAAGGGCGCGGGGTTCAGCAGGAGGGCGGAAAACTCCGCCGGGCCGAATTTGGGCTCCTGCTTCGTGCCGGTATTGAAGTGAACCCTGAGGAAGCCTTGACCATCCATGATGGCTATATCGTTGAGTCCATCGCCATTGAGGTCGCCCGCGCTTACCGAGACCGGCATGGTTTGTTGTCCGATCTTTCCATCCGCGCCCAGCACATTGGCTTCCTCAGTGGGCGCATTGATGATGCCGGAACCGCTGATTCCAGCCCAGACATTGGCTGTGCGCGTGGATCGCTCGAAGCTTGGATTTTGGATGAGGTTTGTCTGAGCGAAGACCGTAGAGGCCGAGAAGATCGCAATGAGGGTTGCCGAAGAGAACAGAGGGCGCATTGGGCTTCTATCTATCACTCAAATGGCAAAAGTAAAGCCGGCCTGATGGATCGGATGAGATTTTTTCCAATGCGAAATGCATCGAGTGATATCAGCGAAGGCCGAGGAGGGCGATCGCGTTGAGGGCGCCGGCAAAAAGGACCGCGCCTAGGAAAATACAGATCGGCAGCGTCAGAACCCAGGCGAGAAGAATGTTTCGCACGGTGGCCATTTGGAGGCCGGAGTTATTGGCGGCCATCGTGCCGGCGATGCCCGAGGAGAGGACATGGGTTGTGCTAATGGGCAAACCAAAGTGGTCGGCCACCATGATTGTGCTCATGGCCACGGCTTCGGCGGATGCTCCTTGAGCGTAGGTGAGGTGGTCCTTGCCGATCTTCTCGCCTACGGTTTTCACGATGCGCTTGTAGCCGATCATGGTGCCGAGTCCGAGTGCGAGCGCGACAGCGTATTTCACCCAGTCGGGAATGTAATTGGTGAGTTCGTCTGCATGGCGTGCCATGGCTTGTTGGTTTTTTTTGACGGTGGGATCCGTGTCGAGTTGACCTGCCTTGTCGAGTTTGGCGATGGATTTTGAAATGAGGTAGAGGTCGGTGCGGACCTCGCCGCGCTGGCTGGGCGGGAGGGCTTGGAAAGTCTCTGCGGTTTTCAGGCGGTTGGAAATATCATCGCATGCTCCGGCGAGGGCGGCCAGGACATCAGGACTCGGCGAGCCTTTGGGCTTGATGAATTCCGCCAGAATTTGATTCGCCTGTTCATTGGAGATTTTTTTTCCGGCCTCGCGTTCAAAGGCCTGGGAAATCGACGCGGCCTCCGAGGCGATGCCCGCGACTGATGCATGGTCCGCCGACATTTTCAGAGCGTAGGTGCCCGGTAGAATTCCAACCAGAATGAGAACAATGAGGCCCATGCCTTTTTGTCCGTCGTTGGAACCATGCGCGAAGCTCACTCCTGTGCAGGTGAGCATGAGGATGCCGCGAATCCAGAGTGGCGGGGCTTTTTGCCCTTCCGGGGCTTTGTAGAGTTCGGGATTCCGAACGAGAATTTTCAGCGTGATGAGGAGCAAGGCGGCAGCGGCAAATCCAACGATGGGCGAGATGATGAGTCCGAGACCGACATCCATCGCCTTGGCCCAGTTGACGCCTTCGGTGATCGAGTGGGTTGGCCCAATGAGGGCGTTTGCGAGGCCGACTCCAATGATGGAGCCGATGAGGGTGTGGGAACTTGAGGCGGGAAGTCCGAGCCACCATGTGCCGACATTCCAGACGATCGCTGAAAGCAGCAGTGAAAAAACCATCGCGAATCCGGCGGCAGAACCGACATTTAGAACCAGCTCTACTGGCAGGAGGGCTACGATGCCGAAAGCCACGGCACCGGAAGATGTGAGCACGCCGATGAGATTCCAGATGCCTGACCAGATGACGGCCGGTGTCGGTTTGAGTGTGTGGGTGTAGATGACAGTCGCAACGGCGTTGGCTGTATCGTGGAAGCCGTTAACGAACTCGAAGCCGAGCGCCATGCCAACGGCAAGGGCAAGGAAGAAAAAGGTCAGGAATGTTGGATCGGTGTAGGCGGTGGCAAGAATATCCATGGCAGGCGGGGTTTTAAGCTGACCTCGACAGCGGTGGCCAATCTTTCAGCGTTACAATTTCGTAATGAAGATCCGCTGGGATTTTACATCCGTTCCGGGCAGCCAATGCCGAGGAGGCCGAGTCCGTGGGCGAGTGTGCGGGCCGTGATGTCGCTGAGCAGAAGCCTGCTGGCGCGGTTGGCGGGATCCGCCTTGATGACCGGGCAGGCTTCGTAGAACGAGTGGTAGGTGTTGGCCAACTCGTAAAGGTAGTTTGCAAGAATGTTTGGACGAAACTCCTCGAGCACGAGTGGAACCGTCTCGGCGTATTGGAGGAGTTTGAGACCAAGAGCGCGTTCAGCGGGCTCGTTCAGAAAAATGGGAGCCGCCGGATTGGCCGGTTCTTCTGCACGGCGGAAGATCGACCGGATGCGGACATAGGCATTCTGCAGGTAGGGTGCGGTGTTTCCCTCGAAGGCGAGCAGCTTGTCCCAAGAGAAGACATAATCTGTAAGCCGGTTCTGGGAGAGTTCGGCATATTTTACAGCGCCGAGGCCGATCAAGCGTGCGGTGGACTCCGCTTCTTCCGGCGGCAACTGGTCGGCGCGGGCTGCGATGATGCGGCGTGCGCGCTCGACGGCTTCATGAAGGACCTCGGCCAGGCCCACATTCTCGCCCGAGCGGGTCTTCATGATTTTGCGGTCTTCACCCAGAATGCTTCCAAAGGCGATGTGCTTCAACTCGCACTCGAAGCCCATCATTTTGGCGGCCGCGAAGATTTGCTGGAAGTGCAGGGCTTGGGGGGCTCCCACGACATACCAGATGGAGTCGGGATTCCAGCGTTTGATGCGATACTCGATGGTCGCGAGGTCGGTCGTGGCGTAGAGGAAACCTCCGTCGCTTTTGCGGATGATGGCCGGTTTGCCATCAAGTATGGGATTGGCTGGAAAGAAAATGCAGAGTGCGCCCTCGCTGGTGGTGGCTATGCCGCGTTTCTCGAGCTCGGCGCAGAGCGGGGCGAGGGCGTCGTTGTAGGCGCTTTCCCCGAGGCGCTCGTCGAAGCGGATGTCGAGCAGGTCGTAGAGTTTTTCGAATTCGCGCCAGGAGAGTTCGACCGTTTGCTTCCAGATGGCGAGGTTCTCGGGATCGCCCGCCTGGAGCTTCACGAGTTCCTCGCGGGCGGTGCGTTTGATGTTTTCATCCGTCTCCTCAAGACGGGTCACCTCGCGGTAGAGGCGCACCAGCTCAGCGATGGCGTCTTTTTCCAGATCGTCGCGGTTCAAGAAATGCTTCCAGCCGTAAATGACCTTTCCAAATTGCGTGCCCCAGTCGCCGATGTGGTTGTCGGCCGTGACATCATGCCCAAGAAATCTTGCGACCCGTGCGAGGCAGTCGCCGAGAATCGTGCTCCGGATATGGCCGACATGCATGGGCTTGGCGACATTCGGAGAGCTGAAATCGAGAAGGATTTTTTTCGGGCGCACCGCTGGACTCACTCCAAGGCGTGAATCCGAGGCCAGACGCGAGAGGGATTCGGAGAGAAAGGAATTTTCGAGGCGGATGTTGATAAAACCTGCGCCGGCAATTTCCGGAGTGGCTGCCAATCCACTGAGGTCGAGCTTCGCCAAAATCTCGCCGGCGAGGTGGCGGGGGTTCGCCTTTTTTTCCTTCGCGAGGACCATGGCGGCGTTGGCCTGATAATCCCCAAAGCGAGCGTCGGCAGTTTGAGAGACATCCGCGCGGGCGGAGTCATGTCCACAAGCGATCAGCGCGTCGCGCAGGCGTGCGGCGAGAAGTTCACGCAGGGTTGACATCAGGCCCGGTTGGAGCGGTTTTCAAAAACCTGAAGAATCGCGGCGGAGGAGGGGGCTTTCGAGAGTTCTTCGCGAACTGTTTTGTCGTTCAAAAATTTGGCGATGGCGGCCAGCGTGCGCAGGTGGGTCTGAAACTGATCCTTCGGCACAACGAAAAGGACAATGAAATTCACAGGTTCGCCGTCGAGAGACTCAAAGGGAATTCCGCTTGTGGAGCGCCCGAAGGCTGCCACGACTTCGCCCACTTTCGCGGAGGACGCGTGGGGAATGGCAATGCCGAATCCAATGCCGGTGCTCATGGTTTCCTCGCGCTGGCGGATGCATTCCAGCACATCCTCGCGGTCGGATTTATCAACTTTTCCAGCTTCCACAAGGAGGTCTACCAGCTCCCGAATGGCTTCCCAGCGCTCTTTGGAAGCCATTTCCGGGATGATCTGCGACTCGGATAACAAATTTGCCAAGGTCATTTTTTAAAAAAGAAAATGTGAATTTCTATCGTTGAGATGCGGACAGGGCGAGGAGGCGCCTCCGCTTTCTGGCTGCGATCAGCGGTCCACTTCTCCGAAAACGGGATCGAGGGAGCCGAGGATCGTAACGACATCGGAGACCATCGAACCGGGGAGCATCTTGGAAAGGATGCTGATGTTGCAGAACGAGGGAGACCGGATTTTCATACGGTAGGGGACGCCGCCACCTTTGCTGTAGATGTAAAAACCAAGTTCGCCCTTCGGGTTTTCCGCCCCGAAATAGACTTCTCCGGCAGGAGCGTCTATGCCCTCGGTGGCGACAATGAAGTGGTGGATGAGTTCCTCCATCTTCGTTAGGACAGCGACCTTGTCGGGCAATGTGCTCTTCGGGTCGTGCCAATTGATCGGACCGGGGGGGAGTTTGCTGAGAACCTGTCTAAGAATGTTGACGCTCTGGTGGACTTCCTCGAGGCGAACGAGGTAGCGGTCATAGCTGTCGCCAACCGAGCCGATTGGGACCTCGAAGTCGTAGTTCTGGTAGTCCAGATAGGGGTGTTTTTTGCGAAGATCGTGGTCAACGCCGCAGGCGCGGAGGTTCGGGCCGGAGAGGCCAAAACCAATGGCGTCTTCTTTGCTGATGACGCCCACATCCTTGCATCGATCGACGAAGATGCGGTTTCGAGTAATCAGTTTGCAGGTTTCTTCGAAAGCGGGAGGGAATGTTTCGAGAAAGCTGTTCAGCATTGCGATAAATGCCGGTGGCAAGTCGCGGGTCTGGCCGCCGACGCGTGTGTAGCTGGTGGTGAAGCGTGCGCCGGAGAGTTGCTCAACAAGGTTGTAGATTTTTTCGCGTTCCGTGAAGGTGTAGAGGAACACCGAGGTAGCGCCCAGATCCATGCCCAGACAGCCGATGCCAAGAAGGTGGGACGAAATACGGGCCAATTCGCAACAGATGACTCGAATCGCCTTGCCGCGAGGGGGCAGTTCCCAGCCCATAAGTTTTTCCACGGCCAAGGCGTAGGCGACATTGTTTGCGATGGGGGAAAGATAATCCAGACGATCCGTGTAGGGGATGAACTGGTTGTATTGCATGTTTTCCGCGATTTTTTCATCTCCGCGGTGCAGGTAGCCAATATCAGGAGTCGCTTTGGTGACGATCTCGCCATCCAGTTCGAGAATCATGCGAAGCACACCGTGGGTCGAAGGGTGGGAGGGACCCATGTTGAGCACGAGTTTCTCGCCAAGCATTTCTTCGGTTTCCTGCATTGCTTTCAAGCTTCGGGCCAATGCGTCGGGATGCTCGAGTGTGGTTGTCGCCATCTTTTACTTTAGTCTATTTGAATTTCTCAAAATCCGGTGCCGGTATGCGGTGTTGGATTTAACGCCGCGAAGATTCTTTCCGCAGCGGGAAAAATGCAAGCCGCATATTTTTTTGGCAGGCAAGCCATGAAATAAACCCTCGACGGGGTGGGGGCACGGTGCTAACGAGGGTTCCTGTTCCCAGGGCGTAAATGCTCGTGAACCCACAAATCCATCAACCCAATACAAAATATAAATGCCTACAGAGACTAAACCCAAACGCAAAGCCAACCCCGCACTTCTCAAACCCGTTCAGCCCGATGCCATCCTCGCGGCCGTTGTGGGATCCACTCCCGCATCCCGTGGTGAACTCACCAAAAAACTCTGGGACTACATCAAGAAGCACAAGCTTCAGGATGAGAAAAACAAGCGCAACATCAACGCTGACGCCGCACTCAAGGCTGTTTTCGGCGGCAAGTCCCAAGTGACGATGTTCGAAATGACCAAGCTGGTTTCCGGCCACATCAAATAACTCGACGCCACTTCAAAGAATCAAAGACCGCCGGTTGAAAAACTGGCGGTTTTTTTGTGCCTTCAGGCCAAGCGCCGGCGTTCACAGCCCATCCAGGCAAGGGCGAATCCTGCGAGGATGTGTGCCACGAGCACCAGAATGCAGAGGGCGCCGGGAGAAAGGGGACTCTGGACCACCATTTGCACGATGTCGTAGTAGCGCTCGGATTTCAGGGTTTTTAGGATTCCCGACCAGCTCCAGTAGGCGGAGATAAACGGCCGTGTCAGTGCGCCCAACCATTCCGGCAGCGCAAGGACTGCACCCGAGAGCGGGAGTTGAAAGCCGACGAGGTAGATTGAGACGAGTGAAGATTGCTCGGGGGTTGACATGAGACTTGAGATTCCGAGGCAGATGGATGTCATGGCGGCATTCACCAGCACGAGGAGGAGAAGTTGCCCTCCGAGTTCCCCTGGAAATCCGCAGATGTGGTGGACAAAAAATCCCATCCACAGCGATTGGGCCAGCACGAGAACCGAGAAGAAGGCCGCCTTGGAGCCAATGTAGGCGAGGGGGTTCAACCCGGAGAGCCTCTCCTTCTCAAAAATGCCGCGCTCAGCCGCAATCTCGCGCCCGGAATTGTTCGCACCCATGAGCGTCAGCAGGATGACTTGAAACATCACAATCCCCGAAACGAGACTCCCGACCTTGCTGGACTGGATCAAAAAATCTCTGGCCTCGTTGAGTTGCTGAACCACATTCAAATCCAGCCCCATGCTCAGGTTTTTCACGGCGGGGAGTCCATTCCAGGCAAATATGGCCACAAGCAGCGGGAATCCGAGAATCAATCCCAGTTGCAGCAAAATCTGTGGTCGGCATCGCAGGAAAATCATACATCGGCGATGTAGGAGAGTCAGCAACTGGCTTGCCAACCCGGGCAACTCAACCGCCTTGACATCGTCTCTTGGCGTCTCTTTTTCTGAAGGTCCTGCCGCATCGAGAAGGGCATCCCGGTGCTTCACCCACGAAGCGGCCCACTCCGCAGGTTCGCGCAATTCCAACTGCGTGTAGACCTCCTCAGGGGAATCCACGCGAAAGTAGTGGGCCAAAAATTCCGGCCGCCCTTGGTATACAAGATAACCGCCGTGGAAAACCGTGACGGAATCGTAGAGTTCCAGATGGGCGAGGCTGTGTGTGACCGAGAGAACCAGTCGCTGGCTTTGGCGTGAGAGCCCGTGAAGAAGCCTCACGATCCCGCCCTCGGATTGCGGATCGAGTCCACTGGTGACCTCGTCGCAAAGGAGGATTTCCGGGCGGCTCGTCAATTCGATCGCCAGAGCCAGTCGGCGGCGTTGTCCCCCAGAGAGAACGCCCACGCGGTGGTCTTCAAATCCATTCATCCCCACCTCTGTGAGGATCTGGTCTATATGATCCCGAGCAGCCGATTCCGTGCTTCGGAGGCGCATAGCAAAAGTCACGCACTCCCGCACCGTGAGTTCCTCATGGGCGATGCTGAATTGCGGCACATAACCGATTTCCGAAGGTGAAAAATCCTCCTCCTCGAGGTTGCGTCCTTTCCAGGAAATTCCTCCTTCCTCCTCGCCCGGCGCAATTCCGGCGATGAGCTTGAGAAAGGTCGTCTTCCCGCAACCGGACGGGCCTATGATGGCACCAAAATGCGTCGTGGGATATTTCGCACAGACTCCGTTCAGCAGGTTCGTGGACCCTTGCAGGTTTGTAACGGAAAGAGAGGCGTTGGTGATTTGAAGCATGGGGCGGCTTGGGAAGACGGATGCCGATAGAAAAACATCAGTGTCTGCTTATTGCAATCGACTACTCCGAACTCGATTCGGTGAGCGCCGGGGCCGCACTTCGCGCCTCATTTTTTTTGGCTCTCCGGCGTTTCCATTCACTCACGCAGTGGAGCGTTCGAACGACAAGTAGCAGCACCCCGCCGCGCAGCGAGCGGGGGAAGACAATCCAGTCCCAGAAGCTCGACTCGTGCGTTGCCATCTGGCGTTTGAACTCCTGTTCGTTTTGCAGGAAGTCATAAATCCTTCGCTTCTCGTCGATGCATTTTTCCAGCACATGAAGCATGAGAAGCCGTCCCGGGGAAAAGGACGCCAGCGCGGGATCAAATGCCGTTCCATGCATGCAGTAGTGATCCGTCCCGAGAATCCCGATTTCGTAGGCCGCCAGTTCGTCGTCGATTGTCAGCAGGCTCAAGCGCAGACGCCCGCGCGTGGCCAGGTTTTCCATGAGCAAATGGTAGAATGCCCGGTGTGTCGCGCGTTTGAAAATCCCGACGCCTTCTTCGCCTTTCCAGCTGACCTTTTCAAGCTGCATGGCCTTGGTGATCCAAGGAGAGATTTCCTCGGGGGTCTGAAGGGTTTGAAATTTCAGCTCGCCCTTTTCCTCAAGGCGCCGCGTTTTACGGCGAAGACTCTGCCGCGTTTTTGGACCGAAGACGATCTGCATGAAATCCTCGAAATTTTTGAAGCGATCCAACTCGACCAGAAACCGCTCCGTCCTCTTGCGCAGAAAGTGGAGCGCCTCGCCGGATTTCACCGCCGGTTGCAGCACCTGGTCGGCGAACTGGAGCGACAAAAGCGGCATCCAGGCAAAGGCATAATTCCGACAAAGCCCGCACAGGGCCTCGACGAGTGGCCTCATGGCATCCTCCCTCGCCACCGGGTCAAAAAGATCCGCCGCTTGTGCCCCAACAGGTAAAAGGGAGGTTCCGATCAGCGGAATGCGATGCTCGAAAAACGGCCACACGCCAACCAAGCGGCCTGCATCTCGACAGGTTATAAAACAGACCTCGTATCTCCGGCCGAGGCTCAGCAACCACGAGTAGACCCACTCCGGTGAGAAGAAAACATTCGCGTTCGGGAGCGACTCGAAAAGTTCGATGTATTCTTTCTCCAGCGCAAACGCAGCCTTTCGGCCGCGGAGGGTTTCTGTAACGAGCGCCTGCATCCTTTGTTAGTAGTCAGGTTCGGATTTCTTTGCACTCCCAACCTGATGTTCTAAAAAAATCCCGCTCCCATGATTTACACCGGTCGTCTCGCTCCCACTCCCACGGGATACTTGCATCTCGGCCATGCGCTCACCTTTTCTATGGCCCGCCAGCGAGCCTGTGATGCCGGCGGGCGCCTTCTTTTCCGTATGGAGGATCTCGATCCGCAGCGTTGTTCGGCGGAGTTTGCCCGCGCGGCCATCGAGGATTTGCGTTGGATGGGTCTCGAGTGGAGTGGCGAGCCTGTGTTTCAAAGCCAGCGGCGGCATCTCTATCTCGAGGCCTGGCGCAGGTTGAAGGAATCCGGCTTCATCTATCCCTGCCGCCGCTCCCGCCGCGAAATATCATCCCTCGCTCCGCATGAGGAGGAACCTGTCTTTCCTGTCGAGTGGCGTTCCAGTCCCGAAGAGGCAAAGTCCTTTCAAGAACCCGGCGGGGTGAACTGGCGCTTCCGCGTTCCTGATTCGAAATCCATTTCCTTCTTGGATCAAAATGCCGGCCCTGTCGAAAAAAACACCTTGCGCGACTTCGGAGACTTCCTTGTTTGGAACCGCGACGATATTCCTGCCTACGAGTTGGCCGTGGTGGTCGATGACATCGCCATGGGCATCACCGAGGTCGTGCGCGGAGCGGATCTTCTGACATCCACCGCCCGGCAGATTCTCCTCTACCGCGCCTTGGGAGCCACTCCACCGGCTTGGTTCCATTGCCCACTCGTTTGCGATGTCGAAGGTCGACGCCTCGCCAAACGCACTGGCGGACTCAGCCTGCGTGACCTGCTGGCGCAGGGACTCACGCCTGCGCAAGTTCTCGACATGGCGAAGAAATCCCTCGCCTGATTAGCGCTTCCTTTTTGCCCCGAAACGCATTCCCTTGTGCGTCCTCACGCCCTTCGCGCCTTTGAGCGAGGAGAGGACACTGTCCTCGTTGAAGAGGGCGGTATAGACATAGTTGAAATTCTCAATCTTGAGCCGGGGCACTTTCTGACCAATGAAGCGCTCGATATCGAGAACATGTGGCAACTCCTCGGCCGTCATGATGGTGAATGCCTCGCCAACAGTCTGGGCACGGCCCGTGCGGCCGATGCGGTGCACATAGTCCTCGGGGTGTTGAGGGACATCGTAATTGATGACATGGCTCACGCCAGCGATGTCGATGCCGCGCGCGGCGATGTCTGTCGCCACCATGACCTCATATCGTCCGCCTTTGAAGCCTTCGAGAGCATCGACGCGTTCTGTCTGCGTGCGGTTGGAGTGGAGTGTCGCAACCGAGTGATTGTTTTTTTTGAGCTGACGCGAGATGCGGTCCGCCCCGTCTTTGGTGCGGCTGAAAATCAAAACGCTGTCGTAGTTTGTGCGTTCGAGCAGTGTGAGGAGGAGATCGAATTTCTGATCCGCCGCGACAGGGTAGAGGGCATGCGAGACAGTCTCAGCTGGCGAGCGACGCGCGCCGATCTCAATGCGCTCGGGGTCCTTCAGGCACCAGGCCGAGAGTCGTTGGATTTCCTCGGGAATCGTTGCAGAGAAAAGCAGGGTCTGCCTTTCCTTGGGACACTGTTCCACAATGCGTCGCACATCCGGGAGGAAGCCCATGTCGAGCATGCGATCCACCTCGTCGAGGATGAGAAATTGCAGCGAGCTTAAATCAACCAACCCTTGCTGCATGTGGTCGAGCAAGCGGCCGGGCGTTGCCACCACCACATCGCAGTGGCGCTGCAGGTCGTCCCGTTGTTTTCCATAGCCCACGCCACCATGGATGAGCGTGACCTCGGTGTGCATGAACCGCATGTAGTCGCGGAAAGCTGTTTCCACCTGCATCGCCAGCTCGCGTGTGGGTTCCAGAACCAAACATCGGATGCGCGGTTCGGGATGGTCGAGTTTTGCAAGCACAGGCAACGCAAAGGCCGCCGTCTTGCCAGTGCCGGTCTGTGCCGAGGCCACAAGATCGCGGCCCGAGAGAATCACAGGAATGGCGCGGAGTTGAATGGGCGTGGCATCCGAGTAACCCATGCGTTGCGCTCCGTGTAGAACAGGCTCCGGGAGCCCGAGATTTTGAAATGACATCCCGTAGTTGTGCCCGTTTGCGCGTGTTGCCGCAATGAAAAGCACATCCAGCACAGCGGCGTTGTCGTTTTTAGAAAAACCGGTAGGCTTACGACACTCGATTTATGAAAAAAGAAATTCTCAGCACCTCCGACGAAGTGGCAGCCCGCGCCGCACAAATCATTGCCTCTGACGCCCGCGCCGCCGTCGCCGCTCGTGGACGCTTTGTCATGGCCGTGAGCGGGGGACGCACCCCTTGGCAAATGCTCCGCGACCTCGCCAACGAGGAAATGCCTTGGGCCAATGTGCATGTCGTCCAAGTGGACGAGCGCATCGCTCCTGCGGGGGACAAGGACCGCAACCTCACCCATCTGCGCGAGAGTCTTCTTTCCCACGCCCCGATTCCTGAAAATCAAATCCACGCCATGCCAGTGGAGGCGTCTGATTTGGATCAAGCCTGCCGCGACTACACGGCCCTGCTGAATTCGATCTGCGGAACCCCAGCCATCATCGACCTCGCCCACCTCGGATTGGGACCCGATGGACATACCGCATCACTCATCCCTGGCGACCCAGTCTGCGCGGTGCAGGACAGAGAAGTCGCTCTGACCGGTCTCTATCAAAACCGCCGCCGCATGACGCTCACCTATCCCATCCTTAATCGCAGCCGCCACATTCTTTGGGTCGTGACCGGAGGCGAAAAGGCCCCAATGGTTCCGCGCCTCCTTGCTGGTGATCCCGGCATTCCCGCCGGGCCGATTTCACAAGCGAATGCCACGCTTCTCGCCGATGCACCGGCTGCGGAGTAACGCCGCTTCGCGGCTGAAATTTGGGCCATGCGAGGACGATGGCCCTCCCAAAGTCACAAGCCGCGTGGCAGCGCGCTTGTCCTTGGAGGGTCGACCTCCGGCTTGACCCAAGATTGAACAGCTCCCGCTAACACAGCGCCCCATTCCCATCACTCCGAACGCCTCAGCAGTTGATCTTGGACATGCCCGGTCCTAAACCACGCGCTTCTCGAATTCGTCGGGGAATTTGGCGAGGAAGCTTTGGGTTGGCCAGGAGCAGGCTTCGCCGAAGGCGCAGATGGTGCGGCCGGCGATGTTGTCGGCAATGTTTTTGAGGTTCTTTGCATCGTCGGGGCGTGCGCCTTGGTCGATGATGCGGGTGGTGACCTTGGACATCCAGAGGCTGCCTTCGCGGCAGGGGGTGCACTGGCCGCAGCTTTCGTGGGCGTAGAATTGATTCAGGTTGTTCAGGGCCCAGACCATGTCGCGCGAGTCGTCCATGATCATCACGCCGCCGCTTCCTACCATGGTTCCGGCGGCTTGGAGTGTGGAGGCATCCATCGTCAAGTCGAGGAGCGGGGTTTCCTTGTCGATCATTTGTCCATCGGGACCTTTGACCTTGAGTTTGAAAACTTCTCCGGCGCGGAGAACCTTTGCGGAGCTGCCGCCGGGGATGACGGCCTTGAGGGTGCGTCCGGGTTTGAGTCCACCGCAGATGTCATTGATCAGCTCGCCGAGAGTCACGGCGCCGCAGGGGAGTTCGTAGAAGCCGGGACGCATGACATCGCCGCTCACGCACATGGTGCGCGTGCCGCCGTCGCCGGGGGTGCCCATTTTGGCATATTCCTCGGGGCCCATGGTGATGATGTGCTTCACATGGCAGATCGTTTCCACATTGTTCACGATGGTCGGCTTCATGTAGAGGCCGAGCACGGCAGGGAAATAAGGTGGCTTGATGCGGGGGTAGGGGCGTTTGCCCTCGAGGGATTCAAGAAGGCTGGTTTCCTCGCCGCAAATGTAGGCGCCAGCGCCTTGGTGGACATAGATGTCGAGGTCGAAGCCGGAGCCGAGGATGTTTTTTCCTAGAAAACCTTTGGCGCGGGCTTCCTTGATGGCGTTCCAAACGATCTTGGCCGCTTTGGGGAATTCGCAGCGGATGTAGATGTAGGAGAGGTGGACATTCGTCGCGTAGGCGGCGATGGCGAGGCCCTCGATGAGCTGATGCGGATCCTCGTGGAGGATGTAGCGGTCCTTGAAAGTGCCGGGCTCGGACTCGTCGCCATTCACGACGATGTAGTGTTCCTTGCCGTCGTCGTATTTGATGAAGCTCCACTTGGCTCCAGCGGGGAAGCCGGCACCGCCACGGCCGCGCAGGTTGGCGGCTTTAACCATGTCCACGATCTCGCCGGGTTTCATGGTGATGGCTTTTTTCAGGGACTCGTAGCCGCCGTGGGCGAGGTAGGTCTCGATGTCGGGCGTGTAGCCGGGTTTGCTGATGTTTCCGAAAATGATGCGGCGCTCTTTCGGGTGCGGAGGTTGGAGAAGGGAAGCCATATTATTTGTATTTCTCTACGATTGCTGACACTCCGGCGGGCGAAATCTTTTCAACAAGGTCGTCATTGATGAGCGCCACAGGGGCGCTGCCGCAACTGGCGAGGCACTCGACAAATTCAACGCTGAATTTGCCGTCGGCCGTTGTTGGCGGTGCGCAGCCGAAACCATGGTGCTCTTCGTGGGGATCGAGCCCCACGGCTTGGCAGAATTTTTCCTTCACCTCGTAGCTGCCCGCGAGGGCGCAGGCGAGAGTGCGGCAGACGCGGATGACTGTCTTGCCGGCCTGCTCGCGGCGGAACCAGGGATAGAAGGTCACCAGTTCGAGGATGTTCACCGGCGTGAGGTCGAGTTGCGCCGCGATCCATTCGATACCGGTGTCGTCGATGAATCCAAAGTGGTTCTGCCACAGATGGAGCAAGGGCAGGGAAGCGCTGCGCTTCGAGACAGGATAGTGAGAAATGAGTTCCTGCGCCTCGGCGGCGAACTCTGGCGTGATGGCATCCGCCTGACGCGTGGTGGTGTCTATCATGGGCGGCATTTATCGGAGGTTGGGGCCTCCGCTTCAAGCAAAAGCATTCCGACTGCGCGCCATTTGTGCGTTGGGAGGGGCAACCTCCGGCTTGACCCAAGACTGAGGTGCGTTGTTGCCACGCCGCCCGGTTCCCGCCACGCCGTGCGCCGACGCCGCGTTGCGGCTGAAAAATGGGGCATGCGGGACGATGCCCCTCCCGGATTTAAGAAGGGCGCTGCCGCGCCGGGTTTGCACTTGGAAATGCACTCTCGCGAAGTAGGGCTACCGTGCGGGCTGTGGCGCCGCGATGGACTTCGAGGCACCGGACTCCGCGCTCGACCATGGCTGTGCGGGTCTCGGGTGCTGAGAGAAGCGACTCCACAGCAGCTTGCAGACCGGCTTCATCGCGGATCTCGATGGCTGCTTGTGATCGTAGCAGACGTTGGACAAGTGAGGCGAAGTTCCGCATGTGCGGGCCGAAAACAACGGGAACTCCTGCGGTGATCGGTTCGGCGGGGTTTTGTCCCCCGCGATCGCAGAGGCTTTTTCCAATGAAAACGACAGTCGCGCAGAGATACCAACTTGCGAGTTCACCCGTGGTGTCCACGAGGAGAACATCTGGTTTTACAGATGTCTCCGTGCGGGTGCGGCGGGCTACTTTGAGTCCCAGGCGTTCCATCTGGTTGGCCACCGAGTCGCCGCGTTCTTGATGTCTGGGCACGAGGATCAGAAACAGGTCGGGTCTGGATTTTCGGAGTTCCAAAAAGACGCGCGCGAGAATTTCCTCCTCACCGTCGAAGGTGCTGCCGCCGAGAAGAACGGGCGCATCCGCCGTAACGCCGAGGGAATCCAGCACAGGGCGGAAATTTCGCACAGGCCGTGGGGCGTTGGCCGAATCGTCGAATTTGATGCTTCCAGTGACATGGAGTTTTTCCCGCTTCACGCCGAGGGATGTCCACCGTGCGATGTCCTCGGGTTCCTGCAGGCAGAGAGCGTCAAGTTGGTTGAACAGGGGGGCAGTGATCAACCTTGCGGTGCGGAAGCGTTTTTCCGAACGGGGCGAGAGGCGGGCGTTCACCAAGATGGCTTTGGCACCGAGGCGGCGAGCTTCGCAGACGACATTCGGCCAGACTTCGGCTTCCACAAGGATAAGGGCTCTTGGTTTAATGAGACGCACCGCGCGTCGAGCGACAGGGAGGAAGTCGAGGGGATTGTAGATCGGTTCCATCCATGTGGATTTGCGCGAGGCGGCGAGCTTGAAGCCGGTCGAGGTCGTGGTGGAGAGAACGAATGCCAACGAGGAGTCGGCGTCGCGCAAGGCTTGGATGAGCTTGAGCGCGATATTCACCTCGCCGACGCTTACGGCATGGATCCATATGCGACCAGTGTTGGCGATCTTCTCACGAACGCCCGGTGAGTAGATGCTGAACCGCTGGCCGAATTTGTGGCGGTATTTTCCCCGGCGGATCATTCGCACAAGGAAGCCGGGAAGCATCAGCAGGACTGCTGCAGGGAAGAGGAGGTTGTAGAGGAATCGAACCGGACCAATCATTTTCTGGCGAGATACAGGACTTCGCTGCCTCCGTAGCGCTTGGCGCGAAGGATTTCAAAACAGGATTCGGCAAGGGCGGGACCGCCGGATTGTTTTTCCAGGACAAAAAGCCCGTCGGGCTTGAGTGCGGAGGCGAGCTTGAGCGAGGCTGCCAATGCAGCCGCATGGTCGGTGTCGCCTTGTTTTTTGGCATACGGGGGATCTGCAAAAATGATGTCGAACGAGGTCTCCTCAGCATACAGGTCGAGGAAGCGGTAGGCATCCATCGTCTGCACCACGGCCTCGACTTGGGCCATACGCAGGTTTTCACGGATGCAACGGACGCAGTGGTCGTTTTCATCCACAAAAACGGCGGACTCCGCGCCCCGGCTCAGCGCCTCTATTCCCATGCCGCCCGAGCCGGCAAAGAGGTCGAGAACGCGTGCGCCGGGAACCCGGTCACCGAGGCTGGAGAAGATGGCCGCACGCACGCGGTCCATCGTGGGACGGAGTCCATCGGGTGGGGCTTTGAGAGGACGGCCGCCCGCGCTGCCGGCAATAATTCGCATAGGGTGTTCAGTTCGACGGCGCGGGGGGTGCGGCGGGTTGGTTGTCTTTTTTCTTTCTCTCCTTCTTGGGCATACGGAGGAGGTTTTTCAGGAGCCCCCCGACATCGTCGCCAAGACGGATACCTACCAATTTGTCGAGGAGGTCGCTCTTTGGTCGCGACATGGAACCGGTGATCGAGAACGGCATGTGTGCGTAGCCCTCGCGGTCGGAGGGTTGGAATTTCGAACCCATGAAGCCGAGGGATTCCTTGAGAAGCTTCTGAGTCACATGAAAACGGGCGTCGAGGTCGAGAGATCCATCGAAAAGGGCCTGTCCGCTGGCGTCCATGAGGAGGTTGGCGGTCTCAAGTTCCAGGCGGTCCACAAGGATTTTCCCATCGCGTATGGTGAGTGCCGTCTGGGCGTTTCGAAGCTCAAGCATGCGAAGCTCGTTGATGCGCAGAAGTTCCCCCAGTTGACGGAGCGGATCGATGGGTTGCATGCGGGCTTCGGTGAGGTTTGCTGAGGCCTCTCCGGTGAATGACTTCGGTTGGCCGGGAATGCCTTGGAGGTTGGCTTTGGCGAAGAGGAGGCCTTGGGTTCCCTCTGCGGTGAAGCCTGCGTCCTCGGCGAGTTTTTGAAGGGCCACATTCTCAGCCGTCAGCGATGCAGTGAAGAAGGCTTCCGGCGTGTTGGAGATTTCAAATTCGCCCTTCACGGTTCCATTCGCCCATGCCGCTTGCAGGTTTGTGATTTTAAGGTCGCCGTTGTGGTATTCAAACTGACCAGTGATGTCCTTCTGACGCACCGATTCGAAAAGGGTGGCGCTTTTGATGCGGAATGATCCGCGGGCTACGCCGTCGGCTGAAACCTTGCCGTCAACAGACAATCCATCGAGGCGGATCGCCCGACCGCCTTGTGCAGGGTAAAGTGCGACATGCCCCTCGAGAATCCGGACATTTTCGAAAAGGACAGGTTTGGCAGTTTTTGTTTCAGGTTTCTCCTTGGGCTGCGGGGTGGGAGCCGCAGGCAAACCTGGGTCCGGGCTTGGTGAAAGAGGAGGCGTCGGTTGCTGCGTGGACTGAACTTGTTGACTCGCTGGAGCTGCCTTTTTATCGCGATTTTGGAATGGCATGGCAGCACCGCCTGGCCAGATGGCGCTCTGTCCCTGAACGAGCAGAAGTGAAGGCTGCTCGAAGGTGATGTCTTTGAGTAAAATCTGCCCACGTAAGAGCGAGCTCAGGCTCACACTGCACTTCATGGAGCGGACCGAGAGCAAAGGCTTTTTCGCATCTCCAGTCTGTGGGATTTTGATGCCAGAAACTGTAAGGCCAGACCAGGGAGTGTAGTATGTCTTGCTGATCACGGGCTCGATTCCGGTGGCACGGACAACGGCTTGGCGGAGTTTGAACTGCACTCCGCTGGACTGAAGGTAGATGTTCAGACACAGGACAGCCGTTGCGTAGATGGCAAATATTATCCCTGTGATGATCAGAATTGGCTTGGCAATCGAATGCACAAAATGAAGCTACCGCTCTTCCTTTGAAAGTGAAGTGTGAATAAGACGCTCGTCATTCTGAATCCCGCCGCCCGCAGCGACAAAGCCAGTCGTCTCCGTGAGAGAATCGCCGCGCTCTCGGGCGGTGCGTCCATGCGCCTCACCTCGGAAGCCGGTGATGCCCGCCGCATCGCGGCGGAGGCCGTTCGGGAAGGATTTGAGGTCGTCATCGCAGCGGGAGGTGATGGCACGCTTAATGAAGTCGTCAACGGCATCGGCGGCTCCACGGTGCGTCTTGGAATTCTTCCGGTCGGCAGCATGAATGTTTTTGCTACGGAGTTGGGCATTCCCCAGGGAAACCTCGAGCGTGCTTGGAGTGTGATCGAACAAGGTAAGGTCGTGGAAGTCGACCTCCCCAAAGCCAACGATACGCATTTCATCCAGCTCGCCGGGGTAGGGTTGGACGCCGAGGTCGTCCGCAAAACCACAGCCGATTCCAAAAGGGCGCTCGGCCCGCTCAGTTACCTTCTCACTCTCGTTCAAGTCGCCGCGCACAAGCCATCCCGCGTGATGCTGGAAGCCGAAGGCGGGCGAATCAGCGAGGGTTCCTTCGCGCTCATCGGAAACGGGCGGCTTTACGGCGGGCCGTTTCCTGTTTTCCAACGGGCGAGCCTCTTCGATGGCCTGCTCGATGTTCTGGTCTTTCAAAACCAAAGCCATTGGGATGTCGTGCGCTATTTTCAGGCCATAGCCTTCGGCACACACCCGCAGTTGCCGGATGTGGAATATTTCCAGACAAGCACCCTGCGGGTTACAAGTTCGGGTGATGTGCCCGTGGAACTCGACGGCGAGGTCGCTGGAATGCTGCCCTGTCTCTTTTCGGTGAGCTCACAAAAACTGCGCGTCCTCGCGCCTTGAGGCGAATCCGCTTGCCTCTGCGGCGCGGCAGGAAGTAGGTTCTCCTCCGTTCAACGGCGGTGTCTTTTCAGAATTCCTGAAGACGACCGACCCAAAACGACTCAGCGCGATTAGCTCAGCGGTAGAGCGCTTGCTTCACACGCAAGAAGTCACAGGTTCGAACCCTGTATCGCGCACCATCCTCCCAAGCTCTGATTATGCGAGGTCGTAGCGGTCGAGGTTCATGACCTTGTTCCAAGCGGCAATGAAATCCTGAACGAATTTCTTTTCGGAATCTGCGGTTGCGTAGACTTCCGCGACGGCGCGGAGTTGGGAATTTGAGCCGAAGACGAGATCGACGCGGGTTCCGTTCCACTTCAGGTCGCCGGTTTTGCGGTCGCGTCCCTCGAAGACATCGGAGTCTTTAGAGACAGGTTTCCACTCGGTCGCCATATCGAGGAGGTTGACGAAAAAGTCGTTTGTGAGTGCGCCGGGGCGCTTCGTGAAGACGCCGAGGCGGGAGTTTTCGAAGTTTGCGTTGAGGGCACGCAGGCCTCCGATGAGCACGGTCAGTTCAGGCGCGGTGAGCGTGAGCAGTTGCGCCCTGTCGAGGAGAAGTTCCTCGGCGGATACCGCGAACTTTTTCTTTTGGTAATTGCGGAAACCGTCGGCGACTGGCTCAAGAACGGAGAAGGATTCGACATCCGTTTGCTCTTGTGAGGCGTCCATGCGGCCCGGAGTGAATGGCACGGTCAGCGTGTGACCGGCATTCTTGGCTGCTTGCTCGACGCCAGCACAACCGGCGAGGACGATGAGGTCGGCGAGGGAGATTTTTTTGCCGCCCGACTGGGTCGAATTGAATTCGGTTTGGATGCCTTCGAGGGTTTTGAGGACTTTGGCGAGTTGCTCGGGTTGGTTGACTTCCCAATCCCTCTGCGGGGCGAGGCGGATGCGGGCGCCGTTGGCTCCACCGCGTTTGTCGGAACCTCGGAATGTGGAGGCCGAGGCCCAGGCTGTGCCGACGAGTTCGGAAACGGTGAGGCCGGATGCCACGATTTTGCCCTTGAGCGCTGCGATGTCGGCCGCGTCCACAAGCGGGTGGTTGACGGCGGGAATCGGGTCCTGCCAGATGAGTTCCTCGGCAGGGACATCCGCTCCGAGATAGCGCGAGCGCGGGCCCATGTCGCGGTGCGTAAGCTTGAACCAGGCGCGGGCGAAGGCGTCTGCAAACTGATCGGGATTTTCCAGAAAGCGGCGGGAGATTTTTTCGTAGGCCGGATCAAAGCGCAGCGCGAGATCGGTCGTGAGCATGGTTGGCACGAGGCGCTTCGACTTGTCGTAGGCGTGCGGAATGCTGGCATCCGCTCCCTTGGCGACCCACTGGTGTGCACCTGCGGGGCTCTTGCTGAGTTCCCATTCGAAGCCGAAGAGGTTTTCGAAATAATAGTTGCTCCACTGCGTCGGTGTTTGCGTCCAGGTGACTTCGAGTCCGCTCGTGATGGCGTCGGCGCCTTTTCCAGATCCGAAGCTGCTCTTCCACCCGAAGCCTTGCTCCTCAATGGGGGCCGCCTCGGGTTCGGGGCCGACATGTTTGGCATCGCCTGCGCCGTGTGTCTTGCCGAAGGTGTGTCCGCCGGCGATGAGGGCCACTGTTTCTTCGTCATTCATCGCCATGCGGGCGAAAGTTTCCCGGATATCCCGCGCCGAGGCGACGGGGTCGGGGTTTCCATTCGGGCCCTCGGGATTCACATAAATGAGGCCCATCTGCACAGCGGCGAGAGGATTTTCCAATTCCCGGTCGCCGGTGTAGCGCTTGTCCTCAAGCCATTTTCCCTCGGTGCCCCAGTAGATGTCCTCCTCGGGTTCCCAGATGTCGGCTCGGCCTCCGGCAAAGCCGAAGGTTTTGAAACCCATGGATTCCAAGGCGACATTGCCGGCGAGGATCATGAGGTCGGCCCAGGAAATTTTGCGTCCGTATTTTTGTTTGATCGGCCAGAGGAGGCGGCGGGCCTTGTCTAGATTGCCGTTGTCGGGCCAGCTGTTCAGAGGAGCAAAGCGCTGGCTACCATTTCCACCGCCGCCGCGTCCATCACCTGTGCGGTAGGTGCCAGCGCTGTGCCAAGTCATGCGGATGAAGAAGGGGCCGTAGTGACCGAAGTCCGCAGGCCACCAGTCCTGAGAGTCAGTCATGATTGCGGCGATGTCTTTTTTCAGTAACGCGAGGTCGAGGCTCTGGAATTCCTTTTTATAATCGAAGTCCGCATCCATCGGGTCGGACTTCGATGTGTGCTGGTGCAGAATGCGGATGTTGAGCTGATTCGGCCACCAATCGCGGTTCGTTGTGCCGCCGCCGGCGGATTTTGCGAGGAGTTGACCATGGTTGAAGGGGCATTTGGATTCGGTGGACATAATTTAAGGGAAGGTTTGCGAGTTTCTACTACGGATGAAGTTTTGGATGCGTTGTCGTTTTTAAGAAATATCTGCGCTTTGGAGAATACGGTATCCTCGAATCCTGAGATATTCAGGGACATTCGTGGAATTCATTTCCTCATCCGTGAGGAGTTGGATGACAAAGCGGGGCGTTTGCGGGGCGGTGAAGTCTTTGAGTGGAATCGGACTGGAATCCTGCGCATGGACGACGAGAGCGGTTCCCGCAGGCACGGTCACATTTTCCAAACGCACATCGCCATCGAGGACGAGCGTGGCATCCCCTGAAATGCGGCCGCCTTGGATTTTTTCGCGCACATCGGCGAGCGTTAGAGCGAAGGAGGGTCTTAAAATGACGCGCGGTCCTGAGGTGAACGGAACTCCTCTGAGCATTTGGCGTGGGCCGTCCTCCACAGTCATCCCGGCGGCGCGGAGTTTTGTTCGTCCGGCTTCGTAGAAGTCGTTTTCTGCGCTGGAGGCACTTTCCGGCGGACCGTTTTGAGCGACTTTCTGAGCGGCGTCGGTGAGGTTGTTTTTGCACGCGCTGAAGCACCAGACGCGATCAAACACGGTGACGCCGACTTTTTCACCCGAGGTGAAGTTTTTAGGCAAATCCTGCATGAGAGTTTCCAAGCGGGCGGGTTTCTTGAAGCTTGTGCGGGTGTTGTCCGAGAACTTGGGATTCACAAACTCCGCCACAACGCCGCCGGAGGACTCGAGAACCTTGAGGTAGGGAGCGAGGCGGACGACGAGGAGGTTGATATTCCCCGGGAACTTCGAAAAACCCTTTTCGTCCGGCACATCACCCTCAGGGCTCACTGTTGCGCGGAGGAGGGGATCGAGCAGGTTGTATTCAACATTGATTGTCAAATCCGGGGCACCGCTTCTGACGAGTCGGGCTATGCCGCCCACAGCCTCGCCGGGAATGCGGTTTACCGCGATGGAGTTGAAATCGTAGCCACGCTGCTCGGAAACCCCGATTGCTGCGAACGCTGCATTGAAGACCTGGCCATTCGTGTCTTGGATGAAAAGCAGGTAGCGCACGCCGGAATTGGCCAGTCTTTGAGCTGTGCCGCTTGTATGTAGGAGGGTGTGGATATCGCCATGGCCATGGGGCTTCAGAAGAAGTTCGTATTTCTTTTCCAGAGCCAGGCTGGCATTCATGTCCGAAAGCGCGGGCACAAGTTCCTGACGGAGGATTGTGACTTGGCCTTCCTCCAAACCGAAATTTTGATTAGCAGCGAGCGAGGCGCGTGTTCCCTCGTCCGTGTCGCGGCTTGTCATGATGATAAGCGGTATGCGGCGGCCGAGGCGTTTCGAGGCCGCCTTGATGACTGACGCGTAGTGCGCCAGGTAGCTTGTCGTTTCTGTGACCTCCACCGGAATGTCCAATTTGATACCCTGATATCCCAACCTCTCGCCAAGGCCCCCGGCAACGAGAACCACGGCCGATTCCGCAAAACAACGCAATCCCTCGGCTTCGGCTGCGTCGTAGGCTGAGCCGAAGGTCGATAGATCAACCAAGTCCGGTTGTGCCGGCGTGCAGCCCTCGAAGGGATTCGCGCCGGATGCCGCCTCAGCCAAAAGCCGCCGCGCATTGCGCGTGTAGGCTGTCAAACCGCCAGGGTAGGCGCGGTGGGCATTGAGCAATGTCGCCATGAATTCCTTCTTCTCTTTGTCGCAAACGCCCGGGGCATCCCAATCGATGAACAGGTGCGACTGGCCATCGGAAATCAACTCCTCTGCAAGTTGCCGCTCTGCTTCAGAAAACAAACCCGCCGCAGCGTTGATCGAGAAGGCCGTGGGGTCTTGCGCTTGGTGTGGTTGCATAGTGCGGAAAGCTCACCCGAAAACCCGGCACCTTGCAATTTCACAATCCGCTTCTTGGTTTTAAAAAAATGCGCGGCCGCTGGTCATTCATCCCTTAACCACTGAAACGCCCCAGCCGATGGCTATGGCGAAACCGAGGCAGTAGGGGATCACGCCGAGCGAGAGACTCAGGAATGTTTTCAGCGGTCGTTCACCCACGGCAAGTGCAAGGATGCATCCTGTTTGCGGGCCGATGGTCAGTGGGGCGAGAAGACCAAGGCCGATAAGCCCGAAGCGCGACCACGCTTTCCAGATCCATTTGTTCGGATCGCGTTCGAGGGGGATGTGAAGTTTTCTGGCAACCCAGCTTCTGGCGGGGGCACCGAGCAGAAGCATCACGGCGGCTCCTGCCGTGTATCCGAGCCATGCCGTCAAAGCGGCGAGCCAGATTGGCAGGCCCGCTGCAACGCCACCGGGAACGGCTCCTACGAAATAGAAGAATCCGAGCGTGAAAGCTGCCGTAAGGCCTCCTGTGTAAGCCATCATTTGTCTCCAACATCGACCTTGATCGGCATGGTTTCAAGGAGGTCGGAGATTTCCGAGGGGTTTGTGAAAAGGTAATCCGGCGCCGCTTCGGTAAGGGCGGGGGTGCTGTTGTAGCCCCAGGTCACAGCAGCGATGTGCACACCCGTTTCCTGGGCGGCCTCGATGTCGCGCAGTTCGTCGCCGACGAAGAAAATCTGCCTGGGTTTGAGGTGAAGTTCCCTCATGAGACGCCGTAGCACGCTGGCCTTGCCGAGGAGCTTGGATGAGCTTTTGACGAAGTCGAAAACCTCGAGGTCGTGGTTTTTTAAAAACGCATTCACATTCGCCTCGGAGTTCGAGGTGAGAATGCCAAGACGGAATCCTTGTACGTGCAGCTTGCGGACCAGTTCTGGCATATCGGGCAGGGGAACAATGGAGTCGATGCGTTTACCGATCTCCTCGGTGCCGCGTTTGGAAATCTGAGGCAGCTTCATGCGGGGAATGCCCAGATGTTTCATAAGCCCGCGCGTGGAGAGTTCGCGGGCGAGAGAAACCTCCCCGGGTGGGAGCGGACGGAAACGAAACTCCTCGGCCAACACATTCAAAATTTCCACGCCTACGGAAAAGGTGTCGGCTAGCGTGCCGTCGAAGTCGAACAACACATAGCGCGGGGGGTGCTGCAAAAGCCCGGCAGGACCGACGCGGCGGCGTCCGCCTCTCAAGACGAACTTCGCCAATCGCGTGACCCGTGAGCGTTTTTTCATGCTTTCGCTTCTTTCCACAGCGTCGAGAGGCTCAAATCCACTTCACTGAAATGGAAGTTCGAGCCGCAGAATTGACGAATTTTCATACGGTTTGAAATGTAGTTGCCCAGAGGCTGTATGGCGAATCTTTCGTTTGGTGCCTGCTGAGCGTTTGAGAATCTGCTTTTCGTCGGCGGATGGGCGGTTAGATTTTCACGCCTTATGCAAACAACCCTGATTCTTCTGAAACCCGACTGCATCACTGGGCACAAGGCCGGCGAGGTCTTGAAGCGCTTTGAGGACGCCGGCTTCCAGATTCGCGGATGCAAAATGTTCCGTGCCGATGCGAGCCTCCTGCGCGAGCACTATGCTCACATCGCCACGAAGCCATTCTTCCCCGAAGTGGAAGCCTTTATGGGTGCCACGCCTCTCATCGCTGTCGCTCTTGCCGCAGACAACGCCGTGGATCGTGTGCGCGAACTTCTCGGCCCAACCGACTCCACAAAGGCCGCCAAGGGCACGATCCGTGGCGACTTTGGAACGACCATGATGAAAAACATCGCCCATGCCTCGGACAGTGCCGAAAGCGCAGCAGTCGAACTGAAGCGTTTCTTCAAGGACGGCGAGCTTTTCGACTACTCGATGACTCTCTCGGTCTGATAAAACTGCCGTAACAGATTCTGCAAAATGCCAGCGTGCGAGCGCTGGCATTTTTCGTGTCTTAATTTTTCCTCGGAACGACCGAAAACTCCTGTCGCAGCTTGGCGATGTGTCCCGCCGGGAGATGTCCCCTCCATTGGCTGCCGGGGTAGATCACGCTGTTCCGCCCGACGAGGGACCCGGGGCTGAGAACGCTGTTGCAACCGATCTCGGCATGGTCGCCGATGAGGGCGCCAAATTTGCGAAGGCCGGTGGAGACGGGACCCTCGGCTGTGTGGATAGTCACGGGCGCCTTGTCGAGGCGCACATTCGAGAGAATGACTCCTGCACCGAGGTGTGCCTCGTAGCCGAGGATCGAGTCGCCAACATAGTTGAAGTGCGGGATCTGGGCCTTGTCGAAAACGAGGCAGTTTTTAAATTCCGAGGAATTCCCGGCCACGACTCCGTCGCCGAGGATCACATTTTCGCGGATATAACACCCATTCCGAATCTCACAGTTCTCACCGATCCAAGCCGGACCTTTGATCATGGCTCCTTGTTCGATCACTGTTCCTTTGCCCACAAACACTGCTCCGCTCACGAACGGCTTGCCGATGAGGCGGCCATGGAGACCGGGCTTCAGGCGGAACTGCAGATAAGTCGCGATCTTCGGCAGAACATCCCAGATATGCTCGGTGTTCTCAAAAAGGGCCTGGTGTTCGCAGTGGCTGAGATCAAAAAATTCGTCGATGGAAAACATGGTGTGATTGGTTTGGTGGTTGGTTTCAGGCGGCAGAGCGCGGCGCAGGAGTGAGTTTTTGGCCTTCCTTGGTGTCTTTCACGATCCATCCCGCAGCCAGAATTTCATCACGGATTGTATCGCTGAGTTTCCATTCCTTCGCAGCACGGGCTTCGGCGCGGCGGGCGAGGAGTTCGCCGACTGCGGCGGGAACTGCCCCGGCTTCGGCTTCAAAGCCCAGCACTGAATTTACACCTTCGAGCCATTTCAAAAGGCTCATGGCCTCACTTGGTGTAAGCGTGCCTTCGTCCATCCGGCGGTTTGTCGTGCGGATCATGTCAAAAATCACGGCCAAGGCGGCCGAGATGTTCAGGTCCTCATCTAACGCCTCGCCGAAGGCATCGCCCGTTTCCATAAGGTTTTCGCCCGATGCGCCCTTCGCCAGTTCCTGAAGGCGGGTCGCCCATTCATCCAGGCGTTGCAGAGCGCTGCGCGCAGCGGCGAGGCCCTCGAAAGTAAAGTTGAGCGGTTCGCGGTATTTGACCGAAATGAGTGCGTAGCGCACCTCGCGTCCGCTCCAGCCTTTCTCCATCAGGTCGCGCAGGGTGAAGAAATTTCCCGCGCTCTTGGCCATTTTCGAACCCTCGACCTGCAGGTGGCGGCAGTGCATCCAAAGGCGCACAAATTTTTTTCCTGTCACGCACTCGCTCTGCGCGATCTCAGCTTCGTGGTGAGGGAAAATGTTGTCCTCTCCGCCGCAGTGGATGTCGAGTTCGGGCCCGAGAATGCCTGTCGCCATGGCGCTGCACTCGATGTGCCAACCCGGCCGCCCGCGTCCCCACGGGCTTTCCCAGCCCACATCGCCATCTGCTTCGTCCCACGCCTTCCAGAGTGCGAAGTCGCCGACATTTTCCTTTTCGTATTCGTCGTTGCGGACCCGAACCCCGTCGCGGAGTTCCTCCAGATCGAAGTGCGCGAGCTTGCCGTAGTCGGTGAACGAGCGGATGCGGAAATACACGGATCCATCCTCGGCGCGGTAGGCGTGGCCTTTTTCGATGAGCGTCGAGATCATCTCCAGCATCCGAGTGATATGCTCGGGAGCCGTGGCCTCGGGAAAATAATCCGCCCGTTTGATGCGAAGCGTGTCGAGATCCTCGAAGAACGCCTTCTTAAATGGGGCTGTGAAGTCCGCCAGCGCCATGCCGCAAGCCCGGCAACCCCGGATCGTCTTGTCATCCACATCGGTGAGATTCATCACGCGGTCGACCTTCAAACCCCGATACTCGAGATGGCGCTGCAGCAAATCCTCGAAAATGTAGGCGCGGAAATTTCCGATGTGGGCGAAATTGTAAACAGTCGGCCCGCAGGTGTAGAGCCGCACCTTCCCCGCCTCGCGCGGCATGAAGTCCTCGACTTGACGGGTCAGCGTATTAAAAAAACGAAGTGGCATGGTTTGCGAAGTAAAGGCGGAACGGGGCGGAAAATCAATTTCTGCCTCGCAGCATGTTTGCTGACGGTTGCGCAGTCCATTTGGGATTTTGCTGACGATTTCCTCAAGACACTCGCATCTGGAAGGTGACTCGTTCGGGTCGAAGTCGAGAATCTATACTTGTCCTGCGCGGGTATGATTCCTTTTTATGAAGCGTTGGCATCCTAAAGAAACAGCTTGTGCAGAGCGGTAGTGGTTTTTAAGGTGGTATGAAGTGTGCCTTCCTGTTCAACAGGAAGCATGGCATCAAACAATTTAAAGGTCCCACCCCGGTGAAAAGAGCCCAAGGGGCTCTCTCGCAAGAGTAGCCGGGGTGGTCGCTTTTCAAGCTTGGACCGCGGTGTATTGTTGGAAAATCTCTCTTTCGCTTTTCACCGCCTCTGCGATGAGGTTGTAGGAACGCACATCAGATTTGCTCCATTTTCGATAGATTGCCCAGCTGCAATAATCGGCAATTTGCAGGTCGCTATTTGATTTCGAGTCATGGTGAAGCACACGATAGCGAACGCCTTTCGGCAGCTTCTTTGCGAGGGTAAGTTTGACGGCTTTTTCAACGGCCTGCCTTTTGCGAAGCACCGGAATCCGGTCGGTGAAGACGATGATTTCCGCAAAGCGCCGCAGGTCTTGGCATTCGATGACATGGCGAAGGAGATCTCCAAGCATCTCGGGATAGAAACACTCCTCGGTTCGCACTTCTTGGCTGGCCTTGCATTTTTCAACGATGAGTGAATCGACTCGAATACCTGCGAGATTTTTGCAGATGATGTCGAAGACGCGGTTGCGCGTGGTCTGGTTGTCTTCGGCTGCGTGAAAATACTCGATATTCGCGCCCAGTTCCACCAAGTCGTATTTCAGCTCCGCCAATCCCTTGTAGGCATTGAATGGACGCTCTTTTGCGACACTCGAAAGGATAAAATAGCGTGTTCCGGTGGGAGAAAAATCAAGGTTTCCTGCCTCATCAAGGAAAATGTAGAGAAATCCTTGAGACTTGTCTGCTTCAGTTCCTGAACCGGTCGATACGGAATGTTGAGATATTTCGGCCATGCGCTCCTTGTCGTTTGCTCCGTAGTTGAAGAATGGAATCCTCGAGAAGACGAGAAAATTGATGGCCAGGAAAAAACGGACTGAGCAGGAAATCAAATGTTGCCTGCAGATTTCGCCTCTACCAGCACCTCGCGCACACAGGCGGCTACCATTTCTGGAGTGAAATGCTGTCGCCATTCGCCTTTTGGAAGATCGCCGGTAGGGAGAAGCCATTTCTGGCGGCCGTTTTTCGAGTAGGGTGCGTAGACGCCGGGGTGCTGACCAGCGGAGATGATCACGGCGGGGGTATCGAGTGCGCAGGTCATGTGGGCGGCGGCGGTATCCACCGTTAGGACGAGGCGGGCTTCGGCGATGGATTGCAAGAAATCAGGGAGCTGGACGGGTGGGTCGATGGTGATGTTGCTCAAGCCAGCGGCTTGGAGTGTGCGGGCGAATTCGTGGAGACGCTCGGCTTGACTTGGCCCCGCTGCGAGGTGGAGCGGGGCCTCAGCGCGCTCGTGGTCAAGGAGTTTTAAAGTCTCGGCCCAGGCCGCGGCGGGGTAATCCTTGGATTTCGTCGAGCTGAATGGGCATAGTAGCCAGTGGTTTTTAGCAGAAACCTCGCGGGGTGGCGTCAGTGTGGGCAGGATTTCTTCGTCGGATACCTTGCGCTGGAGAACTTCCTCCGCGACGAGGCGGTTTGCTTCGACATCAGTGGGAAGTCGTCCCGCCGGAGGGTAGGGGATAAGGGTCGGCTTGAAGGCGGAACGGACGAAGTTCTCGACGGCGGGACGACGCAGGCGAGGGTTTGACAAGAGAAGATTCTCACAGGCGATATAGCGCTTTGCCCGAGGGAGATAAAATGTAATCGTGTGCAGGTAGGCGCGCATGCTGCGCAAGCAGATGGCAGCGTCCACACGCAAGGTCAGCAGACGAAGCCAAGCCGGGAGGCAGTTGATCACATTCACCGTCGCCAAGTTGACCAAGCGGCGCTTTTCCCTCAGAGGAAGTGGGATAACTTCAGCTTGAGGAAACTGAGCTTTTGCCAGAGGAGAGACATCCTCCCTCACCGCAATGATGAGATTTTTTTCACTCAATTCCCGAGCCATGAGGCGAATGCATCCTGTTGCGAGGATGAAGTCGCCTATGGCGTCGGGTTTGAGAATAAAAACGCGCAAGCGCGGTCAGACCGTGTAGGTCGTAGAGGCAGTGGTGCCGCCTTGGCCGGTCCAATTCGTGTGAAAGAACTGTCCACGGGGCTTGTCTACACGCTCGTAGGTGTGGGCACCAAAGAAGTCGCGTTGGGCTTGAAGCAGGTTCGCTGGCAGAACCGCCGAGCGGTAACTGTCGAAGAACGAGAGGGCTGTGCTGAATGCGGGAACCGGGATTCCGCGCTTGGCTGCGATCGCCACCACATTGCGCCAGGCTTTCTGGTTTTTCTTCATTTCGCCTTTGAAAAAGTCGTCGAAGAGCAGGTTCGTGAGCTTGGGTTTTTTATCGAAGGCTTCTTTGATCTTGCCGAGGAAGCGGGAACGGATGATGCAACCTCCGCGCCACATGAGGGCGATGCCACCCCAGTTGAGCTTCCAGCCGTATTCGGCAGCTGCGGCGCGCATGAGCATGTAGCCCTGGGCGTAGCTGATGATTTTCGAAGCGTAAAGGGCTTGACGGACTTCGTCGATGAGCTTGGCGCGTCTCTTGGCATTGCGCGCAGCTGGAATGGACGGGTTCGGGCCCTTCAGTTTGCGGGCGGCTTTAACGCGCTCCTCCTTGAGGGCTGATACGCAGCGAGCGTAAACTGCTTCTGCCATGAGGGTAATCGGAACTCCCATTTCGAGGGAGTTGATCACAGTCCACTTGCCGGTGCCTTTTTGGCCAGCTGTGTCGAGGATTTTGCTCAAGAGCGGTGTGCCGTCGGTGTCTTTTTTGGCAAAAATGTCGCGGCTGATTTCCACGAGGTAGCTGTCGAGGTCGCCTTTGTTCCATTCGGCGAAAACATCGTGCAGTTCCTGCTCGTTCAAGCCGAGGCCGTTTTTGAGGATATTGTAGGCCTCGCAAATTAGCTGCATGTCACCGTATTCGATGCCATTATGCACCATTTTTACATAATGGCCAGCGCCCTCTTCGCCGACCCAGTCGCAGCACGGTGAGCCGTCTTCGACCTTGGCGGAAATGGATTGGAAAATGTCTTTCACATGAGGCCATGCGGCAGGCGATCCGCCGGGCATGATGCTTGGTCCACGGCGAGCACCTTCTTCTCCACCCGAAACGCCCGTTCCGATGAAAAGCAAACCCTTGGCTTCGAGTTCGCGCTGGCGGCGGTTCGTGTCATTGTAGAGCGAATTTCCACCGTCGATGATGATGTCGCCGGGTTCCAGATAAGGGGTGATTTGAGCAATAAAGTCATCCACAGGTTGGCCGGCCTTCACGAGCATCATGACGCGGCGTGGGCGCTTGAGTTTGGAAACCAGTTCTTGAATCGAGTGGGCGCCCTGCACTTTTGTGCCTTTTGCCTCATTTGCCAAAAATTCGTCCACTTTTGAGGTGGTGCGGTTGTAAACGACGACCGTGTAGCCGTGGTCGTTCATGTTGAGGACGAGGTTCTGGCCCATCACGGCCAATCCGATGAGACCGATGTCTCCTTGTGGTGTAGTGTTTTCCATTATGTGTTTTTTATGATTTGGCAGACGGATGCGAGGTGCACTCCTCTGCCAACTCAGCGACCATGTGAAAAAATTGCGGAAATGTTAAGAAAAAAATCAAATTTTATCGGCTGGAAGGATTCCTCGCAATTGGGAGGGCAGTAAAAAAGAATGATGACGCCTACAGTCAAAAAGAACCCTGAAGAAGATTTAAACATCTCTTATTTATTTAAATGCGTCATGATTTTCGCCAAAACCTCTCCTGCGATTTCTTCGATCGACCGAGAGGCGTCGATCAGGTGCACGCGCTTTGGATTTTCTTTCGCAAGGTTCAAGTAACCATGGCGCACGGCTTCGAAAAAATCTGTCGACTCGCGTTCGATGCGGTCGGGTTTGCGATTGGCGGCCCGCATGCGGGAAAGCGAGGTTTGGTGGTCTAGGTCGAGCAGGATGGTAACATCAGGCAAACAGTCCCCGACTGCGAAGGCGTTGATGCGCGCGGTGTCATCCGCCGGAATGCGGCGGGCCACGCCTTGATAGACGGTGGTGGAATCTAGAAAGCGGTCGCAAATGACAACCCGTCCTTCCGCGAGTGCGGGGAGGATTTTTTCCCGCACCAGTTGCGCGCGGCTTGCCGCAAAGAGGAGCAGTTCGGCTTCGGGAGTCAGCGCCTCGCCTTCGGGGGCGTGTTGCAAGAGGTGCCGAATCGCCTCGCCAGCGGCCGTGCCTCCGGGTTCGCGAAAGAGCAGGGGATCGAATCCCAAGGAGCGGAGCTTGTCGGCCAAGAGGGTGATCTGGGTGGATTTTCCGCACGCCTCGGAGCCTTCGAATGTGATGAAGAGACCTTTTTTCGACATTTTGAGTGGAAGTCCTTTGATATTCGGTGAAATTCCTTTTAGCAAAGCTCGAATGAACTACTGGCTCGTTAAGCAGGAACCCACAGCCTATGCGTGGGAGGATTTCGTAAAGGATGGAAAAACGGCCTGGACCGGCGTGAGGAATTTCCAAGCTAGGAATCATCTCCGCGCCATGACCCCAGGCGACCATGTGCTCTACTACCACAGTGTGACCGGTAAATCCGTCGTCGGCATTGCCGAAGTGGTGCGCTCGGCTTACCCCGATCCAACAGCTTCCGAAGGCGACTGGTCGTGTGTGGATTTGAAACCCCTGGGCGCTTTGAAGCACCCTGTCTCCCTTGAGCAAATCAAAGCCGAGCCCTCGCTTGCCGAGATCGGACTCTTGCGTCAATCGCGCCTCAGCGTGATGCCACTCACAAAAGCGGCCTTTGAAAAAATCGTGCAGATTTCCAAAAAGTGACCTGACGATCAGGCCTGCACTCGAACCAATCCATGTCCACTCTCCACTTCGCCGTTGCATCGACATTCTCACCCCGTTTTCGGGCTGTTCTGGCCGAGGCCGACCGCGCCGCCAGGATGTTCGGGGCTCGATTGAGCGTGCTCCATGCGGGCGAGCGCACGGAGGAAAAAGCGTCGAGCTTCAAAGAGGTTTTTTCGGACTTGGCCAGGGAAAATGTGGAAATCTACTGGTGTGAGGGTGGCACTCCGGCACAGGCATTGGTCACCGCCGCAACGATTGAAAAATTCGATCTCTTCATCGCCGGCACCATTGCCCGTCCCAACGACCCGCGAAATTTCACCGGCACCATCGTGCGTGAGCTTTTTTCGCGCACGCCATGCGACCTTTTACTGATTCCTGATCCCAAGGAGGAGTCCCCCGCCGAGCTGAACGCCTGCCTTCTGCTGGAGGCCCATTCGCCTCGCTGGCGGGCTGCCAAGGAAACCCTCAAGACGCTCAAACCTGCTAAAATCTCGATCCTCGCGGCGGATAGTCCCTTCGCGCTGGCACGCCGCTCGCTCCTGGGTGCCGAGTCCGAGGAGGGGTCGCTTGATGATATTTGCGATGAACTCAGCTGCATCACTCCGGCAGTCGATTTGCGCCGCATCCGATCCAACACCGGTTTTATGATTTGCGAGGTGGTGCAGGAAATGGCTCCTGATTTTCTCTTTGTGGAATCCGGTTGGAAGGCCGGTCAGCGCATCCTGCCACCATATCTTGGGTGGCTCGAGCAGGTCATTCCCAGCAGGCTTTTTCTTTTTGGAAAACCTCCCCGCAGCGCGATGGAGGAAGGCGCCATCATCCCGCTTTAAGGCGGTTGCCTCGAGACATGGGAAACGCCCAAGCCTCATTGGTGCTCGCCTCCTGGAGCTTCGAGCCCGTGCCTGCGCTCGGATTGATTCTCGCGGCGTTTTTGTATTGGCGGGGTTGGCGCAAGGTCAGCCGACTGGCTCCCGAGCGTTTTCCGGAGTGGAGACTGATGTCCTTTCTCGGCGGCTTGCTTGTGATCTACATCGCTCTGGCATCGCCTCTCGATGCTTTTGCCTCGTGGTTGTTGAGCGTGCACATGGTTCAGCATCTCCTGCTCACCATGGTTGCGCCTCCGCTGATTCTTCAAGGCGCTCCTTTTTTGCCTATGCTTTCGGGATTGCCCCGTGGATTTGTGCGCTCGGGTTTGGGGCCTTTTTTAAATGAACCCCGACTCAAAAAACTCGGCGCCCTCCTTGTCCATCCCTTCTTCGCCGGGCTGCTTTTCATGCTTTCAAATGTGCTTTGGCACATCCCCGCCTTCTATGAGCTCGCCTTGAGCTCGCCGACTTGGCATCAGCTCGAGCACCTGTGTTTTCTAACAACGGCGATGCTTTTCTGGTGGCCCGTCGTTCAACCTTGGCCTTCGCGCCCCGCCGTGCCTCGTTGGGTGCTCATTCCTTATTTGCTGGTGGTGGACATTCAAAACACAGCGCTCTCCGGTTTTTTTACATTCTACGGCCGTGTCCTCTATCCGACCTATGCCGCCGCGCCTCGCATCACGGGCCTTTCTGCGATTGATGACCAAACCTTCGCCGGAACGATCATGTGGGTGCCTGGCTCGGTGGCTTTTCTGCTGCCTGCAGCGGTCATTGCCATCAAATACCTGTCCGGCTCCAACCTCGTCAGGCGGCGTCAGAAGGTAAAAATAAAGCCGCAGCCCCTCGAGCCGCGCAGGTCATTCGATCTCCTACGCGTGCCGGTTCTCGGCGCCCTCATTGGATCGAAGTATTTCCGCGTCTCCATGCAGGCTTTGCTTTTTGGGTTGGCCATCCTTGTGGTGGTCGACGGCCTCTTTGGTCCGCAAGTCGGAGCGATGAATCTCGCCGGGGTGCTTCCATGGACGCACTGGCGAGGCTTCACCATTCTCGCCCTACTGGTCTCAGGAAATCTTTTTTGCATGGCGTGCCCGTTCACCTTTGCGAGGGATCTCGGACGCAGAATCTTTCCCGCCACGCACCGCTGGCCGCGATTCCTGCGCTCGAAGTGGCTCGCCATCGGCCTGCTGGTCCTCTTTTTCTGGGCCTACGAGTTTTTCGACCTCTGGGAAACCCCGTGGTGGACGGCATGGATTATCATTTTCTACTTCACCGCCGCCGTGCTTGTGGACGGCTTCTTCAAAGGTGCGAGCTTCTGCAAACATGTCTGCCCGATTGGCCAATTCCACTTCGTTTCCTCCCTCGTCTCCCCATTGGAAGTCCGGGTCCGGGACTCCAGCGTCTGCGCCACATGCCGCACTCATGATTGCCTGCGTGGAAACGAGTCCCAGCGCGGTTGCGAACTCTACCTCTTCCAACCCGCCAAGTCGGGAAACATGGATTGCACCTTCTGCCTCGATTGCGTGAAGGCCTGTCCGTCTGACAATGTCGGCATCCTCGCCGTCCCTCCCGGGCGCGACCTCCTTCACGAGGGCAAACGCTCCGCCGTCGGCGACTATTCCCGCCGCCCGGACCTCGCCGCCCTGATCCTCGTGCTCACCTTCGCCGCCTTTGCCAATGCCGCTGGCATGACCGTGCCGGCCCTGGAGATGGAGAAAAAACTCGGTCCTGCAAGCGGCCTCGTTTTCGTGGCATTCGTCCTCTTGCTACCATTCCTACTTGCCTCCGCCTGTTCGTGGTTGAGCCTGAAGTTCGGCGCAACCGCCACCCGCTGGCGCGAGCACCTCTGCGGCATGGCAGTCCTCTTCGCCCCGCTGGGAGTCTCCATGTGGGCCGCGCATTTTCTCTTCCACCTCGTTACCGCCGCCCTCACGCCTTGGCCCGTCCTCCAGCGCCTCGCCAAAGACGCCGGCATTTCCTCAGTCCTCCCGAATTGGAACATCGCCTCCCTAGGCTTCATCGAACTCCCCGCTCTCGAAATCCTCCTCCTCAACGCCGGTTGCCTCTTCACCCTCTGGCTCCTCTGGAAAAAAACACTCACCACCTCCAAAGCACACCGCCTCCTCGCCTTCCTCCCCTGGGCCGTGCTCGCCTGCGCCCTCTACGCCCTTGGCATCTGGATCATTTTCCAACCAATGGAAATGCGCGGCACTCTTCAATTCGCCCTTCCGGGATGATTTGTTGTGCTGGCTTTCCTGCAAACATTGAAGCCCTCAGGATAGAGGTGTGTCTGCAGTGCCGAATATTCAACGACACCCCATCTCAGCGCCTGCGGGAATATTTCCCGGATCTTGGTGCAATCAGCGCGACCAGGAGGGCTCGGAGACTTTTCCAAGGCCTGAAATAACCGGGGTGCGGCGGCCTTTAACTGTGTCGAGGAGGATGATGGAGGATCCGTCGCTGTAGATGATGTGGCGGGAGTCGGCTCCCCATGAGGGGTCTTGGCCCTCGGCGACGATGCGTGCTGCGCCGGTGGCGAGGTCCATTACCGCGATGGCGAAGCCGCCTTGGCGGACGGTGAAGGCGATTTTTTTGCCGTCGGGCGACCAGCTGGGCTCGGTGCAATAGCCGTATCCAGTCGGAACAAGGCGTCCCACGCCACCGGCGGCGCTGATGCGGTAGAGTTGGGGGCCTCCGCGTTCGTCGGAGGAGTAAATGATCTCGCCGCCGTCGGGCGACCAAGATGGAGAGGACTCGACAGCGCGGGTGCGTGTGAGGCGGCGTCCACCGCTGCCATTTGCGGCGACGATGTAGAGCTCGGGGTTGCCGTCTTTGCTCAGTGTGCAGGCGATGCGACCGCCTTCGGGTGAAAAGCTGGCGCCGGAGTTTGTGCCGGGGAAGCTGAGGATTTTGGAGCGCGCTCCTGACGCGATATCGACATTGTAGATATCCGCATAGCCGCTCTGGTAGCCGGTGTAGGCAAGTTTCGCTCCATCCGGCGAAATGGCGGGAGCGACGCTGATGGCGCGGTCTTGAGTAATCTGGCGTTGGTTGGCTCCGTCGTAATCTGCGGAGTAGATTTCCTTGGCACCGCTGCGGTTGCTTACGAAGACGAACTTCGAGTTGGCGATACCTTTTCCACCTGTGAGTGTCTCGACGATATCATCCGAAAACTGGTGGGCGGCCGTGCGTGTATTGGCGGAGTAGGTTTTCTGGAGAACGACGCTGCCTCGGTTGTCGGTTACCACGCCTTGAAGCGAACCGCCGGATGCGGTCGCGCTCACAATGAAATTCGCTCGTTCGGGGATTCCGATGGAAAACAGCCCGGAGAGGTCGAGGTCGTTGGATACCACTTTGCCCGCAATCGCCGCGTCAGGACCGGCGAAGGGTTTGATGGAGATGTTGAGGGTGTCGCTCTTCTTAACGGTGATGGTGGCTTCTTCTTGGGCCTGAATGAACGGGGCGCAGAGAGCGAGGGCGATGATGAGAGAGAGGGTGCGGATGTGTTTCATAAGGATGGTGTTTTTCTGTCAAAGGCGGCGGGTTTTGACAAGTCAGGATCGGAAGCGCTTGCCCAGCGGAAAACTGCCCAGAATTGAGATCGAACGAGCCTGGCGCTTGGCCAGTTGCAAGGCACGCGCCACGCTGGGATCGCTCTCGGCGCCTTCGACTTCGATGTAGAAGATATAGGTCTGCGGTTGGCCAGGCACTGGGCGGGAGACGATACGAGTGAGGCTGACATTCTGCCTGGCAAATGGACCGAGGAACTTATGAAGGCTGCCGCATTGGTTCAGCAGGGTGGCAACGAGTGCCGTTCGGTCTGCTGAGACCCCTGAAGCGGGTTTGCGGGCGATGGTGAAAAAATTCGTCACATTGACCTCTTGTCCGTCTGAAGGCGTGGCGAGGATGTCGAGTTTGTATATTTCCGCAGCGCCGGGCGAGGCGAGGGCGGCGGCTTTGGGATCCGCTGCGGCCCGCTCGGATGCCGTGGCTGTGCTGGCCACCGGCACCAAGGTCGCTTCGGGATGGTGGATTTTCAGCCACTCGGCGTGGTGCTTGATCTGGGTGAAATGCGAATACACCGTCTTGATTGGCGTGCCCTTGCGGCCTAACATGGCGATGCGGATATCCAGTGCCAGTTCCTCCACAATATAAATCGACCCCGCATGGCGAATGAGCAGATCGATCGTGTCGTAAACCGTGCCGCCGGATGAGTTCTCGACAGGCACGAGCCCAAGAGGCGTGGCACCGCTCAGAACGCTCTCGAAAACCCCCTCGATCGCCGCGCTGGCGATGAGATCGGCTTTTTTTCCGAATCTTTGGCGTGCGAGGATTCCCGAGAAGGTTCCCTCAGGTCCGAGATAGGCGACTTGGCTCATGTCGCTCCATTCAATCACAAACCGCCTGTGCGGCGCAAACCCAAGACGGGCTGCGCGGGATAAAAAAGGCTTTCGCCCGCAGCGCTGGAAGCATTAGCTCATGCGATGACCTCCTCTTTTTTACGCCAATCTGGGCGCTTCCTCCCATGCCTGGCTTTGCTTTTTCTTACATCCTGCAGCAGTTTCAACCCGCTCGGTCTGGATTCTAAAGGCCCCATGCCTCGCCCCCCGCGTCCGCTGCCTCATGCCGATACGAAATTCGCCTGGGGCATTTCCACGGCCAGCTACCAATATGAAGATCCGGCGGTAAAACCCGGCGATGCGGACTATTTTTCCACGGACTGGGACATTATGGTTTCAAAGGGTGGCGCTCCTAAGAAGGGCAACGCTCTTTATTCTTGGACCCACTTTGATAAAGACATTGCAGCCCTTAAAAAGACAGGCGTCACCCATTACCGGTTCAGCCTGGAGTGGGCGCGCATCGAGCCGCGCATGGGCGAGTTCAACGAGGAGGCGCTGGACCGCTATGTCGAGATGGCCCGCCGACTCAAGGCCGACGGCATCGAGCCGGTCGTGTGTCTCTGGCACTTCACATTCCCGGATTGGCTCTACGATCAAAAAAATCCCAAGGCCTCGAACTGGCTTCACCCGAAGGCTCGCGAGCGCTGGCTGGTGTATCTGGACAAGGTGCTGCCTCGCCTCGCGCCTTACACGAACTACTTCGCCCCGCAAAATGAGCCAAACGGCCAGATCACGACCGCCTACATCGCTGGCCAGTGGCCGCCAGCCATGACGCTCGCCCTCGGCACTTATTGGAAGGCGATTGATGCCAGCACCGGCATGTTCCGCGATGCCGCCGCACGGATCAAAAAGGTGAAACCCGCCGCCAAGGTCGTCTCTGTCGAGGCCCTACCATGGTGGAAACGCTCATTCCTCGATCCGGGCGGGCTTTTCTACAACACCATGATCCATGGAAATATCGATCACCTCGACCGCGTCTGGGATGTCTGCGACATCATTGGCATCAACTACTACTACTCCCAAGTCGCCAGCCCGACCTCCTTCATCGCCGAGGCGTGGAGGAGGGGACATAACTACACCATGATGGGATGGCGTATCAACCCGAACGGCCTCTACAACGAAATCCGGCGCGTCGGTGACCGCTACGGCAAGCCCATGATGATTACAGAAAATGGCATCGCCACACCGAACGACTCGAAGCGCATCTGGTATATGAAAAACCATCTCGCCGCCATCGGGCGCGCCATCCGCGACGGCTACGATGTGCGCGGATATTTTAGTTGGTCCCTCGCCGACAACTACGAGTGGCACTACGGCTACAAGGCGAAGTTCGGCCTTGCGACGATGGATCCCAAAACCTACGACCGCATCCTGAAGCCATCCGCTCTCTACTTCCGCGACACCATCCGCACCACCAAGACCAGTGGCGATGTGACCAAACTCCAGCCTTCGGATAGCTTTAAAAAACTGCCCCGCAACCCATGAATAAAAGCCGCGCGATTTATCCCGGAAGCTTCGACCCCGTTCACTTCGGCCACGTCGATGTGATCAGACGCTCCACGCATTTATTTTCAAATCTCATCATCGCCGTGGCGGCCAGCAAATCGAAAGGACCACTCTTTACTGTCGATGAGCGTATCGCGATGCTGCGCGAAGCTCTCGACGATGATCCGGCCATCACCATTTTGCCACTCGAGGGCTTGCTTGTGGATTTCGCCCGCGAGCACGGAGTTTTTACCGTTATTCGCGGTCTGCGCGCCGTGTCGGATTTCGAGTTCGAATTCCAAATGGCCCTCATGAATCGCAAGCTGGAGCCTCGATTGGAAACGGTCTACCTCACGCCTAAGGAAGACTACACCTACCTCAGCTCCCGCATCATGAAAGAAGTCGCCCGGTTTGGTGGTGATGTGAGTCAACTCGCACCGCCTTGTGTGGCCGAAAGGCTCGCCCGGATGCGTGTTCGTTGTCAGGACTCGGAGTAGCCCGTCTTTCGCCCAAGTAGCAGTTCATGCTCGGCTGCATTCAGTGCTATGGGAATCTCTTTTAAAATGGGCTTCGTAGAGGCTTGAATTTTCAGCCCCATTAAACTTTTCTAACACTCATGCGAATCCTCCTCACCACCACTTCTCTTCAAGACACCCCCGGCACTCACCACGAATTGCTGGCAAGCACCGGATTTGAAATCATCCGCGAGCGCGGGCCGCTTACCGAGGCTCGCATGCTCGAGTTGGCGGGGGATTTCGACGCCTTCCTCTGTGGCGACGATGCCATCACTCGCAAAGTTCTCGAGAAGTCCCTGCCTCGCCTCAAGGTCCTCGCAAAATACGGCATCGGCCTTGATAAAATCGACCTCGCAGCGGCAACCGATCTCCGAATCCCTGTCACTTTTTGTCCTGGCGTGAACCACACCACCGTCGCGGAACATACTTTTGCGCTGCTTCTCGCTCTCTGCCGCAATCTTGTGGAGGAGGCGAATTTCGTTCGCTCCGGCAACTGGAAGCGCATCACGGGTCATGAACTCTATGGGAAAACCATGGGCGTCGTCGGGCTCGGCCGCATCGGTTGCGAAGTTGCCATCCGGGCCAAGGCGTTCGGTATGCAAGTTCTTGGCTTCGGCAACCACTGGGATGCGGAATTCGCGGCCAAACACGGGGTCGAACGAGTGGCCTCGCTGGATGAACTTTGCTCACGGTCGGATGTCATCTCGCTCCACACGAAGCTCACCGACCAAACCCGTCACATGATCGATGCGCGCCGACTGGGTTTGACCAAGCCTGGCCTCCTGCTTGTCAATTGCGCCCGTGGCGAACTGGTGGAAACCAACGCGCTGCTGGAGGCTCTACGCTCGGGTTCCCTGGGGGGCTATGCGGCGGATGTCATGGATGAGGAGCCGCCACCAGCGGACCATCCGCTCCTCACCGCACCTCGCACAGTCATTACGCCTCATATCGGCTCCCGCACCCATGAGAATGTCGTTCGCCAAGCCACGATGGCCGTTCAGAACATGATCAATGTCCTCGCCGGTCTCCCCGCGCTCGCGCAAGCCAACAAAGTTTCCTAATGAACAATCCCAACGAGTATTTTGTCGTTCCAGCCGAGCTCCACGATGACTTGGTGCGCCGCGCCTTCATGAAGCGGGGCTACACAAACGACGAAGCTACTGACGCCTCGCGCTTCTGCCACAGCGCCTCGCGCCATGGCATTCGCACTCACAATGGCCTGAAGGCTCTTCACCTCGATGACCTCTTCGGCAGCAAGGTTGGGGGTTGGGTCCCCGGTGCGGAGATCGAAGTTCTGCCTTCCCGTTTCGCCGCTGCAGAGATTTGGGATGGACACAAAAAACTTGGCCAGGCCGTCGCCTACAAAGCCATGGAGCGCTGCATGCAGTTGGCCGATCAATTCGGCGTCGGCATGGTGAGCGTGGACAATGCCACCCACTACTTGTGGGGTGGGGGATATGTGATCGACGCCGCTCAGAAGGGTTACATCGCTTATACAAATTGCACCTCGGCGACTTCCGAAGTGGTTCCATTCGGCGGAAAGACCCCGACCATGGGCACGAACCCGCACTCTTGGGGATTTCCCACGCAGTCGGCAGTTGGGTTTCCCATCGTCATCGACTGGGCGACATCCACCGTCGCCATGGGCCGCGTCCAGCAATTAGCCCGCGAGGGGAAGGGACTCGCTCCCGGTTGGGCGGTGGATGCCGAAGGCAAGCCAACCACCGATCCCAAAAAAGCGACCGCACTTTTGCCCTTTGGAGCGCACAAAGGCTACGGACTGGGCCTTGTGGACGAACTCTACGCCGCATTCATCGGCGGCTCGCTACCTTCTATTCGTGGAACAACCCGCGGCCATGCCGATGAGAAGCGGGGCTCGACATTTTTCTTCCAGTGCATCCATCCCGAGGCGATGCGTGGTCATGATTACGCCATGGGCCGCTCGCAGGCGGAAAATCTCAAGGCCTGCATCGCGGATATCCTCGGCCAGGGCAACGAAGCCTGCATGCTGCCTGGGCAAATCGAGGCTCAATCAGCCAAACTCACCGATACCCACGGTGGACTTCTATTCACCAAAGCCGAGATCGAAGGCTTCGCCCACATCACAGATGAGCTTGGCGAACCCGCTTGGAACATTCAGAATTTCCGCTCCATCACCCTCTAATCCCTAACCCACTATGTCACTCACACTCCGCGATCCATCCACCTGCCTCTACGATCAAATCTCCCTTGGCGAAGTCATGCTGCGCCTCGACCCCGGCGAAGGCCGCATCCGCACGGCCCGCCAATTCACCGCATGGGAAGGCGGCGGCGAATACAACACCTCCCGCGGTCTGCGCAAATGCTTCGGCCTCCGCACGGCCGTCTGCACGGCTCTTGTGGACAACGAAATCGGCCATCTCATCGAAGACTTCATCATGCAGGGTGGAGTGGACACCGAGTTCATCAAATGGCGCGAAGACGACGGCATCGGCCGGTCTGTTAGGAATGGCTTGAACTTCACCGAACGTGGATTTGGCATCCGTGGTGCAGTCGGCAATCCCGACCGTGGCAATAGCGCCGCCTCGCAGCTCAAACCCGGCGACTACGACTGGGACCACATCTTCGGCCAACTCGGCGCCCGTTGGTTCCACACCGGTGGCATCTTTGCCGCTTTGTCCGAATCCGCCGCACAGATCACCATCGAGGCGGTCACCGCTGCCAAGAAACACGGCACGATTGTGAGCTACGACTTGAATTACCGACCCTCGCTCTGGAAATCCATCGGCGGTCAGGCCAAGGCTCGCGAAGTGAACCGCGAGATCGCCAAGTATGTCGATGTCATGATCGGCAACGAAGAGGACTTCACAGCATCCCTCGGCTTCGAGGTGGAGGGAGTGGATCACAACCTCAGCACGATTGAGACCGAGGCCTTCAAGCGCATGATCGAAACCGCCGTGAAGGAATATCCGAACTTCAAAGTGGCCGCCACGACCCTCCGCCGGGTCATCACCGCCTCGCGCAACGACTGGAGTGCCATTTGCTGGCACGATGGAGCCTTCTACGAAAGCCGCAAGTATCCCGAACTCGACATCCTCGACCGCGTGGGAGGTGGCGACAGCTTTGCCAGTGGACTCTCCTTCGGATTCCTCTCCCAAAACGATCCACAAGCCGCCGTCGAATACGGCGCCGCCCATGGTGCCTTGGCCTCCACAACGCCCGGCGACACCTCCATGGCCACACGCAAGGAAGTCGAAAAACTCATGAAGGGCGGCGGCGCCCGCGTGGTGCGCTAAGCGCTCCTCGACCTTCGGCGTGACAAAGCTCTGTCGCGGCATGACAACGCTCCGTCGCGGCGAGACAACGCTCGGTCACGGCGTGACAACGCTCGGTCACGGCGTGACAACGCACCGTCACGGCGAGACAACGCTCCGTAGCGCCACAAAGAATCTCTATTCTCCGAAAATTTGGGGAAAAAGCACTTCGTTCAATAAAGTGCTCATACCAATGGCTGTGGTTTTAAATTTTCGCGAGCCATTTCAACTTGTAGCGGCGTCTCTATGAGCGCCGAATCGTTGACCATCTGCGATCGCAGATTGCCCTCTATCAGCAAGCCCTCAAAAGTATTTAGCTTTTGGTATCAAAATAGGGTTGAGCCATTTCCGACCGCCGCCCGGCAACGACTCCAAGAACAAGCCCAGCGACTTCTGGAACTTCTGTTGACTCCGTCCCTGCGCTCCGGCAAAACAAAGCTAATGAAGACCTCCGATAGCAAGATTGTCGCAGATGGGGTGACCCGAATTCGTGATTCTGAAGGATTTCGCATCAGAGAAGAAGAAATAAAAAGTCAATTGATTCAGTCCAGACAAGGAGAGATATCTTCTGCTGGATGGTTCCGCCGAAGACTTATCCTATGGAGAATTCATATCCTTGCTTCAAAAATGGCTCAGAAAGAACTATGCCCATCTGAGGCACTTTACCTGAGGACGAAATGAAACAAAAATCCCAATGTTATAGGGCGTAGCGGAGGCGAGGCAGAAGTCACGCCTCGGGCAGACATCGGTGATCGCGGACGTTAGGCGGAAATAATTCATGAAAACAATTTATCCCTCAGCAGTCGACGCATGGATAGTGCTGGCCTTGATCGGCGCCCCTCTAACCGTAGTCGGCGGCGGGGTGTTCGTAGCAACAGAGTCTACCCTCGCCGGTCTCATTCAGATCGGAGTCGGACTTGGAATTGGGTGTTTTATCGCACTTCTTGCTTTTCCTTGCCGATATACGCTCGACGACGAGAGGCTGACTATACAGTGCGGCATGATCAAAGAAGATATTACTTTAGACCAAATTAAAGGCGTAGAAGAGTCATCAAGCCTGTGGAGCGCACCTGCACTATCTTTGAAGCGCGTAAAGGTTTTCTTAGGTCATGATGAGTATCGATTGATTTCACCCAAGAATCGCGCGGACTTTATTCTAACTTTAAAACAGAAGATTCAGAAATGAAAAATGAGCCTAACGATGAACTTAATCTTTATGCCTTCGGCACTCCTTGAGTGATCGCAGACTTTACCCAAGAATAAATGCTCGATTTCAAAGCCACCGACTACGGAGACATTCAATGATCTCAACAACGCTTCTGCCATTTTTCCTAAGCATCTACTTCATTGCATGGGTCTGTGGTGTTGTGAACGGTATGCTTCTTAGGAGGCTTTTCAGATCACGGTATCCCGATGTCGCAGAAAGGATATTTCCATCGCTTACAGGTAATAGTATTTCTTCTGGGTTACTCCGACTGCGATACATTGTTTCAAGGGAATACCGCGAAATTGGCGATCCCATTTTTGTATCGCGTGTGGACAGACATAGAATTATAGAGTTGGTTTCAGTCACGGTGGTCGCGCTTGGATTGATCATCGCAGCTATCGTGATGACTATAAGATAAAAATGCAAATCACACCACTCAAGGAGCTCATTATGCACGAGAGGACAGCAGTCGTCGTTTTGGGGGCCCCCAACGACGATCAAGGAGTGCTTTCAAGCATTGCGATGGAGCGGTGCCGTCAAGTGATTACTGAATATCGAAGGCACACAGGTTCGCGCATAATTCCAACCGGCGGATGGGGGCAGCACTTCAATACGACCGCCAAGCCTCATGGTCACTACTTGCGAGAATACCTCAAGATAAACGGAATCCCCGGCGAGGCTATCGTGGAGTGCGTCGAGAGTTCTAACACCATCGAAGACGCTAGATTATGTCGGCCACTAATTGAGCGATATGGATTTCTTAAGTTGATTGTTGTGACCTCTGATTTTCACGTAGCGCGAGCCCAGTTTTTGTTCACCAGAGAGTTTCCTGACGTTTCGATCGCATTCTCCGGCTCCAAGACGCATCTTCTAGATGAAGAACTTCAAAAGAGAATCGCTCACGAGCGGAATGCCCTCACCAAGCTAAGAGAAAATGACAGAAAAAAAGACTAACGAGCCGATAGACCTAATCCCCATCCCTTCGAGACTTCTGTCACACATCCTGCTTGCGCAGGCTGTGCGCCAAAAGCAAGTGGTAGCTGGTGATCGGGGACGTTAGCCCAGAAATATGCACCCCAATTACTACCCTCTCGTAAACATAGGCATAGCTGTGCTCATCGCACTTGTGAGCATTCCGCTTATCTTCCGACGGGTGCCGATGAATCCGTTTTATGGTATTCGCTTTCCTGAATCCTACAAATCGGACAAATCGTGGTATGCGATTAATGAGTTTGGAGGAAAGGCTCTTTTTCTTGCATCACTTCCAATTCTCATCTCCGGACTTTGGGGATGTTTTGCGAACCCACGAAATTACCTCATCATAGGAACCGCCATAATGGTTATTTCTCTTACCGCAGGCTGTGTTGTCAGCTACATCAAAGCACGTGTGATCGACAAAAAAAATGGCTAACGAGCCGATGGACCGAATCACCATGCCTGCGGCACTTTCGGCATTTAGTCTGCGGAGCAGGCTTGGATGCCGAAAGCAAGTGGTGATCGGTCATCGCGGACGTTAGGCGGAAATAATTCATGAAAACAATTTATCCCTCAGCAGTCGACGCATGGATAGTGCTGGTCTTGATCGGTGCCCCTCTAACCGTAGTCGGCGGCGGGGTGTTCGGAGCAACAGAGTCTACCCTCGCCGGTCTCATTCAGATCGGAGTCGGACTTGGAATTGGGTGTTTTATCGCACTTCTTGCTTTTCCTTGCCGATATACGCTCGACGACGAGAGGCTGACTATACAGTGCGGCATGATCAAAGAAGATATTACTTTAGACCAAATTAAAGGCGTAGAAGAGTCATCAAGCCTGTGGAGCGCACCTGCACTATCTTTGAAGCGCGTAAAGGTTTTCTTAGGTCATGATGAGTATCGATTGATTTCACCCAAGAATCGCGCGGACTTTATTCTAACTTTAAAACAGAAGATTCAGAAATGAAAAATGAGCCTAATGATGAACTTAATCCTTATGCCTTAGCCACTTCTGGTATTCTTACTAATTCCTCTTCGCGCGCAGGAGGAGTGCCGAAAGTGAGCAGGATAGGTCACTGGGGTCGGTAGACAAAGACTATGCGCCGCTTCCTCGATTTAGTTTTCATAATCACGTTCACTTTTCTGCTGTCAGCCCAGGCAGGAGATCCTACTACCCCGATTATTGTTGATATCGCGGGAAGTTCCCGGCCAGAGATACAAATGGCCGGTCGACACATGACGGAGACGGAATTTGCTGCATGGATGAAAGACACTTCCGTGAAGTTCGGTGATGCCGATCCAGTCATTATTCGATTCGCACCTCTCGCGCATTTCTTGTTTGCCGGGAAGCTCGCACTGCTTGCAACAGAGACCCACAAGCGCGTTTTCCTTGCCATTAATGACCCTGATTCCAAAGATGGATCACCGCTCTGGATTCCCATCTCGCGTGATAAAACGACTTTCAAGCTCCTCCCATCATCGCCAACCTCCACCCCAACCGCCCACCCAAGCATTCCACGATCTTTCGAGGCACCGCGCGATCCGGCGGCTGAGCAATGGAAGCGGATTCAGAAAATCAACAATGGAGAGCTGCCGTAAAACGTGATCGCTCAGCGGGGACGTTCGCAAAAAATATGAAACCATCCCAACTCGCCCAGATTATCGTTCGAATAATTGCTATCTCGTGGTTTTTACACGGAGTTATTCAGACAGTCGGTATTTTTGCCACAAGTATCCCACAGAGCCCACAACCGATATTTTTGGCTTCCGGTGTGCTTGCCATCTTGCTCTCATTCATCACTTGGATATCCGCGCCGCTACTTGCACGATGGATGGCACGGGGCAACGATCAGGAAGTCATGGCCACCACCATAAGCTTCCAGCAACTCCTATATTCGATGTTTGTCGGCATAGGTTTATATCTCGCCATGGGTTCTATCGGTTCTCTCATCAACAGTCTTCACTTCTTTCTCGTTCTGCAGGCGTCTCCTGAGAGTATCCCAAAAGGCATGGAAGTTTCGCGTTATGAGCTGAGCAAGAGTGCAATCACTGTTGCGGTCGGTGCTGCACTCGTTGTATCCGCCGCGCACTGGAGCAAGAGACTTTCGGGCAATTAAATGCGAGTAATGCAATTCGCTGGTCGCCAGACCCTGCTCCCACACAAGCCAAGAGCGACTACTTTCACTGTCTCTCCTCGCCAAAAAAATTGCTTTTTTGTGTCTTTTCAAATCTTTCCTGCTTTATCCCGACAAGATTTTCAACCTTTCACCAAATCTCCACTTTTTTCTCGCCTTTCTGGTTAAATTGGAAATTTGTGTTACCAAACAACGTTAGCTAAGAAATACATTCCATGCGTAGCCTACTGGAGACTCCTCGCACTCTTTTGCGCCCATTTTCCCCCGAGGACACCGAAGCCGTCTTTTCCTGGATGAGCGACACTGAGGTGATGCGTTTTATCCCGAATGGGCCTGATCACACTCCGGCGCAGACGTCTGCTCGGATAGCGCGATATATCGCACATCAGGAAGCTCATGGATTCAGCAAGTGGATCATCCTTGACCGGGTATCAAACAAACCGATTGGCGATGCTGGCTTTTTCTTACTGCCCGATGAAAAGCGCATCGAGCTGGGTTACAGACTCACACGAAGTCATTGGGGCATCGGTCTGGCGACAGAGGTTGCATCGAGGTGGATTGAGGTAGCGGACGACTTCTTTTCAGAACAAACCATTTTCGCTTTCGCCCACCCTGAGAACAAATCCTCATTACACGTCATGACAAAGCTTGGATTTACATTTTTGCGTAACGAGAGTTTATATGGACTTGATGCTCCTCTCTTTTCCCTTGAAGTAAAAAATGAAAGCTAACGAGCCGATGGACCTAATCCCTGTCCCTTCGGGACTTTCGGCATACCTCCTGCTCATTCCGCTTCGCGGGCAGGAGGAATGCCGAAAGCAAGCAGGGATAGGTCATCGGGGACGTTCGGCAAAACAATATGTTCTCCGCGCGATCTGAACTTAGCAGAGCAATGTGTGCGTATGTGCAGACGTTTCCAACGCGTGATCGACTACAGCAGCACATTACAGACCGGGGTCTTGATTCTGACCGAGAAAAGATCGTCGCGGAGATGGATGCCACAATCAAAACCGCAGAGAATTACCTCTATAACTATCCCGGCGGTGTTCCGTGGACACCAGAGTTTGAAGCTGAATATGAAAAGATGATGAAGCACGCCCATCCATGGATCGACAAACCGGCTATGGATCGGATATTTTCCTTCTCACGCTGGATATGTTGGCACGACGGTTTGAATTCCAACTGATGAAAATAACAAAAAGGCCGAACGGGCTCGTCCAGCTAATCGCTGGCCGTCAGGAGTTTCGATGAATACCAATTTGACGTTCCACCGCTCAGGCACAGGGCCTGCTGGCAGAAGAGCAGGCCGTGTGCCTTCGCTCTCGTTTCCTGCGATCCACCCGCCCCGCCAGCCAGCGATACCTGACGAGGGACGTTAGGTCAGAAATTGCTTGAAACGGATCCTTTTCCACGCCAAAGCCAAATCGAAACATGAACCACCAAAGCGAATTCCAGATTAAAACACGCAAGCAGCTTCTTGATGAGCAGATCCTTCAAGAAAAGGGAAAGTTTCAGTTTGGTATCCTTTGGGCCAAAGAGACGGATGAATTGCTTTCGCGGAGCCTCGCCCGAATGCGATGCAGCGGGTGGATTCTCAGAGGAATCGAGACGCACGGCTTTATTATCCCGATACACCGCTATGTTTTCGAACAGTCACTCCTAAATGAATGATTCAGAAATAAGAACTGAGACCGTCAAATCAGAAAAGACGAGTCAGTCGACCTAATCCTCGTCCCTTCGGGACTTCTGTCACACATCCTGCGTGCGCAGGCTGTGCGCCTGAAGCAAGTGGTAGCTGGTGATCGGAGACGTTCGGCAGAGGAATATATCTCCGCTTGACACCTATTAGGGTATAGATAATCTCCTTTTATGGAGTTTGAATTTGATCCCGTCAAAAGCGAGGCAAATTTCTACAAACACAAAATTGATTTCAGGGAGGCACAGAATCTATGGAAGGACCAATATGCTGCGATTGTGGATGCCCGGAGCGACTCAGAACCACGGTCTGCATTGATCGCGGTTCACCGTGGGAAGATTTGGACCGCATTTTTTACGGAGCGCTCTGAAAAGATTCGATTGATTTCCGTGCGGCGGGCCAGAAATCAGGAGGAAGAAATATATTATGAAAGCAGAAGAACTGGATAAAATCTTTGATGAAGGCAAGGAAGACATTCTTCCCTACCTCGACATGACTACCCTTCGTCGGCCCAACCTGGACCAAAAGCGAGTTAATGTTGATTTGCCTATTTGGATGATCCAAAAGTTGGATCGTCAAGCCAACCTCATTGGAGTCACGCGACAATCGATCATCAAAGTGTGGCTGAGTGAGCGAATCAAAGAAGAATACGCCGAACAGGCAGATTAAGCTAATTCCTTTTTATTAGTTGCTTATGGCATATCTCCTGCCGGGCAGACTTTGGCGCCATGAGCAAGTGGAACAAGTGATCGCGGGCGTTCGCCAGAAAAATATCGTCCTTGACACGGTTCTTGTGCTTGTGCATGATACTGTCCATATGACTGCAATGACATACACCGCAGCGAGAGAAAATCTCGCCTCCACAATGGACAGAGTTTGCGTTGATCATGACCCTGTTATCATTACGCGCAATCGTGATCAGGCTGTAGTCATGCTCTCGCTTGATGACTATGAATCACTTCAGGAGACTGCTTATCTACTTCGGACACCTGCCAACGCAAAGCGCTTAATTGCTTCGATTGAGAGTCTTAACTCTGGAAAGACCCTGAAAAAGAATGTTAAAGACCTCGCGGAGGCATGAATCTTGTTTTTTCTCCCCAAGCTTGGGAAGATTACCAGCACTGGTTGCAAACGGATAAAAAAATGATCAGAAGAATCAACGAACTGATCAAGGACACTGTGCGGAGCCATTATGACGGGATTGGGAAACCTGAACCTTTGAAGCACGCCCTTGCTGGGTTCTGGTCTCGCCGTATCACGGATGAGCATCGTATGTTTTACCGAATTGATGAAAAGAACCTTGAGATAGCACAACTCAGGTTTCATTACGCATAATAATACGAACGCATGGACCTAATCATTATGCATTCGCCACTTCTGGCATGCCTACTAATTTCGCTTCGCGGGCAGGAGGAATGTCGAAAGTGAGCAGGATAGGTCACTGGGAAGTTGGTTCATTGTTTCTTCTGATATTTTAGCCCGAAAACGGATTTTTAAACAGAATGACAGGATTAAAAAGATTTACAGGAATGCCTTGCAAGCAGGGATAGCGCACCGCATTGGACAACAGAAATATTGCTGCGCTGACATGTCTGTGGTAGATTCAAACTCATGAGCCAAAAAGAGCTTGTTTTAGACGCGATTCAGGAGCTTCCCGATGATGCTTCAATCGATCAAATCGCTGATCGTGTGGAGTTTTTGGCAGCGATTCAGAAAGGTATTGATGACATCGACCGCGGCGACACCGTTCCGCACGAAGAAATCAAAAAGCAATTGGCGGCATGGCTTACCGAATAATTTGGTCCCGGACATCACAACGAGATCTACGCAGCCTTGTAAAATATATTTCGAAAGACAGTCCGCAGCGGGCTGAACATTTTGGCTGGGGGTGTAAAGTTTCTTCTGTAATTAGGCTCTTCACGATCTGAGTGCCCTTTCCGGGGCCGACGGAGTGAAGGCGAGCGTAGCGAGCCGAGCGCAGTCGGCCCCGGAAAGGGCTTGCGCGAAGT
>JBIJAV010000065.1:0-7398 GCA_044345595.1 Terrimicrobiaceae bacterium
CGCAAAAATCAGCTTCTACAGCGGAGGAAACAACTCAGGCTTCATCGGGAACGCCTTTTCGAAATCCTTCAACGACCCCAGCTTTTCTGGCACCGAAATCATAGCCGTCCCCGAACCCGAAACCTACATCACCGGCGTCCTCCTCCTCCTCGGCTTCACCATCTACCAACTCCGCCTCGCCCGCCATGGCCAAGGCCTCCTCTCCCGCCTCACCTTCCTCCGCCAAGCGAAACGGCAACCCTTGGAGGGTCAACCTCCGGCTTGACCCAAATTTCAAGCACGGAAGGCGTGGAGTCACAGTCAGACACCTCCCCGCGAAAGCGACCAAAGCAACGCCCGCGGAAACGCCGCCATCGCAACCTCATCGAAATCCTCACGCCGCTTTGCGGCTGAAAAATGGGTCATGCGAGGACGATGAACCCTCCCAATTTGCACGAATCGCGCTGCCGCGCGGTTTTTGTAGCGGCGTCTCTATGAGCGCCGTAAGCGTTGCGCGGAGCACCACCTGCCGTAGGTAGTGGAGGTGTTGTAGTCTGGAGGCTATGACATCTACAGCATCGTTAGTATCAGCAGGGGGAATTCTTTTTGGAGCGTTCGCGCACGCCGCTTTGCGGCTGAAATTTGGGGCATGCGAGACGATGCCCCTCCCAATTTGCACGAAGCGCGCTGCCGTGAATCCAAGGTAGGGTCGGCGCGCCGTCGCTGACCCACTTGCGCGGCAACGCCGCCATTGCATTCAGCAGAAACGCCGCTTCGCAGCTGAAGTTTGGGACGCCAAGGGCCTGGCGATCCCGGTGATACGAAGACGCTGCTTTGCGGCTGAGGAATGGGGCAGGCGAGACGATGTGGCTCCCAAGTTGCTTGGGAAATCAGTGAGTCGGGCTATTTTTTCGCTTCGAGGAGCACCTTCGTTTCGAGGCTTCCGGATTTCGCATCACTGCGGAATCGAATGGTCGAGAGATCCCTCATGCCAAGCTTGCGGCTTGGGGTGATTTCCACCGTGGTTCCGGTTGGCGGTGTGATGAGTGCCCGGCCGCGTGCGCCGGTGATGATGACTTGGCCGTTTTCGGTTTTGACGAGTAGCGGTGTGTGCCAGAGGAATTCGACGCCGTCGCCTTTGGTCAGCTCATAATCATCCTTGATGGTGATTTCGCTCGCCGATGGGGAAGTGAAACTGCGTCTCCATGATTTGTAGAAATCTGGCCAGAGGACTCCGCCATTGATCGTCGCGCTGAAGTCTGTGTCATCGCCGGTGGCTTCGGGGATCACTGCGACGGACGCAGGGTTTTTAGCTGCCGGGCGGCTGCCGGATTTCACCACCGGAACGAGCATGTTGTGGTTCTGCGCGTGTTTCATCGTCTGCGCCATGGCGTCGGAATAGGTCATTCCACCTGGATCGGCCGCGAAGGTTTCGCCCGCAAACTCAAGCACAAAGCTACCGCGATCCTCGTGATTGTGTCCGGCTTTCGCAGGTCCGCCGATGACGAGCAGTTTGGTCAAAAGTTCGCCGCTCTTGCGGGTCGATGCGACAATGCCGTTGTCGGGGAGAAAAACAAAGGGCTCGAAGGCGTTCGGATCAACACCAGTCAGATCGGGGGCAGGCAAGGCCCAGAGTTTCATGCCTTGCCGTTGCGCCGGAGTCATGGCTGTTAGGATGCGCGCGGAAGCCCCGCCGGGTCGAATTTTGGTCATCACGCTAAGAACAGATGCACTCACCGGAGCGAACGGGCCACCTTGCGCGTCGCTCACCAGAATAAGTTGGGTGGGTCGTTCCGTGCTGCGGAGGGCCTCGATGAAATCGTCGGTCTTGGCGAGCAAAGGCGGGAGCAGTTCCGCAAAAGGCTTGTTGCGGGCATTAGCATAGATCGCCAGCGCGGGCAGTGCGTTGTCGAGGGTGTAGGCCAGATATCCGCTTCCCTCGGGGAATCCGCCATCGGGAAGAAAGTTGTGCGCGAGGCTTTCATTCAACTCGGCGAAGGCGAGATCGGTGTAGGGTTTCAAATGTCCCCACCCGCTTTGCTTCTCCAGCAATGAATAGACGGCGAGGCGGCCGACGGAGAAGACCGGGAGCTGATTGCAGGTGAAAATGTAGGGATGTTTCCAGACTTCGAAGTTGATGTTGCCAAGGCCGTCTTCGGCGAGGCGGCGGAGAATGAGTTCGCGCGCGGCGGGTGTCATGAAGGAACCGGCCAGATCGAATGCCACCGCCAATGCTTCGCAAACCTGCGCCTGCGAGAAGCAGCGCTGAGTGACTGCGCTATCCGGAAACTCCGTGATGAAATCAATATCCCAGTGCGGAATGAGCGCGATCTGCACGGCTGCCTTGGCAACCTCGCGGAGCGCGTCTTGATCCCCGGTGAGCGAAGCAGTTTGCGCGGCATCGATCAGCCCGATGCTTCCCTTGGATCCATCGTCTTTGGTGAAGGCGAAGGTCTGTGACACCCGATTCACGCTCTTGGTTCGGCGGCCCCAGAGATTTTGGTTGGCGGCTCCCGTAAGGTGCGGCTCTAAGGTGACGCGAGACTCAAGCTTCAGCGGTTTCGCTCCGGAAGCGGTCGCCTCTTTTTTCGCCTGTTCGTAGCCCTCCTTCGAACTCAGCAAATGATAAAGCGGCGCAGCACTGGCAGGCTCAGGAGTTTGTCTGAGGAAAAGATCCATCGGCTGTTCGGTGAAGTTTTTCCAGCGAGTCGCTTCGATCTCCGCCAACTGCGGGTCTCGCAGGCTGAGCCAGACCAGATTGCCCTCCACCGAACCGGGAGCGGCGGCACCGAAAGAAATGCCAACCTTGTTAAGAAATTTTGCCCCGGGCAGCGGCAGCACGAACTGGTCGGTGTGCCCGACCTCGCACACAAAGTCCTTGGTCATTGGACCTGCATCGGTTTCGGCCTTGAGCGTCACTTTTGATCCTTTGGGAAATCCGGCGCTCAGCACGAGTTGCGAATAGGGTTCCAAGACCACACCACTCCCGGCATAGATGCGCTCCACCGCAGGTCCCTCGCCGGCGGTTGCCGCCTTCCACTTTAAAGTGACCATTCTCGAGCCCTGTTTGGCTTCAGCGTTCGTTTGACCGCCCGTAAATTTCCACTTCAGCCAGGCACCGAGACTCTGATCCCAAAGTTCAATAATCGCATCGCCGCCGGAAACAGGAACGATGCGGGTATCCGTGGGGCCGGACGGTGTGGGGGATGGTGTTGTCATTGTGGAGACGATTGGCGTTGCCGTTGGTTCCGTGCTTGGGATCGGAGGAGTGGTTGCTTTTTTGCAACCTGCACCAAAAAGCGTGAGAGCGATTGCGGCGGTAAGCGTGAAGGATTTCAAAGATGGTTTTTTCATTTGGAGTGATGGGCGATCGTTTTATAGCCACAAGTTTTTACGAGCTGATTTTTATCGCACTTCCTGGTGGGCGATATCTCTCGATAAATCATCAGGCTTGATTCAAATTTTTTATATTATTCAATGGCTTGCAAATGAAATCCGTTTTCCAAAGCTGGATGCTTTGACCAGAAAAATGGAATTCGGATGCTTCGTTGCGAGTCATCAACCGCGATGAGGCTGCAGCTATCCCTGATGATCCGTGGAGGCGAATCCCATGCATATTTGCCGCAGGACGCTGGCGGTTGACCCAGCACGGCGCAGGCCAACCAAGTTTCACCGGGTTGAATCGGCCCCACCAGGCTGGGAATCAGACTTTGGGGATAGAGCAGATTGGTGTTGGGGGCCGCCTCGACGGTCTTGCCCTGACGATCTCCCCAAAGGTTGACCAGTCCGCTCAGACCATACCGGTTGCGAACCATCGCCGGATCGCTCGATGGGCTTTCGGGAAATTCACGCTTGATGGCATAGCCACCTTCGGATGCGGTCAGCGTCCGTGAGCTGACGATGCGGTGGATGCGCAGATGCCAAGGGACCAGCGGGATGAGCCAGGTTTCGATTTCCACATCGTGCCATGGTTTCCATCGGCTGTAGTGGCAGCCATCCTCCACGCGGATCTCTTCGCAGTTTCGGCGGGGCCGGTAGTAGTTGTCCTCCTCGGCCAAGGCGAGGCATGAGTCGAAGGCACCTTGCTCCAACCCCCACTCACCTGCCGGAACGCTGAAACCGAACGCTGTGGAGTAGGCAAACTTCGCATACTTGGCAGCTTTGAAAGTTGGCTCCCATGCGGGAAATTGTCCTCCCGCCAAAGCAAAGACATGATCGCGGTCTCTTTCGCGGCACAAGACCATGAAGGGATGTTTCTGGGTGACCACTTCGGGGATCGACGGCAGTGGTTCCTCGGCGGCAGTCCAGAATGGATGATCGTCGGCAAGTGCGAGTGGGAGAAAAGCCTTCATCGCCCAGGCAGGGCTGCCCGGAGCGTTGTAATATTCGGCCATCTTGAGGTTGGGATAGCAGTAACCGACCGTGAGGATCCCCTCCGCATCGAGAATCGGCTGATCCATCCACCAGCGGAGGTGACGCAGCACCAGGCCCTTCATCACGCCCCACGAAACGGCTTCGACACCGGCGTAGGCCATGGCACCCCAGAACGCCACCATGGCGAAGCGGTAAGTAAGGCTCCGACCGAAAGGCAGCGCACTGCCATCCTGCGCAAACCAAGCCAGGAAGTCGTTGGCAAACATGCGGGCCCGTTCCCTGTAGATTTCCGAGCGCAGCGGATCCTCCTCCTTCATGAGCACCGAATACAGCAGGCCATAAAAGTGCATGGCGAAGGGGATGTAGTAATCCCGCTGAAGCGAGGGACCATCGGAATACCAACCGTCGCTGAGGGTGGAGTTTTCGATTTTATCGAGCGCCGCTTCCATGACCTCGGGGCTGTAACGGGCCCCGACCTTCCGCAGGCCGAGATTGACGAAGACCTGAAAGAAGAGCCAGTTGTTGGCAGGCAGGTCGCACTGGTTGATCTGGTTCAACCAATTCACCAAGTTATCGCGTTGCTCTTGGTTCAGCGGCTCCCAAAGTTGTTCGGGCAGCATCGCCAGACCTAGACCCAAGAGGGTCATCTCGACCATGATCTGATCGCCGGAGGGAACCGGCCCCCAGTATTCCGCGTGGCCTGGATCGGTGCCGTTGATGATCCCCTCCCGGTATCGCGGCCACAGGTCAGTCTTGCCGCCACCAACGGTCAGGGGAATGAGGCCGAACAAAGGTCGCAGCAGAGACTCGATGCCCATGCCAACCGGGCTGTAATGAGCGGCACTATACCCCAACTGCATGCCAGCGCAGCCCGGCGTAAAGTGAGTCTTGAGCGGCTCGGTCAGCCGGATGGCAAGGGCCTGCAGGTCATGCTTGGTCTTGAGAGGGGCCTTCATGCGTTTTGATCAGCATCAAAATGCATCCGGCTTCGTCCAGACTTTAAGATTTCTGAAGATGATGTCGGAGTCCCACATGCAGCGGATGGCCAGCGTGCCGCTGCGCATCACCGGCCCGAAACCAGAAAAGGGATCGTCCACGACATCGAGCACCTGCACGCCATCAATCGCTCCGCGCAGGCAATTGCCTTCGTGGACAAATTGCAGGCGATGCCACTCGCCCACGGCGAGGCTTTCGGGAGCGTCCTGATAGGCGATCGGGTGCAGGTAGGGATTCTTGACCAGCACATGCGAGGCGGTGTCGTTGCGGCAGTCTTCCATCTGGCGGTAATACTCCCAGTGATAGTTGCGGATGTTTTCCCAGCAGACCGAGCGCATCGCCCCGGAAACCCTGCGTGGATGCGACTTGAGAAAATCCTCACCGTTCAATCCGGCGGCGCGCGTCATCAGCAGGCTCAGCCCGTGCTTCTGCATGGATTTGAATTCATACTCCACAGCGAAGTCGCCGGTGAAATAATCCTCCAGCCAGAGGTAAACCTGCGTCGGATCCCAGACCTCCTCGCTGCTCCAGTTCTCCGGTTGTTGGAGCTGACTCTTGTGAATCGTTGAGGTGCGGACGCGGATGCCTTCCGGTGTGAGCGATGGGGCCTCTGTCATGCCCTGGACATAAAAGCGCCCGAAATCCTCATCGCGGTTGAGCGGGAGATTCAGCCGCTCGGACCAATCCATCGATAACTTCCAATCAAAGGCGCTCAAGCTCTTGCCGGTGTGGGTGCGTGCGATCGAGGCATCGATGGCGGCGTTCTCCTTGGGGGCCACATAGCTTGACGCAAAATCACCCGCTTCGAGTGGTCGATCGTAAAATGCCAACTCGCCACAGGCAAATAGCGGGTGACCCGCGTAAAGGGTGCCGCTGTTTTTCTCACGCAGCATCGGATGATCCAGCGTCGTGGTGGCGGTTTGCACCAGCACACCGTTGAGATACATCCGGTAGTCGTTCGCGGGTTCATCCCAGGAAAGGCCGATCTGCATCCAATGGCCGCGATGCAGATTCAGATGTCCCAATCCGACATAGGCTTTCTCTTTGCCCGCTTGGAACATCGTGGTGACATCCTTTCCATCGCCCCCGGTATAGATGCCGCCGCGATGCCATTTGGCCTGGAGTTGCTGATACCAGCCGCGGGAATAAATGAGCGCGAAATGATGCAGTCGCGGATCCTTGCGCGCCTCGTCATCCACCCGGTCGCCCAAGAGCGTGTAGTTTTCGTGGTATGGTTCATACTTTGACATCCACGGGCTGTTCACGCTGGTGGCAAAATCCTCGCGCGGCAGGAACCACCAGGTCAGCGACCCGCGCGGCTCGTTGAGCTGAGAGGCGGGAATCGCAACACGAGTCTCCAGCGACTCCGTGCGCCAGCCCTTGCGGCCATGATGTGAAACCGGCGTCAGCGGATTGTCGTTCAAGTCCCGCACGGCGGCGGGATCGTTCCAAAAGCTCTGAGTGGGCATGGGTGTATTCATGACGGAACGAACTTTGTCATGGCGAATGGCCTCGTCGAGTGTTTGTTTTCTTAATCAGTTAAGTGACTTCGACCAAAGCGCGGATCCGCGACTTGGCAGGCAAGCTTGGCTATCGTCCCGCCCGCGCTCGCTGCACTGTTTGGCACAATGTGCCAGTTGTTGGATGGAGCGGGTAAACTTCCTTTTTGTCAAAAACATCGTTTAAATGATAGAAAGTATCGTTTAATGATACTATTGTGCCAATTAAACATTCATTTTCGCTTCCGTCCTCATCGCCTTTGTGCACTGCCGCCATAGAACGCGTCACCTAAGGGTCGCAGATCTCTATTCCGTAATTATATTATCGATCAGCAACTTACATCTTTTCCTTCGCTTCCAAATACACTCAAGCGTTCCTCAATAGGGGTTTTGTTCACGCCTTCTGGAATGTAGTGATATTGAAGTGCTCTCCGGCGAAGACCTGAGCGATTGTGAGGCGTGCCGTGCGGGAGGAGACCATCGAAAAAGAGCAATCCACCGGGTTTCAGTGGCGCGGCAACGGAACCCCGCCCTAAAACAAAGGTGTCGC
>JBIJAV010000016.1:0-70007 GCA_044345595.1 Terrimicrobiaceae bacterium
CCATCCTCAATGAAATGCGTGCCATTAGCCAAGAAATCCTTCTCAACTCCGCTCCCGGAACCCGTAAAAAATCAAGCCGCAAAATCATCCCAAATCCCCACTAACTTAGCACCATTCGGGTCAGGCATAAATTATTGATATTACATTGCGTTGAACACGCGTTTGAATTCATCAAGCACAAGAATTTGCCCCGCATTTTGACACAGTGGGTTTCGCGCCGGAATGCGTCCTTCCCGACTCGTCGGACGCCACGGTGGAACGATATTTCCGCCCCATTCCCGAATTTGGCGGCCGTATCCTGCGAGTCGCCGTAAATACATCAGTTGAACCAAACCGGGTTGTGAGTGTATTTTTCGACCGAACCATGAAAGGCAAACTATGAAACTGCACATCGATAAAGAAGCCGACGCGCTCTATCTCCGGCTGGATGACTCCAAAATCATCGAATCCGAAGAAGTCTCCCCCGGCGTGGTGCTGGACTTCAACGAGCACAACCAGGTGGTCGGCGTCGAGATGCTTCACCTTTCGCGCCGTTCGCCGCAGCTCGATTTTAAGGAGCTGCAATACCAAACTGCCTGATGCCGGAGCCAGCCAGGGAGCCGCTACTTTCCTTGGATCAATCTGACCTTGAGACTCTGGCCATGATTTTTTTTTTGATTCCATCATCTGCTCGCGGTGTGTGAAATGCGGGCTCGATGTCCAGCCGTTGATATTGGTCCTGCCAAGATTGACCGCTGGCGTGCTTTACTAACCCCTGCTTCCACTCACGATGAAAAATCCCGCCCCGATGAATCTGATTTCGCTTTGCAACATGAGCTTTGGATTTTTTGGAATCCAATTCGGCTGGGGCCTGCAAATGGCCAATATGTCTTCGATCTACCAAATGCTGGGGGCGGACGAGGCTTCGCTGCCTTTGCTGTGGCTCGCAGCGCCGCTCACGGGCCTTCTGGTGCAACCCATCATTGGGCACATGAGCGACCGGACATGGTGCCGACTCGGTCGGCGGCGGCCGTATTTCCTGATCGGGGCGGTTCTGGCCTCGATCGCGCTGGTGTTTATGCCGCATTCCTCCTCGCTTTGGATGGCCGCTGGTCTTCTGTGGGTTCTGGATGGGTCGGTGAATATCAGCATGGAGCCGTTTCGGGCCTTTGTGTCGGATCTCCTGCCCGAGCAACAGCGCACCCAAGGCTTTGCGGTGCAGAGTCTGTTCATTGGCCTCGGATCGGTCCTGGCATCCTCGTTGCCGTTTGTGCTCACCGAGCTATTTGGTGTCGCTGGAGCGGCTCCCTCGGGAGAAATCCCGCAGGCGGTGCACTGGGCTTTCACGATTGGTGCCGGGGTGTTTCTGGGAGCGGTGGTGTGGACAGTGGTGACGACGTCCGAACGACCCCCGGCCGACATGGAGGCATTTGAGCACATGAAGAGCGAGTCGGCAGGGCCGCTTGGATTTCTGCGCGAACTCGGCGAGGGCCTGGCTTCCATGCCGCAGACGATGCGTCAACTCGCTGCCGTGCAGTTTTTCACATGGAGCGGGCTTTTCTGCATGTGGATTTATTTTTCACCCGCTATTGCGAGTCGCATTTTCGGAGCGGTCAAAGGCCAAGCTGGCTACGAGGAATTGGTGGCTCAAGCCGGCCAGTGGACCGGGGTTTGCTTCTCGGTTTACAACGCGGTTTGCTTCGTTTTTTCGTTTGCCTTGGTGGCGTTGGCGCGGCATGTGCCGGCGAGGACGCTTCACATCGTCTGCCTCTCGCTTGGTGGGCTGGGGCTTGCCTCCGTGCCATTCATGCCGGGCAAGGATTTTCTTTTTCTCTCGATGGCCGGAGTCGGAATCGCCTGGTCCTCGATTCTCTCGATGCCCTATGCCTTGTTGGCGAACTGCATCCCAGCGGCCAAAACTGGTTTTTACATGGGTGTCTTCAATTTCTTCATCGTGCTCCCTCAAATCGCTATCTCGCTCGGACTGGGCGAGGCGTTGCGTTTTTTTCCGGCAGTGGACTCGGCCATGGTCATCATGGGTGGCGGCTTTTGCTTCTTGCTGGCTGCGGGTCTGACCTTGCGGGTGAAGCCAACGGCGCACGCTTCCTGAACGCGTGGCTTTGCTCAAGCATTCGCAGGCCGTTTTTTTGCCGAGGAGGGCTTCCGCGTTCTCTTTCGAGGAAATTTTCTGGCGTTGGATGATACAAGGTCTTGAATTTTTCAATAATTCAAGAATGTTGGAATCATGACAAAAATGATTTCGATGAATGAGCGGGGAATGGTGACCTTGCCAAAGCGAATGAGGCAACGGATTGGTTACGGCGAGACGCGGGGTATCCTGGTGGCGGAGGAGCGACCGGAGGGCATACTGCTCCGTCCTGGAACTGTGGTTGCTGTGGAGAGCTATTCTCCGGAGCGGATTGCGGAGTTTGAGTCTGCGGATGCCGAGTTGGCAGAGTTCGCGGTGGGCTTGCGCAAGGCGGCGAAAAAGAGCGAGCCGTGAGAGTTTTTCTTGACGCGAATATCTTGTTTTCAGCTTCGAATCCGAAGTGGTTGACGAGCCTTTTGCTTGATGTTCTGGAACTGCACGGGGAGTTGGTGACTTCAGAATTTGCAGCCCAGGAAGCCAGAAGGAATGTGGCCGCTTTTTCTGAAGATTTGATTGATGGCTTGGAAAAATGGTTCGCTCGCGTGCACATCTTGGCTGATACAGGACAAGCATCATCGCCATTGGAACTTGCAGAAAAAGACAGGCCAATTCTCGATGCCGCGATTTCCGGAAATTGCACACACCTTCTTACGGGAGATGCCAGGCACTTCGGGATGTGGATGGGAAAGAGCGTTTCGGGTGTAAAAATCGTGAATCAACGAATGATGACCGAGGAGTTGCGCTTTCGGGGCATCGTGGATTGAAGGTTTTGAAAATCCCAAACCCACGCCGTTTTTCCGTTTTGCAGGCGGATGGATGCTGGAGCTGAGGCGGCGGGGGTTGCGGTAGTGTGATCGCTTGAGAGGCTGATGCCGACGGGGACGTCGGCTTTCCGGCCGGGTCAGGCAACATTTCCTTTCATTTTGCCTTGGATGAAAGCTTGCTAATTCAAGTCGAGGAGGGCCTGCCCCTGGGAAGAAAGACGCACAAGCCCAGCGCCAAGGCCCAGCCAGAGAGGGATATCCAAGCGCAGAGATTATACCACCAGGGTTGCTGGAATTCGAAGGTGACGCCTGCTTGGCCGTTCGTTTGAACGGCCGAGAAAGCGAGCATGGCGCGGTGGATTTTGCGCTCCTCGGCGCCTTCATGCGCTGTCCAATCTGGATGCCATGCCTCGTTGAAAACCAGCCAACCGCTTTCGCCCGTCGGTTCAAACTCCACTTTTTGATAAGTGCTGCCCTCGCGCCTTGGCACGCGTGAGAAGGCCTTACCTCCTTCGAGCACCTTACCCTCGGAGGCGGCAATGCGGCCGTCGATGACCTTCCCACGCAGTCCCGGCTCATCGACGGCAAGGCCGGTGGTTTGGATCATCGCCAGATTGTGCTCAGCCCCGCCGATCGCTGCGATAGCCGTCTCGGGTCCATCGGTGCCGGTTTGGAGAAAATCCTTCGCTAAAAATCCAAAACCGAGGGGATTTTTCACGCCCAGCAGCGCCATGTTTTCATTTTCAAAAACCACGGGAAAAATCCCACGCAGTTTGGCCTGCATGTCAGGCTTGGTGTCAGGGTCGGTTTTATCGACCAGTAGATAGGCAACACCCGCCACGCGGAAGTAGGACTCCATGCGCTCGTCACTCAGAAATGCAGACCCCTGCAAAATCGCCGCACCGCGCTGTTGGAGGTAGCTGTTGAAGGCCTCCGCCGCCAGCGGGCGTCCCGAAAGCCACGGTGTCATGAGATAAAAATAGCGGCCCGAAAACGCATAGACCCGCCCAGGCTCGGGGGCGGTTTTTAGAAATTCCTGCGCCTCCAAAAAGTCCCGCCACACACCCGCGCCCATCCGCTCTTGAAAGAGAGGGCGCGCATACGGGGCGACATCCACCGCCACGAGCAAAACAAAAGCCGCCGCGAGTCCGCGCCGCAAAAAACCCCACCGCACTTTCTCCAACAGTGCGCCCGCAGCCAGCGCCACCGCGCCGATGAGGCAGATCGAGCCGGCGACCTGATAAAAATCAAACGGCGCACGGATATTTCGATAGATGGGCAGGAATTCCAACAAGCGGAACCCCGGCACCAACAAATACACAAGCGAGAGCCCCACCGCCGCCCAGCGCCAAGCCACGGACTCCCGGGGCACGAGTTGAAAAATCACCCACACCTGCGCTCCCAGTAGAAACCAGGCCACGGCCGGGGTGAAGTCCGCCGCGCCCATCGACATTTTCAGAAACTCGAAATGCCTGCCCAGCACACTGTGAGGGCCGAATGAAAGCCAGAACGCCCCCATTGCAAGAGCCAGGAGCAAGCGCGCCCGGCCTCCCGCTTCCCGCCCTTGCAAGAATCCGCGCCACAAGGCCACCGCAAGCACGGCACCGCAGACCCAACCGAGATAGGTTCCGCCATTCAATGTAGTTGGCGCGAAACCGGGATCCATCCCAGCCCCCAGCAAGCCACCCCGATCAAACCAACTCAACGCGCTCTTCGTGCTGAACGCACGCTGCCAGCCCTCGAAGGGCCCGAATTCAAACATGGCCACGAAGCCCGCCTCGCGCAGCGCGGGCAGGTTCGGCAACACGGCCAGCACACAGACAACGCCCACAGAGAGAGCCCAGATGCGCCATCCGGGCCGCTCCTCAGGGGATTGCAAAAAATACCCCGCTGCGGCAAACGCGCCGAGCACCGGCAGGGACATCAGGCCGGTTTTTCCATAGGCCAGTGCGAGCAGCGAAAAACAGAGGCCAAAAACCAAGGCCGATCGTGCCGTTCCCTCGCGCACCAAGCCCACAAGCGCCCAAAACACCCATGGCAACACGGCCAGCGAGACCACCACCACGAAATGCTCAAACCCCGCCGCCCGCGTCAGCACTGAGGGGTTCAGCAAAAACAGCGCCGCGCCAAGCCAAGCCGCCAAGCCTCCAGCATTCCAACGCCGAAGAAAAAAATACATCCCCGCCGCGCCAGCCACGAGGCAAAGGCCCACAGCCACTTTCGATCCGGCCAGAAAGCCGAACGGCCATGCAGCGGCCAGCATGACCACATTGGAAAACATATAGCCCCATGCCATCGCGAGACTCGTTCCTTGCAGAAAACTCGGCGACCACCACGGCAGACCGCCCACACTTTGAACGCCCCGGAAAAAGTCCCCCGCCTTCGCGAAGTTTGCCAGCAACTCCTGATCCGAAACCGACACCCGCGTCCACACGAATACGGCGGCGGCAACGAGGCCGAACACGGCGACAGCAGCACAAAAGCTTTTCCATTTTCCCATCACGATCCCTCGCTTTTACAGCCCAGCCCCACATCCGCCAAGCGCGGCGGACGCATTTCTCTATCGCAAGCTATTTGCATTTTTTATTTGACTCTTGCAACACGCTTGCATAAACAGCGCCCTTCCATTTTATGAAAAAACCACTCCACACCGCACTCGCCCTCCTCGCCATGGCCCCGCTTGCCGGAGCCCACGGCATCGCCCACAACCACCGCGAAACCCAAACCGAGATCAACCAGGCGCTGGATACCGGCACACAGCCGCTTACGGGTCACGAAGGCCACTCGCATGCGCAAGCCTCCCCGAGCGGCAAAAGTTTCAAAGCCCCCGCGCTGGAGACCGACAGCCGCATCTGGGGAGCCAGCATCTCGACGGGATGGGAGAGCCGCCACATCCACTATGGTGTGAACGAAACCGGCAACGGCGGCGCTTACACCAATGAGGTGGACGTTTGGATCAATGACTTCACTCTGAGCGTCTGGAACGGCTTTGGCACTTCAAACGACTTTGAGGAGTGGGATTTCACCGCCGGCTACAATTTCGATCTCGGCCCGGTGTTTTTCATCCCCGGCTACAATTTCCGCTACACACCCGGCATCGTCGAAGAAGGCCACGCGCACGAGCATGAACACGAAGAGGCCGGACACGAAGAAGAAGGGCACGAGGAGGAAGCTGGACACATCCACAAAACCTACGGCAACGAACTTTTCGCTGTCCTCGGCACAAACAAAATCCCCTATGTCACCCCGAGCGCTGCGTTCATCTGGGATCTCAACAACACGCCCGGCGCGTTTTTGGAGTTCCGTCTCGATGGCGAAATCCCGGTTTACAAAGACATCGTCACCCTCGAACCCTACGCCCTCCTCGGTGTGAACCTCGGCTACAACACGCGCACTTACTATGGCTGGAACAACTTCCAATTTGGCGTCGAAGGAAACTGGCAAATCAACAAAATCATCTCCGTCTTTGCCGGCATCAACTACAGCGTCGCCATGACCGCGCTGCAGGATATCGACCAAGGCAACGAAGTCTGGGCCAATGTCGGCCTGAGCTTCACCTACTAAGAGCACCGCAGCGCACTACCTCCCGCCATCCGCGAGTGGATGGCGGGATGGAAGGCGCTCACAGATTCACCCCGCCAGAATCCCCAGACATGATGAGGTCAAGGCCTGCTTGAGCGGCTCGAAGGCCCCGCTCGGAAAATCCGTCGGCAGGCTGAAGGCAGGATTCATCATTTTCCCCAATGCAGCCAAAAAGATGTCAGGCTGCTCGTCGTGATCCACCTCCAAGTCCTCCGGAAAAAAGGCGTCGAGGAGCGCGAATCCACACTCGGTCTCTTCCATCAACTCGCCAGCCCAGCGAAGAATGGTTTCATGCGCCGACGCCTCAGGAAAGCGCTGGGATACCATTTTGAAAAGATCCTCCCGCTTTTGGACATTCAGCAAAAGAGCCAGGAAAAAACGGTGCTCCGGATCGGAATAGCGCCCTCTCATCGCCTTGATGCGATCACGGCGCGCGCAATCATCCAGAGTCGCTTCGATGCCATTGGCGAGAGCGCCGTGTTTTTTTTGAAAGACCTCATACACATCGCCCCAAGCTTCGAGATCGCGCAGGTGAGCCATGCAATTTTGAAGCGTGTGGAAGCCGCGCTCGAAGTCCAAGTTGCGAACCATCTCCAGCACAAGATCGACATACGAGGGATCACCCGTCCGCTCCAGCAAATCAAGCAACTGACGCCGCCTCAGCATGAGAGCATCACTAAAAACCGGATCATACGCGACACGCGGCGGGAGGTAGTTGAACTGCGGCCCCGTGCCTGGGTCATGCTGCGTGCGCACCACGACCGTGATGGATGGCGTATCGAGGTGGAACAGGGAGTGAATGCAGGAACGCCCCGAAACAATCGGAACCGTGCACCCCGTCTCGAGAAGCGAAATCTCCGTCATCCGCAAATCGCCGAGCCGAAGATACGGCGTGACCGACATGTCGTTTTCAAACGCGAATTGCGCATGAATGCTCGAGCCGGACATCACATGAAACGCGCCGGAGAATTCGTGCTGGTGGATCGCCGTCGTGCCATCCATCCAGAACAGGAGCTGAATATAAAAGCGGGGATGCTCGTAGACGATGATCTCCGGCTCGCCAAATCCCGACTCCGTCTGCGAAGGCTGGGCATCATCCAGCAGGAAGCCGCGAAGAAACTTCTCCAGATCCACATGCCCGGCCGGAGAGTGTTTTTGCAACTCCTCCACAGCAATGCCGGGAAACGCCTCCAACGAGAAATTCCCCTCCCGCCAGCGCGCCAGAACGGAGTTTCCGAGGTTTTGAAAAAATGAATCCATGGAAACCAGCAAAGGCGTTCGAAACGAATCAGGCAAGTGCGGGAGGCGATTAAATTCGCGAAATGTTTTTCAAGTTATGGACAACTCCCGATATTCGCCTGTTTGTATGCTTGCTGTGGCTTGAATAACCAGTTCACGGCTCGCAATAATGCGGCGAAGGTCGTTGGTGGAAAGTTCGAGAATTGCGATCCGCCGACCTTGGAGGTTTTGCTGGTAGCGAATATTCTGATCGCAGGTGATGAATAGGTCGAATTCGGACTCCGCTTTTTGAATCAACTCGCCGTTTTTTACAGAATGCCAACCGCGTTTCTGGGCAGTGGTGCATGTATGTCCAACGAAGAGTTTGTGCATCGGCCAGGGGACGCACTCGTCGAGGAGGATTTTCATTCGGCGGCGAAAAGCGCGGACTCCGAACACTCCAGAACGGCCACCGCAGTTTCGCGGGTCACAGTCGGAAAGCATTCAAGAAACTCGTCCAGCGTGTAATTCCCTTCCAAATACTTGAACAACGATTCCACGGGCACCCTCGTTCCAGCGAAAACCGGCGTGCCTCCGAGAATTTCGGAATCGATGGTGATCAACGATTTCAAGTTCATGAGGTCAAAGTAAACGAACTACACCTTCGCGTAAACCTCGGCGCCTTTTTCGACGAACTCGCGACTCTTTTCCTCCATGCCTTTTTCAAGGGCATCCTGCTCGCTCATGCCCTGTTCGGCGGCGTATTTGCGGACATCCTCGGTGATTTTCATCGAGCAGAAGTGGGGACCGCACATCGAACAGAAGTGGGCGCTCTTCGCACCATCCTGCGGCAGGGTTTCGTCGTGGAATTCGCGGGCGGTTTCGGGGTCGAGGCCGAGGTTGAACTGGTCCTCCCAGCGGAACTCGAAGCGGGCTTTCGAAAGGGCGTTGTCGCGGTATTGCGCACCAGGGTGGCCCTTGGCGAGATCGGCGGCGTGGGCGGCGATTTTGTAGGCGATGACGCCGTCCTTCACATCCTTCTTGTTCGGCAGGCCGAGATGTTCCTTGGGCGTCACATAGCAGAGCATTGCGCAGCCATACCAGCCGATCATGGCGGCTCCGATGCCGCTGGTGATGTGGTCGTAGCCGGGTGCGATATCCGTCGTCAACGGCCCGAGCGTGTAAAATGGAGCCTCTCCACACCACTCGAGCTGCTTGGCCATATTTTCCTCGATCAGGTGCATGGGCACATGGCCGGGGCCTTCGTTCATCACCTGGACGCCCTTTGCCCATGCGCGGCGGGTGAGTTCGCCCTGCACTTGAAGCTCGCCGAATTGCGCCTTGTCGTTGGCATCGGCAATCGAGCCGGGACGGAGCCCATCGCCGATGCTGAAGCTCACATCGTAGGCGGCCATGATGTCACAGATGTCGTCCCAGTGGGTGTAGAGGAAGTTTTCCTTGTGATGCGCGAGACACCATTTCGCCATGATGCTGCCACCGCGGGAAACGATGCCGGTCATGCGCGAGGCGGTGAGCGGCACGAAGCGCAAAAGCACGCCGGCGTGGATCGTGAAATAATCGACGCCCTGCTCGGCCTGCTCGATCAAAGTGTCGCGAAAAATCTCCCATGTCAGGTCTTCCGCTTTTCCGCCCACCTTCTCCAGAGCCTGATAAATCGGGACTGTGCCGATCGGAACAGGCGAATTGCGGAGGATCCATTCGCGCGTGGCGTGGATGTTTTTTCCCGTGGAAAGATCCATCACGGTGTCGGCGCCCCACTTTGTGGACCAGCGCATTTTTTCGACCTCTTCTTCGATGCTCGAGGCGACGGCGCTGTTGCCGATGTTCGCGTTGATTTTCACCAAAAAATTCCGCCCGATGATCATGGGCTCAAGCTCGGGATGGTTGATATTTGCTGGAATGATGGCGCGTCCGGCGGCGACTTCGTCACGCACGAATTCGGGAGTGATCTCGGCAGGAATGCGCTGCGGAAAACGACGAAAAATGGAAGGCGTGAATTCGCTCTCCGCGCGCTGCGCGGAGCCCGAGTGCTGCTTGTCGAGACGGTTGCGCAGGATGTCGTCGGCTAAGTCCCCCATCTTCGCACGGCCCATGTTTTCGCGGATCGCGATGAACTCCATTTCGGGAGTGATGATGCCTTGGCGGGCATACCAGAGTTGGGTGACCGGATGCCCGGCCGAGGCGCGCAGCGGCTTGCGGCGCAGACCTGGAAACTCCAGAAGCCGGTTGCGCTCGGCCGTGCTCGCATACTCGGCATGGTTGCGCGAAAGGTATCCGTTGTCCTGCGGCTTGACCTCGCGTCCCTCGTATTCCTCGACATCCTTGCGATCCAGAATCCATGAGGATCTCAGCGAAGGCAGACCGTTTTTCACATCGCCATTGAAATTTTCATCACCCCAGGGGCCAGCCGCATCGTAGACACGAACGGGGTCGTTTTTTTCCAAGGAACCATCGAGACGCTTTGTGTCGGCAAGCGAGATTTCACGCATCGGCACGCGGATTTGGGGATGGATTCCACCCTCGACATACACGCGGGTGGAATTCGGAAGAGGATCGGAGCTGCTGGGTTCAAAGGCGTCGACGGGTGCAATCATGATCGGTGGTTTTTTAGGATTTAATCTACCCTGAACGGATTTCCACACAACGGGGGGAGCACATCGAAACCTCGCGATTGGCTGCTCCCTCCGCCGGTATAAACCGTCTCAGGTTCAAAGGGTCTTCCAGAACGATTTTCGCGGCCTGAAACTCTCAGCCCTCGCGGGCTCCCCTGCATGACGGACATCTTTCGCGCGCCCAGTTGATTGGTCAATCGGGAAAACAGCCGGCAGACATAAAAAAAATTGTAAAAAACAATTGCATTGGTGGGTAAAAATGGGTAATTGTGGGGAGTCGTGGCGAATATTGTCATGACAACCCAAACCCAAGAAATGCCGCAAGAGCCTACAGCACCGCCCTTTTACTCGGGGACTTACGAGCGCGCGATTGATGCCAAAAATCGCGCGGCGGTGCCGTCTGCATGGGTGAAGGGCGAGGGCGCGGAATTTTTTGTAATACCGCACCCTCAGGAGGGATACCTCATGGTGATGCCGCAAGAGGAGTTCCACTCGACGGAGCAGAGGATTCAAAATTCCAGTGCATCGGCTCAAGAAAAACGCCAGGCGATCCGGCAATTTTTCAGCGCGGCTCACAAGGTGGCCACCGACAAACAAGGCCGCATTCTGATTCCTGATTCGCACGCCGCAGCGGCAGCACTCTCCGGCGAGATCGTGTTTATCGGCGCGGGACGCCGCTTCGAACTGTGGTCGAAGGAGCGCCACTCCGCAGCCTCCGCGGTGAACGATGAAATCTACAAACGCGTCGCCGTCGATATCGGCCTCTAATTTTCCGAATTACCAACAACCAACACCTGATGAAACACAACTGACAATCCGCAAATAAAATCCCGGAGAGCCCTTTCGGAAGGGGCACGGCCCGGGAGGAAAAATGTGGATACCAAATGAAAATTTCCTGCAACCCATCCTATGAGAGACCTCGATTCCGAAATCTACCTGGGAGTTTTTTTAGGAGCCCCTGATATGCCCGGCAACACCTACCATGTTCCAATCATGGCCAGGCAGGTGAAAGCCTATCTGCAGCCTGCTCCAGGAATGTTGTTTCTGGATGGAACGGCTGGCGGAGGAGGCCACTCGGCCCTGCTCCTGCAAGCGGGAGCGGAGGTCATTGGACTGGATCAGGACCCACAAGCCCTTGCGGAATGCCGCGAGACGCTGAAGGAATTCGCGCCCCGGGCGCGTTTCGTGGAGTCGAATTTCCGCGATGCCTGCGAGGCGCTGGACGACATCGGCGAGGAGCGCCTTCTGAACGGCGCGCTTCTGGACATCGGCGTCTCATCACACCAACTCGATGAAGCGGAACGCGGATTCTCGCTCATGCGCGAGGGACCGCTCGACATGCGCATGAGTCCACGCGCGGCACAATCAGCCGCCGATGTTGTGAACACGCTGCCAGTCTCCGAACTCACGAGGATTTTTCAACAATACGGCGAGGAGCAAAATGCGCGGCGTATCGCCGCGAAGATCGTCGAGATCAGGGCATCCCGCCCCTTTCAAACGACGCTCGACCTCGTCAAAGCGGTGGAAAGCGTTTCGCCACGCCGTGGAGCAAAGCATCCGGCGACCAAGATTTTTCAAGCCCTGCGCATTCATGTGAACGACGAACTCGATGCGTTGCGGCATGCACTCCATGCGCTGCCAGAGCGTCTCGCGCCAGGCGCCCGTTTTGCAATCATCACATTTCACTCGCTCGAAGACCGCATCGTGAAGGTTTTCTTCCGCGAACACAGCCGCGAGTGGATCGACCGCCCGGAGTGGCCGAAGCCACGCCGGAATCCAGACCGCCTTTTCAAACTTCTCACCCCTCACCCGATCACACCGAGCGAGCGGGAAATGCAGCGAAACCCAAGATCACGCAGCGCCAAGCTGCGCGTTGTCGAAAAAATATAGGAGTCCAACCATGAACACTGAACTGACGACACCCGTTAATTCCAATCCGATTCAAATCGGAAAGATCCTCTGCGTCTCAAGCATCGTAACCATCCTGCTCGCCGTGGGACTTGGTTTCGTTTACATTAAGAACCAGCAATTCGCCATCGGTGAGCAAATCCGCCAGACCGAGCGTAAAATCCAGCAGGTCCGCGCTGAGAACGATGTCCTGCTTGCCAAAGTCACCGAACTCACCTCCCGCCCAGCCCTTCAGGCGCGGGTGAAATCCGGTTACATTGCCGTCGTCAACATAACGAGCGACAAAATCGCCCGTCTCACGCCTCCCGTGCAAGCCACCGAGGTTGGAACCCTGCGCACAGCCTTCAACGAAGTCGGCCGGCAATGAAGTTTACGGCGAACACACGCATAGGAATAGCCTGTGGCATCGCCGCCAGTATCTTTACGGTCTTCTCGGCCCGACTGATCCATCTCCATGTCGCCAAGCATGACGAGTATTCGCGTCTTGCAGCGAAGAAGCACAGCATCCGCCAAGTCATCCAGGCCAAACGGGGAATGATCCTCGACCGCAACGGAGAAATTCTTGCCACAAACCTCCCGGTGCGGACGATATTCGCGGATGCCTCGCGCCTGAAAAAACCCGAGCCCCTTGCCGCACTCGTTGCCAGCCATCTGAACCTTGACGAAAAAGAGGTTCTTGAAAAATTTTCCACCGGCAAAAAATACATTGTCCTAAAGCGGGAGGTTCCCGAGGAGACAGCCGTCGCCCTTTTCAGCGAGATGCAGAAACAAAATCTGCGCGGCATCTACTCGGAACAGGACGCCATCCGTATCTATCCAAATGGCGAGGCTCTGGGCCACATCCTTGGGTTCCTGAACCACGAGGGGAAAGGCATGCAAGGCATCGAACTCTCGATGAACAGCCAACTGTCCGGAAAGGACGGCTACCGCTTCATCGAACGCGACCGCATGGGCCGCGAGATCGTTCTCTACCGAGGCGTGGAAGAGGATCCGGAGCACGGCAAGAATGTGCGCCTCACCATCGACATGGGCCTTCAATCCATCGTCGAAGAGGAACTGGATGCAGCCTACAAGGATCTCAAGCCCGAAACCGCCAACGCCGTCCTCGTGGATCCAAAAACAGGAGCCATTCTTGCCATGGCCTGCCGCCCCTGCTTCAACCCGAACGAACCGGGCAAGGCGCAGCCGGAGCAGATGAAAAACCGGGCCATCATCGACATGGTCGAACCCGGATCGACATTCAAAATCGTCGTTGCCGCAGGCGCGCTCAACGAAGGGAAGGTCGATGAAAAAACAACCATCTTTTGTGAAAACGGACGCTTCGCCTACGGCGGCCGTATTCTGAAGGACCACCACGGCTACGGCCACATGGATGTCCATGAGATTCTCGTGAAATCCTCGAACATCGGCTCCGCCAAAATGGCTCTCATGATGGGCGGAGATAAATTCTACGAGTATGTCCGCCGCTTCGGATTTGGGGAACGACTCGGAATCGAGCTGCCGGGCGAAATCCCGGGCCTCGTGCATCCCCCTGCCCGCTGGGACAAGCTCACCATCACCCGCATGCCGATGGGGCACTCGATTGCCGTGACGCCGCTTCAAATCACCATGGCCATGGCTGTCATCGCCAACGGCGGCGACCTCATGGCTCCGCGAATCGTCCAATCTGTGGAAAAGGAAAACGGCGAGGTCCACATGAAAAAGGAGCCAACCCTCATGCGCAAGGTGGTTCCGGAAAAAACAGCCCGCTTCGTGTCCGATGCGCTCGTTGGAGTAACAGAACCGGGAGGCACCGCCGGATTTGCAAGGGTCAATGGCTTCCAGGTCGCAGGCAAAACAGGAACCGCCCAAAAGGTGAGTCCCCACGGGGGCTACGCCGCCGGAAAATATGTGGTTTCCTTTGTAGGCTACATGCCGGCGGAGGACCCAAAATTCGTTCTGCTGGTCATTGTCGACGATGCCAAGATCGCATCGAACCTCAACTACGGCGGTCTTGTGGCCGCGCCTATTTTCTCACGCATCGCGGAGCGGGCCGCACGGCATCTCGACCTCACACCGACCATGCCTCCAATTCCACTTCAACCGGCCCCGATCGCCAGCACTTCAAACACGGAGGAGCGCAGTAACTGATCCGATGAACCTGCGAACACTTCTTCAATTATCGGGAATCCCGCCGGGGCTGGCCGACACGGACATTTCATCCCTATGCTTCGATTCGAGGGAGGCGACTCCCGGATGCCTGTTCTTTGCCCTGCCGGGAAAAAACTCGGATGGCACCACCTTCATCAAGCAGGCAGCAGAGAAGGGAGCTGCCGCAGCGATCGCTGAAAAAGATGTTCCGGACAGCCCTTGCCCGATTGTGGTTGTTCCAAACGCACGCGCCGCCATGGCCGATATCGCCTCGGCTTTTTATGGGCACCCTGACCGCGATTTGAAATGCGTGGGCGTTACAGGCACCAACGGAAAAACAACCACGACCTGCCTCGTCCGCCACATCTTCGAGCACGCCGCACAACGCTGCGGACTGATTGGAACAATCAAATACATCGTCGCGGATGAGGATCTCCCTGCACCCCACACGACGCCGGAGTCGATCGACATCCAGAAAATTCTCTCCGAAATCCGGGACACAAGAGGACGCGCCGTGGCCATGGAAGTCTCGAGCCACGCCATCGTGCAAAACCGCGTGAGAGGCATCGAATTCGATGCAGTGGCCTTCACGAATCTCACACAGGACCACCTCGACTATCACGGATCGATGGATGCCTACTTCGAAGCAAAAGCAGGGCTTTTCGAGGCGCTCGCATCCCAGAAACACAAGAAGGGCCGCGCGATTGTGAATCTCGATGACCGATACGGCCAGAGGCTCGTGGATCAATTTTCAAAACGGCTCAAAATCCTCACCTTCGGACGCAGCGTTCATGCCGAGTTCAGAGCCTCCGCCGTGCGCCAGGAAATGAATGGCACCACATTCACACTGGAGGCCCGTGGCAAAAGCTACCTTGTCAGACTGCCCCTGATCGGCCTGTTCAATGTTTACAACGCCCTCGCTGCAATCGCGCTCACTGTGACATGCGGCGTCGAAATGCGAACCGCCATCAACGCGCTTGCAGCCGCCCCTCAAGTCCCCGGGCGCCTCGAACGGGTTCCCGCGAAGCGCAACTTCCAGGTTTTTGTGGATTACGCGCACACCGATGACGCGTTGCGAAATGTCCTCCGCACCTTGCGCGAGTTGAATCCCTCACACATCATCACTGTCTGCGGATGCGGCGGCGACCGCGACCGCGCCAAACGCCCACTCATGGCCGCCGCAGCTGCGGAGCTCTCGGACCACATCATCATCACATCCGACAACCCGAGGTCCGAGGATCCAGAGGATATCCTGAAGGACATGCAGGCAGGCCTGCGCGGTCGCGCGCATGAGAAGATCACCGACCGCGAAGCAGCCATCCGCCGCGCCATCGAACTCGCAGGTCCCGGCGGAATCGTCCTCATCGCAGGCAAGGGCCACGAAAAATATCAGGAATTCGCCGACACCAAGATTCCATTCGACGATGTCGCCGTCGCGGACAGGGCGATCAGCGACAAGAAAGGAGCGGAGTCTTAAAAATGGACAAAACTCCTCTGCTCGAAATCGCATCCATGGCCGGCGCCGAGCTGCTGGGCGATGCAACCGGCGTCACGATTTCCAACATCAACAAGGACACCCGCACGATCCGTCCGGGAGATCTCTACATCGGCCTGCGCGGAGAGAATTTCGATGGCAATGCCTTCGCCTCGCAGGCGATCGAAAAAGGAGCCGCCGCAGTGCTTCTGGATTCACCCGAAGAGGCCCAAAAACTCGCAGGATCGGCTCCCGTCCTCCTTGCAGAAAACAGCCTCACCGCCCTCACCAATCTCGCTGCAGCGTGGCGCGCAAAACTCGATCTCAAAGTTCTGGGCATCACTGGCAGCAGCGGAAAAACCAGCACCAAGGAGTTCGCGGCCGCTGTGCTGGGCAGCAAATTCAAAGTGGTCAAGACCCAGGGAAATCTGAACAACCACATCGGCGTGCCACTTTCCATTCTTTCGGCAAGTTCCAGCGACAAGGCGGCTGTGTGGGAGGTCGGCATGAACCATCCAGGCGAAATCGCTCCGCTAGCGGCACTCATCAAACCGGACTGCGCGATCATTACCAATATCGGCACCGCGCATATTGAATACATGAAGACCCGCGATGCCATCGCTTTGGAAAAAGGCATGCTGGCTGAGGCGGTGCCGGCAAGCGGAAGCGTCATTCTCTCTGCGGAGGACGACAAGACCGACTCGATCACCGCACGCTGCCAAGGAAAAGTCATCCGAACAGGCCTGAAAGGCGGGAACCTGACAGCCACAGAAGTTGTCGCCAACGACACCGGAACCACATTCAAAGTTGTCCTCCATTCCGCAGACCAAACACTCAGCGCCGCAGCATCCATTCCCGTTCAAGGATTGCACATGGTCCAGAATGCGCTCATGGCCATCGCGGCCGGTCTGGAATTGGGTGTCCCGCTCGAATCCGCCGTCAAAGGCCTTGCACGAACAGAACTGGCCGGAGGCCGACTGGAACAACGCGTGCACAAAGGAGTCACATTTCTGGACGACACCTACAATGCGAACCCCGATTCCATGGAGGCCGCGTTGAGCACTCTCCGCTTTAGTCCCTGCATGGGTCGCCGCATTGCCGTTCTGGGTAAAATGGGGGAGCTGGGCGACTACGCCGCCGAGGGATATTCACGCGTCGGCTGCGCCACAGTGAAGTATGCCGATGTCCTCGTGACCGTCGGCCCTGAGGCTCGCAACATCTCGGCTACAGCAAGGGAACTTGGATTCAGCCGCATCCACGAGGTCGAGGACACCTCCGCAGCAGCTCGAATCCTCGACCAACTCGCCCGCCCTGGGGATCTCGTCCTCGTCAAAGGCAGCCGCTCCGCACGAATGGAAACTCTTTTTCAAAAACTCCAAAACTGATGCTTTACTACCTTTCCGAACTGAGTGACTGGGCCGCACAACAAGGCATCAGCAACGACCTCCTCAAGGCGCTGAATGTTTTTTCCTACATCACATTCCGAGCGATCTGCGCTGGCATCACAGCGTTTCTCATCAGTGTGGTTTTTGGAAACTTTGTTATCCGGAAGTTGATTTCCCTGAAATTCGGCCAACCGATCCGCACCGCTGCGGAGGTGCACAAGCTCCATGAACTCCACGGCTCGAAAAAAGGAACCCCTACCATGGGAGGCCTCCTGTTGATTGGGTCGATTGTGATTTCGACACTCCTTTGGGCGAAACCCGAAAATCCCTTCGTCTGGCTGGTTCTTTTCAGCGCGGTTTTTCTGGGCGGAATCGGTTTTTACGACGACTGGTTGAAGGTCACCAAGAAGAGCTCGGACGGCATCAGCAGCCGTCTCAAGTTTGTGCTCCAGTGCCTTCTCGCGGGAATATTCACACTCTTTTTCCTCACAAACCCGAAACTCTCCGCCACGGCCCAGCAACTTTTCATTCCCTTCTTCAAGGAACCGCTTCTCCTCGGCATGGGGGTGCTGACATTCATTTTCTATCTTCTGGTCATCGTGGGAACATCGAATGCGGTGAACCTCACTGATGGTCTTGACGGGCTGGCCACCGGTTGCACCGCCACTGTGGCCGCGACCTATGCCGTGCTGGTCTATGTCGCAGGAAACATCAAAACGGCAACCTACCTTCAGGTTCCATTTGTGCCGTATGCCGGAGAGTTGGCCGTCCTCTGCGTCGCCCTGCTCGGTGCCTGCTTGGGATTCCTGTGGTGGAACGCCCATCCAGCCCGCGTTTTCATGGGCGACACTGGCTCGCTGGCGATCGGTGGAATGCTCGGAGCCGTGGCGATCTGCTGCAAACAGGAACTCCTGCTCGTCATAGTCGGTGGCGTTTTTGTTATGGAGGCGATGTCTGTGATTCTCCAGGTCGCCAGCTTCAAAACAACCGGTCGCCGCATTTTCAAGATGTCCCCCATCCACCACCACTTCGAACTCAGCGGATGGAAGGAAAACACGGTGATTGTCCGATTTTGGATTCTCTCGGTGCTCTTCGCCCTTCTCGGTCTGGCCACTTTGAAACTGCGTTGAAATGATCTATAGCGGCAAAAAATCGGTTGTTCTCGGTCTCGGCCATAGTGGCGAGGCTGCGGCCACCTTGCTGCTTGAAGAGGGAGCCGAGGTGACCATTTGCGAATCCTCGGACAATCCAGGCATCCGCGAAAAGGCCGCTCAGATGGAGGGCCGCGGGATGCGCGTTCTCCTTGGCAAATCAGCCGATGAGGACCCCTCGCTCTACGACCTCGCCGTGCTCAGCCCGGGAATCGATCCAGCCGTTGCGCTCGTGCAAAATGTGCTGCAAAAAAACATCCCTCTCATCGGAGAGCTGGAGCTCGCCTTTCAAGAATGCACCTGCCCGGTGGTCGCGATCACAGGCACGAACGGAAAAACCACCACTACCGAACTCACGGAAAAAATTCTCAGCGGTTGCGGTGTGCGAACGATGGCGAGCGGGAATATCGGCCTCCCGTTTGCAAGAGCGGTTCGGCAGAGCCACAAACTGGATGTGATGATTCTGGAGGTCAGTTCCTTTCAACTGGAGACGATCCGCACCTTCCGCCCGAAAGTCGCAGCGTGGCTCAATCTCAGCCCGAACCATCTGGACCGCTACCCGGGAATGCCAGAATACCGTGCGGCGAAGCTCAGGATTTTCGAGAACCAAACCGCGGATGATGTCATGGTGGTGAACGCATCCGCCGACCTCCCTCCCCTTCCGGCCAAGAGAATCACCTTCAGTGCAACGAGCCCTGCCGCCGATTTCACGCTTCGCGGGCGAGAGATTTTCTTCCAAGGCAGACGCCTGCTCGATCAATCCGACACGCTCCTGCCGGGAGTCCACAATGCGGAAAATATCATGGCCGCATTGGGAATGGGCCTTGGGTTGAATCTCGATCTCGACAACCTGGTTCAGGCAATCGCCAACCATGCGCCACCGGTGCACCGCTGCGAATTCGTGCGCGACCTCGATGGCGTGCGTTGGATCAACGATTCCAAGGCAACCAACCTCGATGCCATGGAAAAGGCGATCCTGTCCCAAGACCGTCCGATCATCCTCATCGCCGGAGGCAAAGACAAAGGCGTGGAATTCGATGACAATGCCATGCTCGTGCGCGAAAAGGCCCGCGCCGCCGTGCTAATCGGCGAGATGAGACACCGCATCGCCTCATCCTGGAAAGACACGGAATGCCATACAGCGGAGAGCCTTGAAGAGGCCGTCAACAAGGCTCATTCCCTCGCACAGGCGGGTGATGTCGTCCTCTTTTCCCCCGGCGCCTCGTCCTACGACATGTTCCGCAACTACGGAGAACGCGGAAACATTTTCAAATCTCTCGTTCAAAAACTCAAAAACAATCCAAACAACACACCATGATGTTCAAAAAAAACAGCACTGCTCCACGCCGTCCTGCACGGCGATTGGTTCCCAGAAAAACCATGCACGCCCGCGCGGCTTCGAGCCGTGAGGAAGTCGAGGAATATGAAAGCGAGTCGGAGCCCAGCATGAAGCTCTCGCAGGCATTCATCGTGGTTCTTGTCCTGCATGTTGTGGCCGTCGCAGGGATCTACGGCTTCAACCAGCTCAAGGAAAAACCGGCCCGTCCGGTGACCGCGAAAACGGAGACTGCTGAGGCCGCCACTCCCGCTGCCGTCACGGAGAAAAAAGCCGAGCCGGTTGCCAAGGCCGAACCTGCCAAAACGCAGGAGGCCCAGGCGACCTACACCGTGGTGGCGGGAGACACACTCCGCCGCATCGCTTCAAAATTCAACACGAGCATCGAATCCCTCGAAAAAGCCAACAACCTCACCAGCACATCCATCCTCAAAGTCGGACAGACCCTCGTCGTTGGATCGGCAGCAAAAAGTCAGGCGGCACAAGCCCAGCACGCCGAACCCGCCGCAAAGGCCGTCCCCACTCCGGCGGTCGTTGCGAAGGCCCCGCCCGTGAAGGCTCCGCCCGTTCAGGAAAAAGCCGAAGCCAAACCCTCTGAAAACCCCAAGGCCAGCGAGGAAAAAACACATGTCGTGGCCAAGGGAGACAATCCCTACTCGCTCGCCAAAAAATACAACATCACCCAAGCGGCCCTGATGAAGGCAAACAACATTGACGACCCGAAGAAACTGAAAATCGGCCAAACGCTGGTCATTCCCTGATCAGCACAAAAAAGCCGAAGTTCACAAAAAACAATGCATCGAAACGCCAGCTATGTGCTGACAGTTGCCGTGGCCGGCCTCCTCGCGCTCGGGCTTGTGATGCTTTCCAGCACGAGTGCGTTTGCTGAGGAGGGCCACTCGGACATCTATTTCTTCTTGAAACGCCAGGGCATGTGGCTCTGTGTCGGGCTCGTTGCGGCCATCGTGGCCTCGTTTGTGGACTACCATTTCTGGGTCAAATATTGGTGGGCATTTTTTGCTGCGGCAGCCCTCCTGCTCCTGTTGTGTTTCATCCCTCCCATCGGACTTCGAATCAACGGATCATCCCGCTGGATCAACCTCGGCTTCGGCGTTGTGCAACCCAGCGAACTCGCCAAGGTTGCCGCGATTTTTTTTCTGGCCTGGTGGTTCTCACGAACCGAGCTCAATTTCTCCCATTTCCTGAGCGGACTCGCCTACCCCATGGGAATCCTCAGCATTCTAATGGGGCTCATCGTTCTGGAAGTGGATATTGGAAACACGGCGCTCATCGGAGGAACTGCCGTGGCCGTTCTCTTCATAGCTGGAGCCGCCCTGCGCTGGCTTTTCAGCCTCATTTTCTGCGGTCTGGCAGGCATATTTTTCGTGGCCATGAATGTCTCGGAACGCCAAGGCCGCCTTCTCGCCTTCATGCATCCTGAAAAATACAGCCTTGGCGAGGGACTCCAGCAATGGCAGGCACTGATCGCCTTCGGCTCCGGCGGGGTTGATGGCTTGGGGCTCGGCGAGGGTCGCCAGAAAATGCTCTACCTTCCCTACGCACACACGGATTTCATTTTTCCCATGATCGGTGAGGAACTCGGCCTCTATGCAACGCTTCTCACCGTTATGGCCTACCTGCTCGTGTGCCTCTGCGGGTCACTGGTTGCTTCGAACGCCAAAGACACGGTCGGCCGCCTACTTGGAATCGGGGCCGTGATCATGATCACCCTACAAGCCTGTGTGAACATAGGCGTCACGACATCACTTCTTCCCAACAAGGGCATGCCTCTGCCATTCATCAGCTACGGCGGATCCAATCTGGTCGTCTGCCTTTTCCTCATCGGCCTTCTGGTCAACATCCACCGCCAGGGACGCCCGCTCGTCTCCCATTTCGCCCCGGCCCTCACGCGTCCACATTTCGAGCCCCGCATATGACCGACCCAAAACCATTCCGAGCCATCATAGCGTGCGGAGGCACAGGCGGACACCTGTTCCCCGGCTTGGCCGTTGCAGAGTCGCTGCACGAGCGCGGCCACGAGGTTTTGCTTTTCGTGTCGGAGAAGGAAATCGATGCCGTCGCGCTCAAGGCGCACCCTCAATTCCGGGCTGAAAAACTGCCCTCGGTGGGAATGCCGGCGATGCTTTTATCGCCAGCCTTCATCCGCTTTGTCCGTCGCTGCTGGGACAGCTACCGCCAGTGTCGGTCAATTTATAGAAAATACCGACCCTCTGTTGTTTTGGGGATGGGCGGGTTCACATCCACAGCGCCGATTCTTGCGGCTCGGATGCAGGGGCTACCCTGCTTCATCCACGAGTCGAATGCCATCCCCGGCCGCGCCAACCGATTGGCTGCGAGATTTGCCTCCCGTGTTCTTCTGGGTTTCGAGGATTGCCGCCAGCGGTTTCCCGGATCGGACTGCATCGTCACCGGGACGCCGGTTCGGAAAAACCTGGGGCAGCCGATGGAACGAGGCGATGCAATGAAGGTGTTTGGTCTCGAGCCTTCACGCCCGACGCTTCTCGTCACCGGCGGCAGCCAGGGTGCAACCGGAATCAACCAGATTCTCTTCCGCACAGCCCCGCTCTTGGCACAGTCCGGCATTCAAATCATTCATCTCACTGGAAAAAACGACGACCGGTTGGCCGCTGCGAACTACCAACGCGATGAAATTCCGCATTATGTGGCTCCGTTCCATCACCGCATGGAGGAGGCCTACTCGGCGGCAGACCTTGTTATCTCAAGAGCGGGAGCGTCGAGCCTCAGCGAATTGTCGCAGTTCGGACTGCCATCCATCCTCATCCCCTACCCGCACGCGACGGACGACCACCAGAAAGCCAACGGCGAAATTTATGTGCGGACCGGAGCGGCCGTGATGACCGAGGAGAAAGACATCGTTCCGGAGGTCTTTGCCGCGATGATTTCGAATCTTTTGAACGATCCATCGCGCCGTGCCGCAATGGCAGCTGCCGCAAAGAAGATGACCCCGGAGTCGGCTGCAAAGAATGTGGCTGATGTCATGGAACGCGCCGTGAGGGAGGGCATCAAATGACAGCCGCTGAGTTGCGAGAAACCCTAACTGCAGCAACCCCGAAACACATCCACTTGATCGGAGTGGCGGGTTCGGGCATGAGCGGGATCGCCGCATTGTTGCTGGGCCTGGGACACAAGGTGAGCGGATCGGACAAGGTTGATACCACCGAGGTCGGACGCCTTGTCAAAAAGGGTCTTCATTTTCACTGTCCCCACTCGACGGAGTGCGTGCATGGAGCGGATGTCGTTATTTACTCGTCCGCGATCAAAGCAGGAAATCCGGCCTATGATGAGGCGGTCTGCCTCGGACTTCCTTTGGCGCGCCGCGCCGATGCGCTGGCTGCAATCATGGACTCCAAAAAAGGAATCGTGGTCTCCGGCATGCACGGAAAAACAACGACCTCTGCCATGACAGCACATGTCCTGCGGGCCGGAGGATTCAAGCCCTGCCACTATGTGGGAGCCGAAATTCCGATTTTGGGAACAAATGCGCGCTGGGACTCGGAAGGCGAGTGGTTCGTAGCCGAAGGCGATGAAAGCGATGGCACACTCATCAACTACCACCCCGAGCACGCCATCGTTCTCAACATCGAGCCGGAGCATCTCGATTTTTACAAGGATCTCGCTGCCATCGAAGCCGTTTACAAACGCCTCATCAACCAGACATCGGGCAAAGTTTTCTACTGCACGGATGACGAGGGGGCACGGAGGGTCTGCGCATCACATCCCCGTGCCATTTCCTATGGTCTCGGAGCTGAAGCGAATTACAGGATCACAAACCTCACCACGGAAAATTTCAAATCCCGCTTCACGGTAAACAAAGACGGAAAAATGCTCGGCGAAGTCGTGCTGAACATTCCCGGCGCCCACAATACGGTGAACGCGCTCGCCGCCATCGCCCTGGCCAGCGAAATTGGGCAGTCCTTCGAATCCATCGTGAGCGCACTCGAGAGTTTCCGTGGAGCCAAGCGCCGCTTCGAAATCATCCACGAATCGCCCCGCCAGACCATTGTTGACGACTATGGGCACCATCCCACGGAAATCGCCGCCACACTCGCCACCGCGCGAACCGGCGGACACGGGCGGGTGATTGCGATGTTCCAACCCCACCGCTACACGCGCACGCAGGCATTAAAGGACGAATTTGGCAAAGCCTTCGCGCTGGCGGATCATGTTTTTGTTTCCGACATCTACCCTGCCAGCGAAAAACCGATTCCCGGCATTTCCGGCAAGACGATTGTTGATGCCATGCACGCCGCTGGACATTCCTCCGCAACGCATGTGCCCGAGATTTCGGACATCCACAAGGCCGCCGCATCCGTGGCAGAGGATGGCGACCTCATCCTGAGCCTTGGCGCGGGGAACATCCACGAGGCGGGCCAGCGTCTCGCGCAGGATTTCAAAATGCGCGACACCCTGCAGCGCGTGATGGGTGCGGGACGCATCAAACTTTACGAGCCACTTTCCAAGCACACGACAATGCGCATCGGTGGACCAGCCCAGTTCTGGGTTGAACCCGAGAGTGAAGAGGGCTTCGCCGACCTCGTGCGGCATTGCTTCGATGAAAACATTCCCCTCATGGTCATGGGACGCGGATCGAACCTTCTTGTGCGCGATGGCGGCATCCCCGGAGTGGTGGCACACCTCGCGCGCGGCGACTTCCAACGCCATGAAGTGAATGGAACCGAGATCACTGCGGGTGTGGGGGTGAAATTCAAACAACTTAGCGCACTGGCGCGAACAGCGAATATTGCAGGGTTTGAGTGGATGGAAGGAATTCCCGGAAACCTCGGGGGAGGCTTGCGGATGAATGCAGGTGCCATGGGCATTCAAACCTTCGATCAGGTCGTGAAGGTGCGTTTCTGCGACCAGGATGGAAACATCTTCACCCGCACACCTGCCGAAATGGACATCCACTACCGGAGCGTTCCGATGCTGCGGACAAACTATGCGCTTTCGGCTGTCGTTGCCGGGAAACCCGGCACGCAAGCCGAGATCGATGCGACCATCGCAGAATCCGTCGCCAAGCGCCGCTCAAGCCAACCCGTAGCTGCCAGTGCGGGATGCATTTTCAAAAACCCGTCAACGATTCCCGCAGGCAAGCTGATCGAGGAACTCGGACTCAAGAATTTCTCCGTTGGAGGAGCCAGGGTCTCCGAAATCCATGGAAATTTTATCGTCAACGATGGCGGCGCGACCTCCGGGGATGTTCTGACCCTGATCAAAGAAATCCAGAGTGCCGCCGAGCGAACACGCGGCATCGAGCTTGAAACCGAGGTTCAAATTGTGGGGGTAGATTTATGAAGCAACAGCATTCCGGCATTCTGAAAGACAAATTGGTGACACTTCTCATGGGAGGTCCCGGCAAGGAGCGCGATGTCTCCCTCCGCTCCGGAGCAGCCGTTGCAAAAGCCCTGCGCGCCGCCGGGGCACGCGTTGAGGAAATCGATGTGACCACGCCGGAAATCACCCTTCCCGCGTCCGTGAACCTCGCTTTCAACATCATTCACGGCACTTTCGGTGAGGACGGCCAACTCCAGTCGATTCTGCATGAAAAGGGCATTCCCTACACCGGTGAAGGAATCGAGGGCAGCCGCACGGCATTCGACAAAATCCTTTCGAAAGAAGCCTTCGACCGCGCGGGAGTGCCGACATCGACATGGCAAAAAATCCGTCAAGGAGAGTCCCCAAGCCTCCCATTACCTTATGTCGTAAAAGCACCACGCCAAGGCTCCAGCGTGGGCGTGCACATCATCCGTGAGGCCTCAGCACTTCCCGCCGCGCTGGATGATTGCTTCCAATATGGCGACGAGGTGCTTGTCGAAAGTTTCTTTGCGGGCAGGGAACTCACGGTCGGAATCATCGGCGGCGAGGCGCTGCCTGTTGTGGAAATCGTGCCGCGCGACGGCTTCTACGACTACGACCACAAATACACCAGCGGAGCCTCGGAATACTTCGTTCCCGCGCCTCTGACGGATGCCGAGTCCTCCAGTGTCCAGGCGACTGCCCGCGCGGCGCACCGCGCCCTTGGGCTCGAGGTTTACTCCCGCGTGGACATCCTGCTCGCGCCGGACGGCTCGATGAGTGTTTTAGAAATCAACACTATCCCAGGCATGACCGAGTTGAGCCTTCTGCCTAAGGCAGCAGCCGTGGCTGGGCTGAGCTTTCCCGCGTTGTGCGAGGAAATAGCCGGACTGTCGCTTGCGAAGAAAAAGCCGTGATGAAATCGGGATCCACATCATCCGCAACCAAGAGACGAACGCCAAACGGCGTGCATTACCTGAATGTGAAGATGCGCGCAAAGACGGCGCAGCGGAAACGCCAGCGCCTGGTCGGACAGCTCTGCGCGCTCACTCTCATCGTTGCGGTGGCCTGCGGTCTGATCTGGTTCGGACTCAACAAGGCATTGGACAAGTTCTTTTTCTCGAATCCCGCCTACAACCTCTGCGAACTCGAACTCGAACTCGATGGAATCATGACCAACGAGGATCTCCTGGCCGAAACAGGAATCCAAACAGGCGACAACATCTTCCGCATCGACATCGCAGGCATCGATCACAAGCTCCGCGAAATCCCGATGGTTGCCGATGTTTCGATCGAACGCATCATGCCGGATCGCATCGAGATCAACCTCACTCGCCGCATTCCCGTTGCGTGGGTTTCGAAGTCTTCGGATTCCTCCGCAGTTTATGATCCAACATCCATGACCCTAGTGGACGACTCCGGCTTCCTGATGAAACCCCGCATCCTTCAACAGGAATACCATCAACTCCCGATCATTTACGGCGTGAAAGTCGAAAAAATCCAAGAAGGCAGCCTCCTGGAAGGGGATGATTTGAAAAATGCCCTGACCCTCCTGCGCGAGGCCCGGGACCAGGCAAAATCCCTTCTGGTCATACGCTCGCTAAACATCAGCAAGGGCTACTGCATCGATGCTCTCACCGACCAAAACGCGCGGGTGAAATTTGCTTCGGGCGACTTCCCCACGCAATTGATGAAACTCCAGCGCCTGCTGGAACATTGCCGCGACACCGGACGCGAGATCGAATCTGTGAACCTCATGGTGGCAAAAAACACCCCCGTCAAATTTGTCATGGCTGCACCGCCGGAACCCGTTTCAGACAAGCAAAAGTCGATCCCTCAAAAATCCAAACCCAAGAAAAACTGATGGCCCGCGAAAAAATTCACGTCGGACTGGAAATCGGAACCACCAAGGTATGCGCTGTCGTGGCGGAGTGCCACCGCGACGGGGAAATGCGGATTTTGGGCGTGGGAGAGAGTCCATCGCGCGGAGTCCGAAAGGGCGAGATTGTCGATTTCAAAAACGCCACCCAGTGCGTTCACGACGCCTTGGCTGATGCCGAAGACCGCAGCGACCATGAGATCAAAGGCGTCTGGCTGGCAATTTCAGGGAGCCATATCAAGAGCTTCAACAACCGCAGTTCCGTGACTCTACCGGAGGAATCCACCATCACGGCCAAGGAAATAGAAAGCGTCGAATTCAAAGCCAAGGAGGCCGGGATTCCGAAGGAGGATGTGATCATCCACTCCGTTATCCAACGCTACTATGTCGATGGACAGGAGGGTGTCATCGACCCTCACGGCATGATGGGAACCAAGCTGGATGCAGATTTTCACATCATCCACGGCGTGACGAACCGCATTCAGAATGCGATTCGCTGCGTCCGTGAATTTGATATCGATGTCGAGGACATCGTGGTGAACTCGGTCGCCTCCGCACAGGTCGTGCTGGACGAGCAACAGAAGCAAGCCGGAGCTGTGCTCATCGACATCGGCGGCGGCGTCACCGACTACATCGTTTACAAGGACGGGGCGGTTTGCCACAGCGGAGTCATCGCGATCGGCGGCGACCACATCACCAACGATCTGTGCATCGGCCTCCGGATTCCTATCGCCCGCGCTGAGAAACTCAAAATCGAAGAAGGCTCGGCCATCACCGAAAACATCTCTGCGAGCGACAAAATCACGCTGAAGAATGACACAGGGTTTTCCGGCAGGGACATCGAGCGCCTCATGCTGAACATGATCATCCAGGCCCGCCTTGAGGAACTCTTTGGCATTCTCCGAAAGCGCATTCAAGAGGTCGTTCCGGAGCACCTCCTCGGAGCAGGCATCCTTCTTACAGGGGGCTGTAGCCTCCTTCGGGGAATCCGCGAGGCGGCCGAATCCGTTTTTCCCGGAACCCCGGTCTATCTCGCCCATGCGCAATCGGTGTCGGGCCCGATGTCGGCCTTTGAAAACCCCCAGCTCTCCACATGCATCGGCGCGGCGAAATACGCGCAGGCCGTGCATGCCGAGATGCCGGACGCGTCGATCTTGGAGCGACTGAAGGGCTTTTTCAGCGGAAGAATGTGAATTTTCTATGATTACCTATCCCCGTTGGCTTGATCGTGGCACCGGCAAGGAACCGGTTCTCAGACTGCTCGGCATCGGCAATGCCGGTGTGAACATCGCGGACCGCATCGCTGTCCGAGCTTCCCTGCCCCTTGAAACGGTGGCGCTGAACTCGGACCAGCAATCGCTGAACGCTTCGGTGGCATCCCGAAAAACGGCGCTTGGCCCGATGACAACACATGGCCTCGGAGCCGGGGGCGATCCCGAAAGGGCGCTTGAGGCCGCCAAAGAATCCATGAGCGAACTTCGCCAGTCGGTCGAGGGTGCCGATGTTGTTTTTCTTTGCGCGGGTCTCGGTGGAGGAACAGGTAGCGCCACGACCCCTCAACTCGCCGAATTGGCGCGTGCCAACGGCTCGCTTGTGATCGCAGTGGTAACAACTCCGTTTCAGTTCGAAGGACGCCGCCGATCCCAGCAGGCGCAGGAGGCTATGCAAGGCATTGCCCGCCATGCCGACGCCATCGTGCATTTTGAAAACGATCGCATGGCGGAAATCACCGCTCCGCGCACCGAGGCGGAAGAGACATTCGCGGCGTGCGACAATATTCTCTTCCAATCGGTGGCATCCCTCACACGGCTGATTTCCTGTCCCGGTCCTATGGCAGTTGCTGTGCCCGACCTGCTCGGTATCCTCCGCAGCGGAGGCGGCGCATTTTTGTTCGGCAGCGGAGAGGCGGATGGCGGAAACCGCGCCCACGAGGCTCTCGAGCAGGCGCTCCGAAGCCCTCTTCTCGACCGGGGACGCCTCCTCCACGATGCCAAGAAGGTGCTGGTCCACCTTTCAGGCCCACGCTCGCTCACCTTTGCGGAAGTGGCCACCATCATGCAGGAGATTTCGAAAAATACGGCTCCCACATCCCTTCTTCACCTTGGCGTGAGTGTGGCGCGTGATGATTCCGCGCCGCTCATTGTCACGCTTATCGGGCACTGCGGCACGGCAGCAAAGATCGAGGCCGCAGCGCCAATTCCCACAGTGGAGCCCGTTCGCGCGACCCCGCCCGCCTTGTTTCAGGAGGATGCCATTGAATCAACCCCACCTCCGTCGACACACGCCGAACCGAAAACAGGCGCTCCGAAAGTGAAGCAGGAGGACCTTCCACTCGAACCCATCGCGCGCGGACGATTTGAAAAGGTCGAGCCGACCATAGTTGAGGGTGAGGACTTGGATGTCCCGACCTTCCTGCGCCGGAAGCTGAAAAAATAGTCTCCGGCGGCCTTTATTCGACCGTCACGCTCTTGGCGAGATTGCGAGGCTTGTCGACATCGCAGCCAAGTTCCACCGCTATGTAGTAGGCCAGCAGTTGCAATGGAATGACGCTGAGAATCGGCGACAGATAGTGCGGAGCGTCGGGTATCAGAATCACATCGTCGCAGATTTTTTTCAGGGCGGTGTCGCCCTCCGTGCCAATCGCGATGACCGGACCTTTGCGTGCTTTGACCTCCTCGATGTTGCTGATGTTTTTCTCGAAGACGGCATCTTGGGGAGCAATGAACAGCGAGGGTGTCTCCTCGGTGATGAGTGCGATCACACCATGCTTAAGTTCGGCACTGGGATAGCCCGAGGCGGAGATGTAGCTTATTTCCTTCAGCTTCAGCGCCCCCTCGAGAGCAATCGGATAGTGCGCCTGGCGGCCCATGAAGAGGAAGTTGTTTGCCTGTGCGTATTTTTTGGCGATAGCGGCGACCTGCGTCTCCAACTCAAGCGTGCGCGCCACAAGGTCGGGCAGTTTTTCCATCTGAGCTATCATATCGCGTCCCTCGCTGTGCGAGAGATGGCGAATGCGGCCCAAAAGAAGACCAAGGAGCGTGAAAATCGTGAGCTGCGAGGTGAAGGACTTCGTTGCGGCGACGCCGATCTCCGGTCCCGCGTGCATGTAGACGCCGCCATCGCTTTCGCGGGCGATCGTGCTGGCGACATTGTTGCAGATGCCAAGCGTGCGGTGCCCTTTGCGCTGGCTCTCGCGCAGGGCGGCAAGAGTGTCGGCCGTCTCCCCGCTTTGGCTGATGACAAAAGCAAGCGTGTCGCGCTGGAGGGGGATATTGCGGTAGCGGAACTCGCTGGCGAACTCACACTCCACGGGAATGTGTGAAAGCGACTCGATAATGTATTCACCCGTCATGGCTGAATGGAAGGCCGTTCCACAGCCCGCGAGCACGATGCGATCCACGGCGCGCAGCTCGGAGTTCGTCATGTTGAGACCGCCGAGCTTCGCCGTGGCTTCTTCGAGGGAAAGGCGCCCGCGCATGGCATCACGAACGGTGTTCGGTTGCTCGTGGATTTCCTTGAGCATGTAGTGAGGGTATTTCCCCTTGTCCACCGACGAGGCATCGAACTCGACGCGGCTGATCTGAAAGCCCGCGCCGCCGCCCGAGACGGTGGAAATCTCAAACCCTTCGGCCTGGAGAGCAACGATCTCGTAATCGTTCAGGTAAACCACATCGCGGGTGTGAGCCACGATCGCGCTGACATCGCTGGCCAAAAAATGCTCATCCTTGCCTATGCCCAGCACGAGGGGGCTTCCGCGCCGCGCGCCCACGATGACGCCGGGGACATCCGCATGCACGACCGAGATGCCATAGGTCCCAATGACCTGACGCAGAGCGCTGCGAACGGCCTCGACCAGCGAGCCTTTGTCGCGAGTAGCGGACTGGTCAAATGCTTCGCCGACGAGATGCGCCAGAACCTCGGTGTCAGTTTGAGAGTGAAATTCATGCCCCCGTTCGATGAGTTGCTCGCGAAGAGTCTGGTAGTTTTCAATGACGCCATTGTGCACGAGGTAAAGACGCCCCGAGCGGTCCGAGTGGGGGTGTGCGTTTTCGCGTGTCACCGCGCCATGAGTCGCCCACCGGGTATGGCTGATGCCGATTTGACCCGAAACGGGATTTTTTTCGATCTCCTCAGCCAGATTGGCAATGCGTCCAACGGCTTTTCTGACATCAATATGCCCCGGTTGGAGCAATGCCACGCCCGCAGAGTCGTATCCTCGGTATTCCAAGCGGCGCAGGCCATCGAGGAGGACAGGGAGGGCATTGGAGGATCCTATGTAAGCAACAATTCCGCACATAAAAGCAACGTGACAAAGGGAAGGGTATCACGCAAGGATTAGCACAGCTATGACTGTCCAACCCTCCTCCTCTTTCAAGTCCGACACGCTGGCCATCATCATGGGTGGTGGTGCGGGCACACGACTCTTCCCGCTCACCAAGGAACGCTCCAAACCGGCTGTTCCGCTCGGCGGCAAATATCGACTGGTGGATATCCCGATTAGCAACTGCCTGAACTCGGGACTGCGCGGTATTTACATCCTCACCCAGTTCAATAGCGCTTCGCTCCACAGCCACATCAACGAGAGCTACAAATTCGACAACTTCACTCCCAGCTTCGTCGAGATTCTGGCCGCCCAACAAACCCCCGAGGGCGCGCGGTGGTATCAGGGCACGGCCGATGCCGTGAGGCAAAACCTGCGATACTTTCTCGAGCACCGCTGCAAATATTTCATCATCCTGAGCGGAGACCAACTTTACCGGATGGATTACCGCGAGATGATCCGCCAGCACATCGACTCCGGAGCGGACCTGACGATTGGAACGATTCCGGTCGAGCGCAAGGCTGTGCCCGGATTCGGCATCATGGCCACAGACAGCGAGCGGCGCATTACCCGCTTTGTGGAAAAACCCAAGGATTCGGCCGTGATCGACTCCCTACGGATTCCCGGCGAGCTTCTAGGCCAGATTGGGCATTCCCCAGAGGAGGAACTCTTCCAAGCCTCGATGGGTATTTATGTTTTCAACCGCGAGGCACTCATTTCGAGTCTCGACAATGATCTCGTGGACTTTGGAAAAAACATCATTCCCGCCGCGATCGAGCATCGCAAGGTCATGGCGCACATTTTCGAAGGCTACTGGGAGGACATCGGCACCATCCGCTCGTTCTTCGACGCCAACCTGGAGATGGCGGACCGCAATCCGAAATTCAGCTTCTATGTCGCGGGAGCGCCGGTTTACTCGCAGCCGCTCTGCCTGCCAGCCAGTGTGATTGAGGGTGCCCATTTGAAACGCGCCATGATTTCCGATGGATGCGTGCTGGGCGACGCCACACTCGAGCGCTGTGTGCTCGGCATTCGCAGTATTGTCGGATCCGGCACAACCATGAAAAACACGGTCATGATGGGAGCCGACCTTTACGAGTCGCCCAAAGACGAGCGCCCTGAGGGAGTGCCTCCGATCGGCGTGGGAGCGAACTGCTCGATCGAGGGAGCCATCATTGATAAGAATGCACGCATCGGCGCTGGCGTGGTGATCACTTCCAAGTCCGAGTCGGAAAACTTCGACGGCGACGGGTATTACATCCGAGATGGCATTGTGGTGGTCCCGAAAAACAGTGTCATTCCCGACGGAACTCGGATATAGCGCTGGGATGAGGATTTTTGCACGACTGGCCCTGATTCTCCTGCCGCTTTTGCTGGTGGGATGTCGCTTTGAGAACCCGCTGACGACTAAGCCATCGGAGGACTTGAACACCTGGCTTCTCGGCGAGTGGGAGCTTAAGGAAAAAGGCGGCACATCCACTGCAGTCGTGGCACCCCTTTCGCAAGACCGCTACAGCGTGCATGTCTCGCTCGCTCCCAAAGGCGGAAACGGCAGACGCGAGTATGATTTCGAAGCCTGGTCCTCACGGGTTGGGAATTCGCTCTTCTTCACGCTGCGCAGTTTGAAAAATTCCGCAAACCTCCCCGAAGGCGCCCATGTTTTTCTGCACGCTCAGATGATTGATCAGGTCACCGTGCGCCTGCGTCCGCTCCAACTCGACTCGCCTGAGAACGCCACCGGACTCGAACTCCGCAAGGAAATCCGTTCACGCCTGAAAGATGGAACACTCTATGCAGAGGACAGCGTGAAGGACTGGAAGCGCGTGGCTGAGATTTATTGGACAAAGGAAGGCGAGACCGGTCTTTTCAAGCCCCTGCGCTACGCCACGCCGCCGCCGGCGACCAAGAAGCCTTGATCCATTCCGCCCAGGGAGTGTCAGCGCTCAAGAACCGCTTCGGCAATGAGCTTCACGCCAAGAGGCTGAAGCGTCAGCACGATAAACTCACGAAGTTCCTACACCAGGGACGCGGGATTTTCCGCATCGAGCGTATCTTGCCATTCGATCTCTGGCTTTCACGAATCCTGCACCTCACAGGCCTCAAAAAGCGGATGCTGGCGGATTTTTTGGATGTTCGTCTCGAGGAAAAGGAATGGTTTTTTCCGAATCTCCCGCCGTCCTTCGAGGGATTTCGCCTCGTGCATCTCACCGACCTGCACTGCGACCTGGAACCCACCCTCATGCCTATCGTGATTGATTTGGTTAAACAAACCCCTCACGACGCGGCGGTTCTCACGGGCGACTACCGGAATGGTATGGAAGGAGACCATCGTGCCGCCACGCAGGCGATGGCAGAGCTCCGCAAGGCGTTGGCACCTGATTGCTGGGGAATCCTTGGAAATCACGATCCCTTAGAAATGGTGCTGGACCTCGAGCGGGACGGGCTCCCAATCCTCCTGAACGAAACGGCGGAAATCCGGCGCGGGGAAGATTCTGTGTGGATCGCCGGAGTGGACGACCCGCATTATTTTCAAACACACGATCTCGCTGGGACACGAAAAAAAGCGCCTGCAGATGCGTTCGTGATCCTCCTCTCACACAGTCCCGAAACCTATGCCGAAGCCGCAGCCCATGGTTTTGCGCTTCAACTGAGTGGTCACACGCACGGAGGTCAAATTTGCCTGCCAGGTGGTCGTCATTTGGTCGTTCCATGCAAGTCTCCGCGCCGATTCATCGCCGGTGCTTGGCGGCATGGATCGTTGCAAGGCTACACATCCCGAGGCACAGGTGCATGCGGCGTTGCGGCGCGTTGGAACTGTCCGCCCGAGATAACCCTGCACACGCTGCGACGAGCCAAGGTGTAGAGGGGTTATGCGCGGAAGATCGCGCCGAGTTTTTTTCCGAGAATGAGGCTGGCTCCGATGATCGTGACGGCCAGAAAAGCCATCGCCCAGACCCCGAGAGCACTTGCGACGAAGCGCCCCTCGCCGAGCAGTTGATAAAGCTCGTAAATGGCCTTGGTGATCGGGAAGTCCTGCTGCTTCTGGGCGAGGATGAGCGAGTCACTGACCTCCAGCATGGCGAAGGAAAAGGCCAGCAATCCGCCTGCGAGCAGGTTTGCTGCGATGAGAGGAATAGTAATCCTGCGAAGCGTCCGCAGCGGTGGACATCCGAGGTTCTGCGCGGCTTCCTCGAGCGTGACACTGGTCTGCTGAAATCCTGCCGCCGCCGAGCGGACGACATACGGCAGACGCCGCACAGAATAGGCGATGACCAGAATGATCAGCGGGTCGATGGTGGGATTCAGAAAAGCAAAGGGCTTTCCCTCCTGCGTCATCGCCAGATATCCGAATGCCAAAACCAAGCCCGGCACAGCCAGAGGAAGCATGGCCATGGCGTCGAGAATCTGCCGCCCCGCGAGACGCGTCCGCACGACGACATAAGCGATGGCTACTCCGAGAATCAGGTCCAGAATGGTCGCCAGGCCGGCATATTTCAGGCTGTTCTGGATCGAAGGCAGCGTCAGGTTGTGCCCCAATGCCGCTTCAAAATGCGAAAGCGTCCACCCGCTCGGCAGGATCGTCTGATACCAATCCGTGGAAAATGCCACGAGGATCACGCCGATGTGTGGCAGGACGGCAAGGAAAGTCACCAAGCCGAAGACCCCCGAGCAGAAGAGCCCCATGGCAACTCCGGCTTGGCGGGGACCGCCTTGGCTCGTTGCCTTGGCCATCATGGCATGGGACTCACGCCCGAAGAGCAACTTGCTGCCGGCATAGAGCAGAACTGTCGCGCAGAGCAGGACAACCACCAAAGCGAACGGGAAGGGATTTGCCCCGATGTCCTTGATGCCATAAAAAATCTGCACCGAGGTGACACGGGTGAAGTCGAACATGAGCGGCACGCCGAGTTCGGTGAATGACCAGATGAAAACAATGGTCCCGCCGGCAAAGATGCCCGGCATGATCAGCGGAAGGGTGATGCGGCGGAATTTACGGAACCCGGTGCATCCGAGATTCTCAGCAGCCTCCTCCATCGCAGGATCCACATTTGCGAGGGCGGCGAGGACATTGAGATAGAGGATCGGATACAGATGGAGAGCGTTGAGAACAATGACGCCCCAGATTCTCCCCTCGCCCAGCCAATCCACGGGGTGCGAGGGATCGAGCAGGCCGATGTCTTCGAGAAGAGCATTCAGCGCGCCTTGCTGGCCGAGGATTTGCTTGATGCCGATCGCGCCAACAAACGGCGGCATGATCATGGGAACCAGCACCAGCGCACCGAGGAGGGATTTTCCGGGAAAAAGGAAACGGTCACTCATCCAAGCGAGCGGAATCGCAATGAGAGCGGCGAGCAGTGTGCTCCAGACCCCCATCTGGAGCGAGTTCCAGAGTCCCTCGACATAGAGCGGATTCCGGAAAACCTCGGCGATGTAGTCGACCGTGAATTTTCCATCCGATCCGATAAAAGCCCCATAGAGCGTCTCGCTGATCGGCCAGAGAAAGAACAGCGCGAAGAAAACGGCTGTGACGAGGAAGACGAGTCTGGAGAATTGCTGACTCATTTTCCCTCCCGCGCCAACTTGGCGGCCTCCTGATATTGTTGACGGAATTGGTCTCCGAGTTCTTTGGCGAGCCGCACTTCGTCGAGGCGGTTTTTAGAAGTAAGGGATTCTTTGAGGGTTGTCTTTGAAGCGGTGTAATCCACAGCGCTGAGGTCTGTGAATTTTTTATAGGCCTCGCGGGGAAATTCAGCCTTCACAAGCGCCTGCCAAGCCTCCGACTGCTCATGGTGGAGGTCGAGACAGATGACCCGGATGATAAACGCCATGACTCGAAAAACGGGTGCTGTCCAAGCGGCGGTGTAGGTGAAAAGCCGGGCCTCCTCGTAGGGTTGAACTTCAGGATCAGAGCGCAGCGCGGCGTATTCCGGCGAGTAGAGTTCCTTGCGGATCGGAAGACGGCGGAGGGCGTATTTCGTTGGCCCACCCGGTGCGCCGACCTTGAAGTTCCAGAGTTTTTGGCCTTCGAGGGAGAGAACGAAGGCAATGAACTCCTCAGCTGCGGCACGGTTCGGAGCGCCACGCAGAAGGGCTATCGGATCAACGCCCACGGAGGAACCTCCGGCCGGGGTGAAGTATTGAAGGCGCGACGGGGCATCGCCGATTTTCACGGCCTCGCTTTGGAAGCGGCCGTAGAAATCAATGCACATCCCGATCGCCGCATCACCGAGAGAAACATCGAGCGGAATTTTCGGTGCGGAATCTGTGAAGTAACGGGCATTCGCGGAGGCGGCCTGGATGATCTCCAATCCGCGCTTCCATCCGAGCGCAAGGATATCCTCATCGCTGCGACCGGTCGCTCTGACGAGTTCTTGCATTTGCTGTTGAATGACCATTTCAAACGCCCGCGCGGCCGATCCGCTCTTGGTGGGATCCGCCAGGGCGACCTGACGGTAGAACACAGGATTTGTGAGGTCTTTCCAAGATGAGGGCATCTCCCGAACTCCGAGGCGCTGGAGGGAATCGGTGTTGTAGCAGATGCCGAAGGAAGAAAGGCACGCGCCGATCCACAGTGCGCCGGGGTCGTAGAACTGCTCCCCGGAAACGCTCTGCGGAATCGAATCCTCGGCGAACCATTTCGGGTAGCTTGTGATCACTTCCGTCGCCACAAGGCGTCCGGCTTTGGCCTGCTGTTCGAAATCGTAGGACCCGCCGCCGAAGAAGAGATCGATGCCGATGCCTGTGCTGGAGTTGAGAAAAGCCCGTCGCACCGCCTGCTCGGGCGTGTCTGTTGCGGGATCATCGGGGAGTTTGACTCTTGAGTTGTCGAACGCGGCGGCGAGTTCCGGCGTCCAGGTTTTGCCTTGGGAGGTCCATGCGTATTCAAAGGCGGCAAGGTATTCCCCGGCGAGGAAGCGAGAGATCTCGCTTGTTCCACCCGGCAGGCGCCAGTCGATACGGATCGTGCGGCCGGTTTTGTTTTGATAGTGCCGAGCAAAGGCGACGCTGAACTCGTGCCGGACCGCCTCATTGTGGGGGGAGATGATTACAATCGTCTCGTCAGCACTCGCGAGGAGATTTTGGCGAGGTTTGAGCAGGAAAGGCACTGCCAGCACAAGGACGAGAGCCGCGAGCACCAGAAGGATTCGTGGGCTCATGGCGTCTCAGGGTTTGAGAACCACGACATCATCCACACTCGCAACGGCGAAAAATTCTTGTCCCTGACCACGGGCGGAGATGTGTGGATTCAATTCAAAAACCTTCAAGTCGTGAGCCGAGGCCTGAAGCCGGTATTGGGCCACTTCGCCGAGATAGACGGACTCGCCGATGCGACCCTTCACGGAGTTCATAGCTGCAGGAGCAGAGCGAAGCGACCAACTTTCAGGCCGGATGCTGAGCGAGACGGCGTCTCCCGCAGAAGGCTTCCACTCCGGATCACCAAGAAAGCCTTCGAAAAGCCCCTCGCTTGTTTCGACCAGTGCTTTCGCGCCATCAAGCGATTGGATTTTGCCGTTCAGGAAATTTGTTTCGCCGATGAAGTCCGCTACGACGCGCGTTTTGGGACGGCGATAAACTTGCTCGGGCGTCCCGATCTGAGCAATCCGCCCGCTTTCAAGCACGGCCATTCGGTCGGAAATAGAGAGGGCTTCCTTTTGGTCATGGGTGACATAAATCGCCGTGAGTCCGTTCTCCTTGCAGACACGACGAATCTCAGAGCGCATCTCCAAGCGAAGTCGGGCGTCGAGGTTCGAGAGCGGCTCGTCGAGAAGGACGCAACGGGGACGGATCACCAAAGCGCGGGCAAGCGCCACGCGTTGCTGCTGTCCGCCGGAGAGTTGAGCGATTTTCCGTTCCGCATACGGACCCATCTGAACGGATTCCAGCGCAGCTTGAACACGCTGGCGGATTTCTGCTTTGGGAACGCGCCGTTCTTCAAGGCCGAAGGCAACATTTTTGGCGACAGTCATGTGAGGCCAGAGGGCGTAACTCTGAAACATCATTCCGGTGTTGCGCTTGTGGGGAGGCAGCGCTGTCACATCCTCGTCGCCAAAGAAAATCCGCCCCTCGTCGGGAATGTAGAAACCGGCAATGTTCCGAAGGAGTGTCGTTTTCCCACATCCGCTGGGGCCAAGGAGAAAAAACAACTCGCCCGGCTCGATGCGGAGCGAGATGCCGTTCAATGCCACTGCGTCACCGAATTTTTTGACGAGTTTCTCGATGGTGATCGCGATCATGGCCTAGTGGGATTTCAACTACGGCAGGGCGGTAGCCCAAGCAGATCCCGCCCGCTATTGTTGCGGAGCAGCAGGGGCCTCCCCGCCGAGGCGCGAGAGTTGACCAGCGGACATGCGGGCGGCGGGTGATGCCGGAAACTGGGTTACGACCATGTTGAAACCACGGCGGGCCTCTTCGATCTGGAATCCACGAAGGAGGATTTCGGCCTCGGTATAGGCGGCAAAGGGAGCTGCGTAGCTTTGCGGGAATTGTGTGACGACCTGCTGGCAAGTAGCCATGGCTGATTGGACATCACCTGCTGCGTCTTGATTCATCGCGACTCCGAGAAGAGCCCCGCCTGCCAGAGGATGCTTGGGGAAGCGGTTCAGGAAGTCACGGAAGGCCATGGTGGATTTTTCCATGTTTCCGGCCTCGCGTTCCGCTGAGGCGATCTGCATGAGCGCATCGGCAGCAGGCATGGTTTTCGGAAATTTCTCCACTACCGCTTGAAGGTCCGAGATTCCCTTCGCCTCGGCGAGGAGTTTTTGCGCAGATGCATTTTGATTCGAAGAGTAGGCGAACCATGCGGCCACGCCCACGCCTCCGATGACGATCACGGCAAGGAGTCCAAGGATGAGGGATTTGTTTTTCTCCCAGAAAAGATCCCACTCCAGCGAGGAGTCATCAAGGACAGGGCCTTGAAGAACGGGTTGTTGTGCGGGTTCCATCAGGCTCCCACCTCCGCGCGGGCTTCGTCGGCAAGGGCGGTGCTGAGGTAGCGTTCGCCGGTCGAGCAGCCGATTGTCACGATGAGTTTGCCAGCATTTTCGGGGCGCTTGGCGACTTGGATAGCCGCGTGGACATTAGCGCCGGTGCTGATGCCACCGAGAATACCCTCTTCTTTGGCGAGGCGACGAGCCATGGCAAAAGCCTCATCGTTGGTGACCTGAATGCACTCGACAATTTGGGATTCTCCAGCGGAATTTTTCAAGTGGAGGTTGTTGGGAACAAAGCCGGCGCCAGTGCCTTGGATTTTGTGCGGGCCGGGTTTGAGAGGATCGCCCGCGAGGGTCTGGGAAATGACAGGCGAATCCTTAGGCTCGACGGCGATGGCTTGAAGAGAGGCTTTGCGGGGCTTGAGGGCTTCCACGCAGCCAGTGATCGTGCCGCCGGTTCCGACCGCCGCGACGATGATGTCCACTTTTCCATCCGTATCGCTCCAGATTTCCTCTGCAGTGGTTTTGATATGAATGGCAGGGTTCGCGGGGTTGTTGAATTGCTGGGGCATCCAGGAATTTGGAGTCTCTTGAACGAGCGCCTCGGCTTTTGCGATCGCTCCGCGCATGCCCTCGGACCCGGGAGTGAGAACGAGCTTCGCACCAAGCATGGCGAGGAGCGTGCGGCGCTCGAGGCTCATCGTCTCAGGCATGGTGAGGATCATTTTATATCCCTTGGCGGCCGCCACGAAGGCCAAGGCGATGCCGGTGTTTCCGCTGGTGGGCTCGATGATGACCGTGCCGGGCTTGAGAATGCCACGCTGCTCGGCGTCTTCGATCATTGCCATGCCGATGCGGTCTTTCACGCTTCCGAGGGGATTGAAAAATTCACACTTGAGCGCAATCGTGGCGGGAAGCCCGGCGGTGACGCGGTTGAGCTTTACAAGAGGTGTGCGGCCGACTGTTTCGACGATGTTGTTGTAGATGTTGCCCATGAGTCTTGGATTGAAACGCAAACCTTACACAGGCGGCAGCGGGCGGTGAAGTTTTTAGTTTGACCTACCCGGTGGTGCGAAGGCCACTGGCAATGGCATTGATGCTCAGAAGAACTTCGGGAAGCAGGCGGTTTTTTGTTGAAGGCTCGGCAGCGCGCCACTCGGCGAGAAGCTTCGTCTGGTGAACATGGAGGGCACGAAGGCCGGAGTCGCGCAAAGCGAGAGTTTTCAGCATGCGAGGGCGGCGTTTTTCCAGAGCACCGCCAAAGACGAGAGACATCATTTCGCGGGTGGAATCAAATTCTGTCAGAATGATGTTCAGAATCTCCTTCCGCACCTTCGTGTCGCCGACCAATCCGGCGTAGATGGCGATGATCTCGCGATCCGCACTGGCGAGATTCGTTTCCACATTGGTCAGCACATAGTAGAGGAATGGCGACTTTTTGAGGTTGGCGCGCAGATTTTGAAAAAGTTTGGGTCGCTCGGCTTGGAGGCGCTGCAGAGCAGATCCGACACCGAACCAGCCGGGAAGATAATGGCGGCTTTGGTTCCAACTGAAGACCCAGGGAATCGCGCGGAGATCGGCGAGCGTGCGCTGGCCTGTGCGTCGCGAGGGTCGCGAACCGATGCGACTCGTCTCGAGGGCATCAATCGGAGTGGCCTCCGAGAAATACGACATGAAACTCGGGTGCGTGATGAGCGCGGTGTAGGCATCCCGGCTGGCTGCCGAGAGAAATTCGCAGGCCTCGCTGAATTTGCCGTCAATGGGAGCCGGCTGGTCGTTGAAGGAAACAGCCGCAACGCCCGCTTGGAGGAGTTCGAGGTTGTAAACGGAAGAAGAGATGGTGCCGTATTTTTGGGAAATGGTCTCGCCTTGCTCTGTGACACGCAGGTCCCCGCGCGCGGAGCCCTGCGGCAGCGCGGACAAGAAACGGTGGGTCGGCCCCGCGCCTCGGCTGATTGTGCCGCCGCGTCCGTGGAAGAAGCGGATTTTGACACCCGCATCGCGCCCGACTTGGGCCAAGGCGCTTTGAGATTGGTGGAGTGCCCACTGACTGGCGAAGATGCCGCAATCCTTGTTGCTGTCGCTGTAGCCGATCATGACCTGCTGCACAGGCAGGCTGCGCTGTTTGGAGGATTTTTCATTCGCACTTTTGCGGTGAAAATCAAGGCTCCGCGTCGTGACCGGATGTTTCAGGAATTGCCTGACGATGCCGGGTCCTTGCTCCAAATCGTCGAGGGTCTCGAAAAGCGGGACGACCGGCAGGTCGCACACAAGCCCATCCTCCGTCCACCTCGCCAAGCCGGCCTCGCGCGCGAGCAGATAAACGGCAAGCAAGTCGGAAAGACGACGCGTCATACTGACGATGAGGGATCCGATTCCATCGATTCCGTGTTTGGCGATGTGATTACGCAGGACATTGTAGCAGGCAAGAACATCATCCGCCTCTCGACCAGCAGGAGTTCCCGCGCTCAGAAACGGGCGCGGCGAGCGGAGTTCTTCTTCCAAAAACGCGAGGCGTCGATCCTCGCTCCACTCCGAGAACTTGTGATCCTCCGCGCCTCCTGCCTGAAGGAGTCCATCAATCGCCAGATCATGAAAGCGGCTGTTTTGACGAATATCCAGATTCGCCAGGTGAAAACCAAAAGTGTCGAGAGCACGACGCACGGGATTTACGGCAAAGTCGGCAAGGCGTCCGGCGCCGCCGGCGTGGAGTGCCTCGGAAAGTCGTTTGAGATGAGCCTCGAGCTCGAACGGATGTTGAAAACGAACGCCGCTTTCCAGAATTTTCGCGTCTTCGATTTCCCCGGTTGAAACAGGCAGACGGTTCTGAAGGTGAAGAACAAATTGCCTCCACGGTTCGTCGGAATACGACTGCGACAATGTTTGAGCAAGCGCAGGCGTTTCACGACGGAACTTGTCGAGTGCGCTTTGGAGATCCTCCGGAAAGTCCTGAAAATTGCTTGAGAGTGGAAGGTTTGCCGCCAAATCCTCCAACTCGCGGCGCAGAACAATCAAGGCGCTGAGACGAAGGTCGCAGAGCGTGGTCTCGGTGACGGCAGCTGTCACAAGCGGATGCCCATCCCTATCGCCTCCGACCCATGTGCCGAAGCGGATTTTGGGCATTCCCAAGGGATCGGCAATCAGAGAGGGATCAAAGCCTGCGCCGCGCCAAGCTTCGCGGAGACGATGATCGAGGCGTGCCAAGGCGGGAGGGAAAACCTCGCGCAAATAATAAATCACGCCTCGCCGTTCCGTGGCGACATCCGGCTTTTCGAGCAGAATTTCGCCGGTCCTCCACAGGCGTTCTAAAATGACTTTGAATTCCTCGCGCAAGGCCTGCTGCTGGTTCGCCGAGAGGGACTGACCCTCGCGGGATATCAAAAGGCGATAGAGAGAGCGGTGTTGCTCGAGAACGGCTGAGCGTTTCGCTTCGGTGGGATGCGCAGTGAGAACGGGTTCGATGCAGAGAGTTGGCAGGAGCAAGGCGATATCGGAAGGCGACATGCCTGAAGCGGACAACTCGGCGAGCCGACTTCTCCAGAGTCCGGGCTCGGCTTCTCCGCCGGATTCGATTTCACGAAGCTGGCGTGTGCGTGCAGCCGTGTTCTCCTCGACCATGTTGAGCAATTGAAACGCGATCGATGTGGCCTGCTCAAATCCCTCACAGCCCGCCTCCTTGGAACCTACCCATGGCAGGCGGTCGGCCACTGCGTTTTCGCCCAACTCCCTGAGAACCTCCTCCAGGCAACCCATGAGAAAATCAAGGTCGTTGGATATTTTTTCGAAACCCTGTGCGATATAATGCGTCGTCTTTTTCACCCTGACGAAGGACTTTTACGATTTTCTAAAAAAGATCAATCGCAGGTTTTCATCCCGATGAACCGCGTTTGGAAGAGGATGCCGTCATCCGTCCACTTGCGGATCAGGATTTTTTTCCGATGGCAAAGCCGAGCATCAGCATGGCAACGCCGCTGAAGATCGACTGGATGCCGTAGAGCACGCCGATGACCCATTCGGAATCAATCGGCCAGCGGGCGTAGATCATGCCGCCAAGAACGAGCGCGACCACGCCATTCAAGAGGAGCCAAATCCAAGCTGAGTTCCCGCGAAGTCGAAAAGAAGTGCCTATGCAGACAAGGCCTTCAGCAAAAAAAACTGCTCCGAGAATGAGCGTTAGCGTCTCCATGCCCGACTGCGTAAAAATGAAAAGCGCGCAACCGGCTGCAAGGCGTATTACAGCGGACAATGCGGTAAGAATGCGGTGCGGCACATCTCTTGCGAAGAGGGCTTGAAAAAATCCAATAAAGCCGCTCACAAGGCAGAGCGCGCCGATAAAGGCTGTGATGACATACGAGAACAATGCCGGGGCACTGATGGCAAAGAATCCGACAAGGATGGAAAGGATGCCTCCGAGGATCATCCAAGCCTTGCCGGGCGATTGAGTAGTGGTGGTGTTCATAGTTTTTTACTCACCATAAACGCCCTTGGCACCATAGGAACCGTAGTATTTACCCGAATAGTAATAAGCGTAGTAGCCACCGCGTCCGCTAGGCAGGAAGTTCAGGATCAATCCAGCAGGAATGGTTTTTGTTTCCTCGAGGGACTTGATCGCACGCGCGACCATTTTGCGCGGTGTGCCGAAGGCGCGGACGACCAGCGTGCAGAGATCGACATGCGGGGCTACGAGCAATGTGTCGCTCACCGCCAGAAGCGGCGCGGAGTCGACAACGATGCGATCGTATTTGGAGAGCGCCTCGCTCATAACACGCTCCAGATTTTCGTAGGTCAGCAATTCGGACGGATTCGGGGCACGACCGCCGGCGGTCAGCACGCTAAGGCCGTCAATGTGCGTGGCCATGACTGCGTTTTTCATCGAACAGGAACGCATGAGCAACTCGGAGAGACCCGGCTTGCGATTCTCGCCATAGAAAACAATCGATCCACCCGGCTTGCGAAGGTCGGCATCGATGAAGAGGGTGTTGAACCCCTGCTGGGCAAGAGTAACAGCGTAGTTGGAACTGCAGAATGTTTTGCCTTCGCTCGGCATCGAACTCGTGAACAGAAAGGTGCGGGCATTTTCGTTGATGCGGTGCATCGTGAGCGACGCTCGAAGCGATCGAAACGACTCCGCCACGATGCCGGAGCGCTCTTCGTTGGTCACCAGAACGCTGGCCCGGGTCGAAAGACTGAGCTTGGGAATGGCAGCAATCACATTCACGCCGGTGAACTGCTCAACCTGATCCACTGTCTTGATGCTGGTATCCAGCATGAAGAGCGCGATGGCGAGACCGATACCAGCAGCGAGGCCACCCAAGAGACTCTGAATCCATGTCTTCGTCGCGCTGGGGCGGATCGGAGCCGCTCCCACCGCTGGCTCGTGGATGCGAACCGGGGACTCCGTGAGCTGCTTGGTGATATCGACTTCCTTCAATCGCGAAAGCACCGAGTTGTAGAGCGCCTGATCCGTCTCTTGCTCACGCTTGATGTCATTGTATTCGATCGATTTTGAAGTCACTTCAAGGAGCCTTCCCTCCGCTTTCTCGCGGGCGATCTTTGTTTCATTCGCCTGCACTTCGAGTCGATTGCGAGCCGTTTCGAGGAGGTTCACGGCATCATTGAGAACCCGACGCAGGTCGCCTTTTGTGAGATCGATCTGGGTTTTCACGGAAATATACGCGGGATGCTTTGCGCGATAGCGCTGCGAGAGCAGTGTCAGTTCGCGCTGGCGGGCGTTCAGCGACTCGGAATATTGGGCAACTTTGGGCTCGGCGGCCACGCTTGGCAGGAAGATCAGCTCTTCCACAGCACCCTTGTTGGCCCTCACGACCGCAAGGTCGCTGTCGATCTGCTGAATGCGCTTCTGGATTTCAGCCTGCACATTGGAAATCTCGGATACTTGAGCCTGAGCCGAACTGAGCATGTTTTCGATCGATGCAGCGCGCTCCCGCTCGCGGAAACTCTGCATAGCCTCCTCGGATACACGCATTTTTTTTCTCAACCGATCAGCCTCCTCGAGAAGGAACTGGGTGGCTGATTTGGACGCATCCGAACGCCGCTCAAAAACATAGCGGATATACTCGTCGCAATAGGCATTCGCGAGCTTCACAGAAAGATTCGGATCCGCCGAGGTGATCATCAGGTCGATCAGGCGGGTATTGGTGCGGTAGACAGCCGCCGACATGGAACTCAAGGCTGCGGCAACGCGGTCAGGAGAAGCATCACGCGCGGAAATGCCCGCCGCCGCGAGGAATCGAGGGTCTTGATCGAGCTTCAAACGCGCGGAAACCCTCTGGGCAAACGGGTAGCTGCGCAGAAGATCCACCACCGTATTGATCATGTCGATACTGCGAATCTGCTCATCGCGAACCTGCTCCATTTTGGAATCCAAGATGCGGGACTTATCCTGCTCGATGAACAACACAGCACGCGCGCGGTATTTTGTTTCAACCTTGGAGAGATTCACGCCCGCATAGATGCCTCCCAGCACAACACAGAGGATGACGATCCAAAGCCTGTCTACAACGGCATGAAAATACTCGCGCCAATCAATAGCCTCCTGAATCGGAGAGGGACTGGGAGCGGGTGGTGTTTTGATTTCTATTTCCTTGTTCATCCGAAATGCTTCTTCGATGCGCGGGAGAGCGGGCGATTAATACCAACTCTCTCCAACCGTTAAGATGTCGCCTGGCAAAACTTGAAAACTCCCGCCATCCGGCGACTCCAAGCGCTTGGTGTTAACTTTGATGGTCTCGACTTTCTCCCCCGTGCGGCGTTTCACGACGACATTTTTTGTATCGGCGATTCGGGTGAATCCTCCCGCCATGCCGATGGCTTCCAAAATACCGAGCGATTCGTTGCCTTGCAGTTCGTAGCTGCCTGGGCGGGACACTTGGCCAATAACGGTGATTTTCCGCTGCGTGTAGGAGGCAATGTTCAGATAAATCTGCGGGTCGACGAGGTAATCCGCATCATAGAGTTTCCGGATATGTTCCTGTGCGTCGCGCACGCTCATACCGGCGACTTTCACCTCGCCCAAGAGTGGTAGCTGCACTCTTCCATCACGCGCAATTTTCGATCTCATTCCCAAATCCGGTTCGCGGTAAACCATGAGATCCAGTGTATCGCCAGAAGCTAAAACATAATCGCCCTCACCGGCCATCAAAGAAGGTATCGGGGCATCCAAGCCCGCCGGGCGATCAGCGGCAACCGCACGGGGGGCGGAAGAGGAGGCATCCTGCCGGAATGCCGCAGGAGTCGCGGAAGTCGGATCAGATTGGGTCTGTGGGGCGGGCAGGACAGGTGGCGCGGCCAAAACAACCTGCGTTGCCGACAACACAACCAACAATGAATGGACCAAGCAACGCGGACGAAGGGAGAAGATCGCTAACATTCGAAGGAAAAGTAAACGAAGATATCAGAAGGTCAAATTCAAGCTCGTGTTGAATGTCGTCTGAAGCTGGTCGCTGTCTCCCTGTCCGGTGGAAAGTTGGAAGGTGTTTTGCCACCCCAACCACTCGCGGAAGCGCCAATAAAGCGAGGCGTTCGCCAACCAATACGATGCCGGTCCCTCAACTGGATTGTTCAATTTTTCGCTAGTGAGGGACACATACTCGGATTGCTCATATCCGGCTGAAAACGACAGGCTGATGCCTTTGATCAAACGCTGTGCGACCGTGCCTAGTGCACCTCTCGTGATATTATACTGGTCAGGCGAAAGACTGGAGAACCCTTGGTTCTGATAAAGCGAGAGCGAGAGCCTCGTCTTTTCCCTCGCGTCCCACCCGGCCACGAGACTGAAATTCGGCTTCACATCGGCACCTTGCATTCCGAATTTGGCTTTGAAGAAGGTCTTCTCGGTCGGAGTGTAGTTGATTCCCAAGTTATAAACCGGACGCAAGCCGGTGTATTCGGGGTCCGGAATATTTTGGTCCAGCACATAGCCCGCGCCACCACCCGCATCGACCGAGAATTTCGGGGCGATCTGATAGGTCAGCACGATCATCGCATCGAGATAACGGCGTCCCTCGGTGATTCCACCCTCGAATTCCTGGAGGTCCTGCCCCGCACTCAAAACAAAGCGCACATTGGTTTTTGGTGTGACCATGTAGTCAGTGAAAAAGCTTGCGCCCGCAGTGAGGCTGTTGCTCTCCGGTTGCGGCGTTTCGCCGGGGGCCACCTGCGCATCAGCGGTGTTGGAATAGGTTCCTGAAACGGCACCGCCGGTGCTGAGTTCTTCGCTGATGATATAGCGAATGGACAAACCGCCGGATGTCGTCGTCTGCCAGTTATTAGCTCCTGCCACGGGATCGTAGCCCGTGCCGGAGGAGGCGCTGGCATTCAGATTCATCGAGAGACGACTTGTATTGTAACCGACATCGAAGCCACCCGTCATCGAAAGCGGGTTTCGCTGGTTACCGGTTCCAGCAGCGGTGTAATCCGGGTTGTAGTAATAGCGGTATCCAGACCCGTAACGGGCTGAGACATTCCAGACTCCAATTTCCCGTTCATAGACGATGCCCAATGTGGGAGCCGTGAAGAAGCTGTTTGAAGTATTGAAATCCGTGCCCCCGCCGAAAGAGTTCTGTGAGGAATATTCCCAACCGTTTTGCAACCCCACCTGAAAATCCAGCGGACCGAACCGGAGTCCTCGTTTAATGTTTTCCGCCATTTGATCCATGGTCTCCTCGAAAGTTGGAGCCTCCTCCTCCAATTCGTCCTTCTTGGGTTTTGCAGCGTCATCATCCAATCCCCCGCCCGGTTCGAAATACTGCGGCGTTGCCACACGATCCTCCTGGGGCCCAGACCAGCGATTGCGGAACTCCGCCTCACGAAGGGTCAGAACGCTTTGTTGACCCCAGGCAGTGCATGGCACTGCAAAAGAAGCACACAGCAAAGCGAAGACAGCAGCCCTAATCCGGGAACATCTGGGCGATGCTCCTGATTTCTCTCTTACGAAAAAAAACTGGCTGTGGGGATACACGAGCGGGCTTGTTAACACCCGATAGCTTTTTTTCAAAGGACAAAAAGTGCAATTAAACCTAAGTTAAATCGGACTACTTCACTCGAAGAAATGTGAAGTGGAGCGGGTGACGAGACTCGAACTCGCGACATCAACCTTGGCAAGGTTGCACTCTACCAACTGAGTTACACCCGCAGAGTGAAGGAATCCTTTAAGACAGCTCGCGCAGGGCGTCAAACTTTTTTTGAGAACTTTTTTAGATCGCGAAGGCTCAAGCCGCAGGAATCACCTGCGTAATACCGTCCCGCAGGACCCATCCACGCTGGCCGCCTGTAAGTTCGACATGAAACCAGCGCCCACGGGCGGAGAGTATTTTGACAGCGGAACCTTGGTTGAGCGTGGTGATTTTTTCAGAGGCGTCCTCCGATGGCACTTTGTAGAGGGATGCACCAGCGAGGCTCATAACCATGGCCTGACGGGCGTCTAAAATGCGGGGATCGGTGAGAGCGGAAACGAGGCCGGAAGCGAAACCGGCAACGAGCAGAAACAAGCCAAGAGAGACGAGCGGAGTGCGTTTTTTCGAGAAGGCGAAGGCCGCCAGCAAAAAAAACGCACCGGCCCAAAAGCCAATGGTGCCCGCCAGGGCTGCGGTATCCGCGTCTATTTTTTCGCCCAGACGGATCCGCCAACTTGGGATTGGCACCGTAACTCCGAATCGGGCGTTCGATTCCCGGAGAGCGTTCGCGGCAGGGGCAAAGCCTGGATCAAGAAAGAGAGATCGCCGATAGGCCAGAGCGGCCTCCACCTCCTTCTCGGATTTTTGCAAGACCTGCCCCAGCTCGAAGTAGGCGGCTGCAGATGGCGGCGCGGACTGGAGGTGTTTTTCAAAATATGTGGCTGCGGACTCGTATTCACCGTGGGCAGCACGATCCCTGGCCTCAGCAAGGGAGTCGGCCCGAAGAGGGAGGCTGAGGGAGAAAAAAGAGACTATGAAGACAATTGAAATCGAATTTCTCATGCAACGATTTTTTTGAGTGCGGAAAGGATTAGGCTCCGCGCGTGACGATCAATCGCTTGCGCGCCGCCGGCAGAATATTTGGACTCCTCATCACGCGCCAAGAGGTTCGCCAGCAAGCTCTTGGTTTCTTCATCCACCTTTAGTTTGTCCACAAGAGAACCGGCATTGAGCGGATGGGATTCCGTATCCAGCGCGGTGAGGAGGCAACGCACGGCGAGAGGAATAAATTCGCTGTCGGAGCAGGATTCCAAAGTGGAAAGATACGATTTGAGCTTCTGGATTTTTTTGCGGCGCAAACCCGCCGGTGAAAAGGCGCGGCGACGAAGCACGACAAGGAGGAGGCCAATCACCCAAAGCACGCCGAGAGCCGCATTCGCTATTAAGAAGGCTGGGTGGATGAGCAGGGATGTCCAACGCGATGTCCCACCGGGTTTGGCCATCGGTGCGGTGTTGGGCGTTAAAGCCGGCGCCGGAGACTCTGCTTTTTTCTGATCAGGGGTTGCCTCTGCCGTCTGTGCCGGAGCGGCTCCCGCGCGGGCCTGCACCGGAAGCGGGTTCTGAGTGAGAGTTTCGTATTTGCCGGTATCCGGATCAAAATAGCTGAACCTGATGCCCGGCGTTTGCTGCTGGTCCGTGCGGGCGACGAGCATGAACTCGTAGGTCTTTTCACCGACAAAATGAATGGCATCGGATGACTGAAACTTCTCACTCGGCGGGTAAGAGCGCCACTCCTCGTCGCCTACAAGCACAGGAGCCCCCATGGCCTCGAAATTCCCCTGCCCGGAAACCACCACTCGCAGTGTGATGGGGTCACCCGGCCCCGCTTTTTTGGGACTCACGCTCGCCTCCATTTGGAACTTCCCGATCGCGCCGGTGAAGTCATCCGGGCGGTCCTGCTTCGGCAAGGGCGAGATTTCGAGAGATGTGGGAGTCGTCTCGATGGCGACCTCCTGCATGTTGGTGAACATTCCAGGAGGCGCTATGCCGCCGAACTGGCGGAAAAAGTCATCAAAGCCCGCCGGAGCACTGCCCGGAAGCTGCAAACGGGCCTCCAGCTTGGCGGGGGGGATTTCAAGCGAGCCGGATTTGGCAGGGGTGATGGCTGTCTGGAAGGCAAAGACGATGTAATTCTGGCCGTTAACGATCTGTTCGCGTTTGGGGACATTTGAGAGCTTTTGAACCGTGAAGCCCTCGCCGACCAGATTCGGACGGTCGCCGACTTCGCCTCCGATCGAGGAATTGAAGTAATAACGCAGCTCGGCAGGAATCGCTTCGCCGACATAGGCCTTTTTCTTGGAAAGCACGAGCTCGCCAAAATAGGGAATCGCATTGCCCGAAGGGGCCTGACCGCTAGTTGGAGGCATCTGTGGCAAGGGAGCGTTGGGCAAGCCTTGCGGCGGCTGCATCGTGGAGGCGTCGGCCACATTGAGTCGAAGCGGGTTTGTTTTCAGCGTCTTGTCTCCCACGCTAACTTCGACGGCAGGGATATCAAAATCACCCGCCTGCTGCGGCAAGACGGAGTAGGTGTATGTTAGCGAAGAGGAGATTTTAAAATTGTTCATCTCGAATCGCGTCGAGCGGCCAAGCAACTCGATGCGAAGCCCAGACACATTGAGGGTTTGGGGAACTTCGGCCGATCTGGCATCGCGGACAGTTACCACCATCTCCACCGGACGCCCCACCACTGTGGCGGGGCTGCTGAGACCTGCTGTGGCTTCTTGGGCAAAAACGGAAACACCGGAAAAGACAAAGGACAGTGCGGCGATAAAAATGAAGGAAAGCCTGTGCATCGGAATTTTTCTTACCAGTCTCGAAGGACCTCTTGCGAGGATTGCTGTTGCTCCATGAGGTTTACCTTCTCCTCCTCGCCCCGCAAGGAGTTCAGAAGCGCACGCGCCTGGCTCGGGCTGATCTGCCCCTCCCTCTCCTCTTCGGCGGCTTCACCAGGCTGGGGCTGCTGGCCTGGCTGAGGAGTCGGTTGGGGTTGCTGCTGCTCATTGGCGCTCTTGAGCTCGCCTTCCTTCTTGTCGCTGGGAGTGGGCGACGGAGCAGGGGTTGGTGATTGGTTGGGTTGCTTGGATTGATCAGACTGATCGCTCCGGTCCGACTTATCGGACTGATCTTTTTGCTGCTCGTCTTTCTTTTGCTGCTCGTCCTTTTGGTCTTTTGGGTCCTGTTTTTGTTGGTCCTTGTTTTCTTCGTTTTTTGAGTCTTTTTCGTCGTTCTTTTGCTGATCCTGCTTTTGCTTATCTTTGTTATCCTGCTGCTTGTCTTGGTTATCTTGTTTGTCCTTTTTCTGGTCTTTTTGGTCTTTCTGATCCTGGTTTTTTTGATCCTGCTGTTTTTGTTGCTGCTCCTGCTTTTCGAGATCCTCGAGGAGCTTTTTGGTGATGTCGCGATTTTGGGTGGCGATTTTGTTATCCGGGTTCAGGCGGAGGGTTTCTTCGTAATGCTCGAGGGCATTTTTCCAATTGGTCTTCTTCGCCTCGTTCTCCTTGGCAGCCTCGCCTTTTCGAACAAGAGAATTGGCCAAGTTGTAGGAGGCGTCCTCGCGCAGTTTTTGATCCTCCGAGAGCAGGGCATCCGTAAAATGGGCGATGGCTTTTTCAAAGTCGCCACCCTTGTAGGCGGCCGCTCCGGAGTTGAATTGAAGGGCTCTGGATGACGGCTGTTTCTTCAGTTGGTCCTGAAAGGCGGTGCCGGCTTTTTCGAAGTCGCCGTTTTTGTATTCTTCCAATCCCGACTGAGCCTGAACGCATGGGCAGAGTCCCAAAATAAATGCAGCGATTGTGGAGGCACGGCGGCGGCGGTCGCCCGGCAGGAGGGAAAGCATGAGACAGGCTGTCGCTGCGGCAAGCGGCCACTGGTAGCGTTCGACAGGTTGACGGGCGGTGAAAACCCCGGTCTCGCTGAGTTCCATCGGCTCGATGCCTTTTTGAAAAACCACGCGAGCCGCTTCAGGGCCGATGAGCGTAAAAAAACCACCCGTGGCGGATGCAATTTCCTTCAGTCGGGATTCGTCCAATTTCGATGTGACAGGCTTGCCAGCGGAATCCCGCACAAAATCCGAGCGTCCGTCATCGAGGCGGATCGGAATCAACGATCCCTCGGGCGATCCAACGCCAACTGTAAAAATACGAATCCCCTCGGCCGCCGCTTGTTTGGCGGCCGCGATGCCATCCGCGTCGAGTTCCTCGCCGTCGGTCAGAACGACGAGCGCGCGGGTTTGTCCCTCGGCCTTTCCAAAAGCCTCCCGCGCGGCTGTGATGGCCGCCGCCATGTTGGTGCCGCCTTTGGGTATGACGGTGGTGTCCAACTCGTCGAGGGCATTGGTGACTGCGTTGTAGTCGAGCGTGAGAGGGGCTTGTAAAAAAGCCGAGCCGGCAAAGGCAACGAGTCCGATGCGATCGCCCTGCAGAAAGCGGACGAGGTCTTGAGTGAAAAGTTTCGCCCGAGCGAGACGCGTGGGCGTCATGTCCGTCGCGAGCATGCTGCGCGAGGTGTCGATCGCCACGATGACATCGCGGCCTTTTTGTTTCGTTTCTTTTTCCAGAAATCCATAACGCGGTTGGGCCAGGGCCACGATGGCCAGGGCGATGGATGCCAGAAGCAGCGAAGCGCGCAATATGCGGCGCAATGGACTCACGGAGCCGGAGAGTTGATCCCGCAGACGCACTGCGACGATTTTGGCAACAAGAGCCTGGCTGCGCCGTTGCGACCACACAAAGAGTCCCGCCATCAGCGGCAATACCAATAGGGCCCAGAGCCAATGCGGGGCGCCAAATGTCAGGGCAGTCGTCTCCATACGGTTTGGGAAAGCAGGATTTCAAGTGCCACACAGGCTAGGCCGGGAATGAGGAACCACATGAAGAGATCTCGGTAGTGTGCCGTTTTTTCGACTTCCACCTTCGATTTCTCCAGTTTGTCGATCTCTCCGAAAATCGTGCGAAGCGAGTTGGTATCCGTCGCCCGGAAATACTGACCGCTCGTCATGGTCGCGATTTCTTGAAGCGTCTTTTCGTCAAATTTGACCAACACATTCCGATAGACGGTTCGCCCAAACTGGTTCGTGAGCGGAAACGGAGCCTCGCCTTCGGTGCCCGCTCCAATTGTGTAAATACGGATGCCGAGAGCCTTGGCTGCTTCGGCTGCAGTCAGCGGCTGAACTTTTCCGGCGTTGTTGTCGCCATCCGTGAGCAGCACGATGAGTTTGGTTTTCGCTTCCTTGTCCTTGAGACGGTTTGCGGCGGATGCGATAGCCGATCCAATGGCAGTGCCATCCTCCACCAAACCGATACGAAGCCGCTCGAGATTCCGGATCAGCCAGTCGTGATCAAGTGTGAGCGGACTGACAAGATAGGGCCGCCCGGCAAAAGCAACCAAGCCGATGCGGTCATTCGGCCGCTCGCGAATGAATTGCTCGGTGACGAGTTTCACAGCGTCGATACGATTGGCGCGGCGGTTACCGATGGTGAAATCCTCCGCCAGCATCGAGCGCGACACATCCAGCACGAGCATGATGTCCACCCCCGTGGCCTGCACCCGTGTGGTGACGCGTCCGAGTTGCGGACGGGCCAACGCCACGATGAAAAGAGCCACCGCCAGATAGGTCAGCGCCGCCAAAAATGCCCCTGCCCTGCTGCGCCGGCGATTGCCGATTTTCGCCAGCATCGCGGTATTGGAAAAGGTGACGCCTGCCGTGCCTCCGAATTTGCCTTTGAGCCAGGCCAGCAAGGGCAAAAGAAGGAGCAGGAGCAAAACCCAGGGATGGGCAAATGCGAAGCCGGAGAGAGCGTTCATGCCGAACCTCCGGATTTTGCAGACTGGGCCTCACCCCGCACCAAGCGGGCCGCTATGTCGAGAAGGTCCAGCATTTCACGCTCGCCAGCCTCGGCTCTTGCAAATTTCAGAAGATCGGTTTTTTCCAAAAACACGGTGAGACCGGACTTCTCGTTGTCGGTGAAAAGTGGATTGCTTCGAATCGAATTGAGAAACTCCAACGAAGTCTGCGTGGTCGCTCCCAAGCGATGCTCGGCGCGGATGTAGCTGCGAATCGCATCCGAAACCGTCACGCCAAATGCATAGGGGTCGGCCCCCGCGATTCCACTGCGCAAGGCCTCCAGCGCTGCGAGAGCCTTCTGACGATTGGTGAGCGGCACCGCCTTGCGGGTGAGAAGTTTTTTGAGCAGCCACACAAGCCCCGCCAGGATCAAAAGCGCAACGAACCCTGCAACGAGAGTCATCCAGAGCGGATACGGCCAGAACCAGACAGGTCCGACGATATCGTTCAGCGGGGCGGGAGTGGGACTTGGGGCGGCGGGATTCATGCGGCAAGTCGGCGTTCGCGTTGATCAAAAAACGCCCGGAGCGGAATCAAATAATCTTCGGCCGTGGAGAGCTGCACGACATCCACGCGCCGACTTCGCAGGAGCCGTTCCAGCGCCCGCATTCTTTCCTCGTTGAGTTCAAAAAGCCCGCGCCTCACCGCCCGACTGGAGGTATTCACATCGATCTGCGCGCCGGTTTCCGCATCCTCCAGAGTGACGATGCCGACATCGGGCAGATCGCTTTCGCCGGGATCGGTGACCGGCATGGCCACCAAATCATGACGCCTGCTAGTGACGGTGAGCGCCTTGGTGAAATCGGGCGCCATAAAATCCGAGATCATGAAAACCACAGCGCGGCGCGAGATGACGCGGTTCATGTAATCCAGCGCGCCAGCGAGATTCGTTCCCCTACCCTTGGGCTCGAAATAGAGCATTTCGCGGATCAAGCGCAGCGTGTGCAGGCGGCCCTTCTTCGGTGGAATAAAGAGCTCCACCTCGTTGGTGAAGAGCAGCAGCCCAACCTTGTCGTTGTTGTTGATGGCGCTGAAGGCCAGGATCGAGGCGACCTCGGCAGCCAGTTCGCGCTTGCTGAGCTCGATACTGCCAAACAGCCCCGAGGCGCTCACATCCACGAGGAGCATGACGGTCAACTCGCGCTCTTCCGTGAATTTTTTAATGTAAGGCACATTCATCCGCGCGGTGACATTCCAGTCGATGGAACGGATTTCATCACCCGGAGCATATTCACGCACCTCCTCGAAATTCATGCCCCGGCCCTTGAACACGCTGTGGTATTGGCCGGCGAAGATCGAGTTCACCAGTCTTCGGGTGCGCAACTCGATGCGGCGGATTTTTTTGAGAATTTCCTTGGGATCTCGCGTCATGGCTTGTTCGGGAAACAGCACTCCCGCTCGCGCGGAAAGGTTTCAGTTTTCTACAAACTCAAGGCACCGGCACTCCGGCGAAAATTTGCTCGATGACCGACTCGGTTGTTATCGACTCAGCCTCCGCCTCGTAGCTCACGCCGATGCGATGGCGGAGCACATCCATCCCCACGCTCTTCACATCCTGCGGCGTCACATAGCCGCGACCGGCGATGAAGGCATTCGCTTTTGCCGCCAGCGTAAGGAAGATTGTTGCGCGCGGAGAAGCCCCGTAACGCAGCATGCCATCGAGCTTGAGCTTCGCTGCCGCCGGATCACGCGTCGCCCACACAATGTTGACGATGTAGTCCTTCACCCGGTCATCCACATAGATGTCGTTCACCACTCCACGGGCGCGGATGATCTCCTCCGGGCCAACTACTGCTTCCACTCCAAGGCGCGGTGACGAAGTGGCCATGGCATCAAGGATCGAGCGCTCCTCTTCACGGGTCGGGTATCCCACATGCACCTTGAGCATGAAACGGTCGAGCTGAGCTTCGGGCAGTTGATATGTGCCCTCCTGTTCGATCGGATTCTGCGTGGCCAGAACGAGGAAGGGATCCGGCAATTTGAAAGTCTGCTCGCCAATCGTAACTTGGCGCTCCTGCATGGCCTCCAGCAACGCGCTCTGCACCTTGGCCGGAGCGCGGTTGATTTCGTCCGCAAGGATCAGGTTTGAAAAAATCGGCCCCAGCTTTGTGCTGAACTCGCCGTCGCGCGGATTGTAGATCAGCGTGCCGATGAGATCCGCCGGAAGCAGGTCGGGAGTGAATTGAAGGCGTTGAAAGCCCGTGCGTATCGAGTTCGCCAGCGTGCGGACGGTGAGCGTTTTGGCCAAGCCAGGCACACCCTCGAGGAGGACATGGCCATTTGAAAGAAGGCCGATGAGGAGGCGGTGGACGAGGACTTTTTGCCCCACCACCACGCGGGAGACTTCATTGACGAGGGGTTCCACCCACTGGCGGTTTTCTTGAACTTGCTGGGTTAATTCGGAAGTATTGATGCTCATTGAAAAATCGGAATCGGGATTTTTGCGGTTGCGAGGGAATGTGACAAGCCGCCTGTCGCGTTCGTTCAAAAAAGAACGACCACGGCGCAGCTAACGAACCAGATAGGGACCGACATCAAAGTTGTCGCCAACATTCACAGCATCGTATCGCGCCTTGTCATTCAGCCAAACCGTATAGGATTTCTTGGTCCCGTCCTTCTGCGGCACCTCGACCGTGATGACATAGTCCCCATCGACCTTGTCCGTCCTCACCTCGCCCCCCTTGTGAATAGTGATTTGCTTCTCCGGCTCCGCCATCGGTTTGAAATCCTTGGCCACCACAGTCCCGGTCATCTTCGCATCGGTGATTCCAGTGCCCATTTGCCAGACAGCAAAAAGAATAAAAGCAAAGACCAACAAACCAAACCCCACCGCTTTGATCCAAATCGAAACCGGGGTTTTTGCCTTAAAAACAGGAGGTGACGCTTTTTTCACACCCGCAAAATATCACAGCTTCCCGTGCGGCCAAGTCGAGTTTTTCAAATCCAGACGCGCCGCCAACGAACGCGCCAAATTTTCCCCGCGATAAATCCTTGCGTCCTGAAAACCGTCGTCATACTTTCATCGTCCCCTTCACGGCTGGATAGCTCAGTTGGTAGAGCAGAGGACTGAAAATCCTCGTGTCCCCGGTTCGATTCCGGGTCCAGCCACTTCCCCATTATGGGGCTCTCAGAGTTTTTCGAGCCTCAGAAACGGGAAAGTCATAACGGTAAGTCATAACGTGTCCGCCTTTGTTTTTCTATTTCCGCTGACGTCATATTCGTAGGTTTTTTGAATTCGCGGCCATGGTATCGGGCAATATTTTTTTAGGTGGTATGAGTTTTGATGGTTATTTTCGCGGAGGATTGATTGTTCGGATATGGACTGGTGGCCACCTTGCGAATTTATTTCGTGCTGGCACCGACTGGCAGTATTCCATGCGGAAAAGAAAATCCACCTGGCAAGCCAGCCAATTCGCCATTTAAGGGCTCAGGGCAGCACGTTGTCGCCTTGATCTCATCCTATTGCAGGGGGGCTTCGACTTAATCCGAGGCGAATTTGCTTAGTCCACTGTTTGTGATATGTTTGCTGATGAATCAGAAGCTTCCTGAGACTATCTGGCGTGACATCCGGCTTGAGTATCAGACCAGCAAGACGACTTGCCGGGAGCTGGCGCTGAAATATGGGATCAATCGGGAGACGGTATCGAGTAGATGCAAGCTGGAAAAGTGGCGCTATGGGCGACAGGAAGAGAGAACCCAACCCCGCGAAGGCCGCTCCCAATTGGGCGGCGGGCTGCAGGTCCTTCCATCGCCCGATCATTTCAACCAGCGCATCCTGGGAGAAGCTGCTGTGTGGCTAGATCGCATCCAGGAAGCCTATGAGACAGAGGTGAAATACGACCGTATTGAAGCCATTCAGAAGCTGCTCCCGCAGTGGAAGACCGTGGTGGAGCAAGCCAAGAAAGGTGTGGAGGCCTTTCAGCAGCCCACCAAAGCAAAGAGCCTTGGGCTCGATCTGGCGCTGCTCTGCTCACCTCACGCACTGCCGCCTCTTGTTGTGCCGCAGCCGCAGCTCGCAGCGTGAGCCATCACAAGGCGTGCTCGCCGAAGAAGCATCCTTTTCTCATGGGAAGGTGACGGCAGGGGTCCCCCCTCCGGGCCTTTAGCCGCGCGCGTCCTTGATACATAATCGAAGGTAAAAAATAAAACCCATCTAATCGAGAGCGGCACAAGACAGCGCACTTCAACTGAAAGGGGGAACTAGGGGGAACCTGGGGGGAACTTTATCGCGTAATTCGATGGCAAATTACATAAACGACCCCTCAGCGATTACCGACTGGTTCCGCAACACACATAAAAAACATTCCGTCATCCGTTATACGGCCTGCAAAAATAAATGGCTCGAATGTGCATCGTGGATCAAAACAACTAGGCTCATGGGGACCTTCTTGTTTAAAGCCCAGCGCAGTTCCCCTCCATTTATGAAAGAAGAATTCCAGCATACCGTTTTTGATTTTACCCCGCAGCCAGGCATCCAAGATTTCTGGGTCGTCACAGCTTGGAATCCTGATTCCCAAATCCACGCAGATTCATTCAACAAAGCTGCCGATGAAAAGTTGGAGCAGCTTTTAAAAAATCAGGGCTTAACCCATTTTCGAGTTACCGGTGGTTCACCTGATAGACTCCATGCCGAGCCTGGTTGGGGAATTTCATGTGATGAACAAACAGCGCTACGCTTGTGTGCGGAATTCCAGCAGGACGCTGTTTTTCGTTTTTCGGGAGATCGCATCACCTTAGTGAGTCGCAATGGCCAAAGCCGCATCCAGCTTGAGGGGACAGTGCGGACTCGCATGTCCACATTCCGCTGAAGACAAAAATTTCGTGTGTCATAGGGGTTGGTTTTTCCGAAAAAATCTGATACATTATTTGAACGATTGGGCGACCTTTCGCCTCTCACTTACCATGCACCACCGACACTGATTTTTCTTGGGACTTTTTCGATCTGCTCCACAGGAGAGCCGCGCCCATAAAGGGTTCGGGGATTCTGAGGATCAGCAGAAATATGATCCTTGAAAAATCAAAAACAGCGTCGGTCCCGGCTCTCTCGGAGTTCGGGAAAAACGAAGCGTCCAGCCAAATTCTTGTCTGGCGTTTCACTCAACGAAACGGCACCCGCATCCGCGTCTGCTCACTGCTTGGCGAATTCTCCGTCTGGCAGGAAGGCAGCAGCGAGCGCGAGCTCTTCCGCATCAATCTCGGAGTTCTTTCCGAGGTTTGCAGTCGAGCCAGAAAATCCCTTTTCCAGATGAAAATGGGATTGCCAAAACTCCGCGAACTCACACCCGATGAGGAGCGCGAGGTTTGGAAGCGCTGCGCAGCTGATAGGGAATTGCGCTTCCTCAGGTCCACAAGAATGCAACCAGGCAAACTGGGAGGCTGGAGAAAGTGCCTCGACAAGTCCGCCGAGTTGCTGGCCGGATTGGGCAAAGAGATCCCGTGGGATGAGGATGCCTCATTACTGGCCAAGGAAGAATAACCAACCGCCCTGACTCGCCTTCAAAAAGCGATGTCAGGGCGTTTTTCTTTGCTGGTCGGAAGGGTGAAAGAATCCGCATTATTCTTTTTCCTCCCCCAGCAGATGTCCGACCGGGGTTGTTAGGCTTGCGGTGAAATGATCACCAAAATCCTACATATCATCGAGACCTCACTCACTCGCATTCACCCGCAGAGCCAATCCAGAGGCTCTTCTGCATGGCAGAGCGAGTTTCTTTTTGTTCAACAAAAGTCACAATTCACCATCTCGCATCAAAACAATGACAGGATGGCACGGTGCATTTTTTCATCCGGATCCTATGACACGCTGCGATCTACCTATGACACTTCGGTGCGTTGTCCGGTCTCCTCCGAAGATTCACGCTTTTCGTCGATATGAAACGACGCGATTTCCTTTCCCTATGCGGCCTTGCAGCCGGTTCGGTCATCATTCCAGCGCCCATTGCGCGGCTCATCCGGGATACCTGTGTGCTTGGCGGGCAGCCACTCATCATCCCACCGCAATCCAAGAATGCCTCGATGCTTTATGCCGTTTACGACTACGGCGACTACACGCTTCATTTCGGCGATCCTGATGCCGAGCCAGATTTGCCGACATGGCAGGAGTTCATCGAGAGCCGGAGCGTGGATATGAACGATGACGAGGAGCGGACCGACTTCCTAGAGCAATACTTCGCATGGGACCGCTCGGAGGGTGAGGAGGAGCCCGAAGTGCCATTGAACGAGCCTATCGATGGCGGAGCATTGGATTTTTACATGGACTGGGATTTTGAGATGCGCGAAAGCCCGATGGCTCTCGCATATCATTACCTCAACGACCTGCCCCTGTGTCCCGAGGACATCCGAAGCACAGGCGATCCGCTTGGCAATCTCAGCTTCATCGAGGGCGACCGGCCTGGCTCGAACCTCACCTATGTGCGCGCGCCAGACCTCGCCACCATCGCCTGCCTTCAGCATCGGTTAAACGAACTGAATGAAAACATCCGCATCGAAATCCAAGGCTCATGAATTTTTAGCAAAATGATCACACAAATCCTACACATCATCGACGCAGTCATGAATCGCATTCACCCGCAGAGCCTCATCCAACCTTGTTTTGCGAAGCAGGAGGAGTTCGCCTTTGTCCATGAGAAATCGAACTCTCTTTTTTATCGATAGCGAAAGCCGATTTTTTCCAATGCAGACTCGACCCGCTGTAGTTTCCTTTACTATTGTCTGACTTCCTAAAACGACTCCCATGGCTTTCTACTATCGCAAATCCGTGAACCTCGGGCCGTTCAGAGTGAATTTGAGCAAGTCCGGCGTGGGCTATTCTGTCGGTGGTCGCGGATTCCGCGTTGGCACAACGGCGCGTGGGAAAAAATATACGAGCTTCAGCATCCCTGGGACGGGAGTTGGCTATCGCAAATCTGGTGCTGGTTGCCTTATCCTTATCGCTGCTGTTCCAGTTGGGATCGCCGCTACAAAACTCCTCCTCACTTCATGAATCTTTCTTGGAAACGCACACTCCGCACGGCCTCATCCGAGCGCTTCCTCGCACAGCGCGAGGGCAAGGATGTTGCCGCAGTCGATCTCCACTACCTCGCCAGCGGGACCGTTGCTGGAACCGTGATTTTGCTCAAGGACGGGGGATGGAATGAGTCTGATGTGCCAGCGCTTCTCGGTTCGCTGGACGAGGATTTTCTACCTGATGTAGACCTCGATCACGGGAACCTCAATTACAAGGTCGTCATAGGAGAAGTTATCGGTAATTTCGAAGCGCAGAAAAACCCAGAATGAATCGAAAATCCACAATTCAAAATCCATCATCACTCGCCCCAGCGAGCCGGTGCTTGGAAATTATGAGGCGGAGAAAAAATGCTGAATGAATCCAAAATCTGTTTCGCCCCCCTCCATAATCCAAAATTCTCATCAACTCCATTGCCCGGTGCCGCAAAATAAGCTAAAAAGCATGCGATGTGCGCAATCCCCTCAAGCTTTTCTATCAAACTTTCACAACACCCCTTCACAAAATGACAATACGCACGGCTGACTACTTCTTTTGAGCGCTATATTCACATCAAAATCCCTCGAACCTTTCGGTTTCTCAGCCAATCGCACTGGTGGGCACATGGCCCGTTCCATGATGCTGGATGAGATGACCCAGTTGCAGGCCGCTTTCCCGATTACCGCCACCAGGAACGATTTTCAGACAGCCATCGAGAGTGACAATCTTTTAGGAAAACCCACTCTCTCAAGCCGCCAAAAAAGCTACCGTCACCTTGTGGAGCTTTATGGTCTGGATCAGGAGCAGGCGCTTTTTCGCGTTTTGCGACACATCGGCGCGCTGGATTCCTCATCCTTTCCGCTTATGGCGGTGGTTTGCGTTTTCTGCAGAGATGCCCAGCTGAGGAGCAGTTTTGAGCTGATTATTCAAAAAAACCCTGGAGATGTCATACCTCGCACCGAAATGGAGCAGCATCTCGAAAGCAGCTTCCCGGATCGATTCAGCGAGGCGATGAAAAAATCACTGGCTCAAAATGTGAATACTTCCTGGACCGCGTGTGGACACCTGGAAGGTCGCAACAAAAAAATCCGCGCTTTGCCGCATGCAGGAACAGGAGCGGTTTGTTATGCGATGTTTGCCGGGTGGTTGAGCGGCTTGCGGGGTGACTACCTCATCGATTCCATTTTTACAAAATTAGTAGCTGCAGACGCAGGCTCGGTGCTCACACATCTTCGCTCCGGCTCGGCGATGGGCCTGCTGCGACTCCGCGCCGGCGGCGGCGTTACAGAAATTGATTTTTCACAACTTCTGACCCCAAACGAACTCTCTCTTATCCATGGCGCGCATTGATCAACTTCTGACATCCTTTCGAAAGCATGTAGCGCTTCCATTGCGTTCGGGGCTGCCCTTGAGCCAACGCAGTTGGTTTGTTGTTTATGCTCCTGATGAGGAGCGCAGACTTGTTCCCAGGCTTCCCGAATTTGAAATTTCAACGCGTGATGTTGGCTTAAATTGGCAGCTCATTTCCTTGGACGGCAGCTTTACCGAGTGGGTGGACAGCCTGGAGGATGACGAGCGGGAAACATGCCTGGAGACTCCCGCAATTTTAGAATCTTATGCCGAATCTGGCTTGCTTGATTTATTGCGCGAGAGGATATCCGCCGCTGTTGAGAGCATTCCCAATGACCAGCGGGAGCGGACTGTTTTTGCGATCGCTGGGCTTATGGAGCTCTTTGATTTTGTCCATATTTCCCAGCTCATCGAGCATCTTGGCAAAGGCTTCCCTGGTGTTCTCCTGATCTTTTTTCCAGGAGAGAGGGAAGGAAATACCTACCGCTTTTTAGGAGCCCGTGACGGCTGGGATTATTTAGCCGTTCCCATTCTTGCAGAATCATGAAAAACCGCGACTTCTTCCACAAAGACCCGCTCTCCTGGCACCTCGCCAACGAAGGTGTATCCAGCAACAACGACGCCGACCTTACCACCCTGCGCTACGAGCTGGAGACATTCGTCTGTGATGGTGAATACAAGACGGGCCTCGTCAAAATGCTCCAGGCCTATTTGGATAAATTCGGCAAGGAACAAGCCGGCGCCTGGATCAGCGGCTTTTACGGCAGCGGCAAATCCCATCTTGTCAAAGTCCTCCGCTATCTATGGGTCGACCACCCGTTTGCTGACGGAACAACCGCTCGCAGTTTGGCTACGCTCCCTCCGGATGTGCTGGAGCTCCTCAAAGAACTCTCCACCCTTGGCAAACGAGGAGGCGGATTGCATAGCGCGGGGGGAACGCTGAAAGCGGGCCGGGGCGATGTGCGTTTGCGAGTTTTAGGCATCATTTTTCTCTCCGTTGGTCTGCCTGAGGATGTGAGCGGGGCTCGCCTGATACTGGATTTGCGTGATGACGGCACCTTGGAAGCCCTACGCACCCACATCACAAATGCCGGGGGCAATCCTGATAACGAGTTCGGTCGCTTTTACACTTCAAAAACCCTCCACGAGGCCTATCTGGCGACCCACCCGCACTTGGGCGACACAAAGAGCGTAGCTGCCGCCATTATAGCGCAATACCCTCCTAAAATTGCGCAGGTTTCCGTTGGGGAGATGATTATGCTCATCCGCAGGGCACTCACCACGGGCAAGGCGCTGCCTTGCACCGTCATCGTTCTCGATGAAGTGCAGCAATTCATTAATAACGACCCCAATCTTTCCAACGATGTCCAGGAGGTTGCCGAGGCCTTCCAGAAGGAACTCGACGGTCGTGTCTTGCTGATCGGCACTGGCCAGAGTGCATTGACCGATGCCCCGGCCCTTCAAAAATTGATGGGGCGGTTTCCGATCAAGACCCATCTCAAGGACAACGATGTCGAGAAGGTCGTCCGCACGGTGGTCCTTCGCAAAAATCCGGCCAGGAAATCGGATATCGAGCAGCTTGTCTCGAAGCATTCCGGCGAGATCAGCCGCCAGCTCAAGACAACCAAGATCGCCACACGCACGGACGACCAGGATGCCTATGTGCAGGACTACCCGCTGCTGCCCGTGCGCCGTCGTTTCTGGGAGCATGTCCTGCACAGCGTCGATCCCACAGGCACGACCGCCCAGATGCGAACCCAACTCCGCGTCACACATGAAGCCTGCCGCGCCGTTGCGGATGCGCCAGTCGGCACAGTGATCCCTGGCGATTTTGTATACGAGCAACTCGCCACAGACCTCGTCATCTCAGGCGAAATGCAAAAACGCTTTCAGGAAATTATCGAGACCCAGAAGACACTTGAATCCGGGCCCCTGCGGGCTCGCATTTGCTCGCTCGTTTTTCTCATCAATAAACTTCCCCGCTCCGGCATGGATATTGGTGTCCGCGCCGATGCCGAGCACATCGCCGATCTTTTGACGGATGATCTCGATAAATCTGGCGCCGTGATTCGCAGCCGGGTTCCTGAGCTGCTTACCAAGCTCTCCGAAGAGGGCGTGTTGATGCAGGTGGACGGCGAGTATCGCCTCCAGACCACTGAGGGCGCAGCTTGGGAAGGCGAGTTCCGCAGCCGCCAGACCTCGATCCGCAATAACGACCCGCAAATCGCCGCAAAGCGCGGGCAACTCCTCTCGCAGGCCATTCAAAAGGAGATTGCGAGCATTTCCATTTTACAAGGTGCAGCCAGGGAGAAGCGCACCCTCACCATCCACCATGGCGCTGAGAACCCTCCGGCCTCCAGCGGGCTTGTCGTCTGGATTCGCGACGGTTTTTCAGAAGCCGAAGGCTCGATCATCCTCGATATCCAAAAGCGCAGCACAGACGACCCCACCGTTCATGTGCTCGTCCCGAAATCCAAAACCGATGAGTTGAAATCTTCGATTTCTGCCGCCATGGCTGCGGAGGAGACCATTCACTTCAAAGGCAATCCCACCAGCCCGGAAGGCATCGAAGCCCGTGGGGCGATGGAAACCAGGAAAGCGACGGAAACTTCGAAGACAGATCTTCAGATCGCGGATGTTCTCTCCGGCGCCCGTGTCTTCCTCTCAGGCGGTCAGGAATTGCCCGTTGTTACTTTGAAAGAGGCTGTGGAATCCGCCTGCACCTCTGCGCTGGGCAGCCTCTATCCCAAGTTCCCACAGGCCGACTCCGCAAACTGGGCCACGGTTTACAAAAAAGCCCGCGAGGGCAATGCGGGCTCACTCACTGCCGTCGGCTACAGCGGCGATCCTGACAAGCACCCTGTCGCAGCCGAGATCATTCGTCACATCGGCGCAGGTAAAAAGGGCAGCGATATCTATGGCACCTACACAGCCGCTCCCTATGGCTGGCCGAAAGAATGCCTCGATGCCTGTCTCGCGACTCTCCTGGAGAGCGGCCACCTGGCTGCCCGCCTGAATGGGCAACCCGCTAAACTCTCCGAGCTCGATCAACGCAAGATCGGCCAAGCTGACTACCGGGTGCAGAATCCCGTTCTCACCGCTGTTCAGAAGCTTCGCATCCGCAAACTTTATCAGGAAGCAGGCCACGCCTTCCAACCAGGCGACGAGGCAGCAGCCGCTCCTGCGTTCGTTAATGCACTCAAAAATCTGGCCGCCAGCGCTGGTGGGGAAGCTCCAGCTCCAGAGACTCCTCGCCCTGCCGTTCTGGCAGACCTCTCGGGTCTCAATGGCAACGACCTCCTTCACCGCCTCTTTTCCGAGGCGGATGCCCTCACCGGGCATATTGCCGAGTGGAAGAGGCTCGGCAGTGCCATTGCCCTGCGAATGCCAGATTTCCACTGTGCGGAGAATCTCCTTCGCCATGCTGAGGAGGCGGGCCTCGCTCTCGCATCTTCCCAGCGCGACGCTCTGGAGGCGATCCGCTCCCATCGCTCTCTGCTCGATGATCCCGAGCCGGTCATCCCTATTCGCCAAGCTATCGGAGCGGCTCTGCGCACCGCACTCCACGAGGCCCATGCCACGCATGAGAAGACCCTTGCCAAGGAAATCACCAACCTCGATGTCCATGGCAACTGGAGCGCCCTGTTGCCCGAGCAAAAAACCACTCTCCTGAACGAGGCCGGTGCGACGAGCCGCTCGACACCTCCCATTGGTTCCGACAGCGATTTGCTGGCCGCACTGCAAGCCTGCAGCCCCGCCTCCTGGCAGACCCACACAGATGCCATCCACACGCGGTGTCAGCAGGCCCTCGCTGCCGCTATCAAGGCAGCCGAGCCCAAGGCCCGCCGCGTCTCCTTGCCGAACGCCACGATCAAAACCGAGGCCGAGCTCGAAGCCTGGCTCGCAAAGGCCAAGGCCACCATCCAGTCCGCCATTCAAGACGGACCGGCCATCGTCTGAACCCCATGCGCTCGCCTGAAGATTACCCAAGCCCTCTTGGTTCCAATTTGCCACTTGCCCACGTTGCGGTGGCCTCATACGTTGCGCACAACAATACCCGCCAAGCCTCTGCGCAAGCATGCTCAAACTGGCGGGTTACTTTTTTCCGGGGAAAAGTGTTTTTGACTCCCATAGATCCAAAAACATTCGACGAGCAGTTCGCGCTCGACGCGCCACCACACATGGGGTTCCCGACCAACTGGAGATCTCTGGCGCTCTGGTCCTCTCCGCCTGCGGCCTCTTAACTTTCCCATTTCAGCTTTTTCTTATGCCTTCCATCTCCAAAGAACTCCGCAACCAACTCGCCCGCGCCACTCTCGCAGCCCGCACAGCATCCGAGGACGCCTGCCGCGCCGCCCTGGAGAATCTCGCCGTCCACGAGAAGGAATACCGCCCCCACATGTCGGTCGATCAACGCCTGCTGCGCAATCGCCTCCGCGCCCGTGGCCGTGCCTTGGGTGACGAGCGCGATGCCGCCAAGCAGACTCAGGAAATCAAGCGCCTCACAGAGGATGCCGCCTATGAGCAGTGGCACCGTCTCCTCTTCACCCGATTCCTTGCGGAGAACAACCTGCTCCATACAGACGACGAGCAGGGAAATGTTCCAGTAACTCTGGCGGACTGCGACGAACTCGCCCCGGAGCTGGGTGCGAAAGATGGCTTCGACCTCGCCTGCCGCTTTTCCAGTCGCACCCTACCAGGCATTTTCCGCTCCGATGACCCGATCTTCGATCTCCCCATCGCCCAGCGCGACCAGGTCGAATTAAAGCGCATTCTCGATTCCCTGCCCGCTGAAGTCTTCACTGCCGATGACTCCCTCGGTTGGACCTACCAGTTCTGGCAAGCCCAGCGCAAAGACGAGGTCAACGCATCAGGGAAGAAAATCGGGGCCGAGGAGATTTCTCCCGTCACCCAGCTCTTCACCGAGGACTACATGGTCGAGTTCCTTCTCCACAATACGCTCGGAGCCTGGTGGGCGGGAAAACTCGGCCCCATCGTGTCGGCCGACGAAGCCGGGGCTCGGGCGAAGGCGGCTCTGCCTGTGCGCGATGGCATCGGAGTCACCTGGACCTACCTCCGCTTCATCCAAGACGAGGCGACGAAGACTTGGAAACCCGCTGCTGGGACTTTCGGGGGCTGGCCCAAGACGGCGGCTGAGATCAAGTTTCTCGATCCCTGCATGGGCTCGGGCCACTTCCCGGTCTTTGCTCTGCCCCTGCTTGCCCGCTTGCGGATGGAGGAGGAGAAACTCTCCGCCACCGTGGCGATCCACGCCGTCCTGCGCGACAACATCCACGGGCTGGAACTCGACCCCCGCTGCTGCCAGATCGGTGCGTTCAATCTCGCCCTCACCGCCTGGAAGCACGGTGGCTACCGCGCCCTGCCTCCGCTTCATGTCGCCTGCTGTGGACTGGCTCCAGCCGCCCAACTAAAAGACTGGGTCGCCTTGGCTGGAGAGAACCAAAAACTCCAACGCGGCATGGAGAAACTCCACTCCTTGTTCAAAAACGCTCCAGTGCTGGGCAGCCTCATCAACCCGCGCGCTGGCGAGGGCGATTTGCTGGTGGCCGCGTATCATGAACTCCAGCCGCTGATGGAAAAGGCGCTGACGCAGGAGACCAAGGACGACACTGCGCATGAAATGGCTGTGACCGCGCGCGGCCTAGCCAAAGCGGCGGAAATTCTCGGCGGCCAGTTCACGCTTGTCGCCACCAACGTGCCGTTCTTGGGCCGAAGAAAGCAGGACAGTTCGCTCGCTACATTCTGCGAAAACTCGTATCCACTGTCTAAGGCTGACCTTGCGACTTGCTTCCTTGAGCGTTGTCTGAGTTTCTGCTCGCCTGATGCGTCCGTTGCAGTGGTCCTACCTCAGAACCCTCTCTTTCTTGGCTCCTTCAAGGATCTCCGGGCCAAGCTTCTGAAGACCGCTGAGTGGAATATCGTCGCTCGTCTTGGTGAGCATGGCTTTGAGAGCACGGCCGCAGCTGGCGGCTTCACCGCATTAATATCTTTGAAGAATAGACTCCCCACGCAAGCCCATGATTGTGCTTGTGCAGTTGATGTGGCGGCACAGCGGGGAGAGCAGCCCATATATGCAGAGGAGAAGAGCCGTCTTCTGAAAGCTAAGCCACTCGTCAACTTTAGGCAGGCAGCTCTCCTTAAGAATCCAGATGCGACAATAATCTTCGGAGAAGTCTCGAACTTGCCACTTCTGTTGAATTACGCAGAGTCTCTGCAGGGCTGTGGCTTGGCGGACATCGTTATCTTTAGAAAGTTGTTTTGGGAGATTGAGAGACTCGGAAACGGATGGGTCGCACATCAAAGTTCACCAGATGGAGTGGGTCTCTACACTGGGCTGCACTTCGCTGTGAAATGGGACGACGGCAATGGCGCTCTTGCCAATTCTCCTGAGGCAACTATACGAGGCCGTTCAGCCTGGGGGAAGAACGGCATCGCTTGCGCTTGGCTTGGTCGGTTACCTGCCGGCCTGTATCTCGGCACTCTTTTTGACAATAGTGCGGCTGCAATAGTCCCAAAGAATCCGTCTCACCTTGGCGCGATCTGGTGCTTTGTATCCGCACCCGAGTTCTTGCGTGAAGTTCGGAAGATCAACCAAAAGACACAGGTTGCTAATGCAACCCTCGTCAAAGTCCCCTTCGACCTGGCGCACTGGCAGAAAGTGGCGGCGGAGAAATATCCGCACGGATTGCCGAAGCCGTTTTCCAGCGACCCGACGCAATGGCTGTTCAACGGCCACCCTGCCGGGGCAGAGCAGCCGTTGCACGTGGCCGTGGCGCGGTTGCTCGGCTACCATTGGCCGCGCCAGACCGGTTCAAGTTTTCCCGATTCCCCGGCGCTCGGCTCGGATGGTCTGGAAACGCTGGCGGATGACGATGGCATCGTCTGCCTTCCCGCCATCAACCGCGAGCAACCTGCCGCCGCCCGCCTCCGTGCGCTCTTGGCTGCGGCGCTCGGTAGTTTCGATGAGCGCAAACTCCTCGCCGCCACTGGCGCGAAACCCACGACTCTCGAAGACTGGCTGCGCGACGAGTTCTTCGAGCAGCACGCGAAGCTGTTTCACCAACGCCCCTTCCTCTGGCACGTTTGGGACGGCCGCAAGGATGGCTTCAGCGCGATCGTAAACTACCACAAGCTCGACCACGCCACGCTCCAGAAACTCACCTACACCTACCTTGGCAACTGGATTCACACCCAGGAATCCGACGCCAAGGCCGACAAACCCGGAGCCGCCGAACGCCTCGGCGCCGCCCAAGCCCTGCAGGCCGAACTGGTCAAAATCCTCGAAGGCGAGGCCCCCTACGACATCTTCATCCGCTGGAAGCCCCTCAAAGCCCAAGCCATCGGCTGGAACCCCGACCTCAACGACGGCGTCCGCCTTAACATCCGCCCCTTCCTCACCGCCAAGGATCTCGGCAAACGCGGAGCCGGCATCCTGCGCTCCAAGCCCAACATCAAATGGGACAAGGACCGAGGCAAAGAACCCCAGCGCCCCAAATCCGACTACCCGTGGTTCTGGTGCGACAACGAGCCCAGCACCGACCCCGAAGGTGGAAAAGCTCCCGTCGGCAATCGCTGGAACGATGTGCACCTCACGCTGGAGTTTAAGAAGGCAGTTCATCCTTCATAATTCATCCTTCTCTCCTCATGCCCCGAAAGAAACCAT
>JBIJAV010000017.1:0-69183 GCA_044345595.1 Terrimicrobiaceae bacterium
ACTTCGCGCAAGCCCTTTCCGGGGCCGACTGCGCTCGGCTCGCTACGCTCGCCTTCACTCCGTCGGCCCCGGAAAGGGCACTCAGATCGTGAAGAGCCTAATTACAGAAGAAACTTTACACCCCCGCACGCATAGTTGAAGTATGAATTTGAGCGATACGTTTTCACTTGTAGCGGCGTCTCTATGAGCGACGAAGTCGTTAACCATCGGCGGTCATAGACCGCCGCTACAGTAAGTCCAAAAGCATTCAGCTTTTGGTATAAGTGCCGTCAAGGGTCAGTGTCTTGGATTTCGTTTGCGGCTCATCAATCGCACGGAAAAAGAATTGGCATTTTGCTGGAGTTTCGCAAGCGATACACCCGCAAGCACGCTTTAGAAGCCCAGATGCGGGCGAGCGAGATTAGTCGAGCTTGTGCTCCACAGCCTCGAATCCCTCAAGCTCGCCAAGGATATTGAATTGAGGCGAGAGATCGATTTGGACTCGGTAGGTGCTGTGGTTTTTGTGGTAGTTCAACATCTCCACGCAGCATTTTTTACGGTCACGAATGGCCTCCCTGAGATCGAGGATAGATTCTGGAGTGGTGGCTGGCCCTTGGAGGAGTGACCCCGGTTTGCGGCCACGGACTTCCTCAAATTGGTATCCACACAAGCCGGAGAAGGCGGGATTGATCTCGGTGATCCTGCCTTCGGCGTCCGTGCGAACACGGGCGGGCTCTGCGGATATGCGGCCGAGGGTATTTTCAAAAATGCGCTCGGCAGCCGAGAGGGTCAGCGAAGGTGATGGAGATTCCATGACCGAAAAAAAAGAGTCTGTGATGTCGGAGATCATTAGTGGAGCTTTTAGATAACTACGCACTTCAACCTATCGAAGATGCGCGCGAGATTATTTTTTTGAGTAAAATTCCAAAATGCCAGCAACGAGCCCGGGGATGTCGTGAACTTTAGCCTCCATATCGACGGGCATTTTAAACTCGCGCATGGTTTTTGAAGTGACCGGTCCGATGCTCGCAAATTTCACGCCCTCGCAAGGCGGCAACTGGAGTGCATGAAAATTTTCTGCCGTCGAGGAACTGGTGAAAGTGACCATGTCCGCCCCTTCAGCCTTGTAGCGTTCAAGGCCTCCCGACTCGTCGGAGGTTTCGGGGACCGTGCGGTAGGCAATGGCCTCGTCGATGATTGCTCCGAGACGATTGAGTTCCTTGGGCAGGACATCGCGGGCACCTTCCGCGCGGGCAAGGAGGATTTTGACATTGTCGAGGCTCGTTTCCTTTTGCAGGGCCTTAATGATTTCCTCGGCCACATATTTTTCAGGCTGCACATCCACTTGGAGATGGAAGGCGTTCACACGCGCAGCGGTGGCAGGCCCGATGGCTGCGATGCGCACTGCGCCGAGATCACGGGCATCGCGGTAAATTTCAAAGAAGGCATTGAAGAAGGCATCCACGCCATTTGGGCTCGTAAAAATGAGCCAATCGTAGCCGTGGGCATAGGCGACGGATTCATAGAACTCCCTTTTGTTTGGAGCAGGTTCGATTCGGATCGTCGGCATTTCAAAGGCATCGGCACCAAGTTCCCGGAGGCGGTTCACAAGCTCGCCGGCTTGCTGGCGGGTGCGAGTCACCGCGATCCGTTTGCCAAAGAGCGGCAGGGTTTCAAACCAATTCAGCTTGCCGCGAAGCGAAACGACATCGCCAAAAACAGCGACCGCCGGTGCTTTGAATGAAGCGGCTAAGGCCCTCTCCGCAATATCCGCCAGCGTCCCCACGAGCGTTTCCTGCCGGGCTGTCGTCGCCCATCGCACCAAGGCCACAGGGGTTTCTGCTGTCATACCCGCCTCATGCAAACCAGCCGTGATCGTTGCCAAACGGTCGATTCCCATCAGCATGACTTTGGTTCCAGGCGTCGAGGCAAGCGCCTTGTAGTCGATCGAAGACTCCACTTTGGTCGGATCCTCATGCCCCGTGAAAATGGTCAGCATGGTGTTGTGGGCTCGATGCGTCACCGGAATACCGGCATAGGCAGGCCCCGAAATAGCCGATGTAACCCCTGGCACAATTTCAAAACGACAACCCGCCTCTTGAAGCATCTCGGCCTCCTCGCCGCCCCGTCCGAATAAAAAAGGATCTCCACCCTTGAGGCGGGTCACTGTTTTGCCCTCGAGAGTCTTTGCAACGATCAGCGCATTGATCTCCTCCTGCCTCATGGTGTGAGCGCCGGCTTTTTTACCGACATAGATTTTTTCAACGCCAGATCGTGCGTGCCGCAGAAGTTGGGGATTGCAGAGGTAATCGTAAACGAGCACATCGGCGCGCTCGATGCATTCGCGCCCCTTCAGCGTGAGCAGAAGCGGATCGCCAGGCCCGGCACCCACCAGAAAACAGATTCCTTGAGACATATTGATTGGGATGCTGTCAGTTTCTGAATCGTGAAGAAATCCTTTTGATTGCTGGATAAATTCTCTCGAGCACCACATGCTGTTCGCATGCTCGATGCCATCGAAAGACTCCTCGCCCTCCAAGACCGCGATCAAAAGCTCCGCACCCTCCGACTTGAACTTCAGGCTGTGCCGACAGAAATCGCCTCGAAACAAAAACTAATTGCCGATTCGGCAGCCCGGCTCGATCTTGCGTGCACGCGAGCCAAGGCCATAGAAGTCGAAAAAAAATCCCTTCAAGGAGAAGCGGCATCCAAGCGCGATCAGATCGCTCGCTACAAAACCCAGCAACTCCAGACGCGCAAAAACGAGGAATACACCGCCCTCTCGCATGAGATTTCCAATGTCGAAAACCTCATCGCCCAAATTGAGGACAAGGAACTCACTTTGATGGAGGAAGCCGATAGCCTAGCTCCCCAAATCGCCGCCGCCGACAAGACCCATGCCGACGAAAAAGCCCGCTTGGAAGGCCAGATCGCACTCCTGCGGGAAAAGGAAGGCAATTTGAAAACCCGCATCGAAGAGGTGCAGAAAAGCCGTGCTTCAGCGGTTGAGGGAATCGATGAGGAGCTTCTCGAAAGCTACGAGCGCCTTTTCGAAACAAAAAACGCCCGCGCTGTTGTGTCTGTGGAGCACGATGTCTGCACAGGCTGCCACATGAAGATCACCGCCCAAACAAGCCTCGCACTCCGCTCCGACAAATCCATCGTTTCATGCCCTCAGTGCGGCAGGCTGCTCCATCTGCCAGCCTGAGCAAACCGGCCTTGGCCGTGTTTAAAGTCTTGAGACAAATGGCCCGACTCCTTTATCAAACGCCATGCGTATTTCATGGCCAACCCTGCTCCTTCTCGTAGGTTTTACTTTTAGTGTTCACGCCGGCAACGAGCCGGGAAAAATGATCTCCGTGCAGGGCGGAGTTTTGCCTGACGGATCGCCTTTCAAAGGCACGATGCTCGAATCTTTTTCCCTAGGCAAAACGGAAACCACATGGAGCGAATGGCAGGCCGTGCGCGCTTTTGCGGAGACCAAGGGATACGACATCAAAAAAGCCCCCGCAAACGCTCTGCCAGACCACCCCGTGCAAGGAATCAGCTGGTTCGATGCTTTGAAATGGTGCAACGCAAAGAGCGAGATGGAAGGCCTCGAGCCGGTTTACCTCAGCAAGGGCGAGATTTTTAAAACAGGAAATGTCGTTCCCGGCATCAATCCAAAAGCCAATGGCTACAGGCTCCCGGGCGGCGCGGAGTGGGAATGGGCGGCGCGCGGCGGTTCAGCGAGTCAGGGATTCACCTACAGCGGCGGCAATGATTTGAACAAGGTCGCCTGGAACTGGAACAACTCGGCAGGAGCCAAGCAGGACATGTCGGACGGTCGTGGCACTTGGCCCGTGGGACTGAAGGAGGCCAATGAACTCGGCTTCCATGACATGAGCGGAAATGTCGCCGAGTGGTCGGGAGATCAAGCTAATGGACCATTTCGTGGCATCCGTGGTGGGGCATGGTATGGAGCGGCATCCGACTGTGCCGTGAATCTTACCAACTTCAGCAGCGCGGAGCTCGGCTTCCAGTTCATCGGCTTCCGCATCGCGCGCGGCGGCAGTGTCGTTGGCGATGCATCATCCCCCAAGATCGTCATCTCAACGGCCCCGGTCCTCCCCTCTGGCAAAACCGGCCTCGCCTACGATGCGGAATTCGAAGCCCAAGGCGGTGTGCCGCCAATTCACTGGAGCGTTAAAAAAGACACGCCTCTGCCTACTGGCTTGGTTTTGGCGAATGGCAGGATTTCCGGCACTCCAAAAGCCTCGGGATCCTTCTCGTTCACTTTGCTCGCCGAGGACTCCAATCCTTCGCTTCGCAACACAGCCGCGCAGTCTTTCAGCTTGGATATCGCCTCCTATGGCCTCGAGATAAGCTCCGAACCCGCTATCCTGACAGGCAAGGTCCAAGAGCCTTTCGCAGTCACCTTCACCGCGACAGGCGGCGAAGCTCCCCTCAAATGGTCCGCGCCGGATGGCCTTCCTCGCGGACTCAGCCTCGATAGCGCAACCGGCATTCTCAGCGGCACACCCGTCCGTCCCGACAACTCATCCCTCTCGATCCGTGTCGTAGACGCCAAAGGATTCCCCGCAACGCGCTCGATTCCGACTTCCTTCACCACCGACCCGATCCAGTTTTCGCAAACTCCCCCACCCTCCAACATGGTTGGCGTTGAACTACTCTGGCAACTCGAAGCGAAGGGCGGCGTGCCCCCTTACAAATTCGCTCTGGCGCCGGGGTCCAGTCTCCCGCCGGGCATGTATCTGAGCACTTACAATCCGCCCGGTCGCATTGTTGGAAAGGCACGGACAGAGGGTTCGTATCCCATCAAAATCACAGCCACCGATTCCCTCGGCCAATCCGCCGAACAGGATTTCACACTCAACATCCTCCCATACGACCTCGCTATCTCGGACATCTCTTCTCCCATCGAGGGAAAATATCGCGAACCGCTCGCCAGCACGCTGAACGCCAGCGGCGGCGTGCCTCCCCTGACTTGGAGCGTCCCTGGGGGTCTCCCGAAAGGTCTCACCATCAACCCAAGCACCGGCTTCTTGGAGGGAAGCCCACTCGCCGCAGGTTCATTTGATGTTGTTTTCAAAGTCACCGACTCCCAGTTCAAATCAGCTACCAAGAACGCAACTCTCCTGATTGCGGTGGACCCTGTTGTAATCGGCGTTTCCACACTTCCCCCGGCGAAGGCTGGAACTTCCTACACAGCGGAAATTCCGATCACCGGAGGCGTGCTTCCCGTCAATCTCTCGCTTCAGAAAGGCAGCGAGCTGCCAGCCGGTCTGAGCCTCGGTAAAAACAAAATCTCCGGCACACCATCAGCCGCAGGTGCATTCACTTTCACCATCGTGGCGGAGGATTCAAATTCCTCCAAATCCAAGGTCGAACAAACATTCAGTCTCGAGATCGCCTCCTACGGCATGGAGATCGCCGCAGAGCCAGCCATCATTTCCGGCAAAGTCAAAGAACCCCTCTCGATCTCATTCAGCGCCACAGGTGGAGAGCCACCTTACAAATGGTCGGCCACAGGCGACATGCCACGCGGCCTTTTCATCAACGCATCAACCGGTGTCCTCGGAGGCAGCCCTTCAACTCTCGCAAGCAGCACCATCACCATTCGCGTCACAGATTCCAAAGGCTTCCCGGTAACGCGCTCGATTCCACTCTCCATCACGGCGGATCCTCTCACAATCCCGGCGGATGCACCTCCCTCGGCCATGGCGGGAGCTGATTTCCTGTGGCAGATTCCTGCCAAAGGCGGCATCCCTCCCTACAAGTTCGAGTTGGCGGAGGGCAGCAAACTTCCTCCAGGCATGTTCCTCAGCGAATACGCTCCGCATGGTCGCATCGTTGGCGAGCCAACCGCCACCGGCACCTTCACTTTCAAGGTCATCGCCGAAGACACACTCTCCCAGCAGGCCGAAGGCGAAGTGAGCATCACAGTTGCGCCTTACAATCTCTCACTCGCTGAAATTCCTCCGGTCGAAGGAAAATACAACGAGCCACTGACAATCACCCCAATCGCCTCCGGAGGCGTGCCGCCGCTTGTTTGGAGTGTCCAAGGCCAGTTGCCAAAGGGCCTTTCACTCAATGCCAGCAGCGGTGAGATCAGCGGAAAGCCAGTGGTCGCCGGTTCGTTCGATTTCGTTTTGAAGGCAACCGATGCCAAGCGCAAATCCGTGACCCAAAATGCCACCATCCGCACCACGGCGGATCCATTGACCATCACCACGACTACGCTGCCGTCATCCAAGGCTGGATCTCCCTTCAACGCCGAAATCGCAACCACCGGCGGCATCCTGCCAATAAGCCTTTCGCTCAAATCCGGCAGCACGCTCCCGCCCGGCCTCACACTTGCAAAAGGCAAACTCACCGGCACGCCATCAGCCGCAGGCAGCTTCGCATTCACAATCGTGGCGGAGGATTCAAATGCCGCCGCGAAGTCCAGTCGTGAGCAGGCCTTCAATCTCGAAATCGCATCCCACGGAATGGAAATCGCTCCAGATCCGGCTTTGATTTCTGGCAAAGTGAAGGAGCCACTCTCGGCGACCTTCACAGCCACGGGGGGCGAGCCTCCTTACAAATGGTCGGCAACAGGCGACCTGCCACGGGGACTTTCCCTCGATGCCTCCACGGGCGTCCTTTCAGGCACGCCGAGTGAACTGAAAACGGGCACCATCATGATCCGTGTCTCAGATACCACAGGCTTCCCATCGACACGCTCGATTCCTGTTTCAATCACCACCGATCCCCTTGAGATCATCCACGAACCGGCCCCGCTTGCTCGTCCGGGCGCAGATTTCAAGTGGCCATTTCAGCTCAAAGGCGGACTCTCCCCCCGCCCGATCCGCCTCGCTCCGGAAAGCACCCTGCCTCCGGGGCTTTATTTGAGCTTCAATGCCACCACTGCGCGTATTCAAGGCAAGCCGCGCAGCGAAGGGACATTCCAATTCGCACTTATAGCTGAGGATGCGGGATCAACGCCGGTCAGGAAGGATCTCGTCCTTGTGATCTCCTCGACACCGCCGGAGATTTCAGAAAACCCGCTTCCTGTGGCCATCAGCACCCAATCCCTGCCGTCGGCCCGCCTCGGTGCCCCCTACAACCAGGAGATTGAAACCTCCGGCGGACTGCCTCCGCTAAAAGTTGCGCTGAAAGCCGGAAGCCAACTCCCCACAGGCATCCTGCTCGTGAAAGAACGCCTCACCGGAACGCCCACCGTCGCTGGCAACCACTCGTTCACACTCACCGCAACAGACATTCAAGGCTCAAATGCCGAGGCCACCTTCAACCTAATGGTGGGCGAAATGCCGATGCAAATTGCGGGACCACGCAATTCGCGCGCTGTTGAGTTCAAGCCCTTCAAAGCCGAACTCCGCGTCAAAGGAGGAAAATCGCCCTACTCCTGGTCGACCCGCGCCCCGCTCCCTGCGGGCTTGCGCCTCGATGCCAACACAGGCGTCCTCTCCGGAGAACCTGCAAAGGGAACCTCAGGGAACTACTCTGCGGCGATTCAAGTCACCGATGCGGATGGACAAACTGCCGCAGGTCTCTTCACCTTCGCCATCACAGCAGCTGAACCCTTGAGCATTTTGGAAAAAAGCCTGCCGGGCGCGATTCTGAACACTCCCTACAATACAAAACTCTCCGCAAAAGGAGGCAGCTCCGCGAATCTCAAGTGGTCCATCCAATCCGGCAAGCTCCCGCCGGGCCTCTCGCTCAATGAAGCAACAGGGGAAATCTCAGGCACCCCGACAAACACCGGCAACGAAGAAATCATCTTCAATGTCGAAGACCCTGCGGGAAACAGCTCCATCCAACTTCTCCTTCTGGATGTGACCGCGGCATTCAATCCCGGAATGGTATTCGTTCTCGGCGGAAAGCTACCGCCAAGCTCGCCACTGGGCGAAAAGACCGTCCCAGACTTCTACATGAGCCGCTACGAAACAACTTGGGGCGAGTGGAAAAAGACACGCGCCATGGCCTCAAGCAAAGGCTACGACATTGTGGATTCTGGAAAAGGAACCGCCGATAACCACCCGGTCCAAAACATCACTTGGTATGACGCCGTCAAATGGTGCAACCTGAAAAGCGAGTCCGAGGGACTCACTCCTGTCTACACCACAAGCGGCGGGGCGATCTACAAAACCGGCACTCAGGCCCCCGAGATCAATCCCCAGGCCAATGGATACCGCCTCCCCACCGAACTTGAATGGGAATGGGCCGCCCGGGGTGGCGTATCCTCCAAGGCCTCGGACTACAGCGGCAGCAGCGAACTCGATGCCGTCGCATGGCACGCCGGAAACAGCAAAACCGCAGAACCCCAGACAGTCGGAACCAAGTGGCCAAATGAACTCGGCCTCCAGGACATGAGCGGAAATGTGCAAGAGTGGTGCTGGGACGCCCATAAAAACTACCGCCGCGTGCGCGGAGGCAGCTTCAAAGACGATTCCTTCGTCTGCACCATCACAAGCAGCGACTTCAACATTCCAGAACGCGCCTCAGCCAATACAGGACTCCGGCCTGCCAGAAATTTTAAAAAGTAAAACGACTCACCGTCAACGCACCGGCTTCAGAAATGGAGCAACCACACAACTGAGGGCCGGAATGGAAAAGAGAGCGAGGATGAAAAAATGGAGGGTCACGCGAAAACCTACACCATCCACCACCCCGCGCAACCGAGAGGTTGTTTTTTCAAATCGTCGCCAGTAAGAGCCTTGGAGCCTGTCTTCCCGCCGCTTGGCACCCCCCCGCGCGTCAGCGCGCTTCGTATCTTTGGGTTCATCGTCCTCGCACGGCCCATTTTTCAGGCGCGCCTCCAAGTCGGAGAGAGGCGTCGTCTCATGAGTGCACCACCGTCTCAGCTGTGCAGGCGCAAAGCCGTATATGGAGGCGGCCAGAATCATGCATGCCTATCCATGGGCCAAATCGTCAAATTTTGATCTACCTAATCCCGAGACCGGATATTGGACAGAATTTACAGAATTTCAAAAATTGCGCTGAAGGACTTGCCGAAAAGTAGAGGGAATCTTTCAGGTCGGCTTTCATTCTTGGTAACCCATTCTGTGAATTTTGTTAATTGATTCGCTATGCTCACCCTTCGGGCTGCCCAAGGCAGTCTTTCTCCGCTTCGCTCCGAGTCTGTCTAAAACTTCTCCAAGTGCTGAATTCGGGCTAATGGGAAATTGAATTAGGTGTTGCTTGTTCGCTATTCGCGAATAGCGTATGGATGTAAAAATGATAGCTCGGTCTTTGGATATTTATGCATTAGCGAAGATGACCTTGGAGGAGGGCATCCGACCGTATGCGGTCGTAGCGGGAGAACTCGAGATGAGCGCTTCCGAATTGCACGCAGCCGTTCAGAGGCTCGGAAAGGCCGGCTTGATTGACCCAATGGATCGGAGGATTCGACCGAGCGCGGTTCAGGAGTTCTTGATTCACGGGCTACGCTATGTTTTTCCGGCGGGCATGGGAGCACTGACCCGTGGCATGCCGACATCCTACGCGGCGCCGCCTTTGGCTGAATTGATTGCCTTCGGAAAGGAAAACATCCCGGTGTGGCCGCATGCCTCGGGAGAGAGCCTCGGATATGGAATGGAGCCACTGCATCCTTCGGCGCCGAATGCCGCTCGCCGCGATGGCCGCCTCTACGAGGTTCTTGCTTTGATCGATGCTTTGCGGGAAGGCCGCACCCGCGAGCGCCAAATCGCCGGAGAGGAGCTGCTGAAAAGAATCCACCGAACATGAATACAATAGATTCCCTTCATGTGGTGGCGCGATATTTCAACGGGCTGGATATTCCATATGCCTTTCTTGGGGCATCCGTTCTTCCGCTTCTGGTTGATAACCCCGCTGTGCAGGAAATCAGGCCAACGATCGATATCGATTTGAGTGTGCAGGTCGTCACACTCTCTGCCCTTTACGATCTGGAAGAACGCTTGCGGCCGTTAGGCTTCCGCCACGATACGAGAGAAGGCGCGCCGATATGCCGATGGCTGGTGGATGGAGTAACCGTGGATGTCATGCCAACGGAGGCGGCCGTTTTGGGAATGGCCAGCGAGTGGTTTCACGAGGCCGTAAAGACTGCCACGAAAATGGACTTGGGTGAGGGAGTGAATGCGCCTGTCATTACGCGTCCCTGTTTCCTCGCCACCAAATTGACGGCTTACCGGGATCGTGGAGCCAAGGATCCTTACATGAGCAAAGATTTGGAGGACATCGTCACGCTGTTCGATGGCTGCCGGGAAACGGAGCTTCTCTTGGGCAATGGTTCCTCGACTTTACGAAATTTCATAGCAAGTGGCATGCAAGCACATCTCGAAGACCCTGAATTCGTCGAGGCGGTTGAAGGATGTTTTCGTGGCGATCCAGTCTCTCGCGAGCGCTCACGAATTGTTCTTGCGAGAATGCGTTCTATTGCGACTGGGCGTTCGTGATCGAGAGTCGCATGGGGCGCAGAGGTTCGACAGAATGATGGATGACAGAATCATTTTTGGCTCCGATTCGGCAGTCATAGACAGCCGCTACAAAACCCGCGTGGCAACTCGTTTCGAAACTTGGGAGGGTTCATCGTCCCCGCATGACCCATTTTTCAGCTGCGGAACGGCGTGAGTATATCGATGAAGCGGCTTGCGAGCAGCAAACCAGTCTCCACACGGCCTAGACGGCAATGCCCCCTTCTATTGCGATGCAAGGCCGAGTTTCAAAAAGACAATGGTATTACACACTCATGCCGGCCATTTCCTTCATCGAGGCGGCGGTGAATTCGCGGTTCATGCGGCCGATGAAGGCGGCGGGGACGCTGGCGGGGCATACGGCTTCGCAGGCGTAGTAGTTTGAGCAGTTGCCGAAGCCTTCCTTGTCCATTTGGCGAACCATGCCGAGGACGCGGCGGTCGGCTTCGGGCTTGCCTTGGGGGAGGAGTCCGAGGTGCGTGACCTTGGCACTCACGAAGAGCATGGCAGAGCCATTTGGGCAGGCGGCGGCACAGGCACCGCAGCCGATGCAGGCGGCGGCATCCATCGCTTTATCGGCAATGGTTTTTGAAATGGGAACGGAGTTGGCATCCGGCGCGGACCCGCTGCGCTCGCTGATGTAGCCACCGGCTTGGATGATGCGGTCGAAGGCGGAGCGGTCCACCACCACATCGCGCCGCACAGGGAAGGCATCGGCGCGGAAGGGCTCGATGGTGATGGTGTCGCCATCGCGGAAATTGCGCATGTATAGCTGGCAGGTCGTTCCACGGCCTGGGCCATGGGGAACGCCGTTGATTGTGAGCGAGCAACTGCCGCAGATGCCTTCGCGGCAGTCGGAGTCGAACTGGATGGGGGGGATGTCTTTTCCAGTGAGGCTGTTGTTTACAATATCGAGCATCTCGAGGAACGAGGCGTCGGCTGGGATGTTTTCAGCCGTGTAATCCTCGAGGGTTCCTTCGGAGTTGGAATCTTTTTGCCGCCAGACTTTGAGGTGGAATTTCATGGTTGCGGATTATTTGTAGCTGCGTGTGGAGGGTTTGACCTGTTCGTAAACGAGGGGTTCTTTGATGAGCGTGGAGGTATTTCCCTCGCCTTCGTATTTCCAGGCGGAAACGAAGGAGTATTGCTCGTCGTTGCGGAGCGCCTCGCCGTCGGGCGTTTGATGCTCGGTGCGGAAGTGTCCGCCGCAGGATTCGTCGCGCGTGAGGGCGTCGAGACACATGAGTTCGCCGAACTCGAGGAAATCGGCAACGCGTCCGGCGCGCTCGAGTTCCATATTGATACCATCGGCGCCGCCAATGAGCTTGAGGTCACTCCAGAACTCCTTGCGAAGTTTTTGAATTTTTCCAATCGCCTCGGTGAGACCCTCGGCCGAGCGGGCCATGCCGCAGTAGTCCCAAATGATGAGGCCCAACTCGCGGTGGAAGCTATCGACCGGGCGCGTGCCTTTGATGTCGATGAGGCGCTGGACATGGGCCTTGGTTTCTTTGAGTGCCTGCTCAAACGCAGGGTGGTTGGTATCGACTTTCTTGCCGAACTGCGTGGTGAGGTAGTTGCCGAGGGTGTAGGGAATCACGAAATAACCATCGGCGAGGCCCTGCATGAGGGCGCTGGCTCCGAGGCGGTTTGCACCGTGATCTGAGAAATTCGCCTCCCCGAGCACATGCAGGCCGGGGATGTTGCTCATGAGGTTGTAGTCCACCCAGAGGCCACCCATCGTGTAGTGGACGGCGGGGTAGATGCGCATCGGACGCTCGTAGGCATTTTCTCCGGTGATGTTTTGATACATCTCGAAGAGGTTGCCGTAGCGTTCCTCGATAGTTTTTTGACCAAGACGCTTGATGGCATCGGCGAAGTCAAGATAGACGCCGAGTCCGCCTGGGCCGACTCCCCTACCCTCGTCGCAGGCTTCCTTGGCCGAGCGGGACGAGATGTCGCGTGGAGCGAGGTTGCCGTAGCTCGGGTATTTGCGCTCGAGGAAATAATCGCGGTCCGCCTCGGGGATGGATGAGGGCTCTTTCCCGCAATCCTCCTTGCGCTTTGGAACCCAGATGCGGCCGTCGTTGCGGAGCGACTCGCTCATGAGCGTGAGCTTGGACTGGTAGTCGCCGCTCACAGGAATGCAGGTCGGGTGGATTTGGGTGAAGCAGGGGTTGGCGAACAGCGCACCGCGCTTGTGGGCACGGAAAGTGGCTGTGACATTGCAACCACGCGCATTGGTGGAGAGGTAGAAGACATTGCCGTAGCCGCCGGTGCAGAGCAGGACGGCATCGGCCGAGTGGCTGGTGATCTCGCCGGTGTTCAGATCGCGAACGATGATTCCCTTCGCGTGGCCATCGACCAACACAAGGTCGAGCATTTCCGTGCGCGGAAACATTTTCACAGTGCCTAGGGCAATCTGGTGGCTGAGGCCGGCGTAGGCCCCGAGAAGAAGCTGCTGGCCGGTCTGACCGCGCGCGTAGAAGGTGCGCGAAACTTGAGCACCGCCGAAGGAGCGGTTGTCGAGCAGACCGCCGTATTCGCGGGCAAAGGGCACACCTTGAGCGACGCACTGGTCGATGATCGAGCTGCTCACTTCGGCAAGGCGATGCACATTGGCCTCGCGGGCGCGGAAATCGCCGCCTTTGATCGTGTCGTAGAAGAGGCGGTAAACGCTGTCGCCGTCATTCTGGTAATTTTTTGCGGCATTGATGCCACCCTGCGCGGCGATCGAGTGGGCGCGGCGGGGACTGTCCTGGTAGCAGAAGCATTTCACTTTGTAGCCCTGCTCGGCGAGCGTCGCTGCGGCGGAAGCCCCGGCGAGTCCGGATCCGACAATGATGAGCTCGAATTTCCGCTTGTTGGCAGGGCTGACGAGCTTCGCGTTGTTTTTGTAAGTGGTCCACTTTTTGTCGAGAGGACCGGCGGGGATGTTGGCGTCGAGTGTCATTGTGCGGCTCCTTTTCCAAGTCCGAAAACAAGGATTGCTATCGGGATCGAGACATAACCGAGGAACAACAGCCAAGCGAGCGTGCGCCCGGCGAGTTCATAGTTTTTGCGAATGCGGATATTGGTGATACCCAGCGTCTGGAAGAGGCTACTGAGTCCATGGCTCAGGTGGAAAGTGAGTAGAAAGAGGCCGACCACATAGATGGCTACCACGGGCACATTGCTGAAGCCTTTCACAACCATCCCATAAACATTGTGGACCTGGCGACCGTCGAGTGTTGTGGTCATGGTCTGGAACGAGGGATCCACCACCCGCGCGGTGAAATGGGCGAGATGGAACACCACAAAGGCCAGAACAATGATTCCGCTCAGGCGCATCGTGCGGGCAAAAACGGTTGTGCCGATGGGATTGGAGGCGATGTATTTTTTTGGACGGGCTTTTTGATTTTCCTTCCAAAGAAGCATCGTGAAATAGATGTGCAGTCCCAAGACCGCCAGCAAACCAAGGCGCACCACCCAAAGAATCGGGCCAAGGCTGTGGAGCTGCTCAGCATAGGCATTCAAGGCATCCGGGCCGAGGAAGACAGCGAGGTTTCCAATGAGGTGGCCGATCACAAAAAGCACCAGCAAAATGCCGGTGACGGCTACGATGGTTTTCTTTCCTATGGATGAAAAAATCCACAGGTGGGCCGGGCATGGACCGGATCGTGTGGAAGAGGCGGATGATTTAATCATGGGTTGGGTGCGGCTGATTACTACTACGCCCGCCGCTGTGAAGTCGATGCAAACCTCGTGCAAATGGAATGGGTTAATCACCCACTTCAAGAAAAGCATCGAGCGCCAACCCGCTGTGGACGAGGCCCCGGAATGAAAAGTGCGGTTGATGGCTCCCCTTGTGAGCCGCATACAATCGAGACGGCAATATGGGGCCACCACCAACCGCATCCAGACTCTAACAGCCCGCAGGAAGATCTGCGATGAGGCGAAATACCCATGCACCCAGATGAAAACACACTACCAGAACAGGGCGTAGAGGCAGAGGGTCAGGACGACGATACCGATGCCGATGATTTTTGCGGAGCGCGAGGATTCGAGTTGAATCAAATCCGTCGTCGGCAGGACGACTGGCTTTGCCATGGGCTTGAGGAAAGTAATTGCTCCAAGAACGAGGACCACCACGCCGAAGCAGACGGCCATGCGGTTGAGGAACGCCATCTCGGGCGCCAGAAACCATTTCAAGCCGCCATAGAGCGCGACATTGATCACAATACCAAGCCAACCGAGGTAGCGAGGTGCCCGGGGAACGAGAAACCCGAAGAGGTAAACGGCGAGGATGCCCGGGCTGATGAATCCTTGAAACTCTTGGATGAAATTAAAAATGCCGCCGAATGCGGGATTCGAGAGGCTCGGGGCGATGAGGCAGGCGATCAGAACAAAGAGCAGGGTGAAGCCACGCCCGGCGAGCACCAGGGCGGATTGCGAGGCGTTTTTGTGGACTTTATTGTAGAGGTCCATCGTCGCAATGGTCGCGGCGGAATTCAGCATCGAAGCGAGCGATGAGACGACGGCTCCGAAGATGGCCGCGAGCACAAACCATGTGATGCCCGGCTTGAGCAATTCGCGGAGCAGCGTGGGAAAGGCGGAGTCGTAATCGTAGCCGATCAGCTTGGTGCCCTGCGGAGCGCCTGTGGTGAGCAGGGCGTTGTTTGCGGCGAAGAGTTCGGGCGCTCCGGCGCCCGCAGGAAGGTCGATGTTTTTGCCAATGACCGAGGCGTTGTGGCGAAGAACATCCGCCGCTTTCGCTGGCTCAGTGAGAGCGAAGTTTTCCGTGAAGGGATAAACGAGTCGGCTGCCGGATTGGACAGCCGAGAGGGCGCTTTCATTTTTGCGCGCAGCCTCGCTGCGGAGTTCGCCGCTGAAGAGGTTGAAACAAAGGATGCCCGGGATCACGACGATGAAGGGTATGAGAAGTTTCAGCGCAGCCGCGAAGACGATGCCCCGCTGGCCCTCGGCGAGGGACTTCGAGCCCAGCGTGCGTTGGACGATGTATTGGTTCAGGCCCCAGTAGAAAAAGTTCGGGATCCAGAGCCCGATGAGAAGCGCGGTCCATGGGATGCTGGGATCGCTGGCTGGACGGATCATGTGGAGTTTGCCGCCGGAGAGGTTTTCGCCCGGCATGGCCTTCGCCTCGCCGTCCTTGCCGGCATTGAGGAGCTGGAACCTCTCCCAAGCTCCGGCGTTTTCGAGGTCCTGCACGGTTGCCGAGGAGTTTGCGACCTTGGTGGCAATGAGTGCGGAGGGGTCGGCTTTTTCCAGGGCGGCAAAGGCGAGCCACATCACGACCGCCCCGCCAAGAATGAGCGAGGCGCCCCAGATCAGGTCCGTCCATGCGCAGGCCTTCAGGCCACCCACGAGGACATAGATGGCGGCCGAGATGCCGATGACCCAGCAACCGACCGTGACCGAACCGAAATCGAGGCCGAGGAGCGATTGGCCTTGGAAGAAGACCGAAACGACTTTTGCGCCGGAGTAGATGACGGATGCGGTCGGCACACCCACCAGGATGACCAAACTTGCGAGAGCCATGACGAGGCGCGAGAACGGGCCGTAGCGATACTCAAGAAACTCGGGAATGGTGTAGATGCCGCAGCGCAGGAGCTTCGGCAGGAAGACGAATGCCACCACGACAAGAGTGATGGCGGCCATCCATTCATACGAGGCGATCGCCATTCCAAGCCAATCCGCAGCCGCCCCCGACATTCCAACAAATTGCTCGGTCGAGATGTTTGCCGCGATGAGCGAGAAGCCAACGAGCCACCAGGTGAGTCCCCTCCCCGCGAGGAAATATCCGGCTGCTCCGCCGGAGTCTTGGTTATCGGCCGTTGATTTTTCGCCTTGGTAGATGCCGAGGGCCACCACGCCGATGACGAATGCGAGAAAGAGAACGATGTCCAATGTGGACATGGGATTTGGAGAGGCGCTTGAGGCCAGGAGGGGAAGGATGGGGTTGATCATGAACTTGGGCAGATTTTGCGGGTGACCGAGCCTCCAGACCAGCCTTCTTTGTAGGTGGCGATGATTCCAATACTGAGACTGCGCCGTCTTTTAACGGTGGGAGGCCGGCCGGAAGTCGAGGGCGAGATCAATCGCTGGCGCGGAGTGGGTGATGGAACCAACAGAGATCAGGTGGACGCCTGTCTCGGCGATCTGGCGGACGCTTGCGAGGTTCACGCCACCACTGGCTTCGAGTTGGATGTTTTCGGGGCAGAGGCGGACGGCTTCACGCATGTCTTCGAGGCCCATGTTATCGAGGAGGATGACATCGACTCCTTGGAGGCGGAAAAAGCTTTGCACCTGCTGAAGGGTGTCGGCCTCAAGCTCGACGCGCACGCCGGGGTTGGCGGCGCGGGCGACGGTTATCATTTTCTGGAGGGTTTCCAGATCAAGTCCCGCTGCGAGGTGATTGTCTTTCACCATGAACATGTCATGGAGACCAATTCTGTGATTGCGCGCTCCTCCGGCGGTGACTGCGGCTTTTTCCAAGAGGCGGAGTCCGGGGGTGGTTTTGCGGGTGTCGAGTATTACGGCCCTTGTGCCACGGACGGCTTCGACATAGCGGCGGGCCATGGTGGCGACGCCACTGAGGCGCTGGACGAAATTCAGCGCAGTGCGTTCGGCGGTGAGAATTGAAGCCGCGTTGCCTTGAACCGTGAGGACGATGTCACCTTTTTCAAGCGCAGCGCCGTCGGGCTTTTTGATTTCCACATTGAGCGATGGATCGACGCGATGGAAAACCTCGCCCGCGACTTGGATACCAGCCAGACAGGCTGACTCGCGGGCTACGATTTCAGCAGATGCCTGTGATTCCGGCAGGGTGAACCATTTCGCGGTGATATCCCCCGCCCCTATGTCCTCCTCAAGGGCGAGGTCGATGATGTCGGGTGCGTGCGCTTTCATGAGCCCTGACGGTGTTGATTGATTCAAACGGGCACCGAAGCAGATATGGCAGGAAGCCCCAGAAGCTGGCGCTGCCAATTCATAAGTGCGGAGGAGGAAAGATCGGCTGCCGTGGCATCCAACGCGGCGCGCGGAGCGATGATGGACGAGTCGAGATGAAGCTCGGCGGCCACGCGGTCGCGGATTTTTTTGAGGTCCTCGAAGCGGTCGAGTTGCTCGCGAGAAGGACGCTTGCGGCGAACCTTTTCGATCTTGGGCCACTCCTTTTCGGGAATCTGCATGGCGAGGGCGGTGACAACTTCAAAGCTCTTGCGACGCCTGCCGTTCATACGAGGCACAGAGAATGAGCCGCCGTTGGCGACTTTTTCCGCAACGCGGAGCATGTCGTCGTTACCGATGACATGGAAGGGCGGGCGGTCCCATGCGCGGGCCTCCGCATCGCGCCAGAACCAGAGGATGCGAAGAACGGCTTGAGCGCGGGGCGAGATCGCGGAGGAACCCGTGATGCGCCAGACAGTGCTTTCATCCCGTTCCTTGACCTCACGCGCGGAGGCGATCATGCGGTCGCGGGATTCCAGAAACCAATCAAGCCTTCCCATGTTGCGGAGGTCACCCTCGAGGATATCGGCAATTTCTAGCAGATATCTCGTGTCGTTGATGGCATATTCGAGCATCTCCTGCGGAAGGGGACGAATGGCCCAGTTGGCCTTTTGGGAGGCTTTGGACAACTCGATGCCGAAGTATTCCTTCACAAGCGCGGCGAGACCAAATGCGGTTTTTCCCACGAGGCGAGCGGCGATCATGGTGTCGAAAAGATCCACCGGCTCAAAATTCCCGGTTCGGCGCAGTAGACGAAGGTCGTAATCCGCGCCGTGAAAAACAAGGCGCCGCGAGCAAACCAAGTCGTAGAGCGGCTGCAGATCAATCTCTGAGAGCGGATCGACGAGGACATGATCAGGGCCGCCGCTGATTTGGATCAGGCAGACCTTTTCAAAGTAGCAGTGAAGACTGTCCGCCTCGGTATCGATGGCAATGCGGTCGCAGGCCGCAAGCTTGCCAACCAAATCCTCAAGGGCTTTCGCTTCGGCGATCAAGGTTCCGCGATGAATTTTTCAGGCGGCACAAGATCTCCAGCATGGCGCGCCCGGGGTTCACGCACCTGGGTGGTGCCATCAGTAGGCACGGTGACAAATGGCCCTCCTGCGAGTGGCGCAGGCTCGGTAAAGGCGACGCCGGGAAGGTCGCTGTGCTTTCCCTGGAGCGGGAAGTCTTTTCGGAGGGGGTGGTAGGGATATCCGTCCCACATGAGGATACGGCGCAGATCGGGGTGCTTCGAAAATTGGATACCCATCATATCGTAGACCTCGCGCTCGTGCCAATCCGCCGTTGGCCAAATGTCCGAGACCGTCGGAACGGTGCAGTCGTCCTCGCTGACAGAAATTTTGAGACGCAGGTGGACGCAATCTTTCATTGAATAAAGCTCGTAAACAACCTCGTAGCGGGGTTCGTTTCCGAAGTGGTCTACGCTTGATACATCGATGAGGTAATTGAACCCGAGCGTATCGCGGGCATACAGGCAGACCTCGCGAAGGGCGGAGGCTTGAATGCGGAGCGTGCTCTCGTCGCGAAAACGGGATTGGTCAATAACGGCTGCGGGGAAAGCCTCGCGCAGCTTGTTGGACATTTCGTCAGATGTCATATGTTCTCCAGCAATTCCTTTTTCTGATCAGCCAGCGAATGCTCGCCCATGATTTTTTTCTGAAGGCGCATGAGGCCGTCCAACAACGCCTCGGGGCGGGGCGGACAACCGGAAATGTAGACATCTACCGGAATCAAATGGTCGATACCCTGCAGAACCGCATAGCTGCGATACATGCCACCAGACGAGGCGCAGGCACCCATGGCGATGCACCATTTCGGCTCGGGCATCTGATCCCAAATGCGCTTCACAGCGAGGGCCATTTTGTAGGTCACCGTGCCTGCGACGATCATCACATCAGCCTGGCGGGGCGAGAAACGCATCACCTCCGCTCCGAAGCGGGAGATATCGAAGCGCGAAGACGAAGCGGCCATGAGTTCAATCGCGCAACAGGCCAAACCCATGGGCATCGGCCAAAGAGAATTGCTGCGCATCCAGTTAATAGCGGCATCCACCTGTGTGAAGATGACATTTCCCTCAATCTTCGCATCGTAGGCAACCGGGCTGAGTGTTGTCGACATGCGCACCAAACTATTTTTATTCCGCAATTCGGCAAGCCAAATCATGAAGGAGGAGGCTTGCGCACGGGCTTGGGCGTTGCGAAATGTTCAGGCCAACCGCACTATGAAACACCATTCGCTCGTTCTCCAAGCACTCGCCTTGCTCTTGGTCTGCGGGCATCCCACCGAGGCGAGGTGCAAGGAACCCCTGAGCAGAATCGCAGCAGGCTCCTGCAACAGGCAGGATTTGCCACAGCCACTCTGGAGCTCAATTCTCGCCTTCAAACCCGATCTATGGATTTGGCTCGGGGATAACATTTATGGAGACACGGACAGGATGGATGAACTGGAGGCGAAATGGTCTGAACAAAAAAACAATCCCGGCTACAGAGAACTCCTCGCAACCTGCCCCGTGGAAGGCATCTGGGACGACCACGACTACGGGCGCAATGACGCCGGCAGGGAATACGAATTCAAAAAAGATTCGCAGCGGCTGTTTTTGGATTTTCTTGGCGAGCCGCCGGAAAGCCCGCGACGGGCACAATCCGGGATTTATGCCGCCCGGACATTCGGGCCCGAAGGTCGGAGGGTTTGTTTGATTCTTTTGGACACTCGGACGCATCGAGGAGCACCTCGAGCCGGCGATGACATCCTTGGCGAGGAACAATGGGCATGGCTCGAAAAAACCTGGGAATCGAGCACGGCCGATGTGCACATCATCTGCTCGGGAAGCCAGATTCTGCCGAGCGAACATCGCCACGAGAAATGGAGCGATTATCCTAGTTCGCGGGATCGTCTTTTGAAATTGCTGGGCTCATCGCGGAAAAGCGGCGTGGTCTTGCTCAGCGGCGACCGGCATTTCGGAGAGATCTCGCGAATTGAGAGTCCACAGGGTGGACAGGCCTTGTATGAACTGACAACGAGCGGACTCACGCATTCCTATCGAAATTTCCGGGGTGAAAAGAACAGCCTCCGGCTTGGGGAGCCTTTTGCCGAACTGAATTTCGGCACTGTGATGATCGATTGGGACAAAAGGCAGATCGAACTCGCGATCCGAAATGCACAGGGGGAGAAAAAACAAACGATCAGTGTCGCGTTTTGAGAAAGGAAAATTTTTCTTGCCATTGGTTCCGTTGCGCTTAACCAATTCTGCGTATGAAACTCCTCTTCTCCAATCTTCTTGTCATCACGCTTGCCGCATTCTCCCAAGCGGCATTTGCGCAAACCACGGAAAAGCCGGCCACTCAGCAGGCGGCAAACACGCCAGTCACAGCGCAGGCTCCGACGATGAACCTCGGAAACATTCGCGTGGTCAAAGTGGAAGGACGCGATGCTAAACTCGTGGATGCCTCGGGACAGACATCGACGCTGAAGGAAGGCGCGTTCATCAGGCAGGGCGCCAAAATTCAGACAGGCAAGGAAGCCAGCGTGGTTCTCCTCTTTGACAACGGGACAACGGTGAATGTCAAACCCGAGACGGAATTCGCTATCGAGAAGTTTGCACAAGACCCGTTCGACGCGAATGGCATTGATTACCAGACATTGAAATCCGAACCATCCAGTTCTGTGACTCGCTTGAATGTTCCAGAAGGCACAATTGTCCTTGATATCGCCAAACTCAAAAAGGACTCGAGTTTCCAAATCGCAACGCCAGTGGGTTCAGCAGGTATCCGTGGAACGAGTCTTGGAGTCACCTCAAGCAAAAGCAATCAAGCCACCCCCGTTACGCTGGCCGTATCAACGGGCGTGGTCCAATTGAAGACCGCCACGGGCTCGCGTGCCGTGAGCGGTGGCCAGAGCTTCGGTGTTGGAAACGCTGGCGGCTTCAGCCCAAATCCTCCCGGTGCTGCAGGTTTGCAGACGGCCACCAGCGAATCGGCCGCTGCAATGAAAACCGCCGTTCCAGCCAGTCCCTTCCAAGGTGCGCCACCGCCAGCACCGGCTCCAGCAGTTCCTGGAAGTTCTCTCACCACCGCCCAGCAGCAGACCTTGGCAGCGGCTTCGGAACAAGGCAGCGAGGCCTTAGCCGCCGCTGTGGAGCAACTGGCCAAAGCATCACCTGAAGCTGCTGCAGAAATCGCAGCGGCAGCTGCCGATGCCCTCCCGGTCGCTGCAACAAGCGTGGCTGCAGCGGCAGCAACCGTCGCGCCTGCTGCAGCGGCAGCCATTGCCGCAAATGTAGCCCAAGTCGCACCATCCGCCGCACCTCAAATCGCCTCCACTGTGGCGGCAATCGTTCCAGCTGCAGCAGTTCAAGTCGCTCAAAGCGTGGCCACAGCCGCTCCACAAGCGGCCGCAGCCGTAGCCACAGCCGTCGTAGCAGCCGTCCCAACAGCCAACGCGACAGCCATCCAAGCCGCCACTCAAGCTGGTGCCCAGCAAAGCACCCAACCCGGAGGCGGATCTACAAATCAGCCAGTGAACACCGGTGACCAAGGCAGCTCGACGCAAGGACAAAGCCTCCCTGGTTCAACTGGCGGCACTACTGGAGGTAGTGGGACACCACCGAGCCCTCGAGTGACCCCCGTTCCGACCCCCGCACCGGCGTCAAACTGAGCTTCTAAAATCTAATCAAAGCGAAGCCGTCAGCTACCTGACGGCTTCATTCTTTGTTGAAGGACCGGATTGGATTCAGCGGGTCACTTTCACAGGCGTGCCGAGTGGGGCATTTTCGAAGAAACGCTGGGCTGCGCCTCGCGGCATGCGGATACAACCATGCGAGGCCGGGTAGCCCGGCAGGTAACCGGCGTGCATACCGACGCCTCCGTGGATTCTCATAAAATACGGCATGGGCGCGCCACGGAATGAGGTTCCGGGCGGACGCGTGTCGCGGTTTGAGGCGACATTGGCGACCACCACTTTGCCTTCGGCATCGACAAAATCGCCGTAGAGGCTCGAAACATGGTTTTTATTTTTTTGAACGATTATGAAGCTGCCTGTAGGCGTTGTGTAGCCCTCACGCCCACTCGAAATCGGGGAGCGACCGACCTCGACGCTACTTTTTAAAAATGCAGCCGACTGGGTGGTGAGATTGATCTCGATTGAAGGGTTGCCCATGATTCCATCCCCGTTCCAAACCCATTCCTGACGCGGTTTCGGTTCGGGTTTTTTCCCGGACTGAGAGGCATAGGCGATCTGGTTGTCGTCAGTCAGATAAGCTGTCGAATAAACACCGATTCGGGAATCGCCCGCACTCCGTGAGGAGGAGGAGCAGCCGATCGAACACATCAAAAGAACCGCAAGCGATCCTACAATGACACCATCTGAAACATGTAGCCGTTTCATACCACTACAAACCTCGGTCAAGAGTGGTATTCCTGCAAACTCTTCACACTATATCCGTGTTTGAGCATGGCGCGAATGGCTTGAACGCTCGCACGGGCGGCGCGCAGAGTGGTCATGGTCGGCACTCGGGCGGCGGTAGCGGCGCTGCGGATTGCGACCTCATCCTCGCGAGGCACTGCGCCATTCGGTGTGTTGAGAATGAACTTCACCTGACCGTTTTTGATCGAGTCCACGACATTCGGGCGGCCTTCGCGGATTTTGAGCATGACATGAACTTTGAGTCCGTTTTTTGCAAAATAGGCGGCGGTGCCGGTGGAAGCGTGGACTTTGAGTCCCAGTTCGACGAGGTCCTTGGCAACCTCGAGAGCAGCGGGTTTGTCGGAGTCCTTGACGCTGATGAAGACATCCCCCTTCAGCGGCAGCGCGGGTTGTGCGGACATCTGGCTCTTGGCATAGGCGATACCAAGATCGGGATCGATGCCCATGACTTCGCCTGTGGATCTCATTTCCGGACCGAGAATGATGTCGATGCCCGGAAATTTGATGAACGGGAAAACGGCTTCCTTCACGGAGTAGTAGGAAGGAATGACCTCCTCGGTGAAGCCAAGTTCGCGGAGTGTTTTTCCAGCCATGACCTTTGCGGCAAGCTTGGCGAGCGGAACGCCCGTGGCCTTGCTCACAAACGGGGCTGTGCGCGAGGCACGAGGATTGACTTCGAGAATGTAAACGACCTCGTCTTTGACGGCGAATTGCACGTTCATGAGTCCCCTCACCTGCAACTCGATGGCCATGGCTTTGGTAGCACTTTTGATTGTCTCTAGAACTTGTGGCGAGAGCGAGAAGCTGGGAATCACACAGGCGCTGTCGCCGGAGTGGATGCCGGCCTGTTCGATGTGCTCCATGACTCCGCCAATGACGCAGATTTCACCGTCCGAGATGCAGTCCACATCGACTTCGGTGGCATCTTCGAGAAAGCGGTCCACAAGCACGGGACGCTCGGGACTGGCTTCCACAGCGGTGCGGATGTAGCGGCGGAGGTCGGCTTCGTCGTGAACGATTTCCATGGCACGGCCGCCCAAAACAAACGATGGGCGCACCAGCACGGGATATCCGATGCGGGCGGCGACATCCACCGCCTCCTGCTCATTCGTGGCGGTGCCGCCTTGGGTCTGGCGCAGGCCGAGTTTATCAAGCATCGCGGAGAAATGTTTCCGGTCCTCAGCCATTTCGATGCTGCGGGGCTGGGTGCCGATGATGTTGCAGCCATTGGCCTCCAAGCCTGCGGCGAGGTTCAGCGGCGTCTGGCCACCGAATTGCACGATGACGGCATCCGCCTTTTCGCGTTCATAGATGTTCAGCACATCTTCCAGCGTGAGAGGCTCGAAGTAGAGTTTGTCGCTGGTGTCGTAATCGGTCGAAACGGTCTCGGGATTCGAGTTGACCATGATGGTTTCCCAGCCGAGTTCCTTGAGCGCAAAAGCGGCATGGACGCAGCAGTAGTCGAACTCGATGCCTTGTCCGATGCGGTTGGGTCCACCGCCGAGGATGAGCACTTTCTTTTTATCGCTGGCGCGGGTTTCGTCCTCGTCGCCGTAGGTCGAGTAGTAATAAGGCGTGAAGGCTTCAAACTCGGCGGCGCAGGTGTCCACGAGGCGGTAGGTGGGGACAATGCCGGCGGCCTTGCGGGCCTTGCGGACCTCGGGCTCGGTGGATTTCGTAAGATGGGCGAGCTGGCGGTCGGAAAAACCAAAACGCTTGGCGCGGCGGAAGTCGGCGGCACCCAGCGGAGCAGGCAGTGCGGCGAGGCGCTTCTCCTCTTCCACGATGAGGCGGATGTGCTCGAGGAACCAACGGTCTATCGAGGAAAGTTCGTGAACCTCCTCCACCGTTAGACCGGCGAGGAAGGCATAGCGCAGGAAGAAAACACGCTCGGCTCGCGGGGTGCGGAGCTTTTGACGAATCATTTCGACATCGGGCTCGATGTCCTTGCCATCAGCTCCGTAGCCGAAGCGGCCAATCTCAAGAGAACGCAGGGCCTTCTGGAAAGATTCCTTGAACGTGCGTCCAATAGCCATCGCCTCGCCCACGCTCTTCATCTGGGTGGTAAGGGTCGGATCGGCCGTGGGGAACTTCTCAAAAGTGAAACGCGGAATCTTGGTCACGACATAGTCGATCGCCGGCTCGAAACAGGCGGGAGTCACGCGGGTGATGTCGTTTTTCAACTCATCCAGCGTGTATCCGACAGCCAGCTTGGCGGCGATTTTGGCAATCGGGAAGCCGGTCGCTTTCGAGGCCAATGCCGAACTGCGCGAGACGCGGGGATTCATTTCAATAACGACCATACGGCCATTGGCGGGATTGATGGCGAACTGGATATTCGACCCGCCGGTTTCAACGCCGATGGCGCGGATGACAGCGAAGCTCGCATCGCGCATGGCCTGATATTCCTTGTCGGTGAGCGTCTGGATCGGAGCCACCGTGATCGAGTCGCCGGTGTGCACGCCCATAGGATCAAGGTTCTCGATCGAGCAGATGACCACGCAGTTGTCAGCACGGTCGCGCATGACTTCCATCTCGAATTCTTTCCAACCAAGCAGCGACTCCTCCACCAGCACCTCGCTTACGGGGGAGAGGTCGAGGCCGCGGCGGCAGATTTCATCAAGCTCCTCGCGGTTGTAGGCGATACCGCCGCCAGCGCCGCCGAGGGTGAACGCCGGGCGAATAATGAGTGGAAATGTGCCGATCTCGACTCCAACGGCGCGCGCCTCTTCAAGCGTGTGGGCGACGCCCGAGCGGGCGCAGTCGAGACCGATCTCGAGCATGATGTTTTTAAAAATAAGACGATCCTCGCCGCGCTTGATGGCCTCGGCATTTGCACCGATGAGGCGGGCGCCGTGGCGCTCGAGGGCGCCGTTCTCGACGAGCGCCATAGCGGCGTTCAGAGCAGTCTGGCCGCCGAGTGTCGGCAGGACGGCATCCGGCTTTTCGCGCTCGAGGATTTTTTCAATGACCTCTGGAGTGATCGGCTCGATGTAGGTTCGCTGGGCGAACTCCGGATCGGTCATAATCGTCGCGGGATTCGAATTCACGAGCACGACATCGTAGCCCTCCTCGGCAAGCGCTTTGCAGGCTTGAACGCCCGAGTAGTCGAATTCGCAGCCTTGGCCGATCACAATAGGACCGGAACCAATGAGGAGGATTTTTTTGATCGAAGAGTCTTTCGGCATGGCGCGGGAGACTATGCGAACCCAGTCCCGCAGGGCAACGAAATGGTTCGACTAAAAATCCGCCGCGCTTCAGAACAAAAATATGGAACAACGCAAATACAGCACCGGCACCAAGGGGCGCCTAAAAAAACACAGTGACGAGTGCCGCGAGTTCATCCACTCACACTCCCCAAGCTTCAGCCTCGCCAATGAATTCATCGAATCCATCGACCCGGAGCGTGAGGACAAGGCTTGGCAGCGGTTCATGTCCCCCGAGAGCGTCCTGCCGGAACTCGAGGCTTGGCTGCAGGGCGAAGCCCCGCCGCCTCCAAAAAACACGCTTCACCCGAGCCTGCGCACGGCCTCCCAACTGGCGGCGGATGGCGGATTGCCCAAGCCCGAGAAAGAGGAGTAGCGGTTTTCCCGATACCCGTGCTCGGAGAAATTCCGTCCCTCCATCGGAACGGAACGCACCCTTTTCTTGACCTCACGGGAGGGCTTCAGTAATTCCCAGCGTCTGCGTCGCCGTTTTTGCGCGCCGCGGCCCATACCATGAGAATTCTTCGAAACGCCAAACACCTCTTCATCGCCCTGTTGCTCCCCCTCCTTGCGCTTGCGACCGGTCCTTCAAAACTTCACGCTCAGGAGCCCACCGATTCCGCCGGCCCTATCATCAAAGAGATCGCTGTCGAAACAGTAGGCGCTCCCAGTATTTCCAAAGACCGCGTTCTCGCGAATCTCGCCACCAAGGTCGGCAAGCCCTACAGCGAGCGGACCGCCGAACAAGATGTGCGCGCCCTTTACCAAACCGGCGGCGTTTCAAATGTGCGCCTCTTCGCAGAACCGCTCGGCGACGGCGTGAAAGTGACCGTTCTCCTCCAAGGCCGCCCGGTTGTTGAAGAAGTCATCATCGAGGGAGCCCAGGACATCCCGCTCAACCGCGTCCGTCGCGACCTCGGGGTCAAACCCGGCGATGTCGTGAATGATGAAAAAATCGAGCAGGACCGCCAAAAAATTCTGACCCTCTACGAGGATCGGAATTACTCCGATGTCAGCGTGCAATACCGTGTGGAGGAGATTCCCGGCAAAAACCGTGCACGCGTCATTTTCGCCATTACAGAAGGCCCCAAGCTCATCGTCAAAAAAATCGTTTTCAACGGCAACGACTCGGTTCTTTCCAAAGACCTCCGCGCCGTGATGAAGACCAAACCACTTGATCTCCTCACCTTCTTCAACAAAAGCGGACGCCTCACACCATCGCAGGTCGAAGAAGACCGTGCCGCCATCCGCACGCTTTACCAGAACAGAGGCTTTGCCGATGTGGATGTCGCCCAAATCGAAACACAACCTCTTGAAAAAGGCGGCGTGGAGTTGGTTATCAATATCACGGAGGGCACTCAATACAGGGTGAACAATATCGCCGTCGACGGCGTGAACATCGTTCCCCAAGGCGAAGTTGCGAGCCTGCTTAAAATGAATGCGGGCCAGCTTTTCACCCCGAAAGGGATGAGTGATGACATCAAAGCCATGCGCGATTTCTACGGCAGTCGCGGCTATGTCGACATGACGATTGCCCCCGAGGTATTGCCCGCCGGTCCGGGCGCGGTGAATCTCAACTACCGCTTGGATGAGGGCGTCCAGTCCTACATCAACCTTGTCAACATTCAGGGAAATACAAGGACGCAGGACCGCGTGATCCGCCGTGAGTTGGCAGTGAAACCCGGCGAGGTTTACGACACCACGCTTGTCGATGTGAGCAAGAAACGCCTCGAGAATTTGAACTATTTCTCCAAGGTCGAAACGCAACCAACCGACACTGTCGTTCCCGGCCGCAAAGATCTGAATGTGATCGTGGAGGAAAAGCGCACAGGTTCATTCAACTTCGGCGCGGGCTTCAGCACGATCGACAGCTTGATCGGCTTTGCTGAAATCCAGCAGTCCAACTTCGATGTCACGAACTGGCCCAACTTCACCGGCGGCGGCCAGCGTTTCCGCATACGCGCCCAATACGGTCTCCTTCGCCAGGACTTCGTAGCCTCCCTCACCGAGCCTTGGTTCCTCGGCTATAAACTCTCCGCCGGCGTCGAAGCCTACTACCGCAATGCGGACTTCCTTTCGAATGTGTATGCTCAGGAAAACGCAGGCTTCGCCCTGCAGACACGCCAGCAAGTCTGGCGCGCACTCTCCGCCCGCACAGAATACCGCTTCGAACGCGTCGTGATTTACGACCTGGGCGACGACCTCTACAACGACTATTATGGTGCCGACGGTGTATTTGGAGGCACCAGCAGCAACGGACAATACGGCCCTGTGATCAAGGATGCTGCTGGCACCTACTACAAAAGCGCTATCACCGGAGCGCTTGTCTGGGACACACGCGACAGCCTTTTCCTCACACGCAAAGGTGAGTTGGTGGAACTCACCGGCTTCCTCTCCGGCGGTTTCCTCGGAGGCACCGTGCAAGATTACGGTCTCTCGCTCGAAGCAGCCAAGTATGTGCCGCTCCCATGGGACTTGATCTTCCTCGCCAAGGGTCAACTCGCCGTCACCAACGGCTGGGGACCCGACCAGTCATCTGATGACGACGGCTACGGCAACGGCGTTCCCATTTTCGACCGCCTCTACCTCGGTGGCGCCAATAACATGCGCGGCTTCAACTTCCGCGAAGTCGGACCTGTTGATGTCGATGACAACCCCATCGGCGGTAACTCCCTCGCCTATATGACTTTGGAACTCACCTTCCCCATCATCAACCGAGTGCGCGGCGCGGTCTTCACCGATGCCGGTTTTGTAAACGCGGATGCCTATGACTTCGGAACCTCCGGAGCCAATGTCGATGTGGGTATCGGTCTTCGACTCGACCTGCCAATCGGCCCAATTCGCGTCGATTATGGTATTCCCGTTGTTTACGACAGCTGGAACGGACCTCCCGGAAAATTCAACTTCAACATCGGATACCAATTCTAAACCGAAAGGTCGTAGTGCATCTGCGACCTTGACCAAATCCAGCAGCCGTGCCATTTACCCACGGGCTCTCATTTTAACCCAAAATCACAAACCAACCACAATGCTCAAATCACTACTCTCAGCCGCCATCCTCACCACCGCCGTGCTCGCGTTCACGCCATCGGCCAACGCGCAAATGAAGATCGGCATTCTCGATATGAATGCCGTTTTCACCCAATACTACCGCACAAAGGATGCCGAGGCGAAGCTCAACGAATCCCGCGCCGCAGCTAAAAAAGAACTCGATGACCGCCTCGAGACCCTCAAGAAGGCGATGGAGGAGATCAACAAAATCAACGCCGACCTCGAAAAACCCGAGCTCAGCAAAGACGCAAAGGAAAAAGCCACCAAAACGCGCGATGAAAAAGTCGCCGAGGCCCGCAATCTCGACCGCGAAATCGCCGAGTTCCGTGGAACCCGCGAGCGCCAACTGCAGGAGCAATTCGTCCGCATGCGCAAAGACATCATCGACGACATTATGAAAATCGTGAACGACAAGGTCAAAAGCGCCGCTTATGATGTCGTCCTCGACAAATCCGGCATGAGCATGGGCCAAGTTCCCGTTGTCCTCTTCTCAGCTCCCAACCTCGATTTCAGCAAAGAAATCATCGACACGCTGAACAAGGACGCCGGCAAGGCGGCAGCAGCAGCCAAGAAACCCTAATGACACTCCGTGAACTCGCCGGGCGCATCAACGCCCGGTTTGCTCCGGAAGCGGGGGATGTCGAGATTTCCAATGTGGCATCGCTGGCCGATGCCAATCCGGGCGACATCTCCTTTTTCGGGAATCCGAAATACATCAACGCGCTCAGGAAGACACGCGCCTCGGCGGTGCTTCTTCCCGAGTCCTTTGAGGAGCAAATTCCAGCCCACGGCCTTTTTGTTGCCGATCCAGCCGCCGCATTTGCCCAGATTCTTCCTCTTTTTACCCCCCAACCCATCGTTCGCGAAGCGGGAATCCACCCGACGGCAGTGATTTCGCCAGATGCGGAGATCGGCGAGGCTTGCTCCATCGGGGCCCATGTGGTCATCGAAGCGGGAGCAATAATTGGAGCCCACTGTGTGATTGAAGCCCAATGTTTTATCGGGCAACAAACCACGCTCGGCGAAAACTGCCACCTTCACCCGCAAGTCACAGTCCGCGAGCGCTGCCGTATCGGCAACCGCGTCATCCTCCACTGCGGAGTTATGATCGGGGCGGATGGATTCGGATACGAGTTCCGCGACGGAAAACAACAAAAAATCCCACAGACCGGCACTGTGCAGATCGATGATGATGTCGAGATCGGCGCCAACTCCGCTGTGGACCGCGCCCGTTTCGGCCGCACTTGGATTCAACGCGGCACCAAAATCGACAACCTCGTCCAGATCGGCCACAATGTGACGATTGGCGAGCACTGCATCCTCTGCGCCCAAGTCGGCATCTCCGGCAGCACCCGCATCGGGAACTATGTGACCCTCGCTGGCAAGGTCGGCCTCAGCGGCCATATCGAGATCGGCGATCAGGTAATGATTGGTGCAATGTCTGGTTTGGCAAAAAATGTGCCGCCCAAGACAATCATGTTCGGCGCCCCAGCCCAGCCCATCCGCGAATACAAGGAAAACTACGCGCTGCTAAAAAACATCCGCAAGCTCTACAACCGCGTCAAAGCCCTCGAGGCAAAGAATCCGGAGTAGTGTCTCCATCCCGCCGCATTGATGACCACGCTTGAAGTCCTCAACGCGGCGACCTCCTACCTCGACAAGCAAGGCGTGGAGAGCGCGCGGCTGAATGCCGAGTATCTCCTTGCCCATGTCCTCGGCAAAAAAAAGCGTATCGACCTCTACCTCGAGTTTGAGCGTCCGCTCGGCGAAAAAGAACGCGCCCCCCTGCGCGACTTGGTAAAGCGCCGCTCCGAAGGCATCCCGCTTCAGCATCTTCTCGGCACCGCCGAGTTCTGCGGCCACACCTTCACCTGCGACGCCCGGGGACTCATCCCCCGCCCGGAAACCGAGCAACTCGTGGAGCTCATCCTCAAAAGCTCACCCGACGCGGCAAGCATCCTGGATGTCGGAACAGGCAGCGGAGTGATTGCTATCAGCCTCGCGCTCGCCCGGCCTACCGCCAAAGTCTCCGCCTGCGACCTCTTGCCCGCCGCCCTCTCGCTTGCACAAGAAAACGCCGCGCGCCACCAACTCGGCGACCACATTGCATTTTTCCAATCCGATCTCCTCGCCGCTATTTCAGATACTTTCGCCGTCATCGCAGCCAACCTCCCCTACATTCCGACCGCCGATATTTCCGACCTCTCCCGCGAGGTGCAAAAAGACCCCCTCACCGCGCTGGATGGCGGCCCCGATGGCCTTGCGCTCGTCGAGCGCCTCGTCGCCGAAGCCAAATCCCGCCTCGTTCCCGGTGGGTTGATCGCGCTGGAAATCGGACACGACCAAGCCGAACGCGTCATGGCACTTCTCGCCGCCAACAATTATCGGGACATCGCCGCCCATCGCGATTATCAAGACATTCAAAGATTCGTTTTAGCACGACATGGATAAAATTTTGGTTCACGGCGGACGCCGTTTGCGCGGCAACGTCAAAATCAGCGGTTCAAAAAACTCCGCCCTCCCGATACTCGCCGCCACCCTTCTCACCAAGGAACCCTGCACGATCTCGCGCGTTCCTGACCTTAGCGACATCCACTACATGCTCACCATCCTGAGCGAACTCGGGTGTGAGGTGGAGCGAGCGAGTGGCACGGTTCAAATCAGAGCCGAAAAAATCACCACCCAAGCCCCTTACGACATCGTGCGCAAAATGCGCGCCTCCGTTTGCATTCTTGGCCCGCTGCTCGGCCGCGAGCATGAGGCCACCGTCTCGCTCCCCGGCGGCTGTGTCATCGGTGACAGGCCGATCGATCTCCACCTGCGCGGCTTCGAAGCCCTCGGCGCGGCCGTGAAGGTCAGCGGCGGCAATGTGAAGGTTCTCGCTCCCAAGCTCACAGGAAATACAGTTTTCCTCCGCAGCACATTCGGCTCCACAGTCCTCGGCACCGGAAATGTCATGATGGCCGCCGTGCTGGCGGATGGCACCACCGTCATCGACGGAGCCGCAGAGGAACCCGAAGTCGTCGATCTCGCGAATTTCCTCATCGCCATGGGCGCAAAAATCGAAGGCGCCGGCACCCGCACAATCACCATCGAAGGCGTGAAAGAACTCCACGGCGCCGAGCATGAAGTCATTCCCGACCGCATCGAAGCCGGCACCTTCCTCGTCGCTGGAGCCATCTCGGGAGATGATGTCACCCTCCACCGTGTCAATCCCGAGCACCTCCAAGCCGTCATCTCCCCGCTCCGCGAGGCTGGCTTCCACATCGAATCCAACGGCAACAAAATCTCCATCGCCCCCGGCACCAAACGCCGCCCCCTCAAGCTCGACACAGTCCCCTACCCTGGCTTCCCCACCGACATGCAAGCGCAGATGTGCGCCCTCCTCGCAAACACAGACGGCATCAGCGTCGTGAGCGAACATGTCTTCCCAAACCGCTTCATGCACATCGCAGAGCTCAAACGCATGGGCGCAAATATCGACCTCCAGGGAGCCACCGCCGTCATCACCGGCGTCCCCCAACTCAGCGGCGCACCCGTCATGGCCAGCGACCTCCGCGCCTCCGCAGCCCTCGTCCTCGCCGGACTCCAAGCCGATGGCATCACCGAGGTCAACCGCGTCTACCACATCGACCGCGGCTACGAATCCATCGACGAAAAACTCAACGAACTCGGAGCCGAAATCGAACGCGTCAAAGCCTGAGCCCCACAAAAAACAACCGCCGAAAATTTTTTTAAAATCCCGGTTGACTCCCGCTCAATCTTCGCCTTTACTCTGCGCCCTGCTTTCTTTGCAGCCATAGCTCAATTGGATAGAGCATCTGACTACGGATCAGAAGGTTTGAGGTTCGACTCCTCATGGCTGCACCACTCTCCCCCAACTTCTTACACGCGGTAGTGTTTTTCGCTCTGTTAATCGGAATTCCGCTTGTGTGCCACTTTTTGAGTTGTCCGATTGCGCTTACTCGAAGCGGAGGGCTCTGGCGGGGGGGATGAGTGAGGCGCGGCGGGCGGGGAGCCAGGCGGCGAGGAGGGCGGCGGGGATGATCCAGAGGGGGGTGGAAAGGATGACGGCGAGGGGGTAGCGGAGTTCAATGGTCCAGCCGAAGAAGGCTTTGTTGATGACCCAGGTGAGGACCATGGCCATGGAAGCGCCGCAGAGGAGGCCGACGATGGCGGAGAGTAGGCCGATCATGGCGGCTTCGGAGAGGATCAGTCCGCGAACTTGGCCGCAGGAGGCGCCTTGGGAACGGAGGATGCCGATTTCGCGCTCGCGTTCCACAACGAGTGTGGTGAGGGAAAGAAGGACTCCGGCTATGGCGACTACCACTGCAATGGCTCTCAGGACCGATGTGACGGCGAAGGTTTGATCGAAAATTTCCATCACGCGCCGGCGCAAGTCGGAGTTCGTGTAAATCGAAAATTCCCCCTCGCGTCCAAATGCCGCTCGGAAATCCTCTGCGAATGCTGCCGAGTCGGCGGGATCGCGCAGGCTGATCGAGAGGGAGTGGAGGCGCTCGTCACTCCAGAGTTGACGGAAATTCGGACGGTCAATCATCACCAGACCGCTATCACGCGTGAAATCCTTGATGACGCCGACGACGCGGAATGTAGCCGGGCCCTTGGGCGAGGAAAATGCCAGCGTGTCTCCGGGCTTCGTGCCATGTCGGTTGGCAAAGCTCTCGGAGACTGCAACCATGCCCGGTTGATGGAAGAGGGCACGGGCATCTGGGGGACCAGCGACGAAATCCAATTCGCCGCGCGCGCTACCAGCGATGATGGCGAGATTGGCGTTTTTTTCATCCCATGGCACCGGCATCTCGCGAAAAGTGGCGAGTTCCTTGACCCGGGGATCGCGTTGCACCCATTCGACGGCGGCGGATGGCAGGAAACTCTGGAGACCGGCGATTTCATTGGCGGCAGGGGCGATGAAAAGATCGGCGACGAGCGTGTTGCCGAGCCAGGCAGTGACACTGGCGCGGAAGGAATGGATCATCACAGAGACACTCACCGTCATGGCCACAGCCACAGCCAGTGCGGCGATGGTGACGGCATTCCGATGAAGGGAGCGGCCGAGGTGCTGGGCGGCGAGGTGGACCATCCAGCCCGGCCCGCGAACAAGACCGACAAAGAGATTTACCGACGCTGGCACGAGCAACGAAAAACCAGCTATCAGCAAAGCGACCGAGGCGAAGCCGAGAAATTTTCCTCCCCCTTGGAGCGCGCCCCAAGACAGAACGGCGGACAGGAGAAGACCGACAGTGCCCCAGATTCCCCAGTGGCGGGATTCATGGGAAAAAGAGTCCCCTCGGGATCCAGGGCGGAGGACGAGAGCGGGGTCGCAGGCTGCGGCTTCGGCCGCTGGACGCCATGCGGCGAGGAGCGAGGCTCCAAGGCCCACGGCAAAGGCCAGCAGCACCTGGGAAGGAGCGAGAACAGGCCGCTCAATGGTCACCAAGGCATAGAGTGAGGAAACGGTCTGACTCACGGGGGCGGCGAGAATTCCGGCCAAGGGGCCTGCCAGCACGAGGCCGAGCGAGGTGCCCAGGAGGCCGCAACAGAGGCCCTCGCCGAGAAATAGCGCCATCACCTCGAGCTTCGTGGCCCCATTTGCCCGGAGGATGCCGATTTCGTGGCGCCTGCGAACGACGGTGGCCGAGAGGCTGTTGTAGATAAGGTAAACTCCCACGACCATGGAGACGAGGCTGAGGGCGGTGAGGTTGAGCTGGAAAGCGGCGAGCATCAACTCGGTCTCGGCACCACGCCGCGCGGGCGGGCCGATGATGGCATCCGGCGGTGCCAGTGAACGAAGGGCGGCAATCACGGCATCCATCGCAAGAGGATCCTCAACGCGAATCTGAATCGAAGTGAGGCGACCGCCCAAATCCAGCAATTGCTGCGCCCAGCCGATATCCATCGCGGCGATGCGGGGATCGGACGCCACTGCGGCGTCGTCTGTTTTTAGATCAAAACCATGGCGCAGGACTACGGAGCGACCGGCCGCGAGAACGCGGAACTCATCTGGCAAGTCACGACCAGGAGGCAGGGCGATGACCTGCGGTTCGCGTAGCCACATTTCCAAATCAAGCGGCTCACCGGCTGGATCGTGGAGTTCAAAGACTCTCAGGTTGGAACCCGTGAAGGGATCCACTCCAAGAATGCGCAAGTAGTCGCCGGGAATCTCCGGGAGAGTGGCGATCCCTTCGACAAGGGGCGTGGCAGAGGTGATGCCGAGGGTTTTGGCGACCAATGGAAAAATCTCTTCGGGCAGGTCGCCACGGATTTCGAGATTGGCGCGACCGGCGACGAGGCCGACGGCATTTTGGAAGCTCGCGAGCGCGCCGCGATTCGCCATTTGAATAGACAAAAATACGGCTACGCCGATGGCTATGCCGAGAATGTTGAGCAAAGGCAAAAGCGGATGCGCGGCCCATGGACGGATGATCTGCCTCCAAAAAAGAGCCGCGAACCGGGGAGTCATTCGGGATTTTTCACCGCAGCGCGGTGCAGGGCCTCTTGAAGATGTTTAATGGCGGGAGTGGAGGTGATTTTTTCGCCATCCTTCCCGTAGACATAGAATGAGTCCATCGCCACATCCATCTCGGTCGTGATGCGGGAGATTTCGATGCGAAGCCCGCAGTCGCCCATGGCCCGCAAGAGGTCGTAGAGAAGCCCGAGTCGGTCGGGGGTTTGAATATCGATGAGTGTGTAAACCGGGTGCGACTCGTTTTCGATTTTGATGCCCGTGGGCAGGTCGAACTCCTGCGAGAGCCGGTAAGTGAGAAGACGTGTCTCCTTGCTCAACAGCGGGCGGAAGTCGTAGTCCTCGTGGTGCAGGGCCTCAGCGAGATGCTTCTCTACCGCAACAATGTCGCGCGGACTGGTGATCGGCATCAGGTTCGTTCCAGCGACGCGGAAGATGTCGAGGGCGAGGCTGTCTGTGCGGGTAAAAATATCGGCGCTAAGAATATTCAACCTTACCGCCAGAAAAGCTCCTGCGATGCGCTCCAGAAGGCGGGGGCGGTCCCATCCGCACACCCAGACTTCGGTGTAGCCCTTCTCCGGACGCGGAATCCATTTGAAAACCGGGGAGAGCGCGGTGTCGTTGTCGGCGTCGCGGTTTTCAAAAAACTGACGGAACAAGCGCATGTGCTCCGCGACTTCGAGCGGTTCATACATTTGAAAATACCGCGTCGGCATGAACTGGAAGTGGGCGTCCGCCTCATCGCGGAAAGCCTCGCCGAGCATTTCGAGAACCATGGATTTCTGGGCCTGGCGGTCGCGGCGACTCTGCTCCATGGCATCGACACCGCCTTCGAGCCATTGACCGGTGCGACGATAGAGCGTCCAGACAAGGCCCTCTTTCCAGTCGGACCAATTTTGATCACTCGTGCCCATGCCGTCGGCGAGCGTGAGAAGCATGAGCGCGTCGAGATTTTTGCGATTGCGAATGATGCGACCGAACTCCTCGATGGTGGCGGAGTCCTCGAGATTCCTGCTCTGGGACATCTTAGAGAGCAGATAGTGGGAATCCACGAGCGTGAGGAGCATGCGACGGCGGTCGGGCGTGAGCTGCAGGCGGCGTGCGACTTTATGGGCGAGCACCGCGCCTGTCTCCTCGTGGTGGCGCGTGTTGGCGGCCTTGCCGACATCATGAAGAAGGATGGCGAGATAGAGGATGGAAGGATCCTCGAGCTTCTGAAAAATCTGTCGGTAGCCGGCGAGTTTTTTTTCAGCGGCAAAGAGAACGCGATCCAGTTTCTCGATACAGACGAGCGTGTGCTCATCCGCCGTGTAGCGGTGGTAGAACTCATGCTGGACAAGGCAATCCAGCGCGCCGAACTCCGGAATGTAGCGGCCGAGGACTCCCAGATCGTGCATGAGGCGGAGCGTGCGCCCGACCTCACCCTTCCGGGCCAAGATGGCAAAAAATGTCTCCCTTGCGGCAACGGAGTATTGAAAGGTGCGATCGATGAGGTGCAATCGACGGCGGATGAGATCCACAAGCTCGGGGTGGAACTCAAGCTGCCGGACCTGCGCATGGTGGAAGGCCCTCATGAGACGGTAGGGGTCGTCGTTGAAAATATCCCGCGACTCGGGCTCGATGCGGCCGTTGCGAATAATGAAACGGTCGAGCTTCTCGGGTTTCTGGCGGACACCAAAGAGGCTGAAAATGCCCTGCGGGCGTGTGATCGGCCTGGCCTCCATTTTTTGGAGAGCGTCTTCCGTCACGAGGTAAATCGTTCTGGCATGGCCGTAGTAATCGCGCATGAAAGCCTCAACCTTGCGGAGGATGTTTTTCTGGGGGTAGTTGAATTCAATGGCAACGCGGCCTTGGAGCTGGAGCGTCAAGACATCAGCTGAGCGTCCATTGATGTATTGCATGGCAGCGCGGGTGCGCAGCATGAAGTCGTAGCTTTTTTCGAGACGGCGCCTGTCTCCATCGCGGAGGATTTTGGCTTCGACGAGCTTGGCTGTGGTGTTGACGCCCAGCTTGAATTGGGAAATCCAGAGCAGGCTTTGGTAATCGCGAAGCCCGCCAGTGCCGCTCTTGATGTTCGGCTCCTGCATGAAGACCGTGCGGCCGTATTTTCCACGCAACTCGGCCTGGTTGGCGAGGCGCCATGCGATGTATTGATCGGCCCGTCCGCGAACGCACTCCTCCTGGAACCGTTCTTTGAAGCGATTAAAAATCTCACGCTCGCCCGCGAGCAGACGGCACTCGAGCATCGATGTTTTGGTGATCGGATCCTCGTTGCATTTTTCCACAGCCTCGCTGATCGAGCGCGTGGCGTGCCCAACCTTGAAGCCGATATCCCATAGGGCGACGAGCGTCTGGCGGATGATCTCCTCCACCTCTTTGTCCATGGTGCTTTTTTCCTGCAGAAAGAGGATATCCACATCACTCATCGGTGTGAGTTCGCGGCGGCCATAGCCACCGAAGGCCAACACAGAAAGACGGCCCGCGAGGGATTTTTTTGCGACGCGGCGCACGACATCCTCAAAAAGTTCGCGGAAGAGAATATCCACCATGTCGGAGCGCTGGCGGGCGATCTCGCGTCCCCCACCCCCGGCGTCGTGCCAGGCGCGCAGACGCACCTCCTCTTCCTTGCGGAAGTTTTGAAAGAGGACGACCGGATCGCTGTTTCCGGCGCGGGCGCTCTTGGAGAGTTCCAGAGCGGAATTTTCGAGGGTGTGAGGTTCAGGCGGCTGACTCATGGTGCGGGCGGACGGATCACAATTTCGACACGGCGGTTGATTTGTTGTTCTTCGATCGACCCTGTCGCCGGAGCCACAAGGCGCGACTCGCCGAAGCCGCGCGTTTCGATGGAATCGGCTGGAATGCCCATGGAGGAGATGAGCCATTCCTTAACGGTCTCCGCGCGAAGTTCGCTTAGGCGGAGATTGTAGTCATCCGGCCCGAACGAATCGCTGTGGCCTTCGATGAGAAAACGCGAGCGGGGATTGCGCAGGAGGAGCTGGCCGAGTTTTTGCATGCTGGAAATCGCGCCAGGCTGCAGACGGTAGGCGTCGTATTCAAAAAGCAAATCGCCCGGCAGCAGAATAGGCGCGGTCTCGGGCGTAAGGGGACCGGTGCGGGCGAGAAGCTCGTCAAGGTCTGTGAATCCGCGCCCGTCCGCGGGCTGTGCAGGCTGGCTCTGTCCCGCTTCGGCTGTGGCAACCGGCTGAGGGAGGGCTGCTAGGGGATCGCTTTTCAGCGCGGGCATTTCCTTGAGCATGTCCTCCATCGGTGCATCCGCCGCCATCGGAAGAGAGCTGGGCATCGCCATTGCGGGAGTCACAGGATCACCGATGACAGGCTTCTCATTCAGGATAGCCGTGTCCAAACGCGGTGGATTTTTGGCATCCGGCGCTTGAGACACACTTTTCTCAAACGAGAAGCTTTCCTCAGGCAGAGGAATGGAAATAGGCGACACACGAGTCTTGGAGTTCTCCTCCCGCTCAGGCTCCAAAAGACGCGGATCGATTTCGACCCTTTCAACCTGAAAAGTGCGCGGGACGATTTTTTCGTAAAACTCCTCGCTCATGCGATCCACCGGAAAGTGCCGCGACCAATTCCAGAAGAGAAGGTGCAGCAGAATCGAAACAATCAAGGCCGGCCAAAGCCAGCGCCCCCACGCATCGCGATTGGCCGCTGGTTCTTGCTTGGTGAGGCTCCCCCGACGGTTCATTGCAGGCAAACTATAGATGGCGACGACGGATTTCCATCAAAGAAAACAACTGCAAGCAGACGCAGGGCTTCTTTTTACAACACACATTGAGGGAGAGCTGATGAAAAGGATGCGCTCCCTTGGCTTCACGCATCAGATCAAACCCTATGCTTCAAAACCTCTGATATTGTGCGGTGGTGAGGAATGAAAATCCCGCCTTTCAAATTGCGCCGCGCTTCCAAAAAAGATGAGATAATCCCCATACCCGCTCAACGCCTCCAGTCCTGAAATGAACGAATCCGAAACAATTGAGTTCAAGAAAAGCCTCGCCGAGCTTGGCGAGGGCCTGAATTCCTTGGCGGCCATACTCAACAAGCATGCTGCTGGCGAACTCTGGTTCGGAATCAAAAACGATGGCACGCCAGTTGGCATGGAGGTCACGGAAACCACACTGCGGAAGGTCTCGCAATCCATCGCGGCGCACATCGAGCCAAAGATTTTTCCGCAAGTTTCCAATGTGCTCTTGAGTGGCAAATCCTGCATCCGCGTGAGTTTCTCTGGAAGTGAGAAACCCTACTACTCACATGGTCGCGCCTACATGCGCGTTGCCGACGAAGATCGCCAACTTTCGGCCAAGGAAATCGAGTCCATTATCCTTCGCAAAAATCGCAGCCACCGCAGTTGGGATTCGGAGCCGATCCCAGACGCCTCCTTCAAGCCCGATGCCGCAAAGGTCCGTGCCTATGTCCGCAAGGCCGGACTCCCTTGGACCAACGCCCCAACCGCTCTTCAAAGCCTCGGGCTTCATGTCGATGGCCACTACCTGAACGCCGCCCGCGTTTTCTTTGCAAAGCCGCCCGCACTTGCACTCCGCTGCGCTGTTTTCGCCACTTCGACCACAGCGACCATTATCGACCAGCACGATTTCAACGGCGATATCCTCACCCTTATCGAGGAAGCCGAAAAATACATTCTCAAGAACATCCGGATCGGAATGAAACTCGATGGCCTGGCCCGCGTGGATGTTCCAGAGATCGACCGCGAAGCCTTCCGCGAAGCCATCATCAACGCTTTTTGCCATCGCGACTACCGGGATCCCGACGAAGTCCGCATCGCCATTTTCCCCGACCGAGTCGAGGTGCGGAATCCCGGCAGGCTCATGGAAGGCGTCACCCTGCGCACGCTCAAAACCGCCAAAGTCTCCCGCCGCCGCAATCCGCTTATCGCGGACCTGCTACGCCGAATCCACCTCATCGAAGCTTGGGGCCGTGGCATCCCTCTGATTCTTGAAAAATCCCCCCATGCCCGTTTCTCTGAAATCGCAGGCGTCTTCATCACCGAGTTTCCTCGCCCACAGGCCGCTGAGGATTCTGTTACAAAATCCCAATCACGGCTTGATGCCACAGGGCAAGTCACAGGGCAAGTCACAGGGCAAGTCACAGGGCAAGTCAGCGAAGAGGTGAAGCGCCTTCTTGCCATCGTCCGGAAAGAAATGTCCCGGCAAGAAATCCAATCTGCACTAGCTTTACGAGGACGCGAAAACTTTGAAGCGCGCTACCTCAAGCCTGCCCTAGAAGCGGCCTTCATAGAACGCACCATTGCCGACAAACCCAACAGCCGCCTGCAAAAATACCGCCTCACAGAAAAAGGCCGGGAATTCGCCGCCACCATGAATCCTCCAGCCAATTTTGAATTTTAAATGCTGCGTTTTGGATGGAGGATGAAAGTCCAATTGTAGAAATGAGCTGCAGTCCTGCACTGGATGTCAAAACGGGCCCCTTTTCCCAATCGCTCTTACGCGAGAACAGAGCGACCCTCTGAACGCCGCTTGTGAGTCTGGCATCCATCACCAGCAATCACGCCGACCACCGCGCATTTGTTACGGTCGTGTTACGATTTGCTCGCACTACACTGGCGGATGGGGGGGGATTCGAACCCCCGATACCTTTCGGTATACACGCTTTCCAGGCGTGCGCAATCGACCACTCTGCCACCCATCCATTAGCGGGAGGATGTTGATAACCGAGAATGGCGGGGATGACAACCGTGGCGTTTGTTTTTTTCGCGGGCTGAAGATCGGGCGCCTGCGCCGAATCAGGCTTTCAGCACGGCCTGTCGCTTCAATGCTTCATTGAGCATGACAAGGTAATCGGCGCGAGCGATTTCGCGGGCGCCGAATTTTTCGAGGTGCGGTGTCACCCACTGCGTGTCGAGCAGGAGGAATCCGCCGTCGCGCATCAATTCGACCAGACGGCAGATCGCGACCTTCGAGGCTCCGGGAACGCGGTGGAACATGGACTCCCCGAAAAATGCACCACCGATTTGAACTCCATAGAGTCCTCCGGCGAGTTGGCCGTCGCGCCAGATTTCGACCGAGTGGGCATGGCCGAGGTCGTGCAGTGCGGTGTAGCTTTGAAAAATCCCGTCGTCGATCCAGGTCTCCTCGCGCCCGGCACAGCCAAGCATGACCTCTTCGAAAGCGGTATCGATGCGCAATTCCCACGCCGGGTCCTTGAGAGTCTTGCGCGTGCCGTGCGGGATTTTGAACTCATCCAGAGGAATGATCCCTCTCGGGTTTGGCGAGAACAGGCGCGTCTCGCCATCCACCGCCATGGGAAAAATTCCCTTGCGGTAGAAATCCAGCAACAGTTCTGGAGGAATCATGTTTGCCATGGTGGGGAGGAGGGAATAGCCTTCGCCCCTTATGAAAGGCGTCTTCTTCATTTTGTCATTACAAATTTTACTCCTCCTGAGCGGTTGCGCGATTTCCGAACAATCCGCGGAGGATGTCGGAGAGCAATTCCAAGAGGGAATCCAGGGCCGTGGAAAAATCGTGCCAAACAACGCCCTCTCCGACGACTTCGGCCCCGAATTCAGATAACGACACGCCATGCCGCAACAACCCGCCGGAGATAAAATCCTCATTCTGGATTTTGGTTCCCAATACACACAAGTCATCGCCCGCCGCGTTCGGGAATGTCAGGTCTACTCGGAGATCGTCCCCTACCACACCAAAGCGTCCGCCATCGCCAAGCTGAAGCCCTCGGGAATCATCCTCTCGGGCGGTCCAGCGAGCGTTTACGCGGCCAAGGCCCCGCAGGTGGACCGCAAAATCTACGATCTCGGCATCCCCGTGCTCGGCATCTGCTACGGCATGCAACTCATCGCCCACGGCCTCGGCGGCAAGGTCGAGCGCTCGACCGAACGCGAATACGGCCCGGGAAAACTCAAAGGCGACGCGAAATGCGCCCTCTTCCACAAACTTCCGGCAACACTGGATGTCTGGAACAGCCACGGCGACAAAATCACCAAGCTCCCCACCGGATTTCGTCCGCTTGGAAAAACCGAAAACTCACCCCACGCGGTCATCGGCGACACCAAGCGCAACATCTACGGCCTGCAATTCCACCCCGAAGTCGTCCACACACCGCGCGGCGGCGAGATTCTGGCCAACTTTGTGCACCGCATCTGCGGCTGCAAATCCAATTGGACGATGGAATCCTTCATCGATCGCACCTGCCGCGAGATCCAAGAACAAGTCGGCGATGGACGCGTTATCCTCGGCCTCAGCGGCGGCGTGGACTCATCCGTGGCGGCTGCACTCCTGCACAAAGCCATCGGCGACCGCCTGACCTGCATTTTTGTGGATAACGGCCTCCTGCGCGCCAACGAGCGCGCCGCCGTTGAAAAACTCTTCGCCGGCGAATTCCGCATCCGCATGAAAACGGTGGATGCCTCCAAGCAATTTCTCACAAAACTCAAAGGCATCACCGACCCCGAGAAGAAGCGCAAAATCATCGGCAACGAATTTATCAAAGTCTTCGAAGCCGCCGCGAAGGATCTCAAGAAGGCCGACCCCGGCCACTACCGATTCCTCGCGCAAGGCACCCTCTACCCGGATGTCATCGAGAGCGTTTCCATCTCGGGAAATCCAGCCGCCCTCATCAAGAGCCACCACAATGTCGGCGGCCTCCCCGAGCGCATGAAATTTGAGCTCGTCGAGCCCCTGCGCCAACTCTTCAAAGACGAAGTCCGCCGCGTCGGCGAGGAACTCGGTCTCTCCAAGGAAATCGTCCACCGCCAGCCCTTCCCTGGCCCAGGCCTCGCTGTTCGCATCATTGGAGAAATCACCGCCGAGCGCCTCCGCATCGTGCGTGAGGCGGATGCCATCGTTATCGAGGAAATGAGAGCCTCCGACTGGTATTACAAAGTCTGGCAATCCTTCGCCGTCCTCCTGCCCGTGCGCTCCGTGGGCGTGATGGGAGACGAGCGGACCTACGACTACACCATCGCCCTCCGCATTGTGAGCAGCCACGACGGCATGACAGCCGACTGGGTGCGCATGCCACAGGAAATCCTCGCCCGCATCTCAGCCCGCGTCATCAACGAGGTCAAAGGCGTGAACCGCCTCTGCTACGACATCTCCAGCAAACCACCCGCCACCATCGAGTGGGAGTAATGCCAGTGTCACTTTGAAATTCGACTTTGCATCGCAATAAAAGGGGGCATGGCCGTCTCGGCCGTGTGGAGACTGGTTAGCTTTCCCGGGAGCCACCCATCGGACCAAGCGAGCATACTGCCGCACACAGGCGGGACGCCTGTGCTCCTCTCCAAAATCCAAAAGCAAACTGCTTTTGGCATGATGCCACAAGCGACTCGGCAAAAAAAAGGCCAACCCTGTCGGGCAAAACCTATCCGCTGACTGCGACCAAAAATTTGGACGATCGTCCAAATTTTTGGTCGGGCCGGGGCAGCGTTTATTGGCTGCTGATGCGGATGATGCTGACTGTGGCTCCGCTCTGGGAGCCATCTTTGTTGAGGAAGGGGGTGGCGCGTATGAGGATTTTTTCGCCGTCGGGTGTGGGAAGGAAGACTTCGACAAGTTTTTCGCCTGCGAGAATGCGGCGGGCGACTTCAGCGGCGTGGGCGAGGAGTGGGTGCGCGAGGTCGGTGATTTCGCGGCCGATGTCGTGGGGGAGGATGCCGGTCTTTTCTGCCGCTCTTGGCGTGAATCGCCGAATGCGGAGCCCATTGTCGAGGAAGATGGTGGCAATGGATGTGCTGGCGATGAAGTTGTCGAGGTCCTCGTTGGCTTTGGTGATGTCGGCGATTTTGGTTTGGTGCTCGTTGTTGAGGGTCTGGAGTTCCTCGTTGACAGTTTCGAGTTCTTCGTTGGCGCTTTGAAGTTCCTCGTTTGAGGCCTGGAGCTCTTCGTTGGATGTTTGGAGTTCCTCGTTCGAGGCCTCGAGTTCCTCGATGGCAGCCTTGAGGCGCATTTTACTGGCGCGGAGTTCCTCTTCGAGGTCGGCGATGCGGAGCATGCTTTCCTTGAGGTCGAAGGGCGGGTGTTCAATGGGGAGGTTTTTTTCCATGTCTTCAAGAAAGACCAAAAGAAAAACCCTGTCCTGGCCGGGTGAGCGGAAGGATTCGACAAGGACATTCACGGAGCCCTGGGGTGTTTCGACGGGGCCGTATTTGAAGGGGCGGCCCTCGTTCAAAACCTTCCCGACGGCAGCGGTCAGACTTGCTGCGAAATCGCGCGGGAGGAGACTGGTAAGCTTGAGGCTGGTTCGCCCTTCGGCCAAGGCGGCATACTTCGCCGGAGCTCCAAAGCTGTAGAGGATATCCATCTGGTCGTTGAGCACGAAGCAGGTGCGACCGAGGCGTGAGAGGATGCGGTTTGTGAAGGATTCGGTGAGGCGGGGCTCGTTGGAGAGCGAGTGGCTCTGGATGGCGGGCACACTCACGGGTTGGTCGGCTGCAGCGCGCAGGATGCCGAACTGCAACGCTTCGGGCAGCGCGCTGGGGATGGTGTTTTTTTTCCGGAAAAGGTGGTCATGGGCATCCAGGGTCTCGAAGTCGTTCTGGAGCTCACCGAGGCTTTCGCTGAGGCCGAGGGCGAGAACGCCTTCGGGGCGGAGGGCGTAGTGGAGGATCGAGAGCACGCGCTGCTGGGCGGCGGGCTGGAGGTAGATGAGAACGTTCCGGCAACTGACGAAATCGATGCGCGTGAAGGGTGGATCCTTGAGGAGGTTGTGCTTGGCGAAGACGATGCGTTCGCGGACGGTGCGGCAGATCTGGTAATGATCGCCGTGGCGGGTGAAGTATTTTTCGAGAAGGTCGGGGGGTATGTCGGAGGCGATGGATTCGGGGTAGATCCCCTGCCCTGCGATCTCGGTGGCGCGGCGGTCGAGGTCGGTGGCAAAGAAGCGGCAGGGCAGGTTGATTTCGCCCAACTCGCGGAGCACCTCCTCGAGAATGATGCCGATGGAGTAAACCTCCTCGCCTGTTGCGCAGCCGGGCACCCAGAAGCGGAGGGAGCGCCCGCCGGCGGAGCGCACGAGGCGGGGCAGCACATTTTTGCGAAGGTTCTCGAAGACTTCGGGATCGCGAAAAAACCGGGTCACGCTGATGAGCATATCCTTGGCGAGATTCTCGCACTCGGCGGGGTCTTTTTTCAGAAGCGCGACATATTCCTCAAAGTTGGAAATGTGGCGAATGCCCATGCGGCGCTCGATGCGGCGGTTCACCGTCTCATTTTTGTAGGCTCCGAGATCGAAGCCGGTGTGCCTTCTCAGCAGGCTGGTGAGCTGGCGCATGGCACTCTGATCCTCATCGAGGGACTCCGCAACGACTGGTGGAATGGAAATCTCATGGCGCACAAGACGCACCACCTCGTTCGCGAGCTTGGCAGGAGGGAGGACATAATCCGCCGTGCCGGTCAGAAGCACACTGGCAGCCATGCCGCCGAATGCCGCCGAGGCGGGTTCCTGCACGCAGACGATGCCGCCGGCCTGTTTCAAGACACGCGCCCCCTGTGTTCCGTCGCTGCCGGCACCGGAGAGGATGATGGCGAGGGATTCCGGTTCGCAGGCAGCGGCGAGGGATTCCAGAAGTGTGTCAATGAGGATGGGCGTGCCATGCGCGGGCAGTGAACCTTTTTCAACAAGGCGACGGCCTTCGATTCCAAACAAATGGCCAGGAGGGAGGACATGGATTTTCCCCGGCTCGAGGCAGGTGCCGGGATCGGCCCACACGGCAGGCAGACCGCTCTCGCGCGAGAGGATATCCACCAAGTGGCTTTCGCCAGCGGGTGGAAAATGGCTGGCCACCACAAAGGCAACCTGCAGGTCGCCGGGAATCTCTCCAAAAAAAGCACCAAGGGCCTCAACGCCTCCGGCTGAACAACCGACGACGGCGATCGGGAATTTTTTCGAATCGGGGGAGTTTTCAATAGCTGATTGGGCGGGACCTGACATCTATGGCAGGTTACCCGAAAAATTGTTTTCCGCCATACTTTGTCTTGCAATCCAATCAGCTGCCATGGCGATGAGATGCGAGGCGGTGGTAGCGTGGAGCTTTTCCTTGATGTGTGCGCGGTGGGTCTCGACCGTCTTGGGGCTGAGGTTCAGGCGTTTTGCGATATTCTGGGTGCTTGCACCATCGCCGATGAGCTTGAAAACCTCGAACTCCCTCGGGCTGAGTGAATCAGGGCCGGACTGCTTGTTTTTCGAGCGGTGGGAAAGAAACTCGAGCAAGTGGCCGGCGATGGCCTCGCTGACATAGATGCGACCGCGAAGGATGGTGTTGATGGCCTCAAGAACCTTGTCGCTGTGCTCGCTTTTCATGATATAGCCGCGCGCGCCGATCTCCAGCGCCCGCCTGGCGTAACTGGTCTCGGCATGCATCGAGATGACGAGCGCAGGAATGTCGGGGCAGCGGGAGAGGAGGTCCTGCACCAACTCAAACCCGCTGCGTCCCGCCAAGGAGACATCGGTGAGAACGAGATCCGGTTGCAGACGGATGGTGGCATCGAGCGCCTCGCCAGCTCCTCCGGCTTCGCCGCACACCTCGAGGTCGGACTCTCCGTTTATCATCATTTTAAGTCCCATGCGGGTCATGGGATGGTCATCGACGATCAGAATGCGTTTTTTTCGGGGTTTCTTGGTTTTGGAAGGGGCCTTCGCTTTTTTCATTTGGGAAATTGACAGTTTACGCGAACACCGCCGGCAGGAATACGCTCCACGGCCACGCTGCCTTGGATCGCATCGGCACGGTGGCGCATGATTTTCAAGCCCATACCGTTGCCGCGCGCGGGGGCGGGATCGTCGTCCTTAATGCCGTTGCCGTTGTCGGTGATGGATAGCTTGCCTTCGATCAAATCCAAATCGACACGGATCTGGGTCGCATCGCCGTGCTTGATGGCGTTCTGGATCGCCTCTTGGGCAATGCGGAAGAGGTTGATGGCTTTTTCGATTTCAAGCCGCTGGGAGCGGCCTCGGGATTTCACGGTGCACTTGACCTGGAAAAGGGCGCTGGTGTTTGCGGCGAGTTCGTCGAGAGCGGCTGCGAGGTTTCCCCCCTCGAGTTCCAGAGGGGCGAGGCCGCGCGAGAGCAGGCGTATGTGATGCACGGCGCGCTCGATGGCGCCTGTGAGGTGATCCATCTGATCGCGCAGCACAGTGCCTTTTCTGCGTTTCTTGGAGATGGCCTCGAGGGAAAAACGGACGCCGGAGAGTTCCTGGCACACGCCATCGTGGAGGTCGTGCCCGACACGGCGGTGCTCCCGCTCGCTTATGGAGATCAATTCGGACTCCAACTCCTTGCGGGCTAGAATCTCTCGCTGGAGCTCTTGATTTGAGGATTCCAGCTCTGCCGTGCGCTCGCGGACTCTATCGGCAAGGCCAGTGTTCAACTGCTGCATTTCCTGCTCGGCCAACTCGCGGGCGGTGACATTATTTGCCACCCAGAGGATCGATTTGGCATAGCCATCGGCATCGAGGAGTGCGGAGAGGTGGCATTCGCAAAAGATAAGCGACCCGTCCTGGTGCAGCGTGCGGCATTTCACAAAACTGCTCGCCACCTGACCCAGCTTGAGGCGCTCCAGAAGCACAGAAAAACCCGGGCGGTCGTCCGGATGTATCAAGTCCAGACAATCAATATGGCTGGTTTTCAACTCGCGCCGCGTCCAGCCGAACATGTCCTCGGCCTCGCCATTCCAGATGAGGCACCTGCCTTTTGGATCCCACTCCATCACAGCAAGAGGTGTATTGTTCATATGGTAAGTGAGACGCTGGACGAGTTCTTGGATGTGACGCTCGTCGCGCCGAGTTGAGGTGATATCCCTTACAGTGGCAATAAATTCCATTTTTTCGCCTGCTGCAATATCATGCGAAGTGCGGATGTGGAGAGTCCGCAACTTGCCCATCAACTCGATTTGCACCTCACGATCAATCCCCGAAGCACTTGCCAAGGTATCCTTCGCAATCGACTCCCAAAGGAACGAGCAATGCTCCGGAAATCCCACTTCGCGGCAGGATTTCCCAAAGAATGCCTGCGGTTCCATGCCAGTGAGATCACGCATGCGTGAATTCACATACAAAAATCGTGCGTCGGCATCCATGCGAAGAACGACATCTGGCATTTGCTCGGCGAGGATACGGAATTGCAGCTCGCCGCAAGATACACATTCCGGATAAGGCAGGTGGCTATGGAGAAGCTTGTTCATGGGTGATATTTAAGTTTTTCCAAAAGCAGTCGGCGCCTCAGAACAACCCTTTCCCGCTCAAACCTGTCCGGCGCAAGGGGGGGGGGGGGGTAAAAATACGCATTTATGGCCATTGACCGCATTCACTTACCAATCCCTATTGAAGTCAAGCAGCGAGCGGGTCGGGAGATTAGCAGAATATGGCATCGGGTTTTTCCCGATAAGGGGTGGACTCGTTGTAGAGTCGAACCTCCTGCAAGCGGGCGCGGAGATGGGCACCGAAGTTTTCGATAATGTCGAAGGCGCTTTCCATGCGCTCGGAGGCCGAACCGGGACGCCATTCCTCAATGGGAACTGTGGCGGCCCGGGGAAGCTCCCTCGGCGGCATGAGGAGGGGAATGTCCCTCAGAGGGGCGCATTCTATGGCATCCACCGAGGGATGGCTGAAGAAATCGATGCCGTTGCTGGAGGATTTTTCGCGGAGCCAGGAGGCGAAGGAGACGGCGCCGGGCGTGGCATGGTCGCCGAGGAGGGTGAAGAGGGCGGTGCCGGAGTCGGCATGTTGGCTGAGCCACTCATCGACCCAGAGCGGCATGTAGGCGGGTTGCTCCTCGCGACCGGAGGCTGAAACAATGACCACATCGGCCCGGGCAGCAGCCGAAGCCGATTGGACGCGGGATTCGGAGATGCCGAGTCCGCTCATTTTCCAGACATTGATCTCCACGGCGGCATCGTGTGGGATCTCGCTGCGAAGAATCTCGCAAGCGCGGAGGGCGCGCGCGGCGGAGACGACATTTTCATAGAGGATCACAATGCGGAAGGGGCGGCTGGCGGAATCGGCCGTGGATGCGATTTCGGTGACTTGGTCGAGGAGTTGGTCCATTGCGGTGGTGTATTTGAGATTGGTTTTTCTGGTTTGCTGAAGGCCGCCGGCACTTGCCGTGGCACGCAGGCAGATATTTCATTCCCCGCCGCCAACCGCGATAGGGTGATCACCTCATGGCGCGCGGAGGCTCTCTGCGACTAGGTCTGAAGCCTATGCAAAACGAAATTCACCCGCACCCTGCAGCATCCCAATTGGAGATGTTCGACATCGTCCCCGACCAACCGCTTCCACCGGCGACATCGGACGACGCATCGCTCGCAGACTGGCTCCGTGAGCAATCGGAGGACAAACTCCGCGAGCTTCTTGAGGCCCTCTCGGAATTCTACGGGGAGAGCCGCTCATGAGCACGCAGACCGCACCCGCCCAATCCGCCGGGCCTGAAATCACCGTCGTCCACCCCCGCAAAAAACGAACAACCCGGGCAGAGAGGCTGGTAACGGAACTCTTCGCGAGAGCGGACATCGAGATCAACGGCGAGCGGCCATGCGACATCCAGGTGAATGACGAGCGTTTCTACCGCCGCATCCTCAAGGACGGCACATTGGGCTTTGGTGAAGCCTACATGCAGGGCTGGTGGGATTGCGACGACATCGAGGAAATGTGCGCCCGGGCCATCCACGGTAGAATCGAAACCTCGATCCGCCCGAGTCTGGGCGCGCTGGTGGAAGTGGCGTTCTCGCTTTTATTGAACCTCCAAAGCAAATCGCGCTCCCATGTCGTCGCGCATCAACACTACGACCTCGGCAATGATTTTTTCGGAGCGATGCTGGATCCCTCGATGCAGTATTCGTGCGCTTATTTCCATGGAACGACAGACCTCGCGGCGGCGCAGGAACTCAAGATGGAACTCATCTGCAAAAAACTCGCCCTCCAGCCCGGCATGCGCCTGCTGGACATCGGCTGCGGTTGGGGCGGGTTGGCGAAATTCGCCGCAGAGAACCATGGCTGCGAGGTCGTGGGCATCACCATCTCGGAGGAGCAGAAAAACTACGCCGAAGCCCATTGCCAAGGCCTGCCGGTGGAAGTCCGCCTGCAGGACTATCGCGATGTGGCAGGGCAATTCGACGCCATCGCGAGCGTGGGAATGCTGGAACATGTGGGCCCAAAAAACTACCGGCGCTACATGGATATCGCGAGCCGTTGTCTCAAGCCGGGAGGGCTTTTCCTTTGCCACACCATCACGGCGAACGAGCCAGGCATCGCGTGCGACCGGTTCATTTCGCGCTACATCTTCGCCAATTCAGCCATTCCGACCGCCGCACAAGTGCTGCAGGCCGCCGAGCCGTATTTTGTGAACGAGGACATGCACAACCTCGGGCCCTACTATGTGCCAACGCTGCGCGCGTGGGAGGCCGGGTTCATGCGCTCGCGGGAGGAATTCCGCCAACGCTACGGCGAGGAATTCGTGAGAATGTGGAGGCTCTATCTCCTGAGCTGCTCGGGTGCGTTCCGCGCCAGAAGTCTGCAGGTTTTCCAATTCCTCTTCTCCGCAGGAGGCATCGAAACAGCGCGCCCGCTGCGGATTTCGTGATCCGAGCGTTTGTCTTGCCCGATTGAATACAACCAACATAGTGAAATCGCTTATGAACACCGAACATGCCGTTCCCTCCTCCGTCCGCAGTTGGGTGGAGGAGATCGCCTCCCTCACCCAACCCGATGCCGTCCATTGGTGCGATGGTTCCGAGACCGAGGATCTTGCCATGCGCGAGGCCATCGTCGCCTCGGGTGCGGGCCTTTGGTTAAACGCTGAAAAGCGGCCGAATTCCCTGCTCGTCCGCAGCGACCAGCGGGATGTCGCCCGCGTGGAGGAACGCACATTCATCTGCTCACGCTCGAAAAAGGACGCCGGCCCCACCAACAACTGGGAGGCTCCGGCGCAAATGAAAGCGCGCCTGAGCGGCCTTTTCGCAGGCTGCATGCGTGGCCGCACCATGTATGTCATCCCCTTCAGCATGGGCCCGGTCGGTTCCCCTATCGCGCAATACGGCATCGAGATTTCCGACAGTCCGTATGTGGTGGCCAATATGCGGATCATGACCCGGCTGAGCCCGGCTGTGTATGGCGAAATCAAAAAGTCCGGCGTCTTCGTGAAGTGCCTGCACTCGGTGGGATGTCCCCTCACCCCCGGTGCAAAAGATGTCACTTGGCCGTGCAATCCCGAGAATACCTACATCACCCACTTCCCCGAGGAGCGGCTCATCATGAGCTTCGGTTCTGGCTATGGCGGCAATGCCCTGCTGGGCAAAAAATGCTTCGCCCTCCGCATCGCCTCGGCCATGGCGCGCGACGAGGGTTGGATGGCTGAACACATGCTGGTTCTGGGCGTGAAATCCCCCGATGGAGAGAAGACCTATGTGACCGCCGCCTTCCCGAGTGCTTGCGGAAAGACGAATTTCGCCATGATGGTTCCCCCACCCGACATGCGCGAAGAGGGCTGGGAAATCAGCTGCGTCGGAGACGATATCGCTTGGATCAAGCCTGGCCCCGACGGATACCTCCGCGCCATCAACCCAGAGGCGGGATTTTTCGGCGTCGCACCGGGCACCTCGTATTCGAGCAATCCGATGGCGATGGATTCTATAACCCGCGACACCATTTTCACCAATGTCGCCCTCACTGATGACGGCGATGTGTGGTGGGAGGGCATGACAAAGGAGGCGCCCGCACACCTCATCGACTGGCACGGTCGCGACTGGACGCCTGGGCAAACGGACGCCCAAGGCAAGCCAGTCCTGAGCAGCCATCCGAACAGCCGTTTCACCGCACCGGCGAAGAACTGCCCTCTCATCGACAGCGATTGGGAAAACCCCGCCGGCGTGCCTGTGAGCGCGATGATCTTCGGTGGACGCCGCTCCACAACCATGCCGCTCATTTTCCAAGCCTTCAACTGGGTCCACGGCGTGTATCTCGGCGCCACCATGGGCTCGGAAACCACAGCCGCTGCGACCGGAGCAGTGGGCCAAGTCCGCCGCGACCCCATGGCCATGCTGCCATTCTGCGGCTACAACATGGGCGACTACTTCACCCACTGGCTCGAGATGCGAAAACACATCAAATATGTGCCCCGCATTTTTCATGTGAATTGGTTCCGCAAAGACTCCGCTGGAAAATTCCTCTGGCCCGGCTTTGGCGAAAACACCCGCATCCTGCGTTGGATGGTCGAACGCTGCCGCCTCGGAGGCCACGCGCTCGAAACCGCGATCGGCTGGCTTCCCGACTACTCCGACATCGACATGAACGGCCTCGAAAACACCGTGACCCCGGAGGTTTTTGCCGAAGCTCAAAAAATCGACACCACAGAGTGGCACCGCGAACTCCTCCTCCAAGACGAACTTTTCATCAAACTCTACAGCGAACTGCCAAAAGAAATCATCTTCCAACGCGAACTCCTCATGGCGCGCATTTAAGAAATCCTGCATTTTCCTGATCCTGCTGGAGCAACCGACTTGGCAAAAAGACCCGAGATCTCCGTGGGGAACAAGGATTGGTAGCCTCATGCCTCCGAAAATCTTAGAAAAAAAGACCCCTATTGCTCCCGATTGGGAGCAACTTTTCAAGACGGATTATCGTTGTAACCGCTCCGCTTCAGCCAACTCAAGGGACCAATCGACTGCCATTTCCGCGCCCACGAATTTCGTGAAGGGAATGATGTTGCGTGCGACCGAAGCTTCTTCGAGGGCATCCATATAGGCTTGCCTGCGTGTGACACGCAGAATCGTCCATGGATATCCACCGGAGGCCAGCATGGCATTCATGAGGAATCTCCCGATACGACCATTCCCATCAGAAAAAGGATGGATGTAGACAAAAAGGAAATGTCCGAGGATCGCCCGCACAGAGGCTTCCGGCTCCGAGGCGAGCGCCTGATAAAAAGCCTCCATACCATCAATCACACCAAGCCCCGGCGCAGGCGGAACATGGCTTGATCCCCTGATATAGACTGGCTTCTCGCGATACCCCGCCACATCGCCCATCGAGAGTCGTCCCATTTGGACGAAGGGCTTGTGGAGTTCCGAATACCAGTAAGGGAGATCCGACTCGACAGTCTTTTCAGGGATTCCCCCGTTGAAGATCTTGCCGATGCTTTGAAGCACGGCCTCATGGGCCATGCTGTATCCTTTGGCAGCGAGCCGGTTATTTTCCTCCTGGATCGAAGGATTATCGGGATCGTTACCGGCCGCAATACGAGCCACCAACTCCGGAGTGACCTGAAACCCCTCGATGGAGAGCGAGTGATAGGCATCGTATTGGTAGAGATGATGAGCCTTATCCAGATAGCTCTTCGGATCAGCTTTTCCAGCCGATGCAGGAAAGTGTTTCAGAACCATGGGACGCATTTGCTCCCAAAGAAGCCGGATCCGATCTGCATAAGGGCTCTTGGGAATGAGACGGCTTGAGAGGAGCGGCTCGGCATCAGGAAAGGGATTGGTCGCCTTCTTCCAGCCCGTGAGAGCAATGAGTCCCCTGACTTGGTCCGCCTTTTCCTTGAAACCCAGCGTCTCCAGTCCGCCAAGGATTCTCATCGAACCCGCCTCGTTATCCGTCTCGATGATTCCGGAGGCGAGTTCTGCCGCCGGAGTGGTGCGCAGCAGAACCTCGGCCTGCGGCCGGTTCGTCCGGAAATAGGTCGGAGAGACCCTTGCCAATGCATAGCCAACGGGCATCAGATTCAGTCCCCGGTAGGTGGAGCGCTGAGCAGGAAGCTTCCCGGTGTAGGTCAGCAAGGAGCAGGAAATGTTGGTTTCCGCAAATTGCAGCGTGACGGTATTATTCCCCCCACGCGCCAGAAGAGCCGTTGCCTGGACTGGTGTTGCCGTCTCACCGCTCTGGAGATCCAGGGAGATTTCCGGGCTTAGGCAATAATCATTCCCCACCCGGTCCTCGAGATAGAGACTCAGGAAAGCCCAAAAGTTTCCATGCCATAGTGCCGTCTCACCACGGGGTGCATGGGGAGGAATCAGAAAATACCATCCCTTCATGATCTCCAGCAGACACCCCTGTTGGATCAGAAAAGTCCTAACTCCAGCAGGCAAATCCCGGCCACGCACGACCTGCTCTCTCGCAACCTTGAGAGCGGTCTCCAAGGCTTTGGCCAATCTGGCGCGGGTCTTCATTTATTATTGAATGCACAATGTATCTTTTTATTGAATCCGCAACAATATTCTTATTTTTTGCGCATTTCATACTTTCTACAAATGTTTTGCCAATCCATTTTATACCTCTACAGGGGCTTTCGTATTTGAAATCCTGAACCACGAGCGGCAGACACCCGCTCCCATCAGGTCTGGGTTGCGGACGAAGAAGAAGGTGATCTTGAACTTCGCCACTTCGCGGAACTCGATCTGGTTAAAAGTTCCGGTGCGGACGAGGTTCACCTCAGCCTCTACATAGACGGCCTCGTATGAAACTCCTGCCCCGTCTTTAATCTTCCGGGTATCGAGAGCGACCGATTTGGGCTTATTCGGCAGGTTTTTTGTGAGCGTGATGTGAACGCTCACAAAAAACGGATCGCGTTTTGGAGGCACCCCACGCTCCTCGCTAGGTTGACTCCTAATGCTCTCGATCGGGAGCAACTTTTCGGAGGGGGGTAGTTTTGAAGGACAAGCAGGACAAATGAATCGCAAGAAGTGCAAAGATCCGCAGAAACCAAACGGAGGGACCTGTGGAGCGCAGAGCAAGTATTTATGGGCTTCTAGGGAGATTGTGCCACTTTTGAAAGTGGCGACCCTAACGGGATTCGAACCCGTGTTACCGCCGTGAAAGGGCGGTGTCCTAACCGCTGGACGATAGGGTCAGCGTGGATGTGAGATAATCAGCGTGCGACCGCAGTGTGGCAAGGTTTTTTTCAATTTAACGCGCTGTCCGAATTTGTCTCTTTTCAAGCAGCGGTTGGGATTGGTTCGGAAAGCCCGAGAAACTCGGCGACGAAAGGGTTTGCGGGGTTGTTGCGCACTTCCGTTGGTGTGCCGCTTTGTTGGATTGAGCCTTTGTCGATGAGCACAACGCGGTCGGCGACTTCAAAAGCCTCATCCTGGTCATGCGTGACGAAAACCGTGGTGAGGCGCGTGAGGTCGTGGAATTCGCGCAGCCAGCGGCGCAGGTCTTTCCGGACCTTGGCGTCGAGTGCGCCGAAGGGTTCGTCGAGCAGGAGCACCTCGGGGCGGTTGGCCAGCGCGCGGGCGAAGGCCACCCTTTGACGCTGTCCACCGGAGAGCTGGGTGGGCAGGCGTTTCTCATAGCCTTCCAGTTGCACAGCGCGCAGGAGTTCGGTGACACGCTCGCGGATGGCGGATTCCGGCGGGCGTTTGGAGCGAGCGAGAACGCGGAAGGAAAAGGCAATGTTCTCGTAAACATTCATGTGGTTGAAGAGCGCGTAGTGCTGGAAAACAAAGCCTGCCTTGCGTTGGTAGGCGGACAGGTCGGTGACATCGCGGCCTTGGAAAGAAATGCGACCGTCGCGGGCGTCGGCGAATTCCAGTCCGGCAATGACACGGAGCAGCGTGGTCTTGCCGGAGCCGCTTGGGCCGAGGAGGGCGATGAGTTCCCCGTCGCGGATGTCGAGGGATACACCGCGCAAAGCGGGATGGAGGCCGAATCGTTTGGTGATGTTTTGTATGGCGATGCTCATGGTGCGGTTGAGAATGAGGAGGCGCGAAGCTCCTGCTCGGCGCGCCATTCGGCGCGGGTTTTGAGGATGAGGGTGATAATGGCTAAGAGTCCAAGAACAGAGGCGACGGCGAAGGCCGATGCGAACTGGTATTCGTTGTAAAGAATCTCGATGTGGAGCGGCATGGTATTGGTTTTTCCCCGAATGTGGCCAGAGACGACCGAGACAGCCCCGAATTCGCCCATGGCGCGGGCGTTGCAGAGGATGATGCCGTAGAGCAGGCCCCATTTGATCTTCGGCAGGGTGATGCGCCAGAGAATCTGCCATCCGTTCGCGCCAAGGGTCAGCGCAGCCTCTTCCTCCTTCATCCCTTGGGCCTGCATCAGAGGAATGAGCCCCCGGGCCACGAAGGGAAATGTGACAAAGATCGTGGCCAGCACCATGCCGGGAACGGCGAAAATGATGCGGATTTCATGCTCGCGAAGCCACGGGCCGAACCAACCCTGCGCGCCAAAGACGAGCACATACAGTAAGCCCGCAATAACAGGGGAAACCCAGAGTGGAAGGTCGATAAGCGTGATCAGGAATGAGCGCCCACGGAACTTGTAGCGGGTCACGCACCACGCCGCCGCGATACCGAAAACGGTGTTCAACGGAACACTGATCGCCGCAATAACAAGAGTGAGAATGATGCTATGGCGCGTGTAGGGATCGCGAAAAGTTTCCAGAAAAGCGGCGCCACCCTTCGAGAACGCCTCTTGAAAGACCACCCCCAATGGGAAAAGCAGGAAGAGAAGGAAAAATGCCAGCATAGCACCTATGAGAAGTGCTCGGACGGCGAGGCTATCCCCCGTGGCGCGGAGGGGTTGGCGGTTGTTGATATGGATCGATGTGGCACCTGGCATTGTGAGAAAAAATTTAAGCCGTTCCGTTGCGGGAGTTGTTCCAAGCTTGGAGGCCGTTTGAGATGAGAAGAATCACGAGGGAGGCGCAGAGCATGACAAAACCAAGTGCCGCGGCACCGGAGTAGTCGTATTGCTCGAGCTTACTGATGATCAGCAGCGGCGTGATTTCCGTCTCGAAGGGAATGTTTCCCGCAATGAAAACGACGGACCCGAATTCTCCGACGGCGCGACCATAGGCCAAGGTCACTCCGGTGAGGATGGATGGCAGGAGAGCGGGAAAAATGACGCGCCGGAAGGTTTGCCAGCGGTTGGCGCCAAGGCAGGCAGCCGCCTCTTCGAGCTCAGCCGAAAGCTGGAGAATGACCGGCTGGACGGTCCGCACGACGAAGGGAAATCCGATAAATGTGAGGGCAATGAAAATGCCGATCTGGGTGAAGGCGATCCGAATTCCATAAGGCTCGAATAAAGCGCCGATCCAGTCGTTCGGGGCGTAGATGGCCGTGAGGGCAATGCCAGCGACGGCCGTCGGCAGCGCGAAAGGCAAGTCGACCATGGCGTCGAGGATTCTCCGGCCCGGGAATTGGTAGCGCGCCAGCACCCATGCAGCTATGACCCCGAACACGCCGTTCAGGAGCGCCGCAAGAAAGGAAAGTCCGAAACTCACGCGGTATGATGCCACCACACGCGGATCGGTGACGGTTTGCCAGAATTGTTCCCAGCTTCCTGAGAAGACACGCATGGCCAGGGCACTCATCGGGATGAGGACGATCAATCCCATGTAAAGGAGCGTGTAGCCGAGCGAGAGCCCAAAGCCGGGCAGGATGTGGCGTCGTCGCATCAGATATTCTGCGCCTCCGAAATCAACACCCGGAAACGCTCCAGCATGGTCGTCATGGCGGTGGTGTGCGCTTTGATCTGATCCTCCAACGGAGCCGCGTGGGGCGTCTCGAAGACGATCTCGAATGGCCTTGGCTTCTGTGTGGGCGGTGCGCCGAGGATGCCTGTGTAGCCTTGCTCGATAATGCCCATATTCGCTTGGAAGTTGTCGATGCTGCGGTCGAAATTGCGCGGGAGGTGCCGCGAAGCCGCTTCCAAGGCCGGTTCCAGCACATGGCGCGTGAGCTGATGTCCCTTGGCAAAGCCATAGATGCCCTCGCTGGTGTCATCCGTGTGCAGGGCGATGACGCCATCGAAGGCGAGCCTCATGAGCTGACCTTCCAGCATGAGCACCTCGATCTCGCTCGATCCACGCCAGAATTCCCGGTTCATATCCGCCCCGCTCTTCAGCCAGCGGGCGTTGCGGGAGAAACCCCAGGGATTGCAGACCGGGTAGATGAAAAGCTCGTAGCCAAGCGCCGGAGCCGGGTTCGCATGTAAATCCTGGATCAGATCCAGCGCCGCCAGCACGCCGCTCTCCTCGTCGCCATGCACACCCGCAAAAATCCCCACACGCAGGAAACTGCTGCGGTCACCGGGACCGGTGAAAAGAAAACGCGGAAGGGTTGTTGTGACTCCCCTTGGATCGGTGAACTCGAGATGCGCGGAAAAGAGACGATCAGAACGGCTCGCGAGCTTTTCCATGCGATTCAACAAGGTGGCAACCGAGCGGCGGATTGCGGTCTCTCTGACTTCAGTGGCGTGGAGTGTTTTCATAGAATCTTTGAGGGTTCGACCGCCCTGCGGCTCAAAAACGCAGGGCGGCCGTTTCAGTTATCTTTCAGTTCAAGGGCGATAGGGTTTGTAGATGCGGTCGAAGACTCCGCCATCGTTGAAGTGGTCTTTTTGAGCCTTTCTCCAGCCGCCGAAGTCTTCGATCGTCACGAGTTCGATCTTCGGGAATTTCGCCGAATACTTCGCAGCAGCGGCGGCATCACGCGGCCGATAGTAATGCCGGCCAATGATGTCCTGCGCCTCGGACGTGTAGAGGAACTCCAGATAAGCCTGGGCGACTTCGCGGGTGCCCTTGCGGTCCACCACCTTGTCCACCAAGGCGACGGGTGGCTCGGCGAGAATACTCAACGACGGGGCGATAATCTCATACTGGCCGGGATACTGCTTCTGGATGAGATGCGCCTCGTTTTCCCACGAGAGGAAAACATCGCCCATGCGCCGCTCGGTGAAGGTGATCGTCGATCCACGGGCACCGGCGTCGAGCACGGGGACATTCGAATACAGCTTCGAAACAAATTCCCTCGCCTTCTGATCATCGCCTCCATTTTGGCGGAGGGCGTAGGCATAGGCTGCGAGGTAGTTCCAGCGCGCCCCGCCGGAGGTTTTCGGATTGGGAGTGATGACCTTCACACCGTCTTTCGTGAGATCGTCCCAGTCCTTCACACCCTTCGGATTGCCCTTGCGGACGACAAAAACAATCGTCGAGGTGTAGGGCGAGCTGTTGTCTGGAAGGCGCGTCTGCCAGTTCTTTGGCAAAAGCCCCGACTGATCGGAAATGGCATCGATATCGTATGCCAGCGCGAGCGTTGCCACATCCGCCTCGAGCCCGTCCACGATGGAACGGGATTGTTTACCCGAGCCTCCATGGGATTGGTCGATAGCTATGGAATCGCCCGTTTTTGCTGCCCATTGCTTGGCGAATGCCTTGTTGATGTCGCTGTAGAGTTCCCGTGTGGGATCATAGGACACATTGAGGATGGCTTGGTTGGCTGCTTGAAGTCCGGTCGCGCCGGCGATTGCGGCAAGAACCGCGAGTTGGGTTATTTTTTTCATATTGATTAGAAGTAGGCTTGGAATTGTGTGGTGATGGCGTTGGCATCCGGGCGATTGCCGTCATTTACCGCTCCGCCGATGAAGCTTGTGTAGTCGTATTGAAGGGTGAGTTTCATGTTGTCGTTCAGAATCCAGTTCAGACCGGTTCCAAATGTGGTGGATTGCTCGGCCTGAGTATTCGCGTCCGCATAGATCGGGAAGGCGTTGGAATCCACAGTCAACTGCCCGACACGGGCCGTGAGTTGAAGAGCCCCCCACCCTCCGGTCGAAGGACTGAATTTGCGGCGCGGCGAGATGGCGCGGAAGGCGTTCTCCTCACCCGTGAGCATGTATGAAGCGGCGATCTGCCAGCCGAAGTTGGTTAGGTTGGTGCTGTATTCCTGAATCGTCGTGCTGTTGGAAGTTGTGTTGAAGCTGCCGATCGTCTTGCCCTTTGAGTCCACGACATTGGTTTTTTTGACGACCGCCTTGGTGGTGCTCTGTGTGCCGCTTACGCCGACCGTGGACCACGCCGCCTCGGCGTAGAGTCCGAAGGGTCCCCAGAAGTATTGGAGGTTTGGCACGAAACGCACCTGCTCTCCGGGATTCGCTGATGTGGCATTCACGGTGGACGAGCGGTATTTGAAGAACGACTGCTGGTTGGCCGTGGCATAGGTGCCGAGCCCGTTGAGCTGCGGTGCGTAGGTGACACCGGCTCCTGCGGTGAGTTTTTTCAAAGGAACGATACTCGTTTTGGCGAAGGGAGTCACCGCGAGGCGGGCTTCAAAGTCCTTGGTGTTCTGCCCGGGGATGGAAACATTCCCGCTTCCGCCATCCGGCGCGCCATTGAAGAGTCCTGTGTAATACTCTGCCAGGCCATCGCCCACATTACCCCAGAGCATCGCACCCACCACGCGGTTCGGGACGATATAGGTGGTGGTGATGAGATCCGTGAACCAGCGGGCGTGTGCGGATTGCCAGCGCTCCACGCCGATCGGGCTCTTCATTTTACCGACGCGCAGCTGGAGCCAATCGTAGCCCTTCGCGCCCACATAGGCATCCTGCACGGTCGTGCTTGTGGTGTTGTCCACGCCGTTTGCTTGGAAATCGGTCTGCAGCTTCCAATCGAAGTTTTGGAATGCCGTGCCTTCCAGGTTCAGACGCGCTCGGCGAATCAGAAAGGTTGATGTGGCATCCGGCGTGTTGATGAATGTCCGCAACTGAGGCTGGAGAAGGCCGCCAATCTTGAATTTGAAAGCGCCCTCTTCAGTGACAGTTGTCGTTTCCACAGGAATGCCGTCAGGCCCGACCTCCGTGCGGGTAGTCCGAATGCCAGGGCTGGAAAAATTCAGGCCCTTGGAGTCCAGAGTCACCGATGGCAACTTCTCAAGTTTCTCCTTCAAAGCGTCATCGCTTGTAGATGTCTTTTGACTGTTTTCCAGAGCCGCGACTTTTGCCTCCAGAGCCTTGAGCTGTGCCCTCAAGGAAGCAATGTCGTCCTGGGCATGGAGCGGTTGCGCGTGAATGGCACTGATGGCCACGATTCCAAGAATTCCACGAGACAGTCGCTGGGATGTCTGAGCGAAACGCGTGGACTTATTTATTATTTTTTTAGTCATTTTATAGTTTAATGAAATTGCGAAAAACTCCCAGGAAAGGGTCGTTTCAAGCTGTATCGTTTTTTAGCCTCCCGTGATCGGGTGGGATGAAATTTTATCGGACTCGCCACTCACCAATCTAACCCGACGCGTCTGGCGAATCTCCGTGACGCGTGAGTCATGCACAACAACCTCGACAACCCCAAAACGAATCCCTCGGATGGCCTGCAAGATTTCCTCTTCAGGCAGCGCTGGAGCGATCGACTTGTTTTGCGAATGCGCACTCATTTGTTGATAGGTTCAGTAATGTTTTATTTTAGCTACTAAAAAGGTCAACATTATTTTTGAAAAAAATTTTCGCGAAGAAAACGAGACGAGGCGGGAAGCAGGAATCGAAAGGCGCGAGAGCCTTTTAGATTTGATAATCGGCATCCGAGCCGGCCCGCTTCATGGGAGCGGCGAACGGAATCGGGAGGCCATCTTGGCGGAGTTTTTTAAGGGAGACTCCGGAGACTTGGGCGAGACTGTAGCGATCGAGGATGTTGGCGATGGCGTTGCGCACATCGAGCATGAGAAGACGTAGGCCGCAGTGTTCCTCGTCGGGGCAGGAGCATTTGGTGTAGGCCGTGTGGCTCACGCATCCGATTGGCGCGAGGGGTCCGTCGATGAGACGCACGACCTCGCCCATCGAGATGTTTTCAGGAGGCTTCGCGAGGAAGAATCCACCATGCTTGCCGCGCTTGCCATCGACGATGCCGGCTTCGCGTAACTGAACGAAAATCTGCTCCAGAAACGGGAGAGGGATTTTTTCCCGCGCGGAAATCTCCTTCAGCGGAATCAGCTCCCTACCGGCTTCGCGGGCGAGAACCATGTCGATCAACGCACGCAGGGCGTATTCGCCGCGTTTGGTGAGTTTCATGGGCGCTTCGAAACAGGATGTGTTGAGGAAGAACTCGGCATGCCCACATGCTACAGGCGGGAAGTTGGGGTTGGAAAGAAGGGATTCTGCAACGAGCTAAAATTAGGTTAAACCTAACGATTATTTTATTTCTTCATCATTCCCGAATGAACGAAAATCAGCCAGTCTCGCCGCCATGATGTTATTTCCATTTGCCGAGTATTGGTGGTTCTACGCTTCGTTTATTGTTTTTGTCTTGTTCGTGCTGGCACTCGATCTGGGTGTCTTCCACCGCAATGCGCATGAGGTGAAATTCCGCGAGGCGCTGACTTGGAGTATCATCTGGGTGGCCATGGCTGTGGTGTTCGGCTTCCTCTTTCAGGAATTCGCGACCTATCGTCTGCAAAATTGTGAGCGACTATTGGCGATTCCGGGATTCAACCCGATTGAGGCAGCCCAACGAAGCACACTGCAATTCTTCACAGGGTATATCGTCGAGAAGGCCCTGTCGGTGGATAACATTTTCGTGTTCGTGGTGATTTTCACCTATTTCAATATCCCGAGCAAATACCAGCACCGAGTCCTATTTTACGGCATCCTCGGCGCACTGGTCTTCCGCTGCATCTTCATCGCGATGGGCTCGATTTTGATCCAATACTACTGGGTTGTCATCCTTTTCGGCGTATTCCTTATCGTAACTGGCATCAAGGTGCTGCTCGCCCCTGAGAAGCCCGTCGATCCCGAGAAGAATCCAGTCTTGAAGCTTCTCAAGAAATTCTTACCAATCAGCCCGAATCTTGATGGCCAGAAATTCTTCACCAACCACAACGGCGTCCGAATGGCGACCCCGCTTTTCGTAGCGCTTATTCTTGTCGAAATCTCGGATATCGTCTTCGCCGTAGACAGCGTTCCGGCCATTTTCGCCATCACCAAGGAACCGCTCATCGTATTCACCTCAAATATCTTCGCCATCCTTGGACTCCGCGCCATGTTCTTCCTCCTGGCCGGCATCGTGCACAAGTTCCGCTTCCTGAAATACGGACTCGGACTGGTCCTGGTCTTCGTCGGCCTCAAAATGGTCTGGCTCAACCAAGTCTTCGGCGGCCACTTCCCGATCGGCTGGTCCCTCGCCATCATCTCGACGCTCATAGGCGGCTCGATTCTGGTCTCCTTCCTGGTGCCAGAGAAGAAGCACTGAGGCGAAAAGCTGGATCGTTTGTAGCACAGGTCGTTGCGCTCTTCCCGAGCTTGCGGGAAGAAAGCCTGCGACCTGAAGCTTGTTTTCGTAGATGGCCCCCAGAATTAACTCGAAAACGGATTTTCAAACAGGATTCACCGGAATGCTGAAGTGAGTGTTGAAGATTGCACAAAAGATTGAATCCTCGTGTCATTGCAACAAACTCATTCTCTGTGCTCTTCGACTCGCTTGCTCCCGCTCACAGGTGCAGAATGAAAATCTTCAAATGAGCCATAGACAGCGAACTGCTTATGCCTAAAAAGAAATCACCGAACAGCGTGCGCCTGCGCAATAGCACGGCGGAATTTCTAACTTTCGCCTACCAGACCGGCGGCGACGGCGTGGAAGTGCGGGTGGAGAACGGCACGATCTGGCTGTCGCAAAAAAACATGGGCGAACTGTTCATGACATCCAGTGACAATATCGGACTGCACCTCAAGAATATCTTCAGGGAGGGCGAATTGATCGCGGCGTCAGTTGCCGAGGAATTCTCGGTAACTGCCACGGATGGGAAAAACTACACCGTCAGGCATTACAATCTGGATGCGATCATCGCAGTGGGCTACCGCGTGAATTCCAAGCGCGCCACGGCCTTCCGGCAATGGGCCACGGGAGTCCTGCGGGACTACACGCTCCGGGGGTATGTGATGGATCGGAAACGCATGGAGAACGGCGCGTTCCTCGGCGAGGACTACTTCGAGCGCCTGCTGGAGGAGATTCGGGAGATCCGCCTGTCCGAGCGGCGCTTTTATCAAAAGATTGCGGACATTTATTCCACGGCGATGGACTACGACCGAGAAGCGCCGATCACGAAAGAGTTCTTCGCCAAAGTGCAGAACAAGATGCACTACGCCGTCCACGGCCACACAGCGGCGGAGTTGATCGTGAAGCGCGCCGACCATACAAAGGAACGCATGGGGTTAACGACTTGGGCCAAAGCTCCCGAAGGCAAAATCCTCAAAAGCGATGTCGTGGTGGCCAAAAACTACCTGACGGAGGCGGAGCTCTCAGATCTGGGGCGCATCGTAAACGCCTACCTTGAACTTGCGGAAAGCCGCGCGAACCGTCGCGTGACTATGACGATGGAGGATTGGGCAAAGCGTCTCGACATCTTCCTCTCAGCGGATGAGCGGGAGGTGCTGCAAGACGCCGGGCGCATCAGCGCCGAGATCGCCCGGGAACACGCCGAGGGCGAGTTCGAAAAATATCGCGTGATTCAGGACCGGCTCTTCCAAAGCGATTTCGACACCTTCGCAGCGCTGGAGAAACGCGAGGAGGACAAAGGCGACGAGTAAAGCCTTGAAGCTCAGGTTCCGCTTTTCCTTCGTTTTGTGGCATCTTTATTCACAGGAATGCCGAAGGGAGCGTTGGAGATTACACAAAAATCGAATGCTCGCGTAATTTCATTCTGTGTGCTCCTGGCGGCTAATTCTGCTTTCAGATTTAGCCAGCGCTAAAATCAAGGCTTCACAAGCAATCCCTCTACGAAAGCGGCTTTTGCCTGCCGCTTGTCGAAGGTCAAAAATGTGCGCGCCCCGGATAACAGTGCGGCAGCAAGGTGTATGAGATCGAGGCTCCGCGTGGCAACTGCAGGAGTGTGCTTGTTGGAAAGTTCCTGCGCTTTCGCATAGATGCTGGATTGACTGGCATCGACCAACCGGAAAAAGCCTGTCTCGATCTGCGTGTCGATTTCGGCGAGGACGAGATCGCGCTGCTCGCCGGTGATCTCGCCGCGATTGATGCCGAAATTGAGAGCATTCCGAATTTCCAATAGGCTCAATGGGGAGAGAAGGATCGGCTTGCCAGCCCGCTTCACCTCTTTCCTCGCCTGCAGCGAAGTTCCCTCCGTGGTCAGGTAAAGGGAGACGACGAATCCAGAATCCGCATAGGTCAAGAGTCGTAGCCCTCCCGTTCCATATCGGCGAGGTTTCCATGGAATTTTTTGGCTCCAAAAATCCTCTGCGAGATCGAATCAAAGTCGGGAGCAGGTGCCTTGCGCGTGATGGGAGGTCGCTCGGGGACGAGGCGGGCGACGATCTTGCGCCGCATGGTGATTGCCACATTCTCCCCCTCCTGGATCCAGCGCATGATGGCTGGGCAGTTTTGCCGAATATCTCGGACGCTTGCAGTTTTCATTGTTTCACAGAAATGTTTCACGCTATCGGAGAATGTCAAGTGGCTCTGCGGGAATTTGCACCACTCTGGATTCCGGCTTTCGAAGGGTGGAAACAATCAGTGCTGACCGATCTGTGTGGCATCGGCTACTGACTTTGTTGTGGCGGCCTGCGGCCGAGCCGGAATTGCGCGCGAATACGAATCCGCCGAGATTTGATTGAACACAGGGAGCGCTGTGAGGGTGCTCCTCACGATTTAGACTGCGAAGAGTTTGGGGACTATCCATCCAAGCCAGATGGAGAGGAGGATGAGGGCGGCGATGTTGAGGAGGAATCCGGCTCGCATCATTTGGGGCAGGGTGACTTGGCCGCTTCCGTAAACGATGGCATTGGGAGGGGTCGAGACGGGCAGCATGAATCCGCAGCTGCTGGCAAGCGTGACAGCCATGCAGAGGGCGACGGGGGAGTGTCCGAGGCTGAGGGCGAGTGCTCCTGCAACGGGCAAAAATGCTGCCGTTGTGGCTGTGTTGCTCGTGAACTCGGCCAGGCTGATTGCGACGATGGAGACAAGGATAAGCAGGGTGGTTGGCGAAACATGACCAGCCTGCGCGCCGAGGCTGCCGATCCAATATGCGAGACCGCTCGATTGCATAGCGGCGGCGAGACTCAGGCCGCCTCCGATGAGCAGGAGGACATCGAGGGGGATTTTTTTGAGGGTTTCGGCATTGAGGACGGCGCCCCCGCCCGGAGACCCCGAGGGCCAAAAAAAGAGCGCCAATCCACCCGCCATGGCGATACCAGCATCGGAAAGCCAGGGCAGGCGCGCCTCGAGGAATCCCCTCGCAATCCAGAGAGCGATCGAGACGGCGAAGACGATCAACACACCGAAACTCCCAATGCGAAAAGGGGGTAGTTTTTCGGCCTTTAAAAATTCCGATGCGCCGACAACCTTTCCGCCCGAGCGGAAGACAATGCAGGTGAGAAGGACCCATGCGAAGGCGAGGAGGAGGACGGAGACGGGCATGGTCAAGGCCATCCAAAGCGGGAAGCCGATCTTGATGCCGTAGGTCTCCTGCATGAAACCAGCGAAGATCGCATTCGAAGGGGTTCCGACAAGCGTCACCATACCGCCAATGCTGCTGCCATAAGCGACAGATAAAACAAGGGCGGCTGGGAAGTTTTTATGACATCCCTCGCGGAAAAGACTGATGACCGAGAGTGCGATGGGGAGCATCAAAAGCGCAACGGCCGTGTTGCTGATCCACATGGAAAGGAGGGCGGATGCGAGCAGGAAGGCCGCAACGATGGAGGACTGATTGCTGCCAGCGAGCCGGAGCAAAAAGATCGCCAGCCTGGTGTGCAGTTGGCACCCCTGCATTCCCTGAGCCATGAGCATACCGCCGAAAAAAAGAAAGATCACGGGATTCGCAAAAGGCGCGGCGGCACCTGCAATGCCACAGACACCCAATACGGGAAAAAGCACGAGCGGCAACATGGCCGTGACGGCAAACGGAATCGCCTCCGAGACCCAAAGAGAGGCCATGAAAACAGCCACGCCCAGAGTATGCCAACCTGCGAGAGGAAGTTCATGCGGCGGTGGACTGGCCAAAGTATAAATAAAACCAACCGCTCCAAGCCATGGAACGGTGCGCCTCAACCATGCACCTGCGTTCATAAGATCAATCTCCCGGCATGCGGCGGGCAAGCAACCCCGGGGTTGCGCATTTGCCAAAGAAGTCTCGCGGCTAATATTTCCGTTGATTAGAACGATCTTCATGTCCGGGAGCTTGAAAAAACGCGTTATCGTCCTTTGCAGCGGCGGGATGGATTCCGTTGTCGCGCTGCATGACGCGGCGCGGGTGCACGAGGTGGTTGCAGCCTTGAGTTTTCACTATGGCTCGAAGCACAACGACCGGGAGATTCCCTTCGCGGCCTTTCATGCGGCAAAGGTCGGAACCTCGCATCTCACGATTCCGTTGGATTTTATGGGACGGCACTTTGAATCCCACCTCCTGCAACCCGGCGCCTCGATTCCCAAGGGGCATTACGAGGAGGAAACCATGAAGCAGACCGTGGTTCCCTTTCGCAATGGCATCATGCTCGCCGTGGCGGCAGGCTTGGCGGAAAGCCGGAATGCCGATGGCGTGGTGATTGCGGCCCACTCGGGCGACCATGCCATTTACCCCGACTGCCGCGAGGATTTCATGCGGGCGATGGGGGATGCAATTCGTCTGGGAACCTATGCGGATGTGGCATTGCTGCGGCCATTCATTTCGATGACGAAATCGGAAATTGCGCGGCGAGGTCACGAGCTGGGCGTGGATTTTTCCCAGACCTGGTCATGCTATGTCGGCGGCGAGAAGCATTGCGGGGAATGCGGCACCTGCGTGGAAAGGCGCGAGGCATTTGAGTTGGCGGAGTTGAATGATCCCACGGAATACCTGAGCCACGCGCCGCTGCCTGCAAAGCCGGTCTGAAGCCATGCGAATTTCGGAAATTTTTTATTCGATCCAAGGCGAGGGCGAACTCACCGGCGTGCCGACGGTTTTCATTCGCACCTCGGGCTGCAATCTGCGCTGCCGCTGGTGCGACACGCCGTATGCCTCATGGAAACCGGAGGGCGATGAGATGAGCATCAGGGACATCATCCAAGAGGTGCTGAAACATCCGGCCCGGCATTGCGTTCTCACTGGCGGAGAGCCGATGGTTGCGAAGGGAATCCATGAACTGGCCGCCGCGCTTCGGGCGGAAGGTCGGCACATCACCATCGAAACCGCCGGCACCATTTCTCCTGCAGGAATCGCCTGCGATCTGGCCTCGCTGAGCCCGAAACTTGCCAGTTCCACGCCCCGCGCGGGTGAGATCGACCAAGCCTGGATCAATCGTCATGAGCGAACGCGCCTCCAGCCCGCGATCCTCCGCGAATGGATCGAAGCGGGAAATTATCAGCTCAAGTTTGTTTACACCGACCCCTCGGACTTGATCGAAATAGATGTGCTCATCGAGTCCATCGGAATCCCTGTGCCTCCTTCAAAGGTTCTCCTGATGCCGGAAGGAACGGATGAAGCGCACATCGCCGCGAGGCAAATGAAACTCGTCAGCCTCTGCACGCAGCGTGGCAACCGCTACTGCGACCGGTTGCACATACGACTCTTTGGAAATACGAAGGGCACTTGATGCAGAAGGTTGTGGGGTTCCTTGCTGGAATGAGTTGCTTGAATTTAGCTTGAGCAGGCGTATCCTTCTGGATACACTTTTTCGGTAATGGATATTCGCAAGACCGAAGAGTTCTTAAAATAGCCTCTTGCCAAGAATCTTACCGTAGAATTTTTGGTTCTTCGTCATTTTCAGTGGGAGGAGCGTAAGAATATAGGATGAAAACCGAAAAGCTATTTCACGAGTTGCTGGGATTGGGAATGAACTGGGAGGTTCAGGAGTGTGAATTTGACCATAT
>JBIJAV010000042.1:0-21958 GCA_044345595.1 Terrimicrobiaceae bacterium
TTCAACCAACACCGCTGCAGCGGCGGTGTAGCCATGAAGGGCATTCAGTCCACGGACCGGGGCGATCTCGCCATTGCAGAAACAGCCGGCGAGAGGCTTATTGCCAAGCGCCTCGGCAAGCTCGGAGGCGTCCCGGTTTGCCGTGCCAAAGAAATTTTTTCCGCGACCGAGACACGAGAAAAGAAGCGCGCCATAGGCACGCCGCTTCGCAAGGCGGGCAGGCTCGTAACCACGCGCCAGATCTTCGATGGCGGCGTTGGGATTCCGAATCTGGTATTGGAGAGTCTGGCCGATACGCGGGATGCCGGCTATGACCACAGCGCCGGAGTCGGGATCCGCACCGATGATGCTTTTCACGAGAAAGTCGCCGGAATTGAACTCATGGATGTATTCCGAACCCGCAAGACCGGCAAAGAGGTTGCCCCTGGCGTTGGATTTTTCATCGTCGCTGAGCGTCTCAAAGGCACGCTCCAAAGCACGGTAGGCCGGCTGCCCGCCAACGGCGTAAATGACATTGTGCTCGGCGCGCGTCACCGTGAAAGGCTCCCCAATCGGACGGCATCCCTGACTCAGAGCCGGAACAATGGCCGTGCGGCCAAGGACGGAAACGGCGACGGCATCGACAGGCTCGCCATTGATGAACGCCGAAACTTCATCGGCATTGCCCCCGCTGGCAAGCCCACCGACCAGACCAATCCCGGGATTTCGGCGATTGAAGGAACCGATCCACTCCTCAATCGGAAAGGCAAAGGGATTTGCCACCAAGATGCAACCATTGGCACCTGTCACCGTTGAAAAATCATCGCCAGCCAGAGCCAGAGGATCGCCGAATTCACCTTGGCAGGCCATGATGGAAAATCCCGACCCGCCCTCGAATTCGCTCCCACCCTCGATTCGACCCCCGCTCGTGCAGCCCACGATGTCCTGAATATGCCCATCAACGCGCAGGATTTCGCAGAACTCGGCGATATGGGGCATGTAGTTCGCGCTGACAAATGCAAAAGCCATGCGCGCCGGCGTCTTGAGCGTTTCCCTCAAGTGAAGGGCCGCCGAGAGAACCTCAGAGGCCTTGAAAACACCGTTCACATGATAGCTGGCTGCTTTGAACTTACCCATCGCCCCATCATTGCGCACCACTTCCGCGAGTCAATCCAGCGCTACCTGGGCGGACATTTTTCATCCGAGAATGCGGCGAATGTTTTTCACGGAGTCAAAGCACTCGAGCGCACAAGCCCGCGCGGCGCGGGAAAGACTCTCCCAGTCCAGAAGAACGCGGCGCGCACACTCCACGGCTGTCGCCTTGTCATGCATCCACAGGAAACCGCTCTCGGCAGGCAGGTATTTCTCGGCTGCGGTGGATTCCGTGATGACCGGGCGACCCAGCGCCAGAAAAGCCGCTGCCCGGTCGCTGATCCAGCCCGTCCGCGTCACATCATCCACTTTCACTGGTGTGAACTCGGCTAGCGAGCCGCGCAGATAGTTAAAATAATGCTCCGGCGAGCAAACAACATCACGCGGGTAAACATGATGCCACCCGTGCGCCCGCAACCGGTCTGCCTCGGCATCATCGGGATTCATGTGCATGGCCAGTTCCCACTCAACCTCGGGGACCTCCGCCGGCACATCGAGATACGGCTCGAATTGCGCACGCTTCGAGTAGTCGCGGTAAACTCCATCAATTTCTAGCCACCCCTCCCAATACCACTGACCAACCGTGGTGAAACGGTTCGTTGCAGGACGCGGGGAGGGTTGCAGAAGCTCCGTGTCCACGATGGGGTAAAATGTTTTCCACTCAACCCCCGGGAGCGGCTTGGGAAGACGACACTCGGGCGAATGCATGTTGAGGCCGATTGACCAAAACTCCGTATGGAACGACTGCCCCAGCTCCAACCTGTCCATCCAAAAGCAAATCTCCGTCGGGTCGATATTGATGTAAACGCGACGCTCAAAGAGTTGCAAAAGCGGTGGCCTGATCGAATAACTCAGGTTCAACACAGTGGTGGGTCCGCCAAGGCGCTCGCGAAATTCACGCTCCGAGATGCCGTGAAAATCAAAACCCGCGAGATCCTGCACTTCGGACGCCTCGCGTTGGTAAAGCAAAACATACTTCAGACCATACTGGCGCATACGCTCCTCAAAAATCCGAATGCAACGCACATCCAACTCCGCATCCCCCGAGGCAGGCATGAGTTCCAACCAAAAATAATCAACCCCCAGGCGCTTCAAGCCCAATGCCCACTGAAGCGGCACAGAGAAATTGCCACCGCCTTCAGGATACTTCGCCGCAAATCCACTACCCAAAAAAACCGAGCCCGCATCGTTGATCATGGAAGGAACACTTAACGGATAACCGCCCAAGCGCACGGCGAAAAAACAAACGAAGCGGGTTCTCGTTTGCAATGGAAAGGCCGCCTGCTTGCTACTCCTTTCGCGACCCTTTTTCAGCTTGAGGACAGGAAAGGTTCGTGCGATGAGGATGTTCAAATCGGGCCGTGGCTCAGCTTGGTAGAGCGCCTCGTTCGGGACGAGGAGGTCGCGGGTTCGAATACCGCCGGCCCGAGATTTTTTTACTATGAATACAACATTACTTGTTTTGGCTGCCGGTATGGGCAGTAGGTATGGTGGGTTGAAGCAGATGGATGGCGTGGGGCCGGGCGGGGAGACGCTTCTCGACTACTCGGTTTATGATGCGGCACTGTCCGGTTTTGACCGGGTGGTGTTTGTGATTCGGCGGGATTTTGAGGAGGAGTTCAAGGATCGCGTGGGCCGCCGCTACGAAGACCGCTTGGATGTTGGCTATGCGTTTCAGCAGCTCAATGATCTACCGGAGGGCTTCAGCGTGCCGGAGGGGCGCACGAAACCTTGGGGCACGGGGCATGCGATTCTTGCTGCCCGTGATGTGGTCGATTCTCCATTTGTGGCGATCAATGCGGATGATTTCTATGGTCGCGATGCCTTTGCGGCTGTGGGCGGATTTTTGCAGGCTCATCAAAAAGAGGGGACCCGTTTTTGCATGGGCGGCTACAGACTTGATGCCACGCTCTCCGATCACGGCAGTGTGTCGCGCGGGGTTTGTCAGGCGGATGCGGATGGATTGCTCAAGACGGTGCGCGAACACACGCAAATCCAACGCACGGCGCAGGGTATCACGGATTTGGCGGAAAGCGTGGAATTCACCGGCGCGGAGCGTGTTTCCATGAACTGCTGGGGCTTCACTCCAGAGGTGTTTCCTTTGCTGGAAGCGGGCTTCAAAGATTTTCTGAAAGCCCGCGGAGGCGAGGAGAAGTCGGAATTTTACATTCCGAATGCCGTGGCGGATATGGTCTCAAGTGGTGCCGCAACCGTGCAACTCGTGCCGGTGGAGAGCCAATGGTTCGGAGTGACCTACCGCGAGGACCGACCTCTGGTGGCAGCGGCCTTGGCGGAACTCACGGCGAAGGGAGAATATCCCACGCCGCTGGGCTGAAGCGCAGGATCGAATGCAAAGTGCCTTTTATCGGCCGAGGGCTTTACTAAGCGCCCGGCTGAGGACTTTGAGCGCCTTGACGCGGGCATACCACTTGAAGTTGGCAGGTATGACGGTCCAAGGCGCGAGGTCCGTGCTTGTTTTTTCGAACATGTCCTCGGCGGCTTCGATGTGTTCGTTCCAGCGTTTGCGGTTGCGCCAGTCCTCGTCACCGATTTTCCAGTGTTTGTAGGGGTCCGCCGCGCGTGATTTGAAGCGGACGAGTTGTTCATCCTTGGTGACATGAAGCCAGAACTTCACGAGCACGGTGCCGTCATCGACGAGCATTTTTTCAAATTCATTGATCTCCCCATACGCACGCTGCCAGGCAGCTTGGGAGCAAAAGCCCTCGACCCGCTCGACAAGCACGCGGCCATACCATGAACGGTCGTAGATGGCCATGTTTCCGCGAGGCGGGAGCTTTGACCAGAAACGCCACATGTAGTGGCGGGCGAATTCCTCGGCCGTGGGTTTGTTGATGGAGTAAACGCGAAGAAGTCTGGGATCGAGGCGCTCGGTGAGGCGCTTGATGGTTCCGCCCTTGCCTGCGGCATCAGGCCCCTCGATGACGATCACAATCGGAATCTGCTTTTCATGGAGCTCGAGCTGCATATTGAGAAGCTCGAGTTGATATTGCTTCACCTGGCTCTTGTATTCCTCCTGCGTGAGGGATTTCGACTGGTCGAGATCGTTGAGACGAATGCGTTCTTTTGGCATGGGTGTCGTGGAGCGGTTTTTAGACAGGATTTACGGGATGAACAGGAAAAAGGTGGTAGCAATTGAAGGGAAGAACCCGTTGGCTCAGTATTTCAAAATCCGCTCGAGAAATTGCTTCACAGCAGGTTGACGGGGATGCTCAAAAAACTCCTCCGCTGCGGCGCACTCAAGCACACCGCCTTGAGCGATGAAGGCGACGCGGTCGGCCGAGCGGCGCGCAAAGCCCATTTCGTGTGTGACGAGAATGATGGGTTTTCCGGACTCACGCAGCTCGGCAATCACATCGAGGACTTCGGCAGTCATCTCCGGATCGAGTGCGGAAGTAGGTTCGTCCAAAAGGAGAAAAGCGGGATCCACTGCAAGGGCCCGGGCAATGGCGACACGCTGTCGCTGGCCACCGCTGAGTTGGGCGGGTTGCTTGGCAGCGTGTTCGGCGAGATGGAAGCGCTTTAGGACATCCATCGCCCGCTCACGAGCGGTTGCTACATCGAGCCGATGAACTTCGGTGAGTGGCAGCATGACATTTCCGAGTGCGCTGAGGTGGGGAAAGAGGTTGAAGGCCTGAAAAACAATACCGGTGCGGCTGCGGTGGAGCCTGAGATGCTCCTCGTCCCGGGGCAGCGGCTTGCCGTCGACAAGGATTTCACCCGCATCGGGGGCATCAAGACCGGCGAGCAGTCGAAGCAGTGTGGACTTACCTCCGCCGGATGGTCCGATCAGCGCGAGGGTGTGCGCAAACTCGACCTCGAAAACCACCGCATCCAGCACGGTCTGGGATCCAAATTTCTTTGTGAGACCGCGCAGAATGATTTTCATCTTTTGCGAAGCTTCTCAGGGATTTCGTCGGGGATGACACCGAAGTCCGGCAAGGGAACCTCGACGACTTCCTCCACGATGACGGGATCGAATGGCACGCCCGGAGCCACAGGCGGCGCGGCGCGGAGATCGCTGAACGCGACATAGCCGGTGCGGTTGTCGAGCAGGCGCACAAATGCGTAGCCTGAGTCCTTTTTGAGAACATTCAGTGTCATCTCTTTTTCGAGCTTCTCTGGCGGGAATGCCTGAGCTGGCCCGCTTCGAAAAAACTCGGCGCGTCCAATGGTGATGAACTCGGGCGGCGCGTCCTTGTCGAAATGCTCCACAGAAGCGCATCCGGTCAGGAGCAGGCAGACAATAAAAGAGATGCGTTCACATTTCATAGCGCACTTTGGATTCCAAGTATTTCGTCCAGAGCGAAACTGGCAGTGTGAGCACAAGATAGCAGATGCCGAGCGGAACAAAACTCTCAAAGGTGCTGTAGGTCGCCGAATTGATCTGGTTTGCCGCAAAGGTGAGTTCCGGAATTCCGATGATATAGAGCAGCGAGGAGTCCTTGATGAGCGAAGAAAACTGACCCGCCACGGGAGGCAAAATCTGACGCAGCACCTGAGGAAAAATGACAAAGCGATAAGTCTGCGCGGTCGTGAGACCAATCGCGCGGGCGCTGTCCCATTGGGAGCGACCCACACTCTCGATGCCAGCGCGTATGATTTCCGCAATGTAGGCGCCACTGAAGAGCGAGAGGATCACGATCCCCACAGATACCCGGTCATTCCAGCCCACGGCGTTGGCGATGCCGTAGAATCCGAAAAGCACGAGCACGACAAGCGGTAGTCCCCTCACCGTCTCGACATACGCGGCGGCGGTGTAGCGCAAAGGCAGAAAGGCCGAGCGTCGCGCCAGCGCGGTGAGAGCACCGATGGCTGTGCTGAGCAAGAGGGCAGCGGCCGAGATGCCGATTGTGGCGGCCCAGCCATTCAAAAAAGTCATCCGGTAACCCCACACCTGCTCCCAGTTTTTCAAGGAATGGGAAAAGGCCAACCAGCACAGACCGGAATAGGCCAGAAGCAGAAGCAGGATGGTGACAACCTTTGCGGACGCCCGCGCCGGACTCGTCGGACTATCGATAAAAAAACCCGCCTGCATATCGATTCAGGATGCCGAAGCTTGCACCGAGACCAATTCGCCTCCCGAGAAGCGAAGGCTCAACTGGATGGGATGGCAACACACCGAGCAATCCTCGATCATTTCGACAGACGGGTGCGAGGTGTCGGCCAGAATGCCGAACAATTCCCCGCAGTAGGGACACTCGATCTCGACATCCTCTACGCCATCCATCGCAGGTCAGTCCTCCAACGGGATTCTCTTGGCGTCGCTCCAAAGGCCCTCGAGATCATAGAAGGCGCGTTTCGAATCCAGGAAAAGATGGCAAATGAGACCGCCAAAATCGGTAACGATCCATTGGCTAACGGGGAAGCCATCGGCCGAAATGGGTCGTTCTTCACATTCCTCACGGGCTTTTTCCCGGATCGATGAGGCGATGGCCTTGAGCTGCGGTTCCGAGTTGGCAGAGCAAATGAGGAAGAAATCGGTGAAGTCGGAGACGCCGCGCATATCGAGGAGGACGATGTCTTCGGCCTTTTTATCAGCGGCTGCCGACGCGCAGACGCGGGCGAGTTTTTCAGTATCAGTCATTCAGGTAAAGTTGATGCCGAATGAGAATCGCGCAAACGGCGTCCGGCAGCAAGTAGCGAACCGGAAGTCTCCGGGCAATGCGATTCCGGATGTCTGTGGAAGAAATATCGATATTGCGGCTGATGACTGGAAATCCCTCGACGGGCTGCAAGTTGCCCCGGGCCAGCACGACGAAGGATGCCAATTTCTTGAGCTCGTCGATTTCCCGCCATGTGTGAAGCGAGGAGACATTGTCCTCTCCGATGAAATAAAAAAGCTCCGCCTGGGGAAAACGCAGCCGCATGAGCCTCACCGTATCAACGGCGAAGGACGGCCCCTCGCGCTCTGCCTCGCAGGCATCCATCGAAAACCGGGGCTCTCCTGCAATGGCGGCCGCGACCATTTCACAGCGAAGACGGGCGGCCACAGGCGGGTGGGCAAGCTTGTGGGGAGAGACATTCACAGGAATGAAAATGACACGATCCAAGGCGAGGGACTCCATGGCATCACGCGCCAGAATGAGATGTCCGTGGTGGATGGGATCAAAGCTCCCGCCGAACAGACCGATTTTTTCTGAAGAAATCATTTCGACAGCCCGCATCAAATCTGGTTTTCCCCTCCCCATGCCATCCCAAAATCCCGGTCAGCTTCTTCTCGTTGGTGTTCCCGGAGCGGAACTCGATTCCGAATCCGCCCGCCTCTTTCGCCAAATCCAGCCCGGAGGGTTCATCCTCTTCGGCCGAAACATCAAGACGCCCCAGCAACTTCGCAAGCTCATCGACGACCTCCGCGATCTGAGCAGCGTGGAACCGATCATCACGATCGACCAGGAGGGGGGGCGCGTGTCCCGCCTCAAACTCATCGGCAACGAACCTCCCAACGCCCAGCAACTCCGCGACTGCGGGAATCTGGATTTGATTCGCCGCCATGGAGACATCACCGGCCGCATCCTAAGCATTTTCGGCTTCAACTTGGACCTCTGCCCCGTGCTCGATATTTCCTTCGACGACGAGGCCGACAACTCGCTTCGCGGGCGTTGCTACGGACGCGATGTCGCCGAGGTCATTGAAAAATCCAGCGCCTTCAACGAGGCACTGCGGGCCACCGGAGTGATGAGCTGCGGCAAGCATTTCCCCGGCTATGCCTCGGCTGGCCTCGACCCGCACCACGAACTTCCCCGCATCGAGCGCTCGCAGGAACTCATGGAAGAGCACGAACTCGCCGTCTTCCGGCACTTCGCAAAATCGGTGGATAGCATGATGATCGGACACATCGCCGTTTCAGGACTGGATGCAGTGAACCGCCCGGCCTCGCTCTCGCCCGTCATCATCCGCGACCTGCTGCGGAAGGATATGGGATTTGAGGGCCTGGTGATGACAGACGATCTGGATATGGGAGCCATTCTGAACCACTACGGATTCGATGAAACGATGCGCCTCGGCATCGAAGCGGGCAACGACATGCTCATGATCTGCCACCGCATCGAAATGGCCGCCGCCGCGAAGAAGGCCATCGACACCATGGGCAAAAAACTCGACGAGGCCCTCGAGGCCATGGCCCGCTGCAAGTCCCGGCTCGCGCCGCCCACGCCATTTTCTCTGGAGGCTTTTCATGCGGTGGATGCCGAAATTTACGACCTCCGCGTGGCTGTTTTGGGACCCGACTTGGCTGCGCAGCGCAGCCCGGAGGATGGCAAACGGTCGCCGGTGGAGCTTTATTAATAGGACCGCCCCATTTATTCTGACCCCACTTTGAGCACGCCAAACCGAGTCAATATCCGCACGCCTGATGTCATGGCCCATGTGCAGGCACAGGTTGAAAAACATTATCGCAGCGAGTTGGTGGAAAGGATCCGCGCGCAAGGCGGGGTGCTTCAGGTCGGCAACACGACCATCCGCTTGGCGAAGGAATTCGGTTTTTGCTACGGCGTTGAGCGGGCCATCGATCTGGCCTATGCGGCAGGGAAGGTTTTCACCGACAAGCGGATTTTTCTTCTGGGCGAAATCATTCACAACCCGGATGTGAATGCCCAGATGGATGCGCTCGGCATTCAACATCTCGCCGCACACCCTTCCGATGCAGACCTGAAAAACTTGAAAGCTGATGATGTCGTCATTGTGCCAGCATTCGGAGCCGAGGTGTCCGTAATCGACGCAGTGAAGGCCCATGGTTGCCAGATCGTAGATACAACCTGCGGAGATGTGATGAGCGTCTGGAAACGCGTCCGGCAAAATGCCACCGAGCGGGTCACTTCGATCATTCATGGCAAGGCCGCACATGAGGAGACGCGCGCCACGGCCTCGCGGGCTCTCGGCGGTGATGGATCCGGCCATTTTGTAATCGTGCTGGATCTGAAGGAGGCCGGCAAAGTGGCCGACTTCATGGTCAATGGCGGCGACCCGGCCGAGTTTCTGACCACCTTCCGTGGAGCAGTAAGCCCGGGCTTCGATCCGCTGCAACACCTCCAGCGCATCGGCGTGGCGAACCAAACCACCATGCTGCGCAGCGAAACCGAGGCTATTCAGAACCTGCTTCGGGAGGCCGTGGCAAAGCGCGATGGGGGCAGCACGGCAAACTTCCGCTACTTCGACACAATCTGCGGAGCCACGCAGGATCGACAAGACGCCCTCTTCCAACTCCTCAACGAATCTTTGGACATGCTCATCGTGGTCGGCGGCTACAATAGTTCGAATACAACCCACTTGGCTGAAATTGGCTCTGAAAAGCTTCCTACATGGTTCATCCGCAATGCGGACTGCCTGACCTCGCCGCATGAAATCCGGCACTTCGATCTCCACCTGAAAAAAGAAATTGTTTCCAAGGACTGGCTGACCGACCAGACGAAACTCGGCATCGGAATCACGGCGGGCGCCAGTTGCCCGAACAGCCTCATCGAAGAAACCCTCCGCCGCTTGCTGGAACTGCGCGGAGAGTCAGTGAGCTGAGTTTTTATCCCAACGGGATTTGACTGACTTTTTTTCCCCTGCGTCCTAGTGTTGCTTCACTCATGCAAAAGGAAGTCATCTCTCATGCCGGCTGGGAGCGCAATCTGCGGCTCGCCAATGATCAGATCGAACTCGTTGTCACACTCGATGTGGGGCCACGCATCATCAGCCTCCGCACAAAAAACGGCGCAAATGTTTTCAAGACCTTCGATGAACAGCTCGGTGGCAAGGGCGAGACGGAGTGGATGATTCGCGGTGGACACCGCTTCTGGATCGCTCCCGAGAATGTGGAGCGAACCTACCATATCGACAACCATCCGCCCCGGCATTGGGTGGACTCAGTCACAGGGGAGTTTATTTTTGAAGCCGAGCAAGAGGCTGGTGGGCGCATTTTGAAGACGCTCGGCATCACGATTTCGCCGGATTCCCCAAGAGTGAGAATCCGGCACACGGCTAAAAACACCGACTCCAAACCGCTCGAATTTTCCGCATGGGCGCTGAGTGTGATGAAAGCTGGAGGCACTGCTGTGATCCCCCAACCGCCGCTTGGAGAACATCCGAGAGATTTGCTGCCGAACCGCACGATGGTTCTCTGGCCCTACACCGACCTGAGTGATGCGCGTTGGCGGATTGGGCGGGACTATTTCATCCTGCGCCAGGTAGCAAATCGCCCGCCCACGAAGATCGGTCTCTCCTACAAGGAAAAACAGGTCGCCTACATCGTGGACGATTCCATTTTTATCAAATCCTTCGACTTTATCGAGGGCGAGACCTACCCCGACGGCGGTTGCAATTTCGAGGCCTTCACGAATGGCGACATGCTCGAAGTCGAGAGCCTGAGCCCGCTGAAAACGATCCCGCCCGGTGGAGAGATCACCCACATCGAGGAGTGGACGCTGCTTCCCTTGAGCGAGAGCGTTTCCACGGAGTCGGATGAGGTCCTCAAGCAAACACTCGCTCCCTACCTCGCCAAAGCAGCCATTTGATTTTCATGAAATCCCTGATCCAAAGAGCTTGTCTTGTGACGCTGGTGGCGACCGCCCTTTTTCAAAACGCCTGCCAGACCGTCGATAGTGAAGCCCCCGCCCGGGCGAGCATGAATGCCGCTATCCGCGCTGAAGCGCCTGGCGACTACTTCATCGGCCGGCGCATGTATAAGAGTGATTACAAAATGTGGGGCTGGGTGCGCGAACCTGGAAAGCCTTGGACGACTGCTCAACTCGTCATGTTGAACGAGCAAACCAAAATCGCGCCAGACCGCGAGGCGGGAAAACTCGGCACAGACAACAACTATGAATACCGCCTTCGAGGCCGTTTCAGCGGTGATACCGTTTATGAGCCTGCCAGCGATAAGTTCTATCCAGAATTCATTCTCACTGGCTACGAGTTGATCAATACCAAGCCAACCGGCATTTACATAACCAACCGCCAGGAGGATTCCGATATCCGGATCATTATGGCACCGGTTCATTGAGCGATACCCGTCCAGTCGAACCCGAACTTCTCGCGCCTGCGGGCGACTGGGAGTGCCTGCGAGCGGCCGTGGCAAATGGTGCAGATGCCGTTTTCTTTGGCCTGAGCCGCTTCAACGCCCGCATGCGGGCTGACAACTTCCGCGAAGACGAGCTTCAAGCCATCACCTCCTTCCTACACGCACACGGCGTGAAAGCCTATGTCACACTGAATGTGCTCATCTTCTCGGATGAACTCGATGACGCCATCGCCGAACTCCAAGCGCTGCATGATGCCGCAGTGGATGCTGTAATTATCCAGGATGTCGGCCTGGCGGAGATCTCACGCCGCATGTTTCCCGACCTGCGCATCCACGCCTCGACGCAGATGACTATTACATCCCCCGAAGGTGTTCGCTTCGCTGAGGGACTCGGCGTAAAGCAGGTCGTTCTTGCGAGGGAGCTATCGCTGCGAGAATTGGAAAAGTTCCCGCCCTCGGTGCCGCTGGAGACATTTGTTCACGGAGCGCTGTGCGTGGCCTACTCGGGCCAATGCCTTACCAGCGAGGCCCTCGGCCGCCGGAGCGCGAATCGCGGGGAATGCGCGCAAGCGTGCCGCATGCCCTACGAAATCGTGGTGGACGGTGCCCTGCGCGAGCTCGGCGAAAAGCGTTACCTCCTCTCACCGCAAGATCTCGCCGCAGTGAATGAAATCCCCGCCCTCATCGAGCGGGGCGTGGCGTCATTTAAAATCGAGGGACGCCTGAAATCCCCCGAATATGTCGCAGCGGTCACCTCGGTTTACCGCAAAGCCATCGACGGGGCGCTCGAAGGGCTTTTTGAAGGCGCGTCGCCCGAGGACTGGTATCGACTGGAAATGACATTCTCTCGGGGCCTCTTCAGCGGGTGGATGCATGGGGTCAATCACCAGGAACTCGTCGGCGCACGCTTTGGCAAAAAGCGTGGAGCCTTTCTCGGTCGTGTTGCAGGCAGCTCCAGGGACCATATCGAGTTGGAATCCACCGCCATCGCCATCAAACCCGGCGACGGCGTTGTATTCGACACCGGCGGAAACACCGAGTGCGAGCAAGGTGGGCGGGTTTTTCAGGTTCAGGGGAACAAGCTTTTCTTCGAGACGGGCAAAATACGCTTCCGTGAAATTCCAGTTGGCAGCCGAGTCTGGAAAACCTCGGACCCCGCGCTGGATCGTGAATTACGCGGTAGCTTCAGCGGTCGACTGGAGACGGATGCTGAGCGCCTCACGCCACTCGATCTCACCGTCAGCGGAAAGGCCAACGAACCCCTCCTGCTCAAGTGTGCCGATGTTTTGATTTCATCCCGAATTCCTCTGCAGAGCGCACGCACAAGACCACTGACGACTGATGCTCTGAGGGCTCAACTCGAAAAACTCGGCGGCACTGGATTCAGCCTCTGCTCGCTCAAGTCGGAGATCGAAGGCGATGTCATTCTGCCAATTTCGGAAATCAACCGCATGCGCCGCGAGTTGGTAGAGAAGGCAAGCCGCACAGCGCGCGATACGGCACCGAAGGTGGCTTTGAAGGGAATTCTCCCGAGTTTTGAAGCGCCTAAATACACCTACTCGCATCTCTCTGTCTTGATCCGTTCGGAAGAGCAGCTTGAAGCCGCGCTCGGTGCGGGCATCCGGGAAATCCTTGTCGATTACGAGGACATCCGCCGCTACAAGGATGCCGTCGCGACGGTGCGGGCACACGGCGGCGCAAAGGTCTTTCTTGCCACGCCTCGCATCCAGAAAGCTGGCGAGGAGGGTTTTTTCAAACTCATCGCGAATGCAAAGCCTGATGGCGTTCTCATTCGCAACATCGGGGCCATCTCGCATTTTGAAGGAAGTCCGCTGCGATTGATCGGGGATTTCTCGTTGAATGTGGCCAATCCAGTGACCGCGCTTGTTTTTAAAAATCATGGCCTGGAACGCCTCACCATTTCGCACGACCTGAACTCGGCCCAGATTCTCTCGATGCTGCGTCACGCGCCGCCGGATTGGTTTGAACTCACGCTGCACCATCACATGCCGATGTTTCACATGGAGCACTGCGTCTTTGCGGCGTTTCTCTCGAAGGGCAAGGACTACACGGACTGCGGAAGGCCCTGCGAAAAGCACCGGGTCCACCTGCGCGACCGCGTGGGCATGGAACATCCGCTCCGCGCCGATGTGGGTTGCCGGAACACGCTTTTTCACGCCACGGCACAAACGGGCGCGGCTTTCTTTGAATCCTTCCATGCCGCCGGTCTGCGCCACTTCCGTATCGAACTGCTGGAGGAATCGGCCGAGGAAACCACTCGCATTGTGACCGCCTACCAGGAGCTCTTGGCCGCTCGCCGAAGCGGTTCCGCGTTACACCGCGAACTGCACGCCACCAGCCAGATCGGCGTCACAACCGGCACCTACAACGGTTAAGGCGTCGCGCTCAACGCGGAACCGGGGAACCGCTCGGAGAGTTCCTTCATTGCTTTGTCGGCCTCGGCATCCTTGAAAGCTCGGCGATAGGCGTCGGAGGCTCTTCTTAGGGCCTTGGGAGCCACCTTGGGATCATCCACAAGAATGCTGACGGCCATGAATGCGCGTGCAGCGCTTTCGTAGTCCTGCTCGAGGAAGAAGACCTCGCCGGATGCAAGCCGGGCCTCTGCGTTGAGCTTGCCTTCAGGCTGAAGAAACAACGCCTGATCGACAGCTTGCCGTGCGGTGGAGGGGCGCTTGAGAGCAATTTCGGCGAATGCCTTGGCAATGTGGGCGCGAGCTTGGGCTTGAGGATTCTGCGTCGAGGCAATCGCTTTGTCAGCGGCTTGGGATGCCTCGTCAGGCTTGGCCAAAGCGAGTTTGGTCTCCGAAATCAAAATCCAAACCTCCGGCGGAACCGATGCCGGATTTTGCACCTGAGGCAAAAGCAACTTCTCCGCCTTGGCGAATTTTTTGTCCTCCAGATGACCCTGCGCGAGCCAGATCACAACCTCGGCGGGAATGTCACCACCTTTGTAATCATCAGCCTCACGGGCGGCAGCAGCGCGATCCTGGAGTTGGTATTGGGCGAGCAGGATGCGGAGCGTGGCACGGTCTGCGTAGTTTTTGGAATCCAGAAGCCGGGCCTTGTCGAGGAGTGTGATGGCTTGCGGGTAGTCCTTGTTTTCAAATGCCGCCCAACCAAGCCAGAAGTGGGCCTGCGCGGCGGCGGCGGAGTTCGGGTAACGCCTCAGTAACTCCTGAAAGGCGGCTGCCATCTCGGGGTATTTCTTAAGTTGGCCCAGAGTGAGGGCTTTTTGAAGGAGGGCTATCTCGACCTCCTTGCTGAATTGGAAGCGAGTGATGACCTCCTCGAAGTCGGCGAGCGCCTCGGTGTGGGCTTGGGCTTTTTGCCGGGCAAGGCCTCGTTGCAAAACGGCGGTGGCAGCGAGTTTGTCGCCGGGGTATTTCTCGGCGAATGCCGTGTAAGACCGAATGGCGCCTGCGCTGTCACCGGAGGCATCGAGCGCCCAGGCGAGCTTGTAAAGCGCGGCGGAGCGCTGCTCGGGCTTGAGCGAGGGATTTTCCACAAGAGGTGCGTAGGCTGTGGCTGCGGCGGCGTAGTCGGGTTTCTGGAAGAGCGCCTCGGCTTTGAGAAGGGCTGCAGAGGCGCTTTGCTTCGGATCGGTGGATGCCGCCAGAAAGCGGTCCACTTCGGCGACGAGAGCGGGGTCTTTTGTTGCGTAAAGGCTGAGCAGGCGCTGGTAGCGGACCTCGGCGGATGCCGCGCTGGGATTTTCCGAAATGATGCGGTCATAGACGCGCTTGGCTTGCTCCTCATTGCCGGCGCGTCTCCAAGCGGCGGCAAGGATTCCCAAGGCGTCCGGACGGGCAGTGGCGGGCAGATCCTTCTCAATCCCCTCCCCCATTTGGGTGATTCCTTGAAAGTCTCCGGAGTCATAGCGGAGGCGGAGGGCGGCGAGGATTGCCTCGGACTTCATCGCAGAGTCTTGTGTGCCGGATGCGGTTTTGTCGAAAAGCTGGAGGGCTTTGGCCGTCGAACCAAGTTCCGCAGCGAGACGGGCGGCCTGCAAGGCGGAGCGGGAGGCGACATCGGGCGATGTCGAGGAGTTTGCCAAAAACTCACAGGTCTCGAGAGCGGCTTGTTTTTTGCCTTGTTTCAACTGAACAGCGGCGAGGGCCAGTGCGGCATTTTCGCGATAGGGATTCGTTCCCTCCGTTGCCAGAACGGCCTTGTAGCGGTCTTCGGCGGATTGATTTTGCTGAAGTGCGTCGAAGCTTCGCGCGGCGAAGTAGGCGGCGGCGAGGCGGATACCGGGCTCCTTGGCTTCCCTTGCTGCGAGATCGAATTGAATGGCGGCCGGCTGGTGAAGTTTTTCGGCAGCGAGGATTTCTCCGAGGCGGTAGGCCCCTGCTGCGGCGAACTCGCCGGTCTGGAATTGCATGACAAGCTTCTCGTAAGCAGCGCGGGAGGCAGCCGCGTTGCCAGCCATGCGGTGACACTCGGCCAAGCGAAAAAGGGCCTCATCACGCATAGGCGCCGACGAGTCGGCAATCAGAAAGGCCTCATACTCCGGAATGGCCAGGTCGTAGAGTTTGCGCGAGTAGAGGGTGTTCGCACGGCTCAGCAGCGCTTCAGCAGGTGAACCGCTCCCGCCACCGGGCGCGATGCGGATGTTTTGAGGGTCATCCAAAATAGTGGCCACAGGAGTGGGTTGCGGGGTTGGAGGAACGGGCGTGGGCTCGACAACTGGCGGTGGAACAGCAGGCGTGGCGGGATTAACCGACTCGGCCCGGCGCACTTCGACCGGCTGTCCATCGGGGAGACGATCCATCCAAGAGGGGTTCTGATAATTTTCCACCGATGGCGCATTTGCAGGCAAGGCGCGGCGCACCTCTTGGGCCTGGGTGATGGAAGCCAGGCCGAGCAAAGAGAGAATGAAAATCCGCTTCATTGCTGACGGCTCGTCGCGAAGGCAACATTCCAGATATTGGCGCGGCGGCAGGCATCCAATACATCCACGACATGCCGGTAGTCCGTGCTCTCATCCGCGCGAAGGATCACCGCCTGATCTGGATATAGGGACACGATCTTGGTGAGGGTTTCCAAGAGCGCTGTGGAGTCCATCGAGCGGCGGTTCATCACAACTGTGCCGTCGGATTTGATATTTAAAATGACCTCACCAACAGCGCGGCGGGTTTCCTTGCCTTCACGGGCCTTTGGCACCTTCACCTCCAACTCGGTTTCGTTCCTGGAAAAATTCCAGGTCACCAAAAAGAAGATGAGCAGGAGGAAAACGATGTCCACCATGGGAGCGATCTGAAAACCCGGTGTAGCGGGTTGGATGGAACCGCGAAAATTCATGTCAATCGTTCGATCTGGACACGCTGATGTGGGCAAGCAGGACTGTGGAGGACGCCTCGAGATCAGAAATCATTCCCTGAACTCGACCGCGAAAAAATGCATAGAAGGCCATAAGAGGAATGCCGATCAACAATCCCGCCGCTGTGGTAATGAGCGCCTCGGCCACACCGCCCGCGAGGAGCATAGGGCGTGAGGAAACGACATCATTTGCAACGACAGTGAAGGAGGTGATCATTCCTAGAACCGTGCCAAGGAGGCCAAGCATCGGAGCGATGGAACCGATGTCCGCGAGATAGCTGATGCGTTGATTCCAGAGACTGGCGAGCCGAATGCCCTCGGCCTGGGCGATCTCCCGGACCTCCGCCATCGATGCCGTGGGATTTTTTGTGAGAAAATTCAGCGCCCGTTCCATGACGCTTGCGATAGCTTCATTATGGCGGTTTGAAACGGCCAGGAGGCCGAGGTAGTCGCCTTTGCGAATGAGTGCGTCCGCCGCTTGCATGTAGCGGTTGCTCACCACGGCACCGCGATGCATGGTCATGAGGTAGGTGAGGATCAACATGAGTCCCAGCACAGAGATGGCGCCAAGCGGATACATGACTGGTCCGCCGGATTGAACAATCTGCCAAAGGTCCGTCGAGCGGGCGGTCTGTTCTTGGGAAAAGGCCGGAGACGCGACCGCCAGCAACAAAGCGGCGGAGAGGATCAATTTCATAGGCGCAGAGATTACCAGCGCGCCCCTTGCTTGCAAGCCCAGCTCCGCAAGCGGGGAGCTTGCGAAGCCGAGTATTTCTACTGTTGCATTCCGGAAATGATGCTGATGAGCGGCATGAAGAGAGCAATGACGATTGTTCCCACCACGACAGCCAGGAAAACAATCATCACCGGTTCGAGCATGGAAGTCAGGCCTGCGACGGCATTATCCACCTCGTCGTCGTAAACATCGGCAATCTTGAGAAGCATGTCCGGCAACTGACCGGTTTCCTCACCGACATCGATCATACTGACAACCATGGGAGGAAAAATCCCGCTTGCTTCGAGTGGCTGCACAATCGACTCGCCCTCGCGCACGCTGTCATGAACGCGGTTGATGGCCCCGGCGATAACCGCGTTGCCTGCGGTCTCGCGTGTAATGTTGAGAGCTTGCAGGATCGGGACGCCACTTGTGACGAGAGTGCCGAGGGTTCTTGAAAAACGGGATATCGCGCTCTTCTTCGTGAGATCGCCGAAAAGCGGGGCACGCAGGAGGAATGCATCGATGGCGGCAGAGCCTTTCGGGGTTTGGGAAGCGAATTTGTAGGCGACAACGATTCCTGCAATCGCTCCAACGATGAGCAGAAGGTTGTTTTTAACGAAATTACTGGTTCCGATGACAAACTGCGTCAACCCCGGCAATGGCTTGCCGCCAAGCATGTCGGCGAAAATGGCTTCAAATTTCGGGACGATGAAAACAAGCAGGAAAGCCATGATGACAATGGCGATGACCAAAACAATCACGGGATAGAACATGGCCGAGACGACTTTGTTTTTCGTCTTTTGCGCCTTCTCTTGGAACTCGGCGAGACGGAGTAGAACGATCTCCAGCACACCACCGAGCTCACCGGCTTTGACCATGTTGATGTAGAGCTTGTTGAAAATGCGCGGGTGGCCACCCAGCGCCTCGGAAAATGTGCCTCCGCCTTGGACGGAGTCGGCTATGGAAACGATGGTTTTTTTTAGGACTGGGTCGGGCTCCTGCTTGGAAAGGACGGTCAACCCGCGAAGGAGTGGCAAGCCAGCGTCGATGAGCGTTGCAAGCTGCCGCGTGAAAATCATCAGGGTCCGCCCCTTGATCGTCTTCTTTTCCAAAAAAGGGATGTTCAGGTTGATCTTGATGTCCTTCTTGGCGACGGATGCCGAAGGCGCTGCGGCCTTGCGCTTGGGTGCCTTACCTCCCTCCGTGATCGACTTGGGAAAGTATCCCGCCTGCCTGATCTGGGCTACGGCTTCGGCTTGGGAGGCGGCGTCAATGACACCGGTGGTTTCCTGGCCTCGGGCGTCGAGCGCGACATAGTTGAAGCTTGGCATAAGATAGATCGGGGTTGGTGGGTAGCTTCAATAAGAGAAGCGGAATCCGTTGTGGTCTGTCGAGCTTGGAATTTCAGACCTCGCCGACATACGGATTCCATTCGATTTCATGGCCGACCGTGGTTTCGGGGCCATGGCCCGGCAGGACGCGAGTCGCCGGGTCGAGTGGAAAGATTTTTTTGCGAATGCCATCGAAGAGGAGCGGACCATCGCCGCCCGGGAGATCCCATCGGCCTACGCCCTCACGGAAAAGGACATCCCCCGCCACGAGCAAACCGTCTTCGGCAAAGTAAAAACACAGGCTTCCCGGGCAATGGCCTGGCACATGGAGGCAGAGGATTTTGAGTCCGGCGATGGCTTCGGTTTCGCCTTCTTCGAGAAGCAAATCCGCCTTGCAAGGCTCGTATTGGATGTCGAATCCATGCTTCTTGAAAAAAGCCCCGTCAGCCAGCATGGGAACGGTATCCGGATGAAAAGCAACGCGGCAACCATGGCGACGCTGGATTTTTGCGGCATCCATCACATGGTCAAAATGTCCATGAGTCAGAAGCAACCAATCGATCTTCTCGCCCGCAAAAAAATCGTCAGCGCCTTGCGGAGCATCGAAAAGAAGGTTTCCCGCAGGGGTCTGGAAAAAGTAGGCGTTGGTGTCCAGCGGACCTCCGGTGAAAATTTTGAACGGCTTCATGTGCTATCGGGTCGTATTGTGAGGAAGCGGAGATTTGATTTTTGTCGGGATCTCTGCAAGGTTTTCAATCCAATCATCATGAATTTTTCCAAACACGCCATCGCCTCCATCTTCACGGCGTTGGTTCTTCTCCTGCCGGTTCGCGCCGAAAAATCCAACGCGGTCGATCAGGGGCAAGTCGCCTTGGCCGTCGCAAATTGGCTCCAGCAGGCCCACTACAGCCGAAAGGAAATGGACGGGGAGATGTCTGCAAAGCTCCTTGCGACCTACCTGGAACTCCTTGACTACAACAAGCTCTATTTCACCCAGCAGGATATCGATGAATTCAATCTGAAATACGCCGAGTCACTGCACAAATTCATCCGCTCCGGCGACCTCTCGCCTTCGAGGGAAATTTTTGACCGCTTCAAGGAACGCGTGGAAAACCGAGTCGCATCGAACAAAAAACTGGCGACGAAAAAATATGACTTCAAAGGCAAGCGCGAAGTCGAGCTGAACCGCCAGAAATCCCCATGGCCAAAAAACCTCGAGGAAGCCGATAAAATCTGGCGCGACCGTGTGGAGGCCGAGCTCCTTCAAGAACATCTCAGCGAATTGAAACTCCGCTCCCCGGAGGAAACCGTGACACGCCGCTACGACCAGGCCCTGCGGAATGTGCGGGAGATGAGCCCGGATGATGTCACCAGCACCTTCCTGAAGGCCCTCACGCAAAGCTACGACCCTCATTCGGAATACATGAGCCCGACGGAAATGGAGAATTTCCAGATCAACATGAAGCTTTCGCTGGTGGGCATTGGAGCCGTCCTGCGCTCGGAGGATGGCTACACAAAAATCATGGAAATCGTTCCCGGAGGACCAGCCGACCGCGATGGTCGCCTCAAGGTTGGCGACCGCATCCTTGCCGTTGGACAAGGCGAGAAGGAGTTTGAGGATGTCGTGGATATGAAACTCGACAAGGTCGTGGAGAAAATCCGTGGCGCTAAAAATTCCATCGTCCGCCTGCAGGTCATCCCGAACGATGCGGATGATCCCTCAAAACGCTCAATCATTGAGATCACCCGCGACGAAGTGAAACTGAAAGACCAGGAGGCCAAGGCGGAGCTTCTGGATGTGACGAATGCCGAAGGCAAAGTGTCCCGCATCGGCTGGATCACCCTGCCATCCTTCTACGCCAACATGAGCGGCGACGGGGAACCCAAGAGCACGACGGTGGATGTCGAAGCACTCCTGACGCGACTCAAAAAGGAGAACATCGAAGGGCTTGTGATCGATCTGCGCAGAGATGGAGGAGGCTCGCTCGAAGAAGCCATCAATCTCACCGGGCTCTTCATCCCGCAGGGTCCGGTTGTTCAAGCCAAAGATCCGAGTGGAAAGATCACGGTGAACAGCGACAAGAACCCGGAGGTTTCCTACACCGGCCCAATGATTGTTTTGATGAACCGCTTGAGCGCCTCGGCGAGCGAGATTTTTGCCGCCGCGCTCCAGGACTATGGTCGCGCGTTGGTGGTCGGTGACGAGCGCAGTTTCGGCAAGGGCACCGTGCAAACCATTGTGGACCTCGACAAATCCATGTCGCTTCCGTTTTTCAATGTCAAAAAGCCCGAGGCTGGCGCACTCAAACTCACGATCCAAAAGTTCTACCGCATTCTTGGCGGATCGACTCAAATCAAAGGCGTCGAGTCGGACATCGTCCTACCCTCCCGCACAGACAACGCGGAGATCGGCGAAGCCTCACTCAAGAACCCGCTTGACTACGACGAAGTGGCGCCCGTTGTTTTGATTTCGAAGGACAAAACACCCGCGGCAAACCTCTTTCTCGACGAGCTTCGCGAGCGCTCAAAAAAGCGCATCCTGAGCGATCCCGAGTTCATCTATGTCAACGAGGACATGCAGCGCTTCCGCGAGCGCCTGGCCAAAAATACCATCAGCACAAACGAAGACATCCGCCGCAAGGAACTCGCCGACGAGAAAAAACGCAAAGAAGCCCGCAAAGAGGAGCGCGCAGCCCGTGGCTCAATGGTCAATGCCAAGGTCTGGCAAGTCACACTCGACGATGTGAAGAACAATCGCGAAGAACTGGAAGTCGTAGCCTACGAGCGCGAGCGCGACAAAAAATACGCCCTCGAAGAAGACTCTGAAGAGACCGAAGAGGAGAAAAAAGAGTCCAAGAAAACTCCCGAACCTGATCCCATCCGAAACGAAGCCGTCCGCATCATCAGCGACCTGATCGAACTCAGCAACCCTGCCAGAACGGCGAAGGTCACGGAAAGCCGGCAGAATCTGGAATAGCAGGCTGATTCTAATTCTCTTTCAAGATGAGCTGTATTATACTTTCCTTTCGAGATGCCACGAAAACCCTCTATCGATCCGATTCTCGTTAATAAAGCCCAAGAAATTGCCAACGACACCAAGTGCGCTAACACCCTTCGCCTATGCCAGTCTGTTTTGCTTCCCTCGCGGATCGGAGCCACGCTGGAACAAATCGCATCCATCCTTGGCGTGAGCCGAGCCACTGTTCCACGCATGCAAAAGACTTTCCGCACTCAATTCGGCGGATTCACCTCCGCACCGCCTCGCAACTGGGGCGGCCGCCGTCGCCAACTTATTCTAATTTGTTTTCAAGTTGAGCCTAACAATCCACGGCCATGCGGTGATACTTTTCACTCGAGCGGTGTCTGAAGCCAGGACTGGAAGGTCGTTTGCGAGTTGTGCAATAACTGCTTTCATTT
>JBIJAV010000018.1:0-67646 GCA_044345595.1 Terrimicrobiaceae bacterium
CAATCGCGCCGCTTTTGCCCAAGCCGCCGGGGGAGCGAGAGATTTTGGATGATCTGGCGTGCGGGGGGTGCGCGATTTAGCGCGGGAGCCCAGGCGGCGATTTCAGTTCAATCGCCGGATTCGGGTTGAAGATACCACAGCCGGGCGGAGTGGTCTTGAATGCGGATGAGCGCGTTGGCATGGTGGCCCCATGGCACTACGCAAACCAATTCTCTCACAGCCTGTGAGAGAATTTCACCAGAAGGGACAGGTCGGCCGGATTTTTTGATTTCTCTCACGAGTTGTGAGAGAAATTCGGGTTGCGAGTGCAGAGTGTAGAATTGGCGCATCCGCCAGACATTTTGGGCTGAAAACCCTGTGGCTCCCGGGAATTCGCGCCGAAGATCGGCGGCCACCAATTCCACCACCGAATCCCCCCAGCCGAGCATCTGTTGTTTCTGCAGGATTCCATGGCCGATGTCCCAGTAGAGGAGGATGAGTTCGGATTCAGTCCGCGCGGGCTGCGGAAATCCGCGCGGACTGAATCCGGGCCTTCAGATCGGCGATCAAATCGCGGTAGTCTTGCGAGGCAAGGATGCCCGCGCGGGAGGTGTCGAGTATCGGCGCGGGAGAACTCATTGCAAGACGGCGAGCAACTGCTGGGCGCGGGTGGCTCCGAGAACGAAGGTGCGGGCTTGGTAGTCGTTTTTCGCGCTGCGACCTTGGGAAATTTCCTCTTCACTCAAGGCAAACCAGAGGTGCTCGATAGTTATAACAGTGAGGGACATAGATCGAAGGGGTGAGTTTTAGGTAGTAATTTTGTGGGTTGATAGCAGGTTCATTAGCATTTGACTACGCAAAAATCGAAATGTCTGTTGTCTGGTAACATTGAGGCGGAATATTGATTTTGGATTTTGAATTTTGAATTTTGGATGGTGGATTGGCAGATAATGAATCATTTCAACGAATCCTGAACCGAGGGTTGTCGCAAAGACTGCAACAGGGGGGAATGAGGGGGTAAGAAAATTTTGGATTTTGGATTTCGTTTTTGGAAAGCATTTTAGACAGGATTTACAGGATTTACAGAATTAACAGGATTTGCAGGAAGGGGGGTGAAGAAAAAGCTGAAACCGGAGACTGGAGACCGGAGACCGGAAAGGAAGGGGCGAGCAACTGGTGAAGGACGCGGAGATTTTGGATGGTGGATGGTGGATTTCTGATAGCGAAAAGATCATTTCAACGCATCCTGAACCGAGGGTTGTCGCAAAGACTGCAACAGGGGGAATGGAGGGATAAGAAAATTTTGGATTTTGAATGTTGGATTGGCGGTCCTCCTACGCGCTGCGCGGCTCCGGCGTGATAGGAAAGGATGAAGTGAGAAGGAGGAAAGTTTTCAAAGGTAAGACGGGATTAACAGGATGAGGAGGAGGCTTGATTTTTAAGGTAGCAAGTTGATGCCAACGGGGACGGCGGCGAGAGGATCTGCAGCGAGTTCGGCTTCGAGTTCTTCGATGCTGGGCAGATTGGTTTGAAGTGGCTCGGGCAGGGACTGGAGGAGTTGGTATTCGGCAATGCCCATTGGCTTGGTGGTGTCCCGCAGGGCGTATTCGGCCACGATGCGGTTCTGGGTCTTGCAAAGTAGTAGTCCAATGGTGGGGTGGTCGTCCTCGCGCTTGATTTGCGAGTCTACGGCGCTGAGGTAGAAGTTCAGTTGGCCGACATGCTCAGGTTTGAAGGCGGAGCCTTTGAGTTCGATGACGACATAACGCTTCAGGCGGGTGTGGTAGAAGAGCAGATCGATGAAGAACTCGTCGCCACCGACTTCAAGCCTAAACTGGCGTCCGACGAAGGCGAAACCGGTGCCCAACTCGAGCAGGAAGCGGGTGATGTGGCGGATGAGGGCGTTTTCAATCTCCCGCTCGTGGGCATCGTCGGCAAGGCCGAGGAAATCGAAGTTGTAGGGATCTTTCAGGGTTTCCTGAGCAAGAGCGGAATGAGGCGGCGGAAGAAGAGCCTCGAAATTGGTGATGGCTGCCCCTTGGCGATCCTTAAGGCGGGTTTCTATGTTGCGTTTCAGGGTATCCCTCGACCAGCCGCCAGCTACTGCATGAACGGCATACCACTCGCGATCCGTGGGTTTTGCCTTGGTGAGCAGGATGACAATGTGGAACCAGGGCAATTGGTCAGCAGGCTGCTGACCAAAGCGCGGGCTGGGTGCCTCGGCCGATGGCTCACCAAGCTGCTGCGCAATAGCGGGAACCGGACAGTGCTCCGCGAAGAAGCGCATGTATTTGATGTTGCTGGCAGAGAAGCCCTTGATATCCGGAAATGCGTCTTTCAGGTCGGCGGCGATCCTAGGTATGACCTTGGAACCCCATCCTTGCTGGGTTTGGCGCTCCAGAATGTCACGCCCGATGCTGTGATAGAGGCGCACTACCTCGGAATTCACGGCCAGAGCGGCGCGACTGCGGGCAGACTGGATGCGGGTTTTGACCTCCGTAAGCCAGATCGCATAGTCCGAAGAGATGAGTTCAGTGGGCATGGCCAAGTCTTTCGAAGTTAGAGCAGAGGGTTGCTTCGACTTTGCGGGACTCTGTGAAATGGGCATTCAGTCCGGCGATGAAGTAGCAGGCGTATCGCGACATCATCAGGTTCTTCTGCGGTCGCTGGGCTTCTCTCTCGATCATATCGGTGAGCTTAACAAAATGATTCTCCATGCGCTGGAGGCTATTGAAACAAGCAGTGCGAGCAGATTCAATCACGGACTGGAAATTCCGAATGGTCCTCGAGAATTTTAAGATGCTGAACTGGATCATGTCGTTGGAATTTTGGCTGTATGGTGTCGCAATGACTGCAACATGGTGGAATGAGCTGTGGCGACCCTCAATGGAATGGAAAGACAGGATTCCACGGGGCAAGGTGGCGGGTAACTGGTGGCGGTCCTCCTACGCGCTTCGCGACTCCGGCGTGACAAGGTGGCTGGTGAAGGAAGCGGAAATTTTGGATTTTGGTTTTAACCACGGAGAATAGGAGGGCGCGGAGGGATTGGGAATTTTGGATTTTGGCTTAACGGCGCGTTGCGCCTGAATCTTGGGGCCGCTCGGCCTCCGGCTCGTAGCCTACGCCTCGGAGAGCGATCTGCCCCTACCTTGTAAACGAAAGCTCGGCGAGGATACCACGGCGCTGACGGCGCATGGTCCTCCAGATTTTTTGAAGATGCTCGGCGGTGCTGCTGCGAATCTGGACTTTGTTCGGCTTGCTCATGACGCCGCTCCCATTTTTCTTGAGATGGCCGGTAACGAGAGGTTGATAGCGGGCAGGCTTCATAGAAGGGCCTCCCCAGAGGAATTGCAGCGCACGGCGAGTTCGCGGGCATGTTCGATGGCTTGGTGGAGGCGGTGGCTTCTGCTGTCATGAGGTGGCATTGAATGTTTTTTCAAAATCCCCGACGACGCGAAGGATTTCATCGAAGGCAGGGACATCGCCGAAGAACATTTCCGTTCGCATCGCTGAGTAGTCTCCCCGCCAAGTGGAGAGTTGGTCGGGATGCGGGAGCATTCTCAAGGAACCGGGCCTCAAGGTCGTGTAGTCCATCCAACGGTAGGTGAAAAACATCTGCCGATGCGCGGCGACGCGCTCAAACAAACCTGCGTCGGCAAGGGCTTCGGCGGCGATGCCTTTTTGAATGAGACTCCAGAGGTCGTAGTAGTGGCGGGCGAGCGGGCGCTTGCGGGGTTTATCGGCGGGGCGGAAAGTTTCCTCGTGGAGGAGCATGGCTTTGTCCCAAAAGGTGCGCCGGGCGGCCACGGTCTTGATGTGGAAGGCCGTTCCGCCGAGTTGCTCTGGAAATGCGTCGGAAAGATACGGAGTGAGGGCGGGAGACTCGGAGGGCTCGGTGTCGGAGCGGGCTCCCATCTCGATTTTCACAATTTGCCGGACATAGGTCGGGGCATCGGGGAAGACGCTCGGATAGGTGAAAAGCAGGGTCTGCTGGTCTGGGTCTTCGGCGACCGGGGCAGGTGAAAGGGTCCAATTCGCGGGCTTGGGAAGGAGTCCTGAAATGTGCTCTGTCAAAAGAGGGAGAAGTTCCTGATGAATGCTGTCGCTGCATTTCTTGATGAGTTTCTTCTGCCGATTGTTGCTCAAAGCCTCTTCCCCGAAACCGAGGAAGTCGCGTGAGATGACGACATCGATATCCTCGGAAAAGCGCTCTATGAGTTTCCACGCTTTGGAGAGGGAAGTGCCACCTTTGAAGGCAAGGTGTTCGCCCCATTTTGGTAGACCAAAAAGTTCACGAAGCGTCCAACAGACCCAGAAATCTTTCTCGATACTCGTTGCGGGAAGGTTCAATCGCGTTTGCGCTTGTTCGCAGTAGAGGCGCTGGTCGTCGGTTGATAGGGCGATGTATGCGTCCATGGTTCAGCGAGGCTCGGGTGCGGCGATCTGGCGCATCACAGCAGCCACCCACGCAGGTGCGTGCTGGAGGTCTTTGAGGAGTTGCCGCTTGTCGGCAGGATCAAGCCGTTGCCGAAGGCTGGCGACGAGTGAATCATCCACATGGCGCGGTCCGAGATGGCGCAACGCCTGAATGACCAGACCGCTGGTCCTACCTGCTGTGGCCATATTTTTTGGCGTGGTCTGCTTTAAAATGATGGTTTGCTTTCCCAAGACGACTTTTCGAGTGGGGCCGTCGGTGAGAAAAACGACTTTCATGGGGACTTGCTCGGATAAGCCGAGGAGGTTCGCTGCGTATCCGCCGGAAGGCTGAAGTCTTGTGCCATCGCGGGTCGAAATGGCGCGTGCGACGGCATCGGCGGTGGGGTTTAGAAGGCCGAGAACGGGGTGTTGGCGTGGGTAATCGTAAATTCCCCGGGCGAGTTGTCGAATCGTGCCGCTGGCCTTGAGACGGCGCAACGCCACTTCAATGGCAGCGCTGTTTCCGAGGTCCTGAAAATGCCGGGGAGTGAAGACCCAACCCCTCTTGTTGCCAAAAATTCGGCTCCGAACTTTGGAGTCAATAGATTGTGCGTGTCTCGGCATATTTGTTTTGACGGAAATCATGGTTTTTTTTTCCGTCAAAACAAGGCTCGATTGACTGCGGCATAGCTGAATCCCCGTCCGAACTCTGCCGTCAATTCTCGCGACACTGTCGCGAGAATTTGTTTCCCGTATGCGGCGCGTTGGTTCTGGAGGTTTTCCTTCAGCAGCCTCTGCCCGAGATGCCAGTAGAGAAGCGTGGTGGTGGAGTTCGCCACCACCGAAATGCGCTGGCGGGCTGAAAGGATCAGGCTGCGCAGGTCTTCGAGCAGGGCGGTTTCGTTCACTTGCGAGGTCGGGCGTCCCGAATTGGTCTTGCTGGGCGAGACAGTCTTACCCGGCTTGGAAAGAGCGCGAGGTTTAGAGCGGCCAGGTTTCTTGCTCATAACGCAGCTCCCATTTTTTTGAGGTGACTATCCACCTTGGCGGCGAGGGCGGCCACTTCGTCGTTGAGCCGGGGCAAGAGCGTGGAGTGGCGGGACATCATTATGGTCTTCGGCGGACGCTGAGCTCCGCTGCCGATCTCGATCATATCGGTGACCTCAACGAAATGATCCCCCACCCGCTGACCGCTGTTGAATCAAGCGGTGCGGGCAGACTCGATAATGGACTGGAAATTCCGATAGTCTGCATAGCCGAGCACCTTGGCAAAGTCCCGACTGGACCAGAATTCGTTACCGGCCGGATTGGTGCGGCGGATGGTTTCGAAGGGTGTGGTTTCGGAGGGCATGGGAAGGAGTGGGTTAAGAAAGTAACGAGTGGCTGGTGGCGGTCCTCCTACGCGCTTCGCGACTCCGGCGTGATGCAGTTGCGAGTGGCTGGTGAAGGAAGCGGAGATTTTGGATTTTATTTCGATATCTTGTTGGATTTTGGTCTGGCTCCGCCGACTGCGGATTCATTTCGGACATGGAAGCCGATTTCCTTTTTGGGTGGAAGAGAGGCGGGAGTCACCAATGGTTGAAGTTCCTGCCAGATCACGCGGAGGGCTTCGTCATGCTTCATGAGCTTGGCATCCATTTGGGCGAGTTTTTTGAGCACATCCGCATGGGCCATGAGGAGTTCCCGTTGCTTGATGAAAGCGCGCACGACATGGACGCTCATTTTCACGGCTTGAGGGCTGTTTAGGACATTGGCGGCCATCAGGGCCCCGTGCTCGGTGAAGGCGTAGGGGCAGGTCTTGGAGAACTTGAGGCGGGAGAGGTGGTCGCAATTTGCGACCACATCAGCCTTTTCCTCCGAGGAAAGCTGAAAAACGAAGTCGGTCGGGAAACGCTCTGCGTTGCGCTTGACCTGTTCATTGAGGCGTTTGGTCGGCACGCCGTAGAGGGTAGCGAGGTCGGCGTCCAAAATAACCTTCTGTCCTCGAATGGAGAGGATGAGCGGATCGAGTCCAGCACGGTGAGCCTGGAGAGAATTCATGATTCAGAGAAAGAAGAAAGAGTTCCGATGAAGCTGGTTTTAGGTAAAAGTTTGTCGGTCGATAGCAGGCTCGTTAGCGTTTGACTGCGCAAAAATCGAAATGTCTGGCGTCTGGTAATATTTAATCATCGGAAACTACTCGTTGCGATGGGGCCAATTGCCTGGCGAATGCTCTGCTGTTCCATCTGGCTGGATGAGCGCGCTGCCTTCACCGAAATCGTATTCAAAGTATTCCAACAGGACTGGGGTGTTCAGCAGTTCGGCCAGTTTGCGGATGACTGGGAAGGGTGGCGTCCAAGCTGTGCAGAAAAAGTAGGCGTTATCATTTTTTTCAAATCGACCGTAGTAGGAGTTCCACTTGGTATTCCAATTCGCCTTGGACCAGTCATACCAATCCTCGAAGCCGAATTCCCATAAGTTTACCTCACGCAGCACAATACCCTTTGGACAGTCTTCCGAAAAACCCTTTTGCTCCGTGCGCTTTATGGACTCTGGCATGGGAATGATCCTCTGGAAGTCGAGATCAATGGTCCGCTTCAATTGCGCGACGCCTGTGGGGAGAAAGGCATCTACATGATCATCATGCGTCCCGTAGTTGATACAATTCTGCATGCGAGTAAATCGCGTTTTCAAAAAAGGACGGATGGCCGCCTTGAAATTGGGCAAATCTGGTGTGGAGATGGTGTTTTGGCAGTCGTCGGGCATGGGAAAGGAGTTTTAAGTTTTAAGGAGTGGTTGAGCGGAATAACCACGGATGATCTTGGCAACGGGCCAACCTTCGGCTGCGCTTTTTCACATTCGCCCCGATGATATTTTATGTTTAAATAAATAGCTTTGTGAAAAATTCTGAAATTTTTTAGTTATTATTTAAGGATATTGCGGGAAGAGTGTCTTCCAACCATGATTGCAGGGCGACAGGGAAGTCGATGCCTGAAGCTTGAAATTCGAGATTGATGTGGTCGACATAGCCGCGGGGTTCGACTTCGTGGCGGCTGTAGCTGAAGAGGGCGGCGCGGCCATCGCCAGTGACGCCGATGACAGAGGCGGCGTTGCCGCCGTGGCGGATGGCGAGTAACTGGTTGCGAGTGGATTCGGGGAGGAAGACGAATGTCCAATTTTTCTCATCCCAGGGCTCGATGCCTCCGACCATGTCGACGGTGAAGGGCTCGTGCGCGATGCCGTTGTCATCCAAGTGTTTTTCCAAGGCGGGGAGCAGGATGTCGTCGCGAAGGAATTCGGCGAAAAGCGAGGTGAGGTTCTCGACAAGCGCATCCTCATTGGCGAGAGCGGCTTGTTCGCCAGTGGCGGCATCCGTGCGCCAAGCTTGCAACCAATCGATTGATTGAATATAGATATCATCATCACAATCTCGCAGAGTGACTTGGCTCCCAGACTTGCCCGAGCAGGGAATCCAGAACCCGAGTTGCGGCGATGCCGTTGTGGCGGGAGGCTGCGTTGCATCTGTGACGGGTAGCGAGTAACTGGTAATGGGTAAAGAGGAGAGTTTGACAGTGACGCAAAATCCTGAATCCGTTGTTCCTGTGAAGAGAAAAGGCGGGGCGGACGGCAACTCTTCTATCGTTGCTTCATAGACGCAAGAAGAGCCTGAAAAGATGCCTTTCGCCCAATCTGAAATAGTTTTTTTGATTTCCATCATACTTCCTTTCATAGGGTTGAGTTGTTTTTAATCTTGGCGTTTTTGGCGCACAAAGGAGGGGAACTTTGAGGCGGCTATTGTGACAAATAATAGCGTGAAGGTCAAGACAAAATTAAGAAAACTTTAGGAACCACGAAAAGCACGAAATTCCACGAATAAAGGCGTTTTTTAAACCACGGATCACCAGGATGGGCACGGATAATTGGGCGGGGCGGATTATTAATTTTGAATTTTGGATGGTGGATTTAAGAGAGCTATTGGGCCTTGGAAAAGGAGCTTCTGAGATGGAATTCGAGCAGTGTCGTTCGCTGACCGGTGTGGGAGATGGCTTTTCGGATGACTTCGGTGGAGCCGTAGACGAAGAGGCTTTGCTTGGAGCGGGTGATGGCGGTGTAGAGGAGCTGGCGTGTGGCGAGGGGGCTATTGGATTTTTTGGGCAATACGACGAGGACATTCTCGTATTCGCTGCCTTGGGAGCGGTGGATGGTGATGGTCCAGGCGGGACTGTGCTCGGGGAGCTTGGAGACGCTCACCGCTTCACGCTTGTCGAAATGGACTTTGAGCCCTTCTCCATCCGGGTAAACGATGCCGACTTCGCCGTTGCGGAGACCGGTTTCGGGGTCGTTGCGGTTAATGATGATGGGACGGTTGCGGATTTTTTGACTCGGATTTTTTCCGGTGAGGAGTTTTTCGATCTCGGAGCCGAGTGAGTCGCTTCCACTGGTCTGAATGCGGTGCGAGGTGAGAATGCGGACTTTGTTGAGTGCTTGGAGAGCCTCCTCGGGCGTGGGCGCGAAGGCGACCGCCTGCATGGCCTCGAGCACAGCGGGCGGGAGGTTTTTGAGAATCTGAGAAACGCCGGTCGACTCGCTCCAAAAAAGACCATCCGGGCAGGTGGGCTCTTGGTTTTTGGAAAGCAAATCGACGGCTTCTTCGTCCTTGCGACCTTCGATGGCGAGGGCGAGTTGGGATATGGCCGGGCGGTCGGAGAAACGCAGGGATTTGGTGAGGTGGACGCGGGCGGATTTCAATGCTTCCGAAGCGGCGATTTCGGAGAAGACATTTCCGCGCCCTACGCTTTCGAGTTGGTTCGGATCGCCAAGAAGGATGAGGCGGGCGTCGTCCGGCAGGGCCTCCAGAAGTGCCTTCCAGAGCATCGTATCGACCATGGAGCACTCGTCCACAATGAGAATTTTGCAAGGAAGACGGTGCCCGTGGTGGTAGGTGCAACTGTTTTTACCAGGATTGTGGCGGAGCAGGGAATGGATCGTCTTGCTCGAGCTGGAGGCGGCTTGGAGATGGGCTTGCAGATCTTGCCCAAGGCTCGTGGAGGCTTGATTCACGGCTTCTTTCATGCGGTCTGCCGCCTTGCCGGTGGGGGCGGTGAGTTGGATGGTTTTGGGATCAATTCGGCCGTCGATGAGGAGGGCAAGGATGTGGGCAAGGGTGTAGGTTTTTCCCGTGCCGGGTCCGCCGGTAATGACGGCGAGGCGTTTTGCGAGGGCCATGGAGGCGGCATCGCGCTGGAGGCCTTCCTCGGGAAAACAGTTGGCGAGTTTTTCCGGCGTGCAGTCCACAGGTTCCTCGGAGTTCAATCCCGCAAGAGAATGGGCGATTTTTTGCTCGGCCTCGAAAAACCAGCGCGTTTGAACGAAGGTCGAGGTGTCATGATCGACGACAACGAGCGGCGTGCTTTTATCGCCATCCGGCGGGGCCGCCGCCTTGCCCCAGTCTGAAAAAGGCGCTTCCAGCTTGTGCGCGGTCGATCCCTCTTTTTGCACGGCGAAGAGTTTATCGACTGCGTCGCAGGCGGCATCGGGCATTGCCCACTTTTTTTGGAGCCATTGGGTTTCTGGTTTCATGCGTTTGGACGGGTGAAGAGTGAGTCGAGGCCCTGCAAGAGGGCGGGTGATGGTTTGATATGAAGAATACTGTTCGGCGTGCCGCTTTTGACTCCTCGCAAGTAAATGAGCCATGCTCCACGGATATCGGCCTGCGGGCCGAGATAGCGGCTCAGGGCAACGAGGTAGAGGTGGGTCTGGAGCCAATAGTGGCTCGCGCGGGCGGCCTTGCGGAGGGATTCCCCATCGTAGGATGCAAGCTGATTGGTCTTCCAATCAATGACCCCGTAAGTGGAGCCATGCGCGGCAATCTTGTCGATGAATCCCTGCAGGAAGCCCTCCAGAGCATCCGAGCCGAGCGATTCGAGGCTCTCGGCATATTCGCTGTCGTCATTATCGCGAAAAACCTTCGCAATTTTCGCAACACTGAACCCCGTCATGGCGGGAAGGTGGAACTGCCACTCGGAGGTTTTCGGCGTGCGGCAAGCCGCCTCGAGGGAGCAATCCATCCCAGCCAGGAGGGCCTCGCGGAGATGACCGAGCATATCGGCAGAGGCGGGAGTGATGTCCTCGTAACCCTTCCCAAACGAGTAACCCGAAAAGTGTTTTTCGAGATCGGCGGCATCAGGCACGGAGCCAAAATTCCATGTCTCTAAAAAGTCGTGGACAGCCGTGCCCAAGGCGGCGCCACCGCGCAGGGCGGCGAAGCGGTTTGGAGTCGACTGCGGTGCATCCCCGGACTCTTCGCTCGGCGGTTTGGATGCATCGCCCTTGGCATTCTTCTCGCGGGTGAGCTGGGAAAAGGAGGTCACGCGCCAGACGATGGGATTGATCTTGGGAGCTTCGACAAATTTGAAATCGGTTTCCTCCTTATTTTCGGGATGGAAAGAATGGTCGCTTGAATCGGGAGGATTGTTATGGGCAATGACACCTGCCGCATCTGGCAATGCAGCAATACATGCCAAGCCTTGGATGTGGCGGTTGCCGCGCCCTCCTCCCTCAGCTGAGGTTTTCCATCCTTCAAAATCCGGAAAATCCTGTGTCCGTAAAATCCAATCCAGCGCGGAAGCTTTAGGGCGATGACTACTACCGCAAATTTCGCCTCCGTAAATCCAGGCTTTCACCTTGGCGCGGGTGATGGCGACATAGGCCAGACGCAAGCGGTCTTCCAAATCGGCGCGGGTGATTGCCAACTTTGTCGAGGGATCGGCCAAGTCGATGTCTGCAAGGACGGGAATATCCGCAGCCCTGTTGAGCTTTTGAATTCCCGAGGGTTCTCTCGCGTCCCAGAGAAACGGGCAAAAAATGAGATTGTATTCAAGGCCCTTCGCGGCGTGCATGGTCACGACCTTCACGGCTTCTTCATCGCTTTCGAGCCGAAGTTGACGCTCCTCCAAATCGGCGCGGTTTTTGGCGCGTTGAATTTCTTGGGCCAGCCAACGAATGACTTCGTTGGGCTTGCCGCCGGATTCCGCTGCAAAGCCGGACAGAATCTCCCCAATGTGGCGCAGATTGGTTATGCGGCGCTCACCTTGATCGTTTGAGGCGAGTCTGTCGGTGATCGACTCATCGACATCGATTTTTGCCAAGAGGGAAACCAGACCGCGCGTCTGCCAATGCCCCTCCCAAGCTATAAATTCATTGAGCAGGCGATCCTGCTGAGTCGTATTGGCATTGAGCGACGCCAAGTCTGCCGAGGTTCGCCCCAGGAGTCGAGTGGTCAGAGCCGCCTGGCGCAAGGTGGATTTCCTCGGTTCATTGACTGCCCGGAGAATGGCGAGAATCTCAGCGGCTTCGTCAGTGGCCATGATGTCTTGCCCTCCGGCTTGAAGCGCTGGCACTCCGCGCTTCCGCAAGGCGCAACATATCACTTCCGCCTGCTCGTGATTCGACACAAGGACTGCAAAATCCGAAGGCGCCACTTTATCGGTTTTGTCCTTCGAGACAATCTCTGCGCTGGAATTCAAAATCCTGACAATTTCGCTGGCAACCGCACCCGAAATGCGGGACAGGCGCTTTGTTTTATCGGTGTATTCGTTCCCGCCATCCGGCGCGATCCAAGCCTCCAAACGAACATCTTGATTTTCATTGGGGATTTGGAGTTTGGCATCGGGGATTGCCGATTTCGCAGGTGTGAACTCCAGGCCATCCTTCAAAAGCGAATGCGGACGACGGAAAAGGGCGTTCACCGCAAAAACCAGTCTCTCAGGTGCCCGGTGGGTTTTTGTGAGATTAAAAACGCGGTGCGTTCCATCTTCGGCACCTTGGCCAAGCGCTCGATTTCTTGCCTTGAGGTAGGTGTTCACATCGGCTCCGCGAAACCCATAGATCGCCTGCTTGGGGTCGCCAATGAGGACCAGATAGCGATTGGGCGAACCGAGAAAAATTTTCTCAAAGATTTCAAGCTGGCGGGCGTCGGTATCCTGCGACTCGTCAATCAGAGCGACCTTGTATCGCGAGCGAATTTTCTCCGCCAACGCAGCCCCGTTCTCCGGGCTGTTGAGTGCCTTGTGAAGGGTATCAATCAGGCCGTCGTAGGTGATCTGGCGGTTGGCCGCCAAAGTTCGATTGAGGGAGTCTTTGATTATGGCGGAGGACTCGTTCAGCCATGACCATCCGGCTTGGGAGAGGAGGTCGGCGACCTCTTTACATAGAGTAACTGCTCGACTGGATGCGGCTTGGGCTTTGAGGGCTTTGTGAGTTCTTCCATTGATCCACTCGGCGGCATCCATGAGCTGGAGGCATGCGAAAATGAAATCGCCTTCCTCACAGACCAAAGCGTCTCTAAGGAACTGCACATAATTAAGGGCCATTGCTTGGCCAGGCGCTTCTTTCGTCCAAGCATGAACCTGATTAAAAACCTCACTCAACTCGTCGCAAACTTGATCAGTGAACTGTGCCGGATAACCTCCCAAAGAATTCAATACATTTAAAAACGGAATCGGCGTGGGAACTGGTTCAAATCTTTCCAATGGCAGGGAGAGCTTGAGAAAATTCCTATTCTTCTCAGGCGTGATTTTAACGGCTTGAAGAGCAGCTGCGGCCAACGGATCGGACGCAATTTTTTCCATCCACAAATCATAGACCGCCTGATCGATCAACTCATCGGCATTGGGTATGAGTTCCGGCATCGATGGGAGTGCGCAGAGAGCCCCCTCGGTCTGAAGGATGGACTGGCAGAACGAGTGGATCGTAGAGACATTGAGAAGATCCGCGTCGCGGAGTGCTTGCTGGATGCGTTCGCGATTGTTGGCGAAGTCGAGGTTATCGTTCGTCCGCAGAAGATGAACGCCCGGGGACTTGATGGCCTCATCGGGAGTCGGATCCGCATTGAGTTGCTCCAAGACTTTGCGTGTGCGCTCAGCGAGTTCGCCTGCGGCGTCGTTTGTGAAGGTGACAAGCAGGATTTCGCGAATGCTCGAGACGGTTCCGTCCAAAATCATTCGGGCAACCAAATGGCTAATCGAGTAAGTTTTTCCTGTTCCAGCACTGGCTTCGATGACGGAAAGCCCGCTGTGGATGTCTGAGTTAATGAAATCAAATTCCGGCATAATTAAAATCCTCCCCAAGTTTTGAGTGGTTGCGCGACGGCGTCCTTCCAGGCATTCCAATCATCAATATTTTCAAAGGGATTGCGGTCGCGCCATGCGAGACGGGATGAGTCTTTCTGCCCCTCCCCGCCCCCGTGTCCCTTGTCCTCTCTTTCCCATTCTGTGGCGGCCTTTTCCTCACTCTGAATGAGTTTATCGGAAGTGATCGGTGCATAGCCAAGTGGTCGGCATTGACCTTGCAAGAAACCCTCGACGAGCGTTCTTAAGCACTCGAGAGCCTCCGCTTGAAGAATAGCGACTTTCGGCTTGGGAACGCCATTGCTTGCCTCGTCGAAGATAAGTGTCGGCAATGATTTCCCTCCCGCATTGGCAAGGTTGGCCTTGATCCAAGGCTCGAGAAAATCTTTGGCATCGTCGATCTTTCCAGCCCGGTATGCGATGAGCGCATCGGCACTGGAATTCAGCAAAACGGATCCGGTGACTTTGTAAATCCGTCCCTGAACCTCCACATCCACCACGAGTTCAAGATGCCGACCTTTCTCCTTAGCAACCTCGGTGGCTATAGGCTCAACATCCGACTTCGTCGATTCCCAGGTTTTCTCGCCCAGCGAGTCGGGCGGAAGTTCCCGATCGGCGCGGAGATTGGCTTTGAGCAAGTCCATATTGCCCGAACCCTCAATCAACGCGTGCATCATGGCATCCTTGATTTTCCAAGAATCGAGGGAGTTTGCTGAGAGCATCGCGCGATCCAATTCCCTGTCATCATCCTCATCAAATGGGACGGCGATACCCTGCGCCTTGAGATAGGCTTTTGCGGGGTCTTTCCAAAAGGCCACCAGACTCTCCAAAGATATCTCATCTCGATCTGCAAGCTGCTCACCAAGCTTGCCCGACCAAAGTGGTGACTTGGTTTTTTCCGCGCAGTGGATTTTTTCTGCGAGACTGGCCTGGGCTCGGCCAAGAGGTTTTTTTAGCGTATCGCCATTTTTGAAATACTTTTTCGAAAACGGCTGAAGGGGGTGCTCGAGCACGAGGGCTTTGCGTTCCACGCCGAGTTTCTGTGCGGCGGCAAGGAGTTCGTCCACGCAGGTGGAGAAGGGTTGTTTTTTGTTGGTGCGGATGTTTTGCGTTGAAGCCGTGATGATGAGGCGCTCGGTGGGCGCAAGCACGGCGTCGAGGAACATCTGGCGTTCGTCCACGCGCGCGTTGCGATCCCAGATTTTGGGTTGGGCACGTAGGAGGTCCCATGAAGGAGATTTTGTGCGCGAGGGGAAGTTGTCGTTCTGCATTCCGACCAAGGCCAGCACGCGGCAGGGTGTGTTGTGGAGTTGCTTGAAGCGACCGAATGGCGTGGCTCCGGAGATCGACGCGCGGCGATTGGCTTCGTCGGTCTCGGACTCCATCCAATCGAGAATCACAGCAACATCGACGGGGGTTGTGACAGCCAAGCCGGATAAGAAGCGGAGGATTTTGTCGGCCTCGCTCATGCGACCATCTTCACCAGCGAGCAAAGCGGCGGCGGCCTTCTTGAGGCGTTCCGCCCATTCGCCGGGGGATGCGGCTGTTTGCCAATCGAGCAGCGTGGATCGAAGGTCGACGAGCCATTGGAGAAATGTTTCCAGCTCTGAAAAATTCGAACCCATGCTGTCCGCGACGGGGAGTTGAAATCCACCCTCGGCTGATTGTTCCGGCTCCTGGGAACCAAAGAACTCGCCCGCCACAAGACGATTCATAGAGAACTCCCAGTCGCCGGGCTGCTCATCGCCAATCGCGAATCCTTGCGTGATTCCGCTGTCGCGGAATTTGTCGGCGAGGAATTCCAGTTTCTCCTCATCCTCCCCCACCCCGAGCGCTTCGCGCACGGCGCGGAGTTGCATGAGATCTAGCACCTCGCTGGCACGACCGCGCCCGCCACGAGCCAGCTCGAGCAAAGCCAAAAGGCCCTCGAGAACCTCGTCGCCCTCGCTTGCGGGCAGTTCGGTGAGGCGCACCGGTAGTGGATTCTCCTTCGTATGGAAAACAGCCGGCACCAAGGGTGCGTAGTCATCCAAAGAGGGAACAGCGATGAGCACATCCTCTGGTTTTAAATCTTCAATGTCGGAAAATGCGCGCAGCAACTCGTCCCGCAGCACCTCCAACTCGCGGCGCGCGCCGTAACACTCATGGATGCGCAGGCTCTCATCAGCATTGAGTCCATCCACCTTGGCGTATTCGCTGTTCCCACGAACTCCCTGTTGGATGTGCTTCAAAAGCGTGTCGGGTGTTGATTGCTCAAAATTGTCAGGATCTGGCCAGTTCTCGTATTGGTGGCCATTTTCGCCAATCAAAACAAAGGCGCCCACCGCATGGCGTGCCATGGAGACAAGGAGCGGATTGTTTTGCACCTCGGCTCCCAGCTCGAAGTCCTCGGGATCCGATGAGGAATCCGGCAAGGCGAGATTCCCGCTCTGGTTTTGCTTGCGGATATCAGCCAAGTAGCCAAGGCAGGGAAGAATCACACGAATGTCGACTCCCGCTCCGCTTGCAGAGAGGACATGAAGCGTTTCCACCAAGAGCGGATCGAGCGAGCCGCTTCCGATCACCGTGACTGCGCGGAATGCCTCACTCAATTTCGCAGCGGCCACGGTATTGTTCAGGCGCTGCGGGATAAGTCCCGGATCTTTTCCAAATTTTTCAAAAAGATTGTTCCAGAGATCGCGTTGCCAAGCCTCTTCGGCGCGGTGCTCGGGCTTTTGCAGAAATCCACGCCCTTGGCTCCAAGCCTCGAGCATCTCCGGACGAAAGTGGCCATATTGATCCAAGCGATCCGCCACCAGCCTGGCCATGGCAAATCGATCCCTCACCGAGGCATCAGCACCGACTCCGGGGAAATTCTGGCCATGCTCAAAAACCGACCACTCCAAGCGCCTTTTCGACCATTCGCCTGCCTTTTTAATGCCGGCTTCCGCGAAGACTTCGGTAACAAAATCCTGCGGCATGGAGAATTCAAACCCCATGCAAATACAAAACTTGCGGGCCAATTTAATCTGGAGCCAGTCACGAAAGTGGACTGAAGGCACCACGACCTTCAACGGAGTCAATGGATTGTTCTCTCGCTTCTCGGAAAGATGCGATACCAACTCTTCCAATAACTCATCTGCACTGGTGTAGGGACAAACGGAAAACATAGGGAAAATAGATATTGATTTTTGATAGTTGATGCAATAGCAATCTACTGGTGTTGTTTTATTTTTGATTAATAATTACTGCTGTTTGCATCCTATTATACCAGACAGCTGCCGCATGAGATGCCACAGGGTGGGAGATTTTTTTATTGATAGCCGAAAGGCAGCGAATCCGTAGCCATTTTCGGCATTTGGGCAACCTGACAATAAAAGTCGCTGCATGGATGGATTTTTAGACAGAATTTACGGAATTTTACAGAATTTTAAATCCGAATTCAGAGAAATTAACCACAACCGAAAAGGCGGGATAATTCTGAAATTCTGTTAATTCTGTCTACGCAGAGGGATATCGGCCGACGAGTTTTGCCCATTTTTCGGGTGGGCTGGCGAGGCAGCGGTCGGCGTAATGCGCCAAGAGCGGGCGCGGGGAGGTGGCGAGTTTTTGGAGAATTTGATGCGGGGTCGCTTGGAGGCCGGGTTGACCGGTGGACGGGAAGGCTTCGGGAAATGCCTCCATGATCGCGCTGAGGGGGATGGTGTAGCTCTGCGCGAAGTTGCTGGCCCGAATGTTGCCATCCGTCGTATTTTTAATGATTTCACGGATGATCACGGGGGTTTCGCTGTGGTTGGTCAAGGGTCGGAGGGCGCTGGGCGGGAAGTGCGGGACCATGGCGGTGAGAGGCTCGGCAATTTTGCGATAGAGATCGGCGTATTCGAAAAAGAACCCCTGACTACGGAAGGACGCGAGGCGATTCAGGATAGAAGAGAAGCGCAAGACGGGTTCAAATTGAGAATTTTCAAAAATCCGGAGCGCCTGGGCTGTGCTCATGCGGGGAGAGCGCAGGAGCGGGTGTTCGCTTGTGGTGGCGGGGTGGTTTAAGACGGTCTCGATGATCGCGATGGCGCGACTGTCGGAAATCAAGCTCTGCTCGCGGGAAGTAGGATTGACGAGGTCACTGACCGCTTTCTGGATTTCAAGGTTGCTGTGGCAGGCCAACTCGGCGAGGATAGTAGCGGAGGTGCGAGGGTTGCTTGCGTAGGCGAGCAGGACGCACGGCTCGAAATTGTGCTTGTGGCGTTTGTAGAGATCCGCAGTGAGGCGCTCCGGCTTGGCGGCGAGGTGGCCTTGGGAGACACCATGCTCGCGACCATTGGCCATGAATTCATCGAAAACATCCTGCGGAACATTGGGATGTGCAAAAATCTGGTTCTTGCATCCCGTGTAGGGAAGTTTGGCCAAATAGGCTAAAACCTCGGGAAGAACTCGCGGGTTGTTCAGCAAGGCTTGGTGGATATGCGCATTTCTGACCGAGATGAGACGGCGCTGCGTGTCGTCCGGGATGTGCAGCGAGGACGCCAAACCGGCGCGGACTTCGGGCGCGGGATCGCCAAAAAACCGCTCCTGAAGCGCGGCCGATCGCGTGAAGCGAGCCACAGCAGCACGCACTTCTGGGAAATCGTTGACGGCCAAGCGCTCGTGCTGAGCCTGCGTGCAGCGCGGCAGGGATGCCAGGTTCACCAGAATGCGCGGAGCGCCACGCATGGATAGATTCTCGATGAGATCTGGCGGCAGGCACTCCCACTGCGACAGGTGCTCATGCAAAATCTCCAGTTCCAAAGAATACAAATGGCGTGCCGTTTTTTCCAAAAATTCCACGCTATACTCCTCAACGGCAATCCACTTCTTTGCTACAGCACAAGCAAACGCTTCCTGGATAACCAGCGGAGCGTCGGCCAGTAGCAATTCCAAGGACTCAAAAGGAAAAAGCGCGGGACCACATTTCTCAAACCGCTCCTGCAAAGCCCTCTGAAGCAACGCCAGCCTCACTTCCACATTCGGATCCCTCACAAACCAATGCAATGGAATCCGTGGCTCGAAATCGTTGCTTTGTAGAAAATAAATGCGCCACTCGACCGGAATTAACGCCTCCGGTATACTCATGCCAGATCGCATCAAAAACCCTTGATAAATAGAAACAAGAACCCGCTTCGGGATCACTGAGGACACGGACTTTGACGAGGTGAACTCCCAGAGCGTGACAATGGGATTTTCCGCAGCCGCCTCCGGAAATTTCATCCAAAGCCGAAACAACTCCCGCTTCGGAGTATTGGGATTTCGAGCCACGGCGTTCAGGACAGCCTCATCCGAAGAACGCGCCGCCCTCGCCAACCAATCCGGCGGCGTCAGGCAATCCCCCGCCATCTCAAGATCCGAAGAAGCGCCCACCGAAAGGAGGGGCGCACCAAGAGACGCGGAATCGGTTGAGGATGGATCTACGGATTCAATGAGTGAAGCAGCGTTTTGTGGCATAATTGGCAAACAACCTACACCAACTCGGGGCGCATATCCTGCAACAGGGTCATCTTTTTCGCCGATTCGGAGTGCAGAGGTTTTCCTTCCCCTGGAACGCTGAGGTCCTCCTCGGCTCTCGACTCTGCCCAAGCGCTGCACATTTGAAACACGAAGTTAGCAAATAAACACGAATAAAGCCGACAAAGAAATTCTCCGGTGAAGCCGCTCCCCATTCGCGAATACTCGTTCGATTTGACTCGCTCGATCCCTCTCGTCTCGCCCTTTGGGCCGACCTCCGGTCGCTCCATCTCGCGCCTGCCCCCGCGCTCGATTGTGGATGAAGAACCTTAAACTCCATACACAATAAACTTTCCATCAATGATTTTTTTAAAAAATAAAAAAATCTAAACCCTATTTTCTTGTATGCTTGTCATTTTTGCAGTTCGTCGCCCTTGTCGGGTTCAGTGTCCGGCACGCGTGCGAGCAGCTTGTCGAAATTATCAAGATTGGCACGCTTGGCGCGCAAACGAAGATAGTCTACGGTCTCCAAAGCAGAGAGCTTCTCTGCGGCCGCTGTAATCAAAAACTGATTCATCGAGTAACCATCTTGCGACGCAAGTTTTTTGATTGCAAGATGAAGGGAATCTGGAACGCGTAATGATAATGTAGTCATGGTTTGATTATTTTAAGGGCTATTGATGGTGTTATTGCTCGAACTCCCAGTGTGTCCGAACCGACGAAGTCAGAAATATTGTGAGTGATAATATAGGGGGCCGAAGCCGCGACCGCGAGTTCCAGAACAAGGTCATCGTTGGGGTCTTTAAGGAATGGTCGCCATGCAAAAAACACCTTGTGATGCTGCGCCATGAGGCAGACAGCATCCAGAATTTGGTGAATCTCCTCTGTCGTAAAGCTTGGAACAAGGCCCGGGCGGAGCAAAACAGACTCATATTCCAGAACCAACGCCACCGACACCGAAACCCTGAGATTCCCGGCGCGAATCGCCTGGATGACCTGAAAACTGGCTCCACGCTTGGAGCGAAGGCCTGATACAAGAACGGATGTGTCGAGAATTGCAAACACATAAGGTATTATCGGCAATACCGAATGAAACGCAACTTATTTTTTAGATCTTTTTAAACTCAAATTTTTCTGGATTTGGTCATTTCTTCCGCACGAACGCCCGTCACACCAAGCCAAGAGGAGATCATTTCTTGTAGCAGCTGTCTGTGAATGCCGAGATTTCCCCTCCCCCTGGAACGCTGAGGTCCTCCTCGGCTCGACTCTGCCCAAGCGCTGCACATTTAAACCAAGAATTAGCAAATAAAGCCGACAAAGAAATTCTCCGGCGAAGCCGCTTCCCATTCGTAAAAACTCGCTCGATTGTGGATGAAGCACCTTAAAGTCCCTCCACAATAAACTTGCCATCAATTATTTTTTAGCAAAATGAAAGAAAATGCAGCGCGCTCCCATTTCCCTCGAGCGCCCAAGATTCAGGCGCGGCACGCGCCGTCAAAGGCCCCGGCAAGTCCTCTCGCGGAGCACGCTAAGACACAGAGTCGAAGCATGGACTGCAATTGGCAAAAAATGCCCTCAACGATAGCCGGCTCCTTTGGAGGGATGACCTCCGTGCCGTCCCACTTCCGCAGGCGCAACCCGCCCCATCAATTCAAAGAACCCTTTGTTTTCATCTTGCCGAAAGAACAGAAAATTTCAGAGGAGCCAAAGACGGCCTTGGCCCTCTCATACCATCCGCAAGATTGGTTCCCGCGCCTCCAGACAAGCAAATGTCAATAATTAATGCCCGACCCCTTTGACTTTTTCGGCAGGTAGTAATGCCGGAAAGGAAGGTGGTCTGTTTTTTTGTCCAGAAGTAGACATTAAAAGCATTAGCATCAACGAACAGGATGCTGTTCGTTTGAAAAACCTCCTCGATATCCTTTCAGACGGACACAAAGCCAATCAATTATTCAAAAGCAGCGATTATGCTGCGCATGCATCGCACGGCAATTCATTAAAAATTGACTTTACCGACTACAGTAATCCAAGCAATAGTTTTTCTTGGGAAGAGGATATTATGATTGTCAAAAGCGGTTTTCTTAAACAGATCGCCAATTTAATGAATGGAGAGGTTCAGTAAAACAAGTATTATCATAGCTTTCTACCTCAAATCACAAGTCTTTTTTCGAAAATGTGAGTCAGAAACTTTTTCCTTGCTGGTTTCAAAATTCCGAAAACGAAGTGATTTTCGCTTCAAGATTTTTGAAAAGTCAATAATTAATTCTTGACCCCTCTGACTTCTATATACTGAAAGCGAATTGCAGATCACTAGATATCAATAATTAATGCCTGCACCTTTGAGTCCCAGCCTCATTCAACATCCCTAAAAACTACTAACTTTTTCATAAAAACGAGCAATTTTCCACTCGCCATTGATTTGGCGAACAGTAATTGAGACATTTGAAATGCCAGAAGCATTTTTAGTTCCTTTATAGAAATAACGAAAACTATAATTAATAGTTACATTGCCTGAACTGTCGGGTTGAATGTTTTTTACATTCCAATCACTGTAGGTGCGGTTAGGAAACTTCTTATTAAATTGCAATTGCTCCTGCCGCAATTTATTTTTAGATGTAACTCCAGTATTATAGCAAAAATCAACTTCATCAGCATAATGATTTATGACAAAATCTACATTATTTGAAGAGGTTGACTTAAACCACGAATACAAAAAATCATTTAGGCTTTGCGGGGGTGAAAAAGTCCTTGTTGGATTCGAGTTTTGGTAGGATTTTGGATAAGATGAAGTATCTTCAAAAGATTTTTCTGAGTGATAAATCCGGTTTTTGTTGGTATCTTTATTAGATTCATCTGAGTTTTTATTATTGGATTTGCCCATTAATGCAGCTATTATTATAACACCTACAACTAACCATGCACATCCAGCAAGATTTGATTCCTTATCCTTAATCTCGTATCCTTTTCTTTTAAATGCATCAGCACATTTCAGACTGCAAAAAGATTCACCTCCTCCAAAAAAAGACCCATCATCAAAATATTTACCACACCAAGTGCATTCTTTATCCATATATTCAAATTTTTATTTAATCTCTTATCCCGCTGTCTACCCTAACTCGCATTGATGGAGTTAAAAGTTTTATAAAAAAATGGATCGGTTTTATTAGGATTGTTAAAAGTAAAATCCTAATTACCTCAATTCTTGCAAGCTTTGCAATTTTGGGGCCATGGTTGTAGTAAAATCTTATAAATAACCTTCCCAGTCGATTCATTTCAAGGTAATCATCCCTAAATTCTCTAAGATCAACAACAACTGGATGGTTTCGTGATTTATATACAGCGGTAGCTACAAAGCAGTCAGATTTTTTCATTTCATATCCTGCATCCGCGAATTCGCTTTCGCATTTTAGACTGCAAAAAGATTTGCCTCCTCCAAAAAAAGACCCATCATCAAAGGACTTACCACACCAAGTGCATTCTTTATCCATATATTCAATTTTCTTTTTGTATTTTTATTAAATTTTTACTAAGTTCATTGATTGTTGAATTTTCCAAAACCTCTGCCATGTTTTTTCTCAATTTTTAGCGGCTTGGTGAAAATTTATTTTTATTTATTTATCGTGAAATTTCGTAATTAGTATCTAAAAATATGCAATAAAACGTTTTGTATTAGAAATTATTTTCCTGAAATTGATAAATAACACGTGCCTTGTTGTCAGATTCCACAGTGGCTTTTGCATCGCTGAAGCTCGCCCCACTTACCCCGTTTGTATACATGATTGAATAATTGTCGGCATACGCAGCGCAAGAAGAAGCAAAAAGAATTGCTGACAATATGGATATTTTGTGTCGTTTCGAATTCATCGCAGCAATGATTCCAATTGTGATTTATCATTTCAATATTTTTTATTTTAACTTAACCTAGAAGTTTTGGGTTGTGCACATTTTAGAATTTCGATTTCATCACAATAAATCTCTATAAGTCATTTGCCTTATTTGGTTCTGGAATTGTGACTTCTTGCAGCATTTTAATAGCCTCTCGCCCGTTCTTTATAAACTCTGCATCTTGGTTTCGCTGAGTTGTCCCCTCGAATAAGTTCATGAGAGACTTCTTAAAAAACCAATCACGCTTGTTTTGAGATAGTGTTTCGTCTTGACTCAGTTCGAATTGAGTCAGACCCAAGCCAATTTGTGCCCTCGCCGCTCGTTGTGGGAAGGATTCCGGAGTAAATACCTCGAGAGCAAGGGTAAAGCATTTCAAGGCTTCCATGAGCCGTTCGCGCTTTAGGGAGGACTCACCAGAGATCGCCTGTTCGCGCAAAGCTGCTGCCAAGTTTACTTGATTGTAAGCATACAGTTCCACATCAGTGGTTCGACTTTGTTTCTTGAGAATGGCACGATAGGTATCAATCGCCATCTGGAGCATTTCAACCTTTGCCGTGTTATCGCATAATCTCGCACGAAAATAGATGATATTTGCCAAGTTATTTTCTGCCGACTTGCGTAGCCAGTGGTCCTTTCCTGATTTTAGTTTCCTCAGTATTTCTTGATAGATACCGCAAGCCTTATCCGCAAGTTCGCTCGCCTCTGTAGGATCTGTGGCTATTGCAGCCTCGTCTTGCAACGCAGAGGCAAACTCCATCTGTGCCATATCAGCATATTCCATAGATCCTATGCTTTTGTAGGCCGCCCTCGCCTCCTCGTAGGCAGTCGAGGCCTCCTTCAAGAGGAGTCGTCTTTTGTCCTGATCCAGATTTGAGAATGCCGCTTGGGCCTGAAAAACATTCCCAAGTTTGCTGCGCGCCTCGGCCCACTCCTTTGGCATGGATTCAGGAGTAAAAAAAGTTAAGGCCTCACGCAATGCTGTTTCAGCCCGAGCAAGGAAGTCATCCCTCTCCTGGATCGAGCATGTCTGAACTCGAAGGAATTGCGCCCAGGCAAACTCAGTTTGCGCTATGGCACATCTTTTTAATAAACCTCTCTTTTTGTAGGAATCTATGGCCTTTGCATAGGAATCCAATCGGGCTTGAAGCTCGGCCTTAGTTCCAGCAGCATTCTTCTGATTTGCAGAGCCTTCCCATATGACTGGCGCGTAGGCTTTCTGCAAGCCTCCAAAGGCTTCCAAACCTGAAGATTTTTCCAACATTTGCGATTTCAAACTACCGAAAGCGGAAATCAAAAACATAATCAGACCGAAAAGAATGGCTTCTCTGGATAAACCCATAAATGTCAAAAGCCCCTCAGCGAATGCGAGTGAAAGCCAAGATTACGACAGGCAAAAATCATAGGGAAATCAGGGATGCAGAGATTCATAAATTTGCCAAGCCGATTCATCACGAAGTCTTTGAACCATTGGCTCAGCGTCTTCCACTGGCGGAGCATCACCGCTCAAAGAAAAGCTACCTTTTGTATCTGTCAGCTCGATCTGCCGAGCTGCAGCAATCCGGCTATTACCGGTTAAAATCATGCGATAGACTGCAACATACTTTGCAAGAATTTTGGAGTTGTAGGGGCTGAAAATCGATTCCAAGAAGTCCGAAGGACCACTTGGCCCAGCCGCAGCCTCCGCTCGCAGATAGATAAACGCATCCACTCCGCGAATATTGTCACTCGGGCGCGCTTCCACAAAAGACATGGATTGAAACCGTCGCTCCTCCATAGTCCGAGATAACTCCGCTCGGTCTACAAGCTCATAGTAACCCGCCTGTGCAAAGAGCTCATAGAGTTTGTGACAAAGCTCGATCGAGTCATTTCCATCTTCCGGCACGATTGCAATTCGACTCCCCCTCTCGATCGAAAACCGAGCAGGAGCCGGCCCGCCCATTGGCTCCTGTGTCGCGCATCCCGTGAGAAAAATCATAAGAGCCGCGCTCATTAAAAAAACAAAGTATCTCATATCCGATTACGATAAAGAAACTGAAGCACACCGAATAGCGTCGAGCGCATTTGCAATAGCGCCTCGTTCACAGAGAACCTTGCAGTGGAGGACTCGAAGAACCGTTGAAAAAAACCGCCATTCGGCATGCCAGGCCGTAGATTTAAAACAAATACCGCCGGAGGACGGATCTTCGCCTAATTCCATGAACTCAAATGACCCATGTTTTATTTCTGCGAAGCTTTTTGCGCAACTCATGATAATTTCCTAAGATTCGTGATTTTTTATCTCGATATCCGTTTTTTTTCAACATAGAAAAACGCCAATAAAAGATAAATCCAAACTCGCCTCCTAAATGAACAGCGGCTTCCCAAAAGAACTCCTTCCCTTCCAAGAGCACTTTGTAGAGCAGGATATCGAACCCGACTACGATCCCGAGGCCAGATGTATTGGCGTTCCCGTGCTCATCCGCGAGACCTGGTGCGTGATCAAAGTCTCCACTCATCCCGATCTCGGCTCTGTCATTGTTCGCATGTGTTTCCCCTACATCGCCGTAGAGCCGCTCCAGCCTGTGATCCGCGAACTCCTCGCCCTAATCAACCCCAGCCTCACGCTCGGTGCCTTCCAACTCGACGAGGAGGGGCAAATCTTCTTCCGTGCCACGCACCTCGTTAAAAATTCCGAACTCACCCGAGAGATCGCCGATGACCTTCTTGGCGCCGCCGTGATCCTCTCCGTCCACGCCCACGGCGCCTTCACACGCTGCCTCTACGCCGGAGCTACGGCTGAGGAGGCGCTCCTCATGGCTGACCTCGACGAAACAGGGATCATCGAAAGTTCCGACTAATTTATCGGCCTTGAAAAAACTATAACGAGATTTGTTTTGGAATTGTTCGGCGGTGGATGACTTGAATTTACAACTTGAAAACAGGTGCATTACGATCCGAACTTTTGGCAATACGGAATCCAAAGCCATCGCGGCAACTGTCCGGATCTTCAAATTCGAAATCTGTCACTTTTAAAAAACCATTTTGATAAATTTCGCCGCTCCCAGCTACTAAGTATCCTTTGCGATACATTCTTTTGCCTTCTTGGGCATCCCAGCACCACTCGTTCGAAAGCCCGCTCATATCATAAATCCCCAATGCATTTGGCTTTTTTTCTCCCACACCGAATCTTGGGCCTTGCTCCGATTCCCAGCCCACTTCGTCGAAATTGTCGCTCCCGCTAAATCGGGTGGATTTCTTGAACAGACCGCCATTGGCGGCCCATTCCCATTCGTGCTTCGATGGCAAGCGGTATCCGCTCTTATCTGTAAAATTTTCCAAATCCTCGATGTTCTCGGGTGTTCCCGCCCGCAAGGTAATGTGTTTAGCAAAGGCTGATTGTTTGGTTGTTCTTGGATCATCTTCTCTCAAGATTTTGTAAACGGGCTCCAAGCCCTCCATCTCGCTTTTGGCATTGCACCATTTGCAGGCTCCGTAAAAAGAAACCTCGCTTACCGCTTGACTGTGTGACAGTTTCCCATGAGTTTCTGCAGATTTATCCGGCAAATCATATCCGTTTTGGATTGCCCAATGGCGCACATGACCCCAGTGGGCGATTGTTACCAAATACTTGCCGATGTAAAAATCGCTTTTTGGTGCACCTTCGTGCAGAGTTCCTGTTTTCTCGTTGCCTACGAGCACAGTGACCATGTCATCATGGACCTTGTTGGTTGCAAATTGGCAAAGGTAATGCTCGTTTTGCTTGCCCATCCCAAAAACCGGATTTCCCAAAGGCACCCAACCACTACGCACCAAAAGGTTGTAGCTTTTTTCAAATTCGGTTGGACTAATTGAGTGAAGGAGATGAATGAATCGGTAATTCTCAGTTTGCATAATTTGTTAAGTAAAAATCGCGAAATGTGAGGTTCAGGGTTTAACTTATAACAGTTCTTATTTTCTTAAAAACCAGACCAATTGTCAAACTTGTATTTCGCGACTTGTATTGCATTCCATGAGTTTTCAAGGAGGGGTTGTAATCTACTACGCGCAACGAAAATTTCTTGGCTTAATGATGCGAGTGCACTTACTCCGGTTTGTAGTGCCTTTAGCGCATCACTTTTCTCTTTTTGAGCCCACTGGTCGACCTTCGCCACCTCAAGGGGGTCAATTTTCTCATTAGGATTGAAACGAAAGTTTTTTTCGTGCCCTTTTCTCCAGTTGATCAATTCTTGGGTTAAAGCAGCTCCAAAGCCAGGGATTTTGTAAATTTCATCGAGTTTCACATCTGCGGCAGTTTCGATTCCGAAGGATATAAGGACACTTCGACGGGATTCACCTATACCAGAGATTTTTGCACGCTCCAATCGGTAGCGGTCCAGATATTTTTCCAATTGCATGGTCTGCCGCTTGGCATCCAACTCCTTGTAGCGTTTTAGTCGCTCTTTTTCAACAGATTCAAACTTTTTTTTGCGATTCAGGTTCATTAAATTTTTCAGCAAATCTCAAGCGAATTGTTTCTTTACGCCAGCGTTTTAAAACATTTTCATATTCTTCCTGAGCCTTCGTTAATTCCTTTTTATATCCAGTCTTGAAGTCTTTAGGCAAATCGCCAAAGTATCTTACAATACGTGAAAATAATCCACTTGGTCTGAGGATATCTGGCGGCGGCACCCACGCGTCAGGCGGCCGCCATTCTTTTTGTTCTCTTGGATCAGGAATTGAGATAATAGCCTTCCAAATGCCCGCTAAATCCATTGCTGGGGCCTCGATTTCAAGCTCAAAAATGCGCTACCCGGGCGAGTAGCAGTTCTTGTGGGCGTGAAAGAAAAACCCGTAAGAATGGCAAGCCTGATGCTGATCCTGCGACTGGCGAACTGATGGTATTCCGATCTCTATGAATGAATCCAACCCCGACCCGAGTGATCCGACGCTCGATTCCGCGCTTCTATCACACTTGGCCAAGTCCCGTTGCCGAGACACAAGGAGAGCTGTGTCGCTCAATCCGAACGCGCCATTGGAGGTGCTGCGGGCGCTTTGGCTGGAGTATCCGGAGTGTCTGCTGGAGAATCCAGTTTTGACTTTGTGGGAGGTCACCTTGCCGAGTGACATTCCAGATTTGATCGGGCAGCCAGTGCTCTTGGAGCTTTTTAATTCTCTGAGGGGCAGGAACGAATCCCTTCCCGAAATGCTTTTCAATCCGCGTCGACTGGGCTTGCTGGCGAGCGAGTCGCTGGATGAGTGGAACGCGTCCGTTTTCAAAAATTTTCCGATCGATTCCGACTCAGATATCAGAAAGACATTCATCCAAGCTGTGCAACCACATCCACGATGCGAGTTTTTCTTCGACAAGGCCCCGGATGAAATCTGGCGGGCGCTGGCAAGCGACCCTTGTAAGGAGGTGGTTCTCAAGTTTGCCGAGTTGCTTGCAAAATATGAACAGGGAGAGAAGCCGATGCGTCCAATTTTTATCAAGTCCACGCTGTCACTGGCGCGCCGAAAAAACCCGAAGATTCAACAAACGCTGGCACGGGGCGCCTATTTGCCGCCCGAGACTGTCGATCTCCTGATCGAAACAGGCGATGCGCGCACGAGAGCCCTCTTGACCGGCGCGCGGTTGGCATCCCTCGCGGCGCAATTGAAACTGGCGAGCGATTCCGCGAAGGCGGTTCGCTTGGCCATGGCCAAGGCGGCTACTCAAGCCGGGGTGCTGCGCGCCTTCCGGATGGATGACGACCCAGCCGTGCTGAAGGCTGTGTTGGCCAACAAGAAGACGCCGAACGATGCGCGGTGCCGAATCGTTCGGGAAGCAGTTCCCGAGGTGCAGGAGGTGCTGTGCGATGCGGTGAACTATCTGGCGATACCGTTTTATTTCGAATGCAAGCCGCACCTGACAGCGAAAACGCGGGCGGGCATATGCCAACGCGAGGGTCTCCACGCCGACATTATACTGGATTTGGTGCATGACGCCGAGGAGAGCGTGCGGATGGCCGTGGCTCTGGAGCTTGAAGCAAAAGCCCGCACTCATTTCCCGGTATTGATCGATAAGATTTTAAACGACTTTCTTCGGGATCCCTCGGAAAAAGTTCGTCTGGCGATTATCCCACTCACGGTCCTCACACATGAACATGCCCACAAGTTGCTGTGCGACACCTCGGAAAATGTCCGTGCCGCCATGGCCGCTCACTTGCTGAAAAAGCTCGGTGATTGCAGGCGCGAAAAAAGCTTGGCCAGCTATGAAGAGCTTTATTTGGAGTTCGCCTCCCAATTGACCGCGATGGCAGAAGACCCGTCGCACAAAGTCCGCCTGACATTGGCTACCGCCACCGAAACGCCACCGAATGCTTTCTGGTCGCTCTACGAGGATCGTGACCATGTCGGTGTGGTCAACGCAGTCCACGCTTCGTTGATACCTCTGGGATATTACATCGACGAGGGCGTCAAAATCACGCATCGAAAAAGACCTTCCCGCGCTTTGGTGAAAAACTTGGCGCAATCCGAGAACCCGTTCCTGCGCCATATCGCCGCGAAGTCTCCACATACAACAATCCCCGATCTGCGGCGCTTGTCATCGGATTCGAATCCTTATGTGGCCGAAGCGGCCGCGCACCGGCTCGAAGTCCGCGAATACTACCACGCGGCGCCTACTCCCGCACAACTTGACCCCGGCCCAGAATTAGCGGTGGCATAGCGGCACATTTTTGGCATTTTTGAAGTCCGAACCAGCAACACTTTTTTTCCTATGAGCAAAATCCGAAAACTGAAAGAAAAGAAACCTACACGCGGCGTGAGCACTCGCGCCGGAATAGAGCGCATCTTCCGCATGGTGAGCTTGCTGCAGAATGCGAGCGAGTCTGGAAAAAAGATCACCTGCACCTCGCTGCAGGAGGAATTTGAGGTGGATCGGGCCACGGTTCTCCGAGACATTAGATTCATCTGCGACCGGTTGGAGATGGATCTCGAATGGGATCGAGGAGAACTCGAGGTTTCTGCCACCGATGGAACTCAAGGACAAGGACTACCTCCTGCTTTCGTTCTTTCAGCAATGCCTACTGCCCTACGAGGCCACCGAACTGGGGCAGGAATTTCTGGCTTCGTTCGAGCGGATGTTCGGGATTTTCACGGGGTCAAAAAATTGGGACGCCTGGTCGGAGACGCTGCATTTCCGTTTCGCCGACAACCCGCCATCGAGCACGAAAGAGCTCAAGATTTTCAACATCCTGCACCGCGCGGTCAAGGAACGCAAAGTCGTCGAATTCGATTACAAGAGCCCCAAGAATGCCGCTGCGAAGCACAAGTCGATCGAGCCGCATCTCATGGTCATGCACCATGGGCGCTTTTACTTTTACGGCACGGACACCAACACACGCCACCTCACGCCCTTTGCTTTCCCGCGCGTGAGCAACATCAAAGCGACCGCGCAAAAATTCACAGCGAAGCCGAAGAAACATCCGCGCGACCTGCTGAAATTCAGCTTCGGCAGTGTCATCAGCACCGATGCTCCCGAGGATGTGGTGCTGGAATTCGAGGCTGAAGTCGTGGAGCGCCTGAAGGAATCGACATGGCATCCGCATCAAAAGCTGGAGGATCTCGCGGGCGGACGCGCCCGCCTGACGCTGCGGCTGAGTTCCACTCTCGAGATCCAGCCGTGGATTCTGGGATGGGGGCCAAAAGTGAAGGTGCTGGCACCTGCGAACCTCGCAGAGTCGATCGCGACAAGCGCTCGCAGAATGGCTGCCCAGTATGCCTGATCGGACGCTGGGGCTGGTCTTTTTTCGCTGCCTCGGCGCGGTGCTTCTGGCCATGGCTTTCGTTTTGGCGGAAGCCGCAGCGCAGTCGCCCGCCCAGGCCCCTGCGGCGGGCATCCATGAGGTGGAGGTCACGGGAAGCGGTGTGGATGAGGACTCCGCCCTGAAGGCGGCCTTTGTCAAAGCGCTCGAGCGCACGGTCGGGACGCTGGTTTATTCCTCCACCACGACGAGGAACTTCCAGCTCGAGAGCGATGTCCAGAAACTGCTCACCAACGGCTGCATCGAGTCCTACGACGAAATCTCATCGCGGAATGAAAACGGCGCTGTGGTCAAAACCATACGCGCCCGCGTGCGGCGCGGCGTGGTGGCTGATTTCATGCGGCGCTCCGGCTACTCGGGGGCGGCAGACCTGAGCGACACCTGGGCGCGCCTTGCCACAAGCATTCGCGGAAAAAAACAGGCCCTCGACATGCTTCACGAAAAAATGCCTCAAATCCGCGACGCCCTCTACAAGGTCAGCCTCGTCGATCTGGCAAGCGGTCGCGAGATCGATGGCAAGACCTTCACAGAGCCTTTCACGCAGGAGAATCTCGATGGCGATGTCGTTTGTGTGTGGGCCGCCGTGGTCAAACCCGACTCTCATTTCTGGGATACGCAGGCCGCGCCGTTGCTCGCCGCCTGTTTTGATGTTCTCTGTGAAAAAAAGGGACGGCTTTTTGTGAACATGAACACCGGTGTGCCATCTGTGCATGCCTATGGGGACCAAAACCCTGTTGTCTTTGGATCATTCACCCGCGCACCAATGCACCGCTGGCAGCGCCTCACAAGAGGGTCCCCTCCCCCGTGGCACAATGCCCGCCCCATACCGCGGGCGGAATCCGCTCCGCACTGCATCGCGCTCGAGACGCGCAGCATGAATCCCGATTGTCTCGACCTGTCCCTGTATTTTTTCACCGACGAAGTCTACCAACGCATCATGAATCCCCCCGAGGTGAGGAATGCCCAGGACGAACTGACTGCACAACCAGAGCCCTTGGATTCCCTTCGCACTGGACTGAGAGCGAATCTGATTTTCAAGGGTGGCGGGGAAAAAACATTCACCGTCCGGCAAACCTCGCCGCTTTTTCGACATTTTAGCCTTCCTTGGACGGGAAACATCCAAGCCAAGTATTGCGGCCCCTATTTTCCAGCGGGCTCGTTTGCGAACGGTTGGGGCGAACAATCCCAATGGCCCTCATGGAATGGTCCTGTCAAACCCGCGAGAAACACCCCAGGATTCGCACCGTTCTTGATTCACCAAGGCCGCATTCACCTCGCGACCGGCGCCTACCAGGAGGCGCTCCGAAGAGGGATTGAAAACGAGCGGGGCGAATTTGTCTCCGACGCAGCCGACTGCGAATTCGACTTGGAGGTTATTGTCCCCTTGGTCTTCGATCTCCAGCTTGATGAACTCCGCCGCGTTCAGCACCCGAGTGTAACCCCGCTCACTGGACCGCCTCCGATCGAGCCCGGCTTGGGCGATACGCTGTTGAAGGCATTCAAGAAGTGGCTTTCCAAGTGAGAACGAGTCTTTAAGAAAAAAATCCCCAACTCCACTTCCCTCCTGTGCGCCTGATGCAGGAAAAGGAATGCGCCGCGTGGATTGTTCTCCGCGTCATAATGGTGGCGCGTTTTGATTGGGGCCGTTACAATGCCGTCATGCAAAAGACACGCCTCTGGCTTATGTTTCCGGCACGCCTCATCACCCGTCCCATTCTTTGGGAGTTGGCGCGAAAGTTTGAAGTCGTCACAAACATCCGGCAGGCTAGCGTCACGGATGAGATCGGCTTGGTTTCTCTTGAACTCGATGGCGAGCGCGAGGAGATCAAAAAAGCCATCGCCTGGCTTGAGGAGAACGGCATCAAGGTTGAGCCGGTGGAGATCGGAACCATCGCCAGCTGAAGAGGGCCCTCTTTGATGCGCCTGCTTCTCGTTGACGGCCACTATTATCTCTACCGCTCGTTTTTCGCCATCCGGGGACTGAGAAATTCGCGAGGGGAGCCGACCAATGCCATATATGGTTTCGTCAAAGCCCTTCGCAAAATGCTGGCCGATGTGAAGCCGGATCGTGCTGCCGTGGTCTGGGATGCCGGTCTGCCCGCGCGACGCGTGGAGCTCCAACCGGCCTACAAGCAGAACCGCTCCGAAATGCCGGATGACCTCCGCCCGCAGGAGGAGTGGCTCCAAAAAAACATCAGCCTCCTCGGCACACAGAGCGTTGAACTCCCGGATACCGAAGCCGATGATCTCATCGCCTCCTATGCCATCGCTGCGCGGAATGCCGGAGCTGAAGTGGTGATCGCAACCAACGACAAGGACATCCTTCAACTCGTGGATGACAACATCCACATCTACTCCACGAACAAAACGGACATCAAAGAAGGCGGATTCGTCCTCCTCGGGGCGGCCGAGGTCGCCGAAAAATGGGGCGTTCCGGCCGCGCGGATCGCGGATGTGCTGGCTCTTACAGGTGACAGCTCCGACAACATTCCCGGCGTTCCGGGAATCGGCGGGAAAACGGCTGTCCAGTTGGTGACCGCGCACGGCTCCGTCCAAGCCATGCTGGAAAATCCCTCGCTGATCGAGAATCTCCGCCTTCGCGAAAAAATCATCACCGGTCGTGACATCATCACCGCAAACCGTGAAATGGTGCGCCTCGACGACGACCTCCCGCTGCCTGTCCCCTGGGAATCCCTCGAAATCTCGCCAATGTATGCGGAACTCATCGCGGCGCTGAGGGATTGCGAATTCAAATCTCTCGTCAGCGAGATCGAGGCGGAATCCGGCAAATCCAAGCCGGCACTCCAAGGCGAACTTTTTTGATCCCGACGCAAAAAAGGCCCTCCCTTTCGGGAGAGCCTCTTTGACCCGCGCGCTGCGCAGCTTTTTTAGCTGATCAATCGCAGGATCGACTGCGTCGCCTGGTTCGCCTGCGCGAGCATCGCCGTGCCGGCCTGCTGCAGGATGTTGAAGCGGGCGAGCTTCGTGCTTTCGTCGGCCACATCCACATCGAGAATGCGGCTGTTGGCAGCCTCGAGGTTGGTTTTATTCACCGCGAGCATATCCGAAGCAAATGTGAGGCGCGATTGCTCGGCGCCATTGTTGGCACGGATGTTTGCGAGGTTTTGGATCGCGGTTTGGATGGTAGCAACGGCTGCTTGGGCACCGGTAAATGAACCAATGTCCATACCTGCGCCAGTGGTTGTTCCAACGGAGGTGCTGATGAAGTCGAGGTCCGCCTGGGTAATTCCCACGGTCTGGGCTCCATCATGGGATGTCACAACAGTCAGCGTGCTTGCAACATCGAGACCTGAAGTGGATCCCGAGTTGAACAGGCTGATGCCGTTGAACTTTTCGCCCACCATGAGATTCAATTGCCCTTTCAGCTGGTTCAATTCCGTGTTGTAGAGCGAAAGGTCGGTCGTTGTTTTTGTCACATCCTGAGCCAATGTAGATAGCTCGGACATGCGATTGAGGATTTTATCCGCCGTCTTGAGCACTCCGTCCTGAGTTTGCAGGAACGAGAGCGAGTTGTTTACATTGGCCAATGTGGCATCCGTCCGGCGGATCGATGCACTCATCTTCATGGACACAGCGAGACCGCCGGCGTCGTCGAAAGATGAGTTGATGCGTGAACCGCTGGAAAGCCTGTTAAGGCTGCGTTGGAGGTTTACATTGGTGTTACTGAGGTTGTAGGCCGCCGATGTGGCTGCAGAGTTGGTGTTGATGACTACTGACATATCCTTTGTCTTTCTATGGTGCGAAGTCCGTTTCGCCGTCGGGCTGCTTTAAATCAGTGCTCAACCTCACTGGGTGGAGATTTTCTCCTCCCTTAAACATCGGCACACCCCAGGACGGGCTTGATAAATTTTCCGAGTAAATATAGTCCGACAAGTGGTTTGGATGAATAGATGACAATCGTTTCGAATAGAACACTTGGATTGGCGCGAAATTTGCTTGCAGAAGCAGCATCCGTGCCCAAGTCTTCGCTTGAAATATGGCAGGCATGCAACAAGTCGCAAAGATGGCGCTCCAGCAATCGCTGTCGCCGCAGATGCAACAGAGCCTGCATGTGCTGCAAGCGCCGTTGGCCGAGCTGAAGCAGCTTGTGGACACCGAACTGCGGGCCAATCCCGCCTTGGAGGAACTCGTTCCTGAAAGAGCCACTGAAACCCAGCAGGAGCAGACCAGCCCGCTTGAGGAGCAGTGGGGCGAATACTACACGCAGCGCTCCTCGGGCGAGACATGGACGCGCGAGGCGCTCGACAAGCGGCAGCATTTCCTCGACTCCCAAGTGCGCCCGCCCACGCTCCCCGAACACCTTTTGGAGCAACTCCACACAGCGTCATGGCCCAAGGAGGACGCGGTTGTCGCCGTAGAAATCATCGGCAACTTGGATGACGGCGGATACCTGCGTTCGACGGTGGATGAAATCGCCGCCGAAGTGGATTGCCTGCCGGACGAAGTCGAGCGAGTCCTCGAAAAGGTGCAGGAATTCGATCCCCCGGGGATTGCTGCACGGAACCTCGCCGAGTGCCTCCTGATTCAACTCAAGAGACAGGGGCGCCAGTATTCAACTGAGACGCGCATCGTCCGCCACTATCTGGATGAACTCGGCCGCAAAAAGCTGAACGAGATCGCCAAGGCGCTGGATCTTGATCCCAAGGAAATCCAACACGCCGCCGAGTTGATCGCACGGCTCGACCCAATGCCCGGCCGCGCCTATGCGTTGGACACCAATCAGGTTGTAACGCCGGAGGTGATCGTGGAATACGACGGCGAGGACTACACCGTGAGTCTGAACAGCGATGAAATACCCCGATTGAGGATTTCGGATTCCTACAAGGACATGCTCGCAGGCTCCTCGAAAGAAGTCCGGGAATACCTGCGCGATAAAATACGAGGCGGAAATTTTTTCATCAAAAGCATCCAGCAACGCCAGCAGACGATTCTGAATATCGGCCGCGAGATCGCCGTGCGTCAGCGCGAATTTCTGGAGCGCGGCCCCTCGCACTTGAAGCCCATGACCATGAGCCAGGTGGCGGATGCCGTTGGCGTTCACGAAACCACAGTCAGCCGCGCAGCCGCTGGAAAGTTCATCTCCACCCCGCAGGGGATTTTCGAGATGAAGTATTTCTTCACCCATGGCTACACGAACAGCGACGGCGAGGGCGTGAGCAATGAGAGCGTGCGGCAGGCGATCGCACAGATCGTGCGCGAGGAGAACCACCGCAATCCCTACAGCGACCAGGACATCGTCAAACTCCTTTCGGACCGGGGACTCGGCGTCGCGCGGCGCACTGTCGCGAAATACCGCGAGCAACTCGGCATCCTCCCGAGCCACCTCCGAAAAGCATTCTGATTACCCCCGCTTCTTGCGGCTTGCCTTGGCGTAAGTGGCCTTCTTGCGAATGGGCGGAGCGCCTGTTGTGGAGGTGCCATTTTTGAGTTCCGCGATCTGATCACGCAGAAGCGCTGCCCTCTCATACTCGAGACGCGATGCGGCATCGGCCATATCGCGCTCCAGTTCCCGAATCAGCTCTGCCGCATCAAAACCGGCGGAATCCTCGCGGAGAATTCCCTGCTCAACCTCGCGGCCTTTGACAATAACATGAAGGCTTTCCTGAACGGCCCGAATGACGCTGCGGGGCGTGATGCCGTGTTCCTTGTTGAAAGCCTCCTGGCGACTCCGACGGTATTCGGTGATATCCAGCAGATCGCGCATACTGCCTGTGATGGTATCCGCAAACAAAACGACCTCGCCATTGAGATGCCGCGCGGCGCGGCCAGCGGTCTGGATGAGACTCGTCCTGCTCCGCAGGTAGCCCTCCTTGTCGGCGTCGAGAATGCACACCAACGAAACTTCAGGCAAATCGAGACCCTCACGAAGCAGATTGATGCCGACAAGAATGTCGCAGTCACCTGCGCGCAGGGTGCGAAGGATTTCGACCCGCTCGATGGTATCGATATCGCTGTGGAGATAGCGCACGCGAAGTCCAATTTCGCGGAGGTAGTCGGCGAGGTCTTCGGCCGTCTTTTTTGTGAGTGTTGTAATGAGAATCCTCTCGCCAATCTCGATGCGGCGACGGCAGAGCTCGATGGTTTCATCAATCTGGGCCTTGAGTGGACGGACTGTGATCCTCGGATCCAAGAGGCCGGTCGGGCGAATGATCTGCTCGACCACAAGCTTCGCCCCGGGTGTTGTGACATCGAGTTCCTTTGCCGAGGGAGCGGCATGCTTCAGTCCGGCGGCCTTGCCACCCTCGCCGAATTTGTTTTCGGCATTGGGAATCCACGCCGTGTTGCCGACCACACTGTTGTTGATTTCAAACCCTCCGGGAGTTGCGCTGACATAGACAAGCTGGTTCGCCGTCTCCATGAACTCACTGAAATTCAGCGGACGGTTGTCCAGAGCACTAGGTAGCCGAAACCCGTATTCCACAAGAACACTCTTGCGCGAGCGATCCCCCGCATACATACCGCCAATCTGCGGCACGGTGGCATGCGATTCGTCGATAACGAGCAAGTGATCCTTCGGCAAAAAGTCCAGAAGCGTATAGGGGCGCGAGCCCGGGGGACGCCCAGTAAGGTGACGCGAATAGTTCTCGATGCCGTTGCAAAAACCCATTTCCTGCATCATCTCGAGATCAAACTCGGTTCGCATGCGAATGCGCTGGGCCTCGATGAATTTGCTCTGGCGCTCAAACTCCGCAACCCGTTCCTCCAACTCACCCCGGATTCCTGCCATGGCCGTCCGAAGCTTGTCATGGGGCGTCACAAATTGCTTCGCGGGAAAAAGAGTGAAGGTCGTGAGCGTGGCGCTGGCATGACCGGTCAGCGGGTCAAACACGCTGATCCTGTCGATTTCATCGCCAAAAAATTCCACCCTCACCGCCTCGTCGTCGTTCTGTGCCGGATGAACCTCGACCACATCCCCCCTCACCCGGAATTTTCCGCGACCAAAGGCGATATCATTCCGCTCGTAGAGCATCTCGACAATTTTCGAGAGGAATTCCTCGCGGGTGAGCCGCTGCCCGGGATGGATCGTGACGAGCATTTGCAAAAAATCCTCCGGTGAGGCGAGGCCGTAGATACAAGAGACGCTGGCCACAATGATCGTATCCCGGCGCGTGAGCAGCGAACTCACCGCCGAGAGCCTCAAGCGTTCGATCTCCTCGTTGATCGAGGAATCTTTTTCGATGTAGGTATCCGAGCGGGGAATGTAGGCCTCCGGCTGGTAATAATCGAAGTAACTCACGAAATACTCTACGGCATTGTGCGGGAAGAACTGCTTGAACTCGCTGTAGAGCTGCGCAGCCAGCGTCTTGTTGTGAGACATGATGATCGTTGGACGCTCCAGCTCTTGAATCACATTCGCTGTGGTGAAGGTCTTGCCGGACCCCGTCACTCCCAGAAGCGTCTGGTGGCGGTTGCCTGCGGCAAGGGATCGAGTCAGACCGGCAATCGCCCGCGCCTGATCCCCCTGCGGACTGTATTTCGACTCCAATTCGAACACCATAGCCGACCAGTATCCCCCTCGACGCGTTGGAACGCAACATGTGCCTTGCAAAAGTCCGCGCAGGTTGGCGTTGCTTTTGCCTGCGGCGTTTGGCTAACTCGTGACCAACAAACTATGTCAGCGCATCACGATATGCCGCTTCCCTCCATCGACAGGAATCCGCCGCCCCGCCTCGCATGATCGGCCTCATTGCCCATGCTGAAAAAAACGACTCCGCCGTTGTCGTGCGGGAGATGGTCGCCGAACTGGATCGCAACGCGCTGCCATTCCTTCTTCATAAAAACACCGCCCCGCTTGCGGGTTTGTCCTCGGACTTGGACGAGACCGCTTTGGCTGAAAAATGCGACCTCCTCGTGGTCATCGGCGGCGACGGCACGATCCTGCGCGTTGTCCAAAGAATCAAATCCAAGTTGCCGATTGTTTTCGGGATCAATATCGGCACGCTCGGATTTCTGACCTGTCTGGGATCCAGCGAAATCCGGCGCGCTGTCGAGTGCATTGCCAAGGCCGACTACGCCCTCAGCCGCCGTGCGCTGCTCAAGGCGGTCCTCACCCATGCATCTGGTGAATCCAGCACGCTCTTTGCCTTGAACGATGTGGTAGTAAGCCGGGGCGAGCGCTCACAGCTCGTGCAAATGCGCGTCTCACTCAGCGGAACTCCGCTCACCGACTACAATGCCGACGGTCTCGTCGTCGCCACACCGACTGGCTCCACCGCCTATTCTCTCTCGGCAGGCGGCCCAATCCTCATGCCCGACTCGGGGGGATTTGTCATTACCCCCATCTGCCCTCATGTTCTCACAAACCGCTCGGTTGTGATCAGCGACAGCTCTGTCGTCGAAATCCAGGTCGCCAAGCCAGGGCAGGTCGCTTTCGTTTCGGTCGATGCGCAAAGCTGGTTTCCGATGTCCGGCGGCGACTCCCTGCGGCTGGAAAAAAGCGACCGCATCCTCCCTCTGGCAATGCTTCCCGAGAGGCCATTCACCGAAGTTCTCCGCCGTAAACTCAAATGGACAGGTAGCAACATATGATCTCCATCCGCCAAATACTCCAGCCCGGCCATGTGAACCTCGCCCTCTCCTCCAGCGAAACAGGAACGGCCGTCGGAGAAGTCCTCGCCTCGCTCAGCGGGGATATACGCATCCTTCAATGGAACGCCCTCAAGGACGCGATCCTGCAACGCAACGCGCCGGCGATCGATGCGGCCGGTTGCGGAATCATCATTGCCCACGGGCGAACGGACGCCGTTGGCTCACTGGTCATGGCCGTAGGCCGTTCGAACGAGGGCTTCCCCTCCAATGACACCAAAAAAAATGTCCGGCTCGTTTTTGTGGCAGGCATCCCCTCGGCTCTGAACAACGAATATCTCCGTGTCGTCGGGACTATCGCCAGACTTTGCAGCAAACAGGAGCTTGTCGAAAAACTCCTGACAGCGCCCAACCCAGCTGAGTTTATTGAAATCCTCTGCTCGGGCGAAAGCTTGTTGTAGCCTGACGCGGAAGGCGATCCTGCGCGACCATGCAACGGTTCAGCGATTCAGCGGTGCACCAAGCACGACTCGGAATCCAAAGCTGGAATAACGGGTGTCAGGCTGCCCCAGATCGTTGCGGAAAGAGGATTTCATGCGGTCTTGGTAACCATTGAACCATGAAGCACCGCGCAGCACGCGGCAGTCTTGGGAACGATCGATGAAATCGTGGCACCATTCCCAGACATTCCCACCGAGGTCATAAATTCCGAAGGCGTTCGGAGCAAAGTTGCCAACCGGCGAGGTAAACTCGTATTCGTCGATGCCGAGTTCCTGCGAGTAGTTGCCAGCGCCTTTGGGTGGCGGCCATGTTGCGCCCCACGGATAACCATCGAGTTCCCCGCTGCGCTGGTCAGGGCGGGTTCCCTGTTCGTGTGGCAGGCCTACCGCCGCGCTCCATTCGAGATCGCTCGGCAGTCGGAAGACCACTCCCTCGGGAAGACGCCCGGCAGCACGCTCCTTGTCAGTGAGCCATTCGCAAAAACCGACCGCCTCCTTCCATGTCACACTTACCACAGGATGCTCGGAACCGGAGCCTGAACACTGATTGTGAATCTCCACGCCTTTCTCGGATGCGTAGGCCTCAAAATCCCTGAACCGAGTTGGCCAAATGCAAAATAGCGTCGAAAATCTCGGCACAGGCACAAAGGGCATTCCCAGGCTGTTGATAAAAGGTGAATCTGCCGAAGTGGAAGGAAGTGGTGATGACTGGCTCATGAGTGGATTGGACTATTGGAGCTGAAAATAAGCGCCGCCCCGGTCCAATGGCGATGTTTTTTTCAGCCATCGCGAGCCCTGAAGCGTTGCGACTCGCGTTTGCTTGAGTTTGCAGATTGACCAAGGTTGTTTTTTGAATTTATGTTGGAGACCCCACAGACTCCATCAACCCCACCATGCCTATCAAACTCATATCAACAGCCGCCGGTTCCCTCGCCATCCTTCTAAGTCTTTGGTTTCTTGTATCCAACTGGAGCAACCAAAGTCTCGCACGCGGACTCCAATCCCAGCAGGATGAAATCCAAGCCCATCAATTGACCATTCAAAGTCAACAGCAGCAGTTGCAAGCCCAGCAACAACTCATCGACTCGGCCTCCCAACTAGCAAACCAAGTCGGCCCCTCGGTGATCCGCGACCTCGCCACTCTGCAGGTCCAAAACAAGAATCAAAAGATCGCCACGCTTCTCAAGAAATACGGCATCGAAGCCAAAGCCAACTAAGCCCCCACCAAAAAAACCATGGAAGACTACAACAACGAAGATTCGGCCACTCAAAATGGCACCCCGAACAGCATCCACCTTCCCCTCGCCCTTCTGGCCATCGCTTTTGCGATTTTCCTTTTCTCCCAGATCAGCAGCCTGGGCCAAAACGGCCGAAGCATGAGATGGCAGGCCGAAAATCTGGACCGCCAGATCGGGTCACTTGTTGAATCCGAAAAAAATCTGGGCAATCTGATCAAACAACGCGAGGCGCTCGTCCAGCAATCCCAGCAGGTTCAAGCCCGCTACACCGAGATGCTCACCGATCTCATCAATCTCGCCGACACGGATGCCGACGCCCGCGCTGTTGTGGATAAATACAAAATCCAACGCCAACAGAACCAAGAAGCAGCTCCAGCTCCCTCGGCAACTCCCGAAGCCACTCCCTGATCCCATAGAGCGCGGCCCTGCATGAAAACGCTGCTCCTCACCGGCTCAACCGGTTTTGTGGGCAGCAACATGCTCGTTCAGGAAGCGCAACGCGGCACCCGCATTCTCGCCCCCGTGCGGAGTGCGGAGAAACTCCGTCGCCAACTCGCGGCGGAGGGCATTTCCAGCGAAAATGTCGTCACGCTGGACACCGACCCGGCCACTTGGGGAGAAAATCGCCCCACCCACGCGCTCCTCTCGGCCGGTGTCCTTTTCGCGCGGAGTCGCGAGGAATACCAACGCGTCAATGTGGATTGGACTCTCCGTGTCCTCGGCGCCCTGCCCCCTGATTGCCGGGTCGTTGTTCTATCCTCCCAAGCCGCCGGGGGCCCAACGCCCGCAGGAACTCCTGCACGCACGGAAAGGCACGCCGACTCACCCATCACGCTCTACGGAAAATCCAAACTCGAACTCGAGCAGGCCATCCACCGCACACATTCCGACCGCCCCATTACCATTCTCCGTCCGCCCATGGTGCTCGGCGCCCGCGACACCGCCACGCTTCCACTCTTCAAAATGGCGTCCGGTCTTGTGAGGCCCAAGCCTGGTTTGGGCAAAAAGGAATACAGTTTCATCGCAGTCGAGGATCTCCTCGAAGCCGTGAACGCCTCGTGGGAGAGCAACACGAGGGGGCCTTTCTACATCGCTTCGGAGAGCACGATCACCGATTTCGAGCTCATCCGCACTGCCGCCCTGGCCACCAACGGACGCGGCGTCACCATTCCCCTGCCCCAGGTCATCATCAAATGTTTCTCCCTCGTGGTGGATGCTGTTCCATCGCTAAGGGCATCCGCTCCCAGCCTGACGCGGGACCGCGCCCAGGACATCTGGGCGGATCGCTGGGTGGTGGATTCCACCTGTTTTCGCCAGACAACCTGCTGGAAAAGCACGCGTAGCTTGCAATACTCCCTTCAAAGCGCGCACGACTTCTATGTCCGCGCGGGACACCTGAAACGAAGCACCGCAAAAAAACCATGAACCCGCCCGGAAAGTCTTCCATTCCTCCGCGACGCGAAAGAAATCTCCCAAACGAAGCGGATGACAACGGCTCCCAAACAAACATCCGGCCGCGCCGCATTGATGCCGAGCATGCCTTGGAGACCACGGAAAATTCCAGCGCTCATCTACGCCGCACGGGGCAGGCACCTCAAGTTGAGCTCTCCTCCGGCGGGACGCGCCGCCGCCGGAGAAGTCACCAAGATTCCTCCAAGCGAATAGAAGGCAAAGGCTGGTCGCTGAATTTCAAAATTCTCATCTCAATCGGCGTGCTGGCGGTTTTCGCCGGATCAAACATCCTCGTCGGCCGCTTCTTTTATGGGAGCGGCGTCTCCGAGGGCATCCAACGCGGCATCGATGCGCGGACTCCCGTAAAAGACGAGGAACCGGCATCCGTAACAGCCACCAACAAAGCCTTAGCCGCACTGCTCAATCTGCGTGGCTCAAAGCCCGATCGTGCCTCTACGGAAATGATCACGCTGCTTTGTCTTCAAGCGCTCAGTGAAACGCCGGATGAATACCTGCCAGCTTACCTCTCGCAGGGCCACACTACCCCGGAAGATTTTTGTGCCGCCTATGTCGCCATGCGTCTCGGCGATTTCGGAAAGGCCGCCGCCATCCTCCGCGCCACCGAACCCACAATTGCCCCCGATTTTTTCAACTACCTCATGAACGACCCCGTCATGCGTCAGTTTGCCAAGGAACCGCGCGTGATGGGCTTCTATGAAAAGTCTTGATGTCCCGCCTCCGCCGCATTCCCATCGCGGGGCATGAATCCCATCACCAACGACCAACTCCTCGCCGCTCAAAACTGGCGTTACGCCACCAAGCAATTCGACGCCTCCAAAACCATTCCCGCCCCGGTCTGGCAGGCGCTTGAGGAATCGCTCATCTTGTCGCCCTCGTCGTATGGACTCCAGCCCTGGCAGTTCTTTGTCGTCACCAATCCCGAGCTCCGCGCGAAGCTGCGTCCGCACTCCTGGAACCAATCCCAGATCACCGATGCCTCCCACCTCGTCGTCTTTGCGATTCCCGAAAAAGTCGATGTCCCCTACATGGAAAAATACCTCGCCCGCATCGCGGAAGTTCGCGGAATCACACTTGAGTCGCTTGGCTTCTACCGCGACATGATGATGGCCGATGTCATCGCCGGCCCGCGCCAAGCCTGGGTCCGCGAGTGGGCCGCCCGCCAGGTTTACATCGCTCTCGGTAACTTCATGACATCCGCCGCACTCGTCGGAGTGGACACCTGCCCGCTCGAAGGCATCGACCCGCGCGAATACGACGCGATCCTCGACCTCCCCGCCAAGGGCTACAACACCATCGTCGCCTGCGCCGCCGGCTACCGCTCCGCCGATGACAAATACGCCACCCTTCCCAAAGTCCGCTTCGAAAAAAGCGACCTCGTCCGGCACCTGTAACCCGAATTCCAGAAAATTAACCACAGAGGACACAGAGAGCACAGAGGAAGGAAAATTTGAGCCCGCATGCCTCGAAACCTCCCGCGTTACTCGCCTCCGCTTATAACTTAATTGATGAAATTTCATTTCACCCTTCGGGCTGCCTCCAGCAGTCTTTCTCCGCTACGCTTCGATTCTTAAAACTTAAAACTTCCTAATGACCTCATCCGCTCCACACGACCCCGCCACGCACCGCCTTGAATCCGACTCGATGGGCGAGATCTCTGTTCCGCACGAAGCCTACTGGGGCGCACAGACGGCCCGTTCGCTCATTCATTTCGACATCGGCGAGGACATACTCCCGCCCGAGATGATCAAGGCTCTCGGCATTTTGAAAAAAGCTGCCGCCCTTACGAACGCAGACCTCGGCAAGCTCAGCACTGAAAAACGCGATCTCATCGCGCAGGCGGCGGATGAAGTCATCGCGGGAAAACTCGACGCCCACTTCCCGCTTCGCATCTGGCAGACCGGCTCCGGCACTCAGAGCAACATGAACGCCAACGAGGTCATCTCGAATCGCGCCATCGAAATCGCACGCGGAGTAAAAGGCTCCAAAAAGCCAGTGCATCCAAATGACGATGTGAACATGTCGCAATCATCGAACGACACATTCCCGACGGCGATGTCCATCGCCTCGGCCAGCGAGGTCGTCGAGGTCCTCATTCCCGCCGTGAAAAAACTCCGCGACACGCTCGACGCCAAAGCCACTGCCTTTGCCGACATCGTGAAAATCGGCCGCACCCACCTCCAGGACGCCACCCCGCTCACACTCGGGCAGGAATTCTCCGGCTATGTGTGCCTGCTCGACCAGGCCCTGCGCGATGTCGAATTCTCGCTCACCGGCCTCTACCAACTCGCCATCGGCGGCACCGCCGTCGGCACCGGGCTGAATGCCCACCCCGAATTCGGCGACCGCGCCGCAGCGCATATCGCGAAACTCACCGGCTTCCCATTCCAATCCGCGCCCAACAAATTCGCCGCCCTCTCCGGCCACAACGAATTCGTCATCGCCAGCGGAGCTGTAAAATCCCTCGCCTGCGCGCTCATGAAGATCGCCAACGACATCCGCTGGCTCGCCTCCGGCCCCCGCTGTGGCCTCGGCGAACTCACCATCCCCGAAAACGAGCCCGGCTCATCGATCATGCCCGGCAAGGTGAACCCCACCCAATCCGAAGCCCTCACCATGATAGCCATCCAAGTCATGGGCAACGACACCGCCATCGGCATCGCCGCCTCGCAAGGCAACTTCGAGCTGAATGTCTTCAAGCCCGTCATCGTCCACAATTTCCTGCACTCCGTCCGCCTCCTCGCCGAGGGCTGCCACTCCTTCAACGACCACTGCGCCATCGGCATCGAGCCGAACATGCCGGTCATCGAAGGCTATGTGAAAAACTCCCTCATGCTCGTCACCGCGCTGAACCCGCACATCGGCTACGACAAAGCCGCACAGATCGCAAAGAAAGCCCACAAAGACGCCTCCAGCCTCAAAGAAGCCGCCGTCGCATTAGGCCATGTGACTCCCGAGCAATTCGACCAGTGGGTCGTGGCAAAAAACATGACCCACGCTTGAAAACGCGATCCTTCAGGCTTAGTTTTTGATGAATGAAACTCCGCTTGGATCTTCTGGAGCAGTTGACGGAGGAGGACCTCCGCGAAGAGGTCTTGGCGAACAATCCCCGCTACAAGCCAGAGCCGCTTTTCTCAAAAACTGGAACTGGGAGCTTGTCGTCAGCCTCAATCGAGCAGCGTGCAAAAGAGGTCGAGCGCAGCACGGCGCTAATCCACAAGTTGGAGACTCGTGCTCGAGAAGCTGGGAAGAAAAACGCCTGAGCGAAATCTCCCTGGTCGAAACGCTCGATTTCCTTCGCTCACTTCATAAATCCGCGCCGTTTCTATTCTTCAACGGAAACACATTCGCCGACATAGGCCGTCGAACTTGCGATGTCGTTTTTGCCGATCTTCAGGCGACCCGCCGACGCGAACTCGCCTCTGCTGTCGCCCACTACATTGCGGGCGTTCTGGATCGCGACTCCATGGTTTCCATCGTCGAATCGCTGTGCGAGTCGGCCTCGCTTGGTTCTGGGGATCGTGTGCAGACGCTGCGCGGGAGCACTTCGGGCACGGTGGTTCGAGTTCTGGATGATGGGCGCGTGGTTTGGAAGCCAGATGGATCGATGCTTGAATTCACCGGGCTTCCGGAAAGCTTGAAGCGGCTTTAGCCGGGCGCCGAATCCCTTCGACGGGCGGTGAATCTTGGGCGAGTTTCCTGATTCGTGACACCTGTTGTCTTCCAGACTTCCGTGAGGGAACTTGTCGCTTTTGTGCACCGCACGGGCGGTCTTGCGGGCACCGGCGCGTTCCGCGCGTCCGACCGTGCGCTCGAGGGCGGGCGCGCCCACCGGCGTGTGCAGGGGAGGCGCACTGGAGACTACGAGGCCGAGGTGACTGTGGAGTGGAAAGCCATTCGTGGAAGTGTGGACCTCACTCTTTCGGGTCGGATCGACGGGCTTCGCGCAAACGATTCCCCGCCGGTGGTGGAGGAGATCAAAAGCGTCGATCAATTCTGGGATGGCACAGCCGACCCGCTGCATCTGGCGCAGCTGAAAATCTACGCCGCGATTCTGGCAATCCAGCGCGATTGGGCGGAGGTCGAGCTGCATTTGACTTATCTGAATCTGGAAACGGACGGCGAAACAGTCCTGCCCTTCCGGCTAACTCGTGCGGAGTGGGAGGAGTTTTTTGAAAGCACACTCGGCGCCTGGTTCGACTGGCTCGAGGTCGAGGCGCGGTGGATTTCGCTCCGCAACACCTCGCTCGAAAAGCTCGAGTTCCCCTTTGAGGGATTCCGGGGCGGTCAGCGGGAATTGGCACGCCGTGTCTACCGCGCGATCCGCGACAGGCGGAATCTGTTTGCCGAGGCTCCGACAGGTCTTGGAAAAACCATTGCGACTCTCTTCCCCGCCGTCAAAGCCCTCCCCCTGCTCGGCGACGGGAAGGTGTTTTTTCTCACAGCGAAAACCCCCGGCCGAATCGCGGCGGCGGAGGCGCTGGGGCATCTCCGGCGGGCGGGAGCGAGGCTGAGATCGCTGACCCTGACGGCTAAAAACAGGATTTGCTTCACGGAAAATCCCGCCGGTTGCGACCCGCGCGTATGCCCGTTTGCCATCGGCTACCACGACCGCATCCGGCCGGCGTTGCGCGAGCTTCTGGAACACGAGACCCTCGAGCGCGAAATTGTAGAGTCGGTCGCGCGGAAGCACACAGTTTGCCCCTTCGAGCTTTCCCTCGACGCATCATCCTGGTGCGACATTGTGATCGGCGACTTCAACCACGCGTTTGATCCCTCCGCCCGCCTGCAGCGGCATTTCGCCGAGGGCGGTGGACGCCATGTCATTCTGGTGGATGAGGCCCACAACCTCGTCGAGCGCAGCCGCGACATGCACTCGGCCACGATCACACCCGAGAATCTCGAAGTCCGACCTGGCGCAGTGCGGGCGAAGGGGGCGGCGAAGGTCAGGCGAGCCTTGGAGAAAGCGAGGGCTTCGCTAATAGAAGCTGTCGGGATGCCCGCTCCGGATTTGCTTCCCGCGCGAGACTACCACGATGGCTCGGTGTTTTGGGAGATTCCGAAAAATCTCCTCCCGACCTGTCGCGACGCCGCCCGCTCGCTGGAGGGTCTTCTCGCTTCTCTGAAACCCGGCACCGACCTTGGCGGTTGGATCGAACCGTGGTTTGCCCTCAACGACTGGCTGCGGGCGGCCGAGTCGTTCGACGACACTTGCCGGTTTCTCATCCGCCCCCGGGAACGGAGCACGACCGTCTATTGCGCGGATCCCTCCTCTCGCCTGCGTGCGGATTTGAAAACCCTGCGCAGCGCGGTTTTCTTCTCCGCCACGCTCTCGCCGATGGATTATTTACATGAGCTGCTGGGAGGGACGGCAGAGGACGCGTTGGCTGTTTTCGATTCCCCGTTCAAACCGGATCAAATGCGACTGCGGATTCTTGCGGCGGACCTCACCTACAAAGGCCGGACGGCTTCGCTGGATCGAGTGGCGGACGCCGTGAAGGAGCATCTGCAAGACACACCCGGCAACCATTTGATATTTTGTCCCTCGCTGGCCTACCTCAGCGAGCTCGCTACAAAGCTTGACGATCTCCTGCCCGCAGGGAGCCTGCTTGTGCAGTCTGGGGGGATGTCAGAGTCCGAACGCTATGCTTTTCTGGATTCCTTCCAACCCGGATCCCGCACAATCGCGCTGGCCGTGCTCGGCGGAATTTTTGCGGAGGGGGTCGACCTCCCAGGAGAACGGCTTGTGGGAGTGACTGTCATCGGCACGGGTTTGCCAAGGCTCTCCCTGGAGCGGGATATCCTGCAATCCTACTTCGAGGATACCAAAGGCTCCGGGTTCGACTATGCCTACCGTTTTCCCGGCATGCAGCGGGTGCTCCAAGCCGTGGGGCGGCTGATCCGGACAGAAACCGACACGGGATCGATCCTGCTTCTCGACCGGAGGTTTCTCGAGCCGCGCCACAGGATGTTATTCCCCCCGTGGTGGCCGGTTCCCCCTGTGCTCAAGCCATGAGTGCGGGCGTGCCGCTCTCACTGACCGGATCGGGGGTTTTGCTTTTGGCGGGTTCCGTCGCCTGGTCGAAGTGGAGGAGCTCCATGCGTCCATCGAAGTGCTCGACCATGGCCGTGCAGCTTTCCACCCAATCGCCGCAATTGTAGTAGGCCGTGCCGTCGATTTCGCGAACCGAGGCCGTGTGGATGTGGCCGCAGAGGACGCCGTTCACATTGTAATCCTTGGCGTATCGCACGATGGACTCCTCGAATTTCCCAATAAAGCTGACGACATTTTTGACCTCGGCTTTCACATAGGCGCTCAACGACCAGTGGCCGAGGCCGGCGAGGCGGCGGATGAGATTCACGATTCCATTGCACCGCATGAGCAGCACATAGCCGATGTCACCCAGATGCGCGAGCCAGCCCATGTTTTGGACAACGGTGTCGAGTTCGTGCCCGTGCATGATGAGCAGGCGGCGGCCGTCCGCCGTTTCGTGAATAGCGTTTTTTTGAAGCGTCACGCTCGCGTAGTGTCCGTGGAATGCAGAGAGGAATTCGTCGTGGTTGCCGATGATGTAGATGATTTCGGTGCCCTTCCTGCCTTTGCGCAGAAGCTTTTGAATGACATCGTTGTGTTCCTGCGGCCAGTAGATACCACGGCGCAGGGCCCAGATATCAATGAGATCACCGACAAGGTAGAGGGTCTCAAATTCGGCATCCTTGAGAAAATCCAAGAGGACGCCCGCCTTGCTTCCGCGGGTGCCAAGGTGAACATCGGAAATCCAGCCTGTGCGATAACGCATTGTCATTCTGGAAAGGATTTATCCGCCCGGGGAATGGATGACGAAAAATCGGGAATTGTTACTTTTTCGTAACAATATCGCCTCCGCCGAAAAAATGCCCGCTTGCCAGCACGCAAGTGCTTGCGATTGACTCTCAGCTCAAAGAATTTAGCGTCTTAATCAAGCTTTCCAGCATGCCAAAAGATTCAATCCCCCGTTTGGATGACTCCCTTACCGCTTCGACGATTCACAAAAAAATCGCGCAAGCGGAGGGCGTTCTTGAGTTCAATGGACGAGCAAGCGGCGAAATCGAACTGTTGTGGGATGTCTTGCCGGGGGTGCTTTGGAAGCTGTCCGCAAAGGGTGTAATCCTCGAAGCCAACAAGACAGCTCTGGATTTTTTGGGCTACTCGAAGGCGGAATTCCAAGGGCACCCGGTTGATGATTTTTTCCTGTCAGGCCTTGAATTTCGGGATCTGGCCGCATCGGTTCTTCCCACTGGAAAAGCCCACGGCCTTCCGGTCTGCCTGCGCTGTAAGGATGGCTCGACTCGCGACGTAACGATCGAAGCCTCCTCGCCGAATGGTGGTGACATTTTCTACTGCGCGATCAACGACCGCTCGGTGCAACGCCGCACGGAGGACCATGCCCGCGCACAAGCCGTGTTTTTTGAAAAGCCCGCCGAGGTCATGTTCGCCCAGACCTTGGAAGGCATTGTCACCCAGTGGAGTTTGGGGGCGGAGCGCTTCTACGGGTTCAAAGCCGCCGAGGTGCTTGGAAAAAAGCTGCCCGCCCGCCTGGCCATGCCGCCCGGGGTTTTTGAGACGGCCTTGCGCTCGGTGCTCCAGGACGGGGAGTGGTCCGGGGAGACACGCATCGTCTCGGCCACGGGGGAGAATACCGAGTTACTCATGCGTTGGGTTCTGCTGCATGGCGGCGATGGGACTCCCGAGGCGATCCTTGTTTTGAGCGAGGATGCGGCGGAATTGCGCGAGTTGAAGGAAGACCGCCTTCGCGCCCACCGCCACGAATGCGTTGGAACCTTGGCCGGTGGTATCGCGCACGATTTGAACAATGTCCTGCAACCGGTCTCGATGTTTCTCGACCTGCTCCGTCATCGCCTGCCGGACAGCGAGAGCCGTGAGATGCTTGATGCCGTGGAAGCGAACCTCCGACGCGCCACCGAACTCGTGCGGCAAATCCTCAGCTTCTCCAGCGGAGTGCGCACCGAGCAGCGGGCGGTGGATATTCCCGAACTCATCTCCGAGGTTGCCAATTTCATCCGCCCGACATTTCCAAAAACAATCCATCTTCAAGTCTCGGTTCCAGAAAACATCAGCTCCGTCATCGGAAATGCGACCCAACTTGAGCAGGTGCTGTTGAATTTCTCCGTCAATGCCCGCGATGCCATGCCCGACGGCGGCAGACTCAAAATCGACGCGTCAAATTTCCATGTGGATGAAAAATTCGCCCGCCTCCATGCCCAGTCGAAACCCGGAGACTATGTGCGAATCACCGTCAGCGACACCGGGCATGGGATTCCCCGGCCGCTGCGTAAAAAAATATTCGAACCCTTCTTCACCACCAAGGGCCCCGAAAAAGGCACCGGCCTGGGACTTGCCACAGCCGTTGGAATCATTCGCAACCACGGCGGCTTTCTCACGCTCGACACGGAAGAGGGCTGCGGCTCTTCCTTCCACGCCTTCCTGCCCGCATCTTCAACCCGTGCGATCTCACAATCCGCCAAGGACTCCCCTCCCAAGCCCCAGCAGGCAGCAGGCCATGGAGAGGCGATCCTTCTGGTCGACGACGAATCCACCGTGCTGAAAGTGATGGCCCGCTCGCTGGAGAAATCCGGCTACCGGGTGATTCCCGCCGAGGATGGAGAGAAAGGATTCGCCCTCTACTCGCAACATCAACGCGATGTGAGTCTGGTGATTACCGACATGGCAATGCCCGGCATGGACGGCCCCGCGCTCATTGCCGCCTTGAAAAAATTAAATCCATCCGTGAAAATTATTTGCACCAGCGGCCTCGGATCATCCTCGGGAAAAAATTCCGTGTCCGAACTCGGAGTTCACGCCATTCTTTCCAAGCCCTGCAACTCGCGAATCATTCTTCAAGCGATTGAGGACGCTCTCGCAACATCAACCCTTTCCTCTTGAGTATTCATGTCGGATAGCAGATCCAAAAAAATCAATCTCGGTGCCATACGCACCCTTTTTCTCTCATGCTTCGGTGCGCTTTTGATTTTGGAAGTCGGTCTGGCCTTGCTTGCTCTCCGATACAACTCGATCCAAAACGGCATACTGGTCGATCAGGCCGTGCTTCTGAGGTCGAGGGAAATCCTGAACGATGCCTTGCGCGATGCGCGGGCAGTCTGGAAATCCTCCAACGAGCCGGACTCCGCGCAGGCGCAAAACATCCCATCCTCGCCGGAGAGCGCCGCCAAGGCTTCAGAAACTATTGAAATGCTGAAGAAGCTGAAGCGATCGGCCCTGCTTTTTCCTGCTTCAGACCTCGACCGACTTGATGACATCATCACAAACAACGCCAAGCTGCTTGCAACAACCCCACCCTACAAAGCGGATCAAAAAGCCTTGCGGGAAAAAACCGACAACGGACTCTCGGGATTCATTGCGGCGATTGATATCCGCCTGTTCGCTTCGATGCAGGAATTCCGCCGCGAAGTGGAGTTTCTGGAAATGGTGGCCTGGGGACTCATTCCGCTCTTGATCCTCAGCACTGCGGCATTCGGCATTCTCCTGCTCTCAAAAGTCATGGAGCCCCTCACGCATTTGAAAAAACAAGCACGCAAGCTCACGGACAATATCATCACACTCCAAAACGAATTGCGTGCTACTCAAAAACAACCCGCACCCGCCGCAGAGCCTGCGCCTGCGCCGGAGCAGCAGGTATCCCCTCAAGCCGGGACTCAGGATACCGGGACACAAACGCCCTGAGCTTTCTTTTTAGAAGTCCGTGTCGTTTCTAAATCCAGTTTACGCCACGCTCACGATTCTACTGGAGATCTTGGGCATCACATTGGCCATGCGCGCCATACTCATCGCCCGGACTCCCCAGTCCGCCATCGCCTGGGCTGGAGTGCTGGTTGTTTTGCCCATCGTAGGAATTCCCCTCTTTCTGGTTTTTGGCGAGTCGCGCTTCGCCGGCTACACGCTCGCGCCCGCCTCTCCAGCCGGTCCACTGCAAGACGCCCTGCAGGCTATTATCAGGCACCTCGACGGCTATAAAACCGCATTCCGGGGCCTTTTCAACGAACCTGCCCGTATGGCGGAAAACCTCTCCGGCCTTCCCTCCACGGGTTCGAATCATGTTCAACTCCTCATCGACGGGGCGGCAACCTTCGACTCGATTTTTCAATCCATCGATGAATCCAGCGAATCCGTTTGGGTGCAGTTTTTCATCATCCACGACGACCGACTCGGCCGCACGCTGGCCGACAAGCTGGTCTCCGCAGCACGGCGAGGAGTGCAATGCCGCGTGCTCTATGACCAAGTCGGCTCAAAAAAACTGCCCGCAAACTGGGCTAAAAAACTCCGCCGCGATGGTATCGCCGTCGAGGCATTCGTCACGAACCGTCAGTTTGGCCGGAATTTCCAGATCAACTTCCGCAACCACCGCAAGCTGGTCATCACAGATTCCCGGGTTGCCTTCCTTGGCGGTTTGAATGTGGGCGACGAATACATGGGCTGGAGCCGCCGGTTTGGCCCATGGCGCGACACGCACCTCCGGATCGAAGGACCGGCTGTGGCTGGATTCCAGCTCTCTTTTTTGGAGGATTGGAACTACACGACCGGCGAAATTGCCCCTCTCCGCCTGCCCTCGCCCTCCCTCGCCCACGGAGGGAATGCGAGCATCTTTCCCGTCGCCTCTGGACCCGCCGAGAGTTGGAGCATCTGCCCGGCCGTTTATCTTTCCACAATCCACTGCGCAACCCGCCGCCTGTGGATCGCGAGCCCGTATTTCGTGCCCTCGAGCCCGCTTTTTTACGCCATCTGCCACGCAGCGATTCGCGGCGTGGATGTGCGAATTATCCTTCCCCGCATGGCCGACCATACCCTGCCCTGGCTCTCCTCATTCACATACTACCCGAAATTGAGGGAGGCGGGCGTGAAGGTTTGGCGTTACGAGGAAGGCTTCATGCACCAGAAGGTGCTGCTTGCGGATGATGACATGGCACTCGTCGGCTCTATAAACCTGGACTACCGGTCCTTCATGCTCAACTTCGAGCTATCTGCCGCCGTGCAGGATAAACAATTCGCCGCAGAGGTCGAAGCCATGTTCCTTGCGGATTTCGACCGGAGCAGTCCGGAGAATCTCAGAGCGTTTGAAGATGGCTCTCTTCTCTTCAAACTGAAATGCCGCACCGCCGCACTCATGAGTCCCGAGCAATAAACGCGGAACGCTAACCTTAAAGCGAAGGTGCCGACTTCACCTTCGAATCCCAACGGGTCAGCAGGTGCAGCACAAGGTTGGTGCCGAATTTGTAGGAAACATCGAGGGAAGCTTCTGATATATTACGAAGGTAAATGTTTCGGTTGTTCCAAATCGTTTCATTGAGGGCAACAGGCTGGTTTTTTTCATTTCGACGCGTATCGACTTTGCCATCGGGCAGAAGTCCGATCTGCCACATGTCACCGTAATCATTCGCTGTGTAAATGATGGCAACCTCCCCATAAATTTTCAGAGCATAGACCGGCTCTTTGTAAAAATTGATGCCAGGCGGCACCGCGATTACCTCAGGAAAGTAAGCCTGGCGCGCATCAAAAAGCGGATGGTTTTTCGGCAACTCCTCCCAATCCTTGTCCTTGTCGGGAATGACGCGCTTCATCTCGCGGCGGAAGGCCAAGTCGAAGCGGGAATTGCGTCCAGGCACCGAGCTGTCGCCCCAGATCGCTCCGCCGAGCCTCACATATTTGCGAAGATTTTCCACCTCGGCATCAGTGAGGCGAAAATCCTTCGAGCCAGTGAGGAAAATGAAAGGCGGCTTCACGGAGAAAAGCTCCTGGGAGTCGAGCTTGATGGCTTTCACCTTGTCGTAGTTCGTCCGGACCTTGTTCTTCGAGCGGGTGCTCATGTAGGCAAGAAGGTTCGGAAGACTTCCGTTGTTGATCACGCCCTTGGTGTCGCCAACGGTGCTGATTGTGGAATCCCAGCCGGAATTGGCTCCACCATATTGACCAATGTAGGCAACGAACTCAAATTCCCTGCTACGCGAGCCGCTGCCGCTACCGCTGCCCTTGCCCCACCCTGTGGTAAAGGCCTTGATCGCCGAGGCGTCTGCTGCGGACATCTGCATAGCCGGACCTGCAGCGGGCGCAACAGGCTTCGGAGCTGCCATCGCAGTCGGAGCGGCAGGCGCAGGCGGCGCCATGACCATCTGCGACATGTTGAAATTCATCGGAGATGTAGCCGTTGTCGTGATCGCATTGACCGCCGTGTTGTTCACCGGGGTGGCCATCACGGACATGTCCTGGGTAGGCGGCAAAACCTGCGTTTGCTGAGGAGGAGCCGCGACAGGCTCGGAGCTGCCCACAAATCCCCCCTCACCACCGCCTTCGAAGTCCGGCGGCTCCTGAACAGCTTCGAAAAGGACGGCGCCACCGAAGATCGATACAAGAATCACATGAAGCAGGAGGGAGATCGTGAAATCCCGTGAGTTTCTGAGCTTATCAACAAGCTTCTGGAGAGGAGACTGACTGTCGTCGGACATATTCGGAAAATTGCCGCAGGGATCGCCTGCGTGCAATCACATTTTCGGTTTGTAGATGAGCAGACGCAGACCGTTCAGACAAACCAGCACCGTGCTCCCTTCGTGACCCACCACGCCCATCGGTAGCGGCAGGTTGATTCCAAAAGCGGCAATCAACAAAACAACGATCACCGAGCCTGCAAAAGTGAGATTTTGCCAGAGCACGCGTTTGGCATGGCGTGCGGTCGCAAGCAGAATTGGAATGTTTTCCAGTTTGTCACCCATGAGCACGATATCCGCCGTCTCCATCGCGATATCCGTTCCAGCAGCTCCCATCGCGACGCCGATATCAGATGTGGCAAGCGCAGGCGCGTCGTTCACACCATCACCCACCATCATGACGCGGCCCTGTTTTTTCAATTCACGAATCGCTGCGACTTTGCCCTCGGGCAGCAACTCGGCCATGACATCATCGACGCCAGCCTCCTCGGCGATTGCCGCTGCAACAGCCTTCTGATCACCCGTGAGCATGACGATTTTTTTCACTCCCAAAGCATGGAGGCTACCGACAATTTTTAACGCCTCGGGTCGCAGTGTGTCGGCGAGAGCCAGAACGGCAAGGGCCGTCACAGAATCTCCATCGCGAACCCCAGTCCACACACAGGTTTTTCCCTTCGCAGCGAGAGATGTCGCATGCGCGGCTATGGCAGCCATTCCAACCGCATCGAGTTCCGCAAAGAGACGCTCGCTGCCGACCACCAGTCGACGACCACCGATCGATGCCTCTGCCCCCTTGCCAGCTGTCGCTTGAAAGTCTTTTGCCTCGGGAAGCTTGATGCCACGGGCTTGAGCGGTTTTCACGATTGCGCGAGCCAGAGGATGTTCCGACTTGTCCTCCAGAGCGGCCGTCTGTGAGAGCAACTCTTCCAGCTGGGCAGGCAATGTGGCGTCCAGCTTGTGCACTCCACTGGCATCGACCATCTCCGTCACGACAGGCTTTCCTGCGGTAAGCGTGCCGGTTTTATCGAAAGCCACGATGTCGATTTGTGCGGTCCGCTCGAGGTGCGAGCCGCCTTTGATCAAGATGCCACGGCGCGCTGCACCTCCGATCGCCGAGAGCACGGTCGCCGGAGTGCTGATGACCAACGCGCATGGCGAGGCCACGACCATCACTGTCATGGCACGGTAAAAGGCATCCGAGAATTTTTCCCCCATGAAAAAGAACGGCACCACAAAGACCAGCGCCGTGAAGGCAATCACGCCGGTTGCATAGTATTGCTCCGCCTGCTCGAGAAACCTCTGCGTGCCTGACTTCTCGGCCTGCGCCTCCTCAACGAGCTTGACCATGCGCGAGAGCGTGGAGTCCTCCGCGCGCTTGCTGACGGAAAATTCCAGGCCGCCGCTTTGATTGAGCGTGCCGGCAAAAACCGGGTTTCCGACTGATTTGGTGACCGGCATCGACTCGCCAGTGAGACTGGATTCATCGACATGGCTCGCGCCCTCCACCACGGTTCCATCCACAGGCACATGCTCGCCCGGCCGCAGCACCACAACATCGCCGACATTCAACTCCTCGACGCGAACCATCTGCGTGCCGCCATCACGCTTCACCAGCGCCTTGTCCGGACGCAACTTCAGCAGCGAGTGGATGGCCCGCTGCGTGCGCTCCAGCGCGTAGCTCTGCAGGACATTGGAAAACGCAAAAAGAAACAACAACAGCGCGCCTTCGAAGGGTTGCCCAACAATCCCGGCACCAATCGCAGCCAGCACCATCAGCACATCAACATCGAGCACCCCACCTCGCAGGGATGCGATCGCCGAGCGCACACCCTGCTGACCGCAGAAAATATAGGCTCCCGCATAAAGCGACAAGGTTGCCACTGCTCCGCTCCCGAGAGATTTCTCGCAAATAAAGGAAGCGATCAAAAAAACAAAACCCAGCGCGGCGGAAATCTCCTCATTCAATGATCCCGACCTGATTCGACTCCAAAGACCCTGCTCCGCCTCGGCCAATGGCTCGTAGGGTCGCACATCCGCACCCAACCCGCGCAGCGCAGTCATCACGCTGTGCTCGTCCACAAGCTTGTCATCAAATGTCAGGCACAGGATTTTGCCGATATAGGTCGCGGTCGCCTTGCGGACACCGGGAATTTTTTTGGCCTTTTTCTCCAAACGGATCGCACACGCCTCGCACGCGCTGCCGTCCAGACGCATCGTGCGCTTTTGAAGCGACACATCCGGCACATGGCTACCCGCGATTTGCCGCAAATCCTCCTCACTCAGTGCCGAAGGATCATATTCGATCTCAAATGACGACTTGCCCGGAACCGGCTGAACACTCACCACGCCCTCGTGGTCCGCGATGGCACGCGTCATTTCCTTCAGCGACTTCTGCGTATCAGGCTCCGAACTCATAAGATGTCGAAACTACCCGCCGCCATCACAAAGCGCACAGCAAAAAAGCCCGACAAATCCAGCAAACACCGCTGCTTGCATTTTCAAAAACCAAGCGTATTTTGAAGATCCCATTAGGGGGCGTAAAGGTTTCGACTTTGAGTGTGAAGCCCGGCCCGCATGTCGAGGATGATTCGTTGGCCTCGTAAAAAATCGGATCAAACAAATAAATGCAGATTACGAAGATCTCGCTCTCGCGGCCTAATTGAGCCACGACGCGTTCCGGCTGACGCCTGCTGGTCCGGAATGCGACGACAGCAGGCTGGCTTGGGATGGAGCGACCGCTACCCCGAGTGAATCGATTTCGTGGACGCTCTGGAGAGGGAAGCGTGACGGTTCGCCCGCCCACTCCGAGATTAAAGACCGTCTAAACATGTAGAAGGTTGTGTAGATCATTTTAAGGACACGGGTTCGACTCCCGTCGCCTCCAGCCTTCGCTCGCAGCGCAGCAAGAGCGAAGGCTGTCACGCCGGAGTCGGCGACAGCCGCGTAGGCGGACCCACCCGCCGCCGCGAGACTACGGCTTGGCAAGCCAGCCTTTTGAAATTCACGCATGTTTCACTATGTCTACATTCTCAAAAGCGAGGCGGAACCCGAGCGCCACTATGTCGGAATGACATCCGATCTGACACAACGCCTCGCCGCACACAACTCGGGCAAGGTCTCGCACACCTCCAAATTCAAGCCTTGGACTATCGAAACGGCTGTCGCTTTTCGCGATGAAACCAAGGCTACTGCTTTCGAGCGTTATCTAAAATCAGGCTCAGGCCGCGAATTCGCCCGCAGGCACTTTTGAGCTCGCAGATCTCCGGGTTTGAAAACTTGCCGATTGTGATTTGGCGGGATACCGCTTTGGCACATGGACACAATTTCTCCACTGCACAAATGAAGGGCGTGATTTTTGATTGGGACGGCGTGGTGATTGATTCCTCGGCACAGCATGAGCGCTCGTGGGAAATCCTCGCACAGGAAATTTCGAAACCTCTGCCGGAGGGACATTTCAAACTCGGCTTCGGAAAAAAGAATCAAGTGATCATCCCAGGGGTTCTTCAGTGGGCCTCACATCCAGAGGAAGTCCAGCAGTTGGCGGATCGGAAAGAAGAAATCTACCGCCAACTCGTGAAGGAATCCGGCGTGCACATCCTTCCCGGCGCGAGAGAGCTCCTTGCCGCCCTGCGCGAGGAGGGAATTCCAGCAGCCGTGGGATCTTCCACGCCCCGGGGAAATCTCAACGCCATTTTCGCAGCGACCGGCCTGGATGAGTATTTCCAAGCAGTGGTCTGCGGGGATGATGTGACGAATGGCAAACCCGCTCCGGATGTCTTCCTACTGGCTGCCGAAAAAATCGAACTTCCTGCAGGCGACTGCCTCGTCATCGAGGACGCCCACGCGGGAATCGAAGCCGCCCTGCGCGCAGGAATGCGCGTGCTAGCCGTGGCCACAACAAATCCGCTCGCAGACCTGCATATGGCAACCGATGCGGTGGAATCCCTCGCAGGTGTGACTCCAGCGCGACTGGCGGCCGTTTTTAAACTCGTTCAGTCATCGTAGCCAAGCCTCCTGCGCCACTTTCCAGGGTCTTGGGAGCAATGAAATACGGAGTAAATGACGAGACCTTCAGGAGTCGTTTCGTAAAAAATTTCAAACGGAAAACGCCGAATGAGTGCCCTCCGAAAATCATCCAAGGCGCACGGAAACAATCTTGGATTTCTTAACACCAGCAGGAGGCATGCTTCAACACAGCGTAGGCAGTCTTCACCGAGTCCAGGCTCGCGCTCCTCATACCAAGCGTAGGCCTCGGCGACATCATCCGCCGCCTCGGGAGTGAAGATAACTTTTTCAAGCATGCAAGAAGCGTGCCCGTTGTTTGACATCAGTCCACGCGATCCCTGAAGCAGGATTTTGCGCGTATTGCTCCTTGCGGCGACGGAGCTCGTTGCGCTTTGAGTCGGAAACAGGATCGGGATTACCTTCTGCAACCAAGCTATCCCAAATATCTTCGACAAGCTGAAGGCGCTCGGCCCGACCCAGTTTGAAGATCGGCGCGAATTCGGTGTTCATGGAACTAAAATGGAGGAATTGACTGCGTATTTCAAGACAGAGTCGAAAGGCTCCAATTCTCCATCCGACAACACAATGTTTACTTCGGCCCTTTCGATTTCTTCGGAAACTTCTGCTTCGATCCGGATTTGTAGTCTTTTTTCGAATCCTGAACGGGAGCCAGTGAGATTTGAATGTCACCGGCGTTTGTTTCGATGAGGCGCGGGGCGTCGCGGAGGACATCCAAGAATTGTTGGGGCACTTGGGCGAAGGATTGGCCTGGCAGGATGTCGATGATGCCCACGGAGCGGACAGGGAGGCCGAGTGAGTCTTCGAGGAGGCCGATGATGTCGCGGGGCGAGATACGGGTTTCGCGACCGGCACTGATTCGCACCCACTGCATGCCGCGCGAGGCGGGGCGGAGGTTCGGCGAGGAATCCTGGAAATGCTCGGCGCGGGATGGCGCGGCTTTTTTGCGGGGTTCTTCGATTTCTTTTTCGGGTGCGGTCTCAGGACCTGCGAGAAGTTCGAAGAGGGCCGCGGCGATGTCGGTCGAGTTGTAGCCTTCCCCGAGCAATCGGTCGGTGAGGGCCATGGAGAGGTTACCACGATCGAGCACTTCACGCACTTTTTGAACCATGGCCTCTGCGCGGCGCTCCTCGACCTCGCCGGCGGTGGGAATTTTTCCGCGCAGGATTTTCGTGCGGGTGTAGCGCTCGATGTGCTGGAGCTTGTAGATGTCGCGGCCGGAGACAAAAGTCACGGCCATGCCCTTGCGGCCTGCTCGCCCGGTGCGACCGATGCGGTGCACATAGTCCTCGGAGTCGTAGGGGAGGTCGTAGTTCACGACGAGTTCGAGTTCGTCGACATCAATGCCGCGCGCGGCGACATCCGTCGCCACGAGGAACTCGAATTCCGCTTTCTTGAATTTGTTCATGACGCGCGTGCGCTGCGCCTGTGCAATGCCGCCGTGAAGTCGATCGGCGGAGAATCCCTGCGCGATCAGGTCGTCGGCAAGTTCGTCCACCATACGCTGGGTATTGCAAAAAATGATGCCGAGTTTGTAGCCGTGAAAATCGATAAGGCGAAGGAGCGCCTCGAATTTCATGCGCTGGGGCACTTCGTAATACCACTGCTCGATGGCCGGAACCGTGAGTTGCTTTTGCTCGATTTTGACTGATTTCGGCTCGTTCGAGTGACGCTCGATCAGGTCGCGGATCGGCTTGGAAACGGTCGCAGAGAAGAAAACGGTCTGTCGCTCATCGGGCGTTGCGGAGAGGATTTTTTCGATGTCTTCGCGGAAGCCCATGTCGAGCATACGATCGGCCTCGTCGAGAACGACCATCTTGACCGTGCCGAGCTGCAGCGTGCCGCGCTCCATGTGGTCCATGATGCGGCCCGGTGTTCCAATAACGATCTGGACGCCTTTTTTGAGTTCGAAAAATTGGCGCTCGTAGGAAGCGCCACCGTAAATCGGAACGGCATGCATGCCGCGTTTGTGTGCGGAGAGTTTGTGGACTTCATCGGCGACTTGAGTGGCCAACTCGCGCGTTGGGCACATGATTAAAACCTGCACCGATCGGTCGGAGGCCACGCAAAGCTCGATGGCAGGGATGGCAAATGCGGCTGTTTTTCCTGAACCCGTTTGCGACTGGCCCACGACATCATGCCCTTCGAGCAAAACAGGGATCGCAGCGGACTGGATCGGCGAGGCTTCCTCGAAACCGAGATCGGCAACGGCTTTTAAAATCTCGGGCGAGAGACCCAGATCCGCAAAATTCAACTTATTCATCCAACATCAATAGCCTCCGCGAGTGTCCGCGTCACGGGAAACCCTGCGTCTTTACTTCGAAAGCTCGAGCATCCGGCGCACCGAGTGTTCGGCTTTGGCACGAACATCCTCGGGAATCTCGATGCGAGGCTCAAGATTGGCGAGGCAGTCGCGCAGCTTCTCAAGCGTGTTCATTTTCATGTAGCGGCAGTCTGCGCAGGCGCACGAGTCGGTTGGACCGGGAATGAAATTCTTGTTCGGCACTTCGCGACGGAGCCGGTGCAACATGCCACTCTCGGTGACGATGATGAAATCCTTGGCCGGATTGTCGCGGCAAAACGAAACCATTTTTTCCGTGGAGCACACTTCGTCGGCAAGCAAGCGCACAGCGAGCGTGCACTCGGGATGAGCGACGACTACGGCATTCGGAAATTCGGCTTTGATGCGGTTGATGCTGTCGCGGGTGAACTCGACATGGACATAACAATTGCCGCGCCAGAGGTCCATGTGGCGTCCGGTTTTTTCCATCACCCAGGCGCCGAGATTCTGATCGGGAACGAAGAGGATATTGCGGTCCTTGGGAGCAGATTCGACGATTTTGACGGCATTGCCACTGGTCACGATCACGTCGGCGAGCGCCTTCACGCCCGCGCTGCAGTTGATGTAGGCGATGACATAGTAATTTTTATCCCTGTGCTCCTCCAGAAAAGCGGCCAGCTTGTCCGCAGGGCAGGAATCCGAGAGCGAGCACCCGGCATCCATGTCGGGAATGACGACGGTTTTCGAGGGGCTTAAAATCTTGGCCGTTTCGCCCATGAAGTGGACGCCACAAAAAGCGATGACATCAGCATCAGTCTCCGCCGCCTGACGGCTGAGTCCCAGAGAGTCCCCAACAAAGTCGGCCACCTCTTGGATAGCGGCGATCTGGTAGTTGTGCGCGAGAATCACGGCGTTGCGAGAGCGCTTAAGATCCATGATTTCCGAAATGAGGTCGGTCGAGACGGCTTGCATGGGCGTGACGATGCGCGATCCTCGGCGAGCAATCAAGCGGGGTCTTTTGCCCTGGATGTCTTGATTTATCAGGACTGCTGTCTGTCACTCCTAAATGCCAACGCGCGCTCGACCCGGGCTGTGGGATCCGTTAGGCTTAGCCATCATTACTCCCTTCCATTTTTTAGGAGATTGCTCGCATGAAAGAGGCCGCTGCCCGCGTCTTGGGCAAGCAAACCCCTGAGTCAAGTCCAGCCCCATGAAATCGAGCTTCATTGCCTATATCGATGAATCGGGCGATGAGGGTTTTGTCTTTAACTCCGACGGGAGCGGCAGTTCCCGCTGGTTTGTGTTGTCTGCGGCAGTCATCAGGCAAAGCTGCGATTTGCAGATGGTGTCGTGCCTGAAAGAAGTGCGTTCCATTCTGAAGAAAAATCTGAAGGCACCTTTGCACTTTGTCGATTTGAAGCACGAACAGCGCGTGCCTTACATCCGGAGGGTTGGGAATCTACCCATCCGAACGGTGAGCGTGCTGATTTACAAGCCTCTCATTTCGGAGCCCGAGAAATTTCAGAACAACAAATATCTTCTCTACCGCTACGCGACGCGTCTTTTGCTGGAGCGTGTTTCATGGCTCGGCCGCGAACATCGGCGTTTCGGTGAAGGCGATGGCTTCACGGAGGTCATTTTTTCCAATCGCAGCAATATGTCTTATGAGGACATCCGTTCCTACATGCGTGTATTGCTCAAACAATCAGAGGCAAGCCCCAGCCAGGTGCAACTCGACCCCACAGTGATCGATCCCGAGCGGATCAGAGCTGTGGAGCACTCGAAAATGGCAGGATTACAAGTGGCGGATGCCGTGGCTTCGGGATTCCACTTCGCTCTCAAAGTGAATCGTTATGGCGAAACCGAAGTTGGTTATCTTCCGCACCTGAAACAGACGATCTATCGCCACAAGACCATCTCGTTGGGCTACGGCTTGAAGTTTTGGCCCGAAGATATCGCTACAGTGAAATCAAAAGCCCCCGAAGTGAGTCACCTCGAGGGCTTATGAAATTGAATGGTCCCAGGAACCGAGGATCCCACCCCTTAAGGGCTGCCACTCGTGAGAGCGACCTCTACCTTTCCTGCGCTTACCAGCTAGCAAAACTTCATTCTCTGAGGTCCGTTGTCAAGCTTGGTAAAATGCTTGAAGCGCGCTCAAGCATTAGTCGCAGCAAACCGCAGCGTGAATTCAACCCGCTTGATGACGAGACAGTAATTCAAAACCAATCCCCCCTGCCTTGACTCGGGGCGCGAGGGGTAGTTTTATCCCGCGATGGCCACTGTCTCACGCGAGAGCGTGCGGGAGATTCTGCATGAGTTTCTCGCTGGAAAAGGACTGCGCAAAACTGCGCAGCGGGAGGCTATTATTGAGGCCGCGTTCGGCACGAACAAACACTTCACCGCCGAAGAGCTTCTGGAGATGGCGCGTGCGATCGACCGCTCGGTTTCGCGGGCCACTGTTTACCGCACGCTTCCTTTGCTTGTGCAGAGCGGACTCCTGCGCGAACTCGATCTCGGTGGCGACACGAAAATCTACGATCCAAACTTCCTGGAACACCCCACGCACAACCACCTGGTCTGTGTGGATTGCAAAAAAATCATCGAATTTGAAGACCCGAACATGGAACTCCTCGAAAACTGCATCACCCGTCGGCTGGGTTTTTCCCCGACCAACAAGATGGTGAAAATCGAAGCCCGCTGCGATGAACTGCAATTAAAGGGCTCCTGCACGAAGAGGATGGAAGCCAAAGTCTGACGAAATATGTGGAAAGGAAGATTCAAAGAGGAGCAATCCGACCTCCTGAAAAGCTACGGCGCGTCGGTGCATGTGGATTGGCAACTCTACCGGCAAGACATCCGAGGCAGCATCGCGCATGCGCGGGCCTTGCTCGGTGCCGGCATTCTTACGCCTGAGGAATTCGGCCAAATCGAAGCAGGGCTGCTCGAAATCCGCGCGGAGATCGAAGCAGGGAAATTTGAGTTCAGCCAAGACCTCGAGGATGTGCACATGAACATCGAGGCGGAGTTGACAAAGCGTATCGGCGCGGCGGGAGCGAAGCTCCACACTGCCCGCAGCCGGAATGACCAAGTGGCGCTGGATTTTCGCCTGTGGCTACGCGACGCATGCGAGGGGTTGCGAGTCGGCATTCGCTCGCTTCAGGTCTCACTCGTCGGCCTCGCCGAACGCCACAAGGACGCGATCATTCCCGGCTACACCCACCTCCAGCGCGCCCAGCCTGTCTTTTTTGCACATCACCTCCTGGCCTATGTTGAGATGCTCGACCGCGATGCCTCGCGCCTGGCCGACGCATCCACGCGCATGGACGCCTGCCCGCTGGGCTCGGGGGCGATTGCCGGATCGACGATCCTTTTGAATCGCGAGGCCGTGGCCGCCGAGTTGGGATTCTCTAAAGTCACGACGAACAGCATGGATGCCGTCGCGGATCGAGACTTCGCATGCGAGGTGCTGGCCGACCTTGCGATTCTGGGGATGCACATATCACGCCTCAGTGAGGATGTTGTTTTATGGGCCTCGGCGGAGTTTGGTTATATCGAGCTGAGTGACCGTCACACGACCGGTTCAAGCCTGATGCCACAAAAAAAAAACCCCGATATCGCGGAGTTGGCGAGGGGACGCACGGGACGGCTCTACGGGAACCTCATGAGCATTCTTACGGTCATGAAGGGTCTTCCGCTCACCTACAATCGCGACATGCAGGAGGACAAAGAGGCTGTCTTTGATTCGGTGAAATCCGTTTCAGAGACGCTGGCGATTTTGCCTGAAATGTTTGATGCGGCGTCTCTCCGCGAGGACCGGGCGCTGGCTGCCGCGAGTGATCCCCTGCTCCTTGCCACCGACTTGGCCGACCGACTGGTTGAAGGCGGCGTGCCGTTCCGCCAGGCCCATGAGATTGTCGGAGGACTGGTGGCCGTGGCTCAGGAAACCAAAACGCCGTTGCACAAGCTGGACGCAACCGAATTCGCGGCGGCATCCCCTGTGCTAACGCCCGAAATCGTAAAAGCCACTTTCGACCTGCGCGCAGCACTCGCCGCGCGGGGCACAACCGGCGCCCCCTCGCCGGAAAACATCCAAAGGGAACTCAGCCGCTGGCGTGAACAACTCCGCTAAACGACCATCCACGACTCTCGAAAAGTTCTTTGCTTTTCGCAACCGGGGGGACGAAGCGAAGCCCTTCCTCTCCCACATAGAAGACCTGCGCTTCACGATTATCAAAATCGCGGCCGCGCTTGTAGCCGGGATGCTCCTGTCCTTTGTCTTCCGCACCGAGTTGGCCGCCATTGTTCAGCATCCGCTCGTGGCGGTGGATCCCCAGCGTGCGGCGAATTTGCAATCCCTCGGCGTGGCGGACTCCTTCACGATCTCGCTCGAGCTCTCCTTCTACGCCGGCTTGGTTCTTTCGTTTCCCTTGATCGTGATTTTTCTGGCTGAGTTCATCCTTCCGGCTCTCACCCCCAAGGAAAAGGCTATGATCTTTCCGGCCGCCGCGCTTGGCTCTGGGCTCTTTCTTGGGGGTGCAGCATTCAGCTACTTTATCGTCCTTCCCCAGACACTGGAATTTTTCTTCAAAGATGCGCAGGCGATGAACTGGCAACCGACCTGGACCGTGCGCGAATACTACTCCTTTGCTACCCAATTCGTGATTTCCTTCGGCCTCGCCTTTGAGCTTCCGTTGGTGGTTCTGCTTCTTGTCAAACTCGGCATCGTCGATCATGAACTTCTCAACCGAACCCGAGCCTTTGCGGTAGTGGTTATCTTTATCCTGGCAGCGCTTATCACTCCGACATCAGACATTCTCACGCTCCTCCTGATGGGAGGTCCGATGTATATCCTCTACGAAATCTGCATCGGAATCGCGTGGTTGATGCGGGATAAAAATCCCAAACCTGTCGTTTGATTCGGCTACTGGCCTACAATGCCTTCGATGGCCTCCACTCAATGAAGATGGTGGCGTTAGTGATGTGCTGAAAAATTCCCTCCAGCGTTACCGTGTCGAGCTCCCGAAAAACGACCCTCTCCATGGGGCCTGATGTTTGCTTTGGGTCCTGACTGGTGGCCTCCGAGTCAGGCTTAGGCTGGGGAGCGGCAGGAACGGCGCCCCCGAGCATTTTTTGAAGCGCTCCTCCTCCTGGTGCTTTGGCACTCTTCGAAGCGGATTCATAAACCACGATATCGCGTCCTAGTTTTTGAAATTTTTGCTTGGATACGCCGAGCTGGTTGTTTGCCCGAGCGTAGCTATTCACATCCGAGGTGAAGGTGATCTTGCGTTTGCGACTTCCTTCCAAATCCAAGATCAAATCATGCGAGCCCACACCTTTCACAACGGCTTTTTGCAAAACACCCCTCACCGTGATGCGGCGGTCGCGTAGCGCCTTGCGAACGAGTTCAGGATATTTGTCCACGATCTCGGCCAGTTCAACGGCGGAAACGGTTCCCTGGGAGACAAAGCTTTCGATTTCCTGCTCTGGAGTCCGCACTTGATACTTGGAAAAGTGCTCCCACGCATAAAAACCCGAAACGCCCACCACTACCAGCAGTAAAAGACCTTTAAACATATCCTGGAAAATTGCCTCTTTTTCGCCACTCTTTTATCCACCGAGAGCGAACAGGCAACGCTAAAAAGCCGCTCAATTTCATGCTACTGGGGAAAAAATCTGTTAGCAAAAAGAAGAAGTGCCGGCGGCGGGACTCGAACCCGCACACTCCTTTCGGAATAAGGGATTTTAAGTCTGTTTTCTGTGTTTGTAAATCAACGGCTTGCGCGGCTGTTACCCGCTGTTACCCGTTTCCGATGGTAGGAAGCATCCCTTCGATAAACTTCCCACGGCTCATCGTGCCGCGCAGCCGGTCGAGCTTCTGCCATGTTTTTTCCGACATCGCCACGGTTTTTGAAACATATGTGCGGCCCTTGCCAGATCCGGCTTTGCGGCCTGCGCCTTTGCGCGGGCCGCCGTGCGTGGTAGCTTTGCTCATGGTCGAATGATAAAATCCAATCCTTCAATTTGAGCAGATTCAAAATCCTCGATCATGTCGGCGTGGATGTTGTGTCTGCTGACAATGGACTGCCCGAGATCGTCGCGCCATTCGTGGACTTCTAATCCAACGGTTCCGCGTTCACACTCATCAACGCGGTCGGCTAATTCGGTTGCGCCGTGGCGGCGTAACATGTCTAAAAGGTCGTCGTGTGGTTTCATTTTGTTATGTTGATGTCCTGTTCCAGAGTTTCGGTGGCGGTGGGTTTGGTGGCGGTCCAAGTGCTGCCTGGGATCATCTCACCTTCAAGGACGCAGCCAATTTGCCAGCCGTCCGGCAGATTGTAGTTTGCGGCTCCCTCTCCGTTGCTGTCCGTGTAGGTGTCGCGGTATTTTTCAATTTCTGTAAGGGTGAATGTGGTTTTCATTTTGTGGTTTTGTTTGGTTGGTGATTATTTTGTAGAGGTCTTGTATGTCCACTCGCCAGTCGTCCG
>JBIJAV010000043.1:0-21409 GCA_044345595.1 Terrimicrobiaceae bacterium
ACCAAGTGCCAGGCTCGAGCCATTGGTTTGGCGTGGCCTGATAACCAAACGGCTTGACGGAAATCGTTTTGTCAGCCGGAAAAGCCGGATCGCGCGAAAGCTCCAGTCGGCGATAGGTAAAACTCACATCCAAAGGCAAAGGCTTCCATTCAAACACCGGGCGACGCGTCTGCACCGTTGAGCCATCGGCCGGACGGACGATTTCCGGCCCCTCCCACCCGGGAGCAAGGTCCTCCACCTTAAGATCGTCAAAATACGCCGTGCCCTGACCCTCAACGCCCAACATGACATGCAGGTAGCCAACATTTTCCGGAATCGGCTGGGTATAGGGCACCTTCACTTCCGTCCAATCCTTGTCGCCCATCAAGCCCGTCGGGAACGAACCGCCCTTCACATATTTCTTGTTCTTATCGGCCATTTGAAGAAACAGCACCGCGCCGCGGTTTTTGTAGTTATCTTCAAATTCCTTGACCCCCTCCGCACGGATCCGCACCGACGCTTGATAGGATTTTCCGGCTTCCACCGGGATGTAGAGTTCGGCGTATTTTCCTTTTTTTGGATCATCAATCTGCACGCGCAGAGCCTTGCCATTCGCGCCCGGAATCTCGCCGACCACCGAGGCAAAGTCTGGAACATTCCAGCCCTTCTGACGCAGCGCACCGACATCCGCGTCAAACGACTCGCTCATCGAAAAAGCCGGAGGCGTCTCCGGAGCTTTCGCGGCTTCTTGAGTAGGCTTCTCGGCCTCCGCTTTTTCGGGCGCTGACTTGGAGGGCTTGCAACCGGGAAAACAAGCCACGGTGGATGACAAAACAAATCCTGCGAGTATGCGCTTAATCATATGAACTTTTAATAAAATGTTAGCCGACCAGGCTTACTGAATCGGACCAAATGTGAGGTCATCCGCCAAGACCTTGGGGGAATCGTGCTTTTCGTTGTTGAGATTCAACACGGTTACCTTCACGAAGCTTGTGCCAGGCCAAAACATACCCTTCTCTTGGCCCACAGCGCTCACGCCTGAAATGTCGCCAGATATTTTAACCCAATCTTTTCCAACGCCTTTTGTAGCAAGCCAAAGGCTGGCGCCCGCAACTTTATGCTGCCGCACCTTGGTGCCTGCCGAGTAGCCTTCTTTCAAAGGCTTTACCAATTCCACCTCCCATTGCCCGCCTGTCTGCCGAATGGTGGTTATTCCCCATGGGCTGAGATTGGGATTGGGCAAGTCGCTGTAGCTTCCCGAGTCATCCACATTGAACGCCACCACGCCATACTTTGGCGTGTGTGCTGCATTAAACTCCCACGCCGAACCATTCTTGATTTTGAGGACCTTGTCCCCGGGTTTTGCCTCCTCCACCAACTCGGTTTCCGTCTGCGGAACTGGAGTGATGCGTTCGCTGGTGATGAGCCGTTTTTGGGCATCGAAACAGGCGAGGCCAAGATGGACGATGCCAGTCCCATCCGGCGACATGAAATAGCCGGAAAGTGTGTAGCCACTGCTTGGATCCACCGGAATAAAGTCTTTGGATTGCGCCGTGCCCGAAGAGTCCTTTGAGCCCGCGAGCACGAAGGAATGCGCTCCTGCGTGGGCTGTGGGTGAGACCTCGATGAATTTGGTCCAACCCGAAATATCCCCCGACTCGGCGTCACCGTTTTTAAGAAGATTTTCCGCTTGGAGGGAGTGGTTCAGAAAAGGGACTGCGATCAATGCGGTCGCCAAAAAGGCGCTGGTGAATTTGTTGTTCGTGGACATTGTGGCTGTTTTCATATGTTGGGGTTTTTGGGGTTTGAAATGTTGTGTCGGAGGTTGTGCCAATCAAAGGCCGCCGGCTTGTCACTTGGAACCTGCCAGATCACGGACCTTGAAGCTGCATCAGACTAGGTATAGAGCACACCCCGCCCAAGAGATTTTTTACGCAAAAAAATTTCTAATTTTGCGCAACCGGGCCTGTAAAGAACCATGGATGGGCAGAATCAATTTTTGGGGCCTTCGCGCGACAGCGCGATTCGTAACCAGGGAGGGTTCATCGTCCTCGCATGACCCATTCCTCAGCCGCAAAGCGGCGTCCGCGTAACCCAAGGTGGGAATCGCCAGGCCCTTGGCGTCCCAAAATGAACAGAGGGCTACAACGTTTACTCAGCAGCCTTTTCCTCCCTGCAAAATATTAGCGGGAGAATCAGTTTGAAAAAAACTCGTCTTCGATGAGCAGGCAGATGGTGTGGTAAACAGGCAGGTGGAATTCCTGAACTTCGAGCGTTCGCTTGGCCGGCACGCGGATGCAGAGGTCGCAGAGAGGTGCGAGTTTTCCACCACCTTCACCGGTCAGGCCGAGAACCTTGAGTCCCCTCGCCCGCGCGACTTCGGCAGCGGCACAGACATTGGCTGCGTTGCCGGAAGTCGAGAGCCCCACAAAAAGGCTGCTGGGTCGGCCGAGTGCCATGACGAGTTGCGCAAATTCCAGCGCCGGATCGATGTCGTTCGCCACAGCGGTGCGCAGCGCGGGAAAGCCAGTGAGCGGGATGCAGGGAACGGCCTGCTGGAGTTTATCGGCAAGCTCCGGGCGCAGACCCGCGCGCAGCTCCTGGGTGAGCGGGCGGCGCGACTCGAAACCTTTCATGAGTTCCCCTGCCCAATGATCCGCATCGGCCGCACTGCCACCATTGCCGGCAATGAGCGCGTTGCCGCCGTTGCGGAAGCATTCAATGAACAGATCGGCGGCCTTGCGGATCTCGGCCGCATGGGGGGTGAGTTCGGGGCGGCGTTTCAACAATTCGGCCAGATGGTCGCGGCGGGTTGGTGTGGTGATCATGCTAAAGACACATCCTCAAGAGAAACCCCTCAGGCCTTCAATGTTATTTGCATGGCCGAGCTGCCTATCGCTGTTGCTTGTTCGTTTTCTCGTCTGTTGGTCTTTTGGAATTCATTGGGCGGCTTCCGCTCTGGGCATGCCATCAACAAATAAGGTCCCGATCGCTTCTCCCGATGGAAGCTTGGGTGCGAAGAAATAGCCCGGCTCCCTCCGTTGCCGCTTGAGGATTGGCACCAACTCCTTCCATGTGGCCCGGAGTCCGTGCGGGGCGGGCGGGAGATCGTGCTCGATCGCCTTCCGCAGGCGGGGGAGGTTGTAGAACGGCACTGCCGGGAACATGTGGTGCTCCACATGATACTGCATGTTCCAGTAAAGAAAGGCCGGGAACCAACTGCAGGTGAAGGTGCGGCAGCAGAGCCGGAAATCCGGCACATCCGGCGTCATCCCGGCATGCTGGGGTGCGCCGCAGAGCAATTGGAGCCAGGTGCAGTATTGGCAACCGAAGGTCACGATCAGGATCAGGATCCAGTTGCCGGTGGCAACAAAGAGGATCGCCAAGAGAAGATGGCGGATGAGCAGCGTGCGGGCCCAGTCGCGATGCTCGCGACGGAGCTTGAGGTTTTCCTCCGGCAGGATTTTTGCCGTCCATTCCGGAGTGAATGCCCAACTTCCCTCCGAGAGGTCGCCGCAGGCAATCTTGATCCATTTCCTCACCAGATCAAAAGCACCTTTCGGGTTGATGATGGGCGACAACTGCCAGAGGACGAACTTCACCCCATGCCAGTCCAATCCCTGTGGCAACTCGACCTCGCCATCATGGTCATGGTGAACCGTGACCTGATGGTGTTTGACATGGCTGACCCGGTAAGCAACGGGATCAAACCAGCTGATGAAGGCATACACCTTGAGGAAGAAATCATTCAAGAAAGCGGTTTTGAAAGGCGTCTTGTGACAGAGTTCATGGCAGGCGGTGCCGCCGAAGAAACAGGCGCAGGTGCCATGGGCGAAGAGGGACAGGAGCAGGAGCGGAACAGACCAGGTCCAGTTAGTGGCGTTGATGTTCCGGTAGGCGAGAAATGCCAGTGTGCCGGTTGCGGCAAAGAGAGCGAGCTGCGGGATGACTTGGGCGAATGCACGCGCGTCGCTCTTGCGCATGAGATCGCTCATCACGGCTTTATCCACGGGGGTGCGATACCAGTTGATTTTGATTTTTTCGTTCATCGATGACGAATTTAATCGAGAGCTCCGCACCGCCCAGAATCGCTGCTGGTAGCTGGACTCGAATCACTAGTAGAAATCCACCACTTTTACCTGCTGATACGATAGAGAGAGGGGCTCGTGCCTGTGGCCCTCCGGAATTGCTTGTTGAAATAATTGGAATCCGGAATGCCGCAGTCATAGGCGATTTCCTTGATGGGACGACTGGTTGAGAGAAGGAGGTTTTTCGCCATTTCCATTCGCAGGTGGAGCAGGTATCCGTCCACGGTCATGCCGAAGCGTTCGCGAAATCGGGCGGCGAAGAAGTTCCGGCTCAGACCGCTGGCGACTGCGATCGTGGCGACATCAAGCGGCTGCTGAAACTCAATCTCGAGTTTCAATCGAATAGCCTCCAGCACCTGATCCGAACGCCGGTTGGCGCGGCCCTTTTTTTCATCATCGAGCGGCTGTTGGGCCATCATGAGCAACAACTGCTGGAGCTGCGCACCGGCATTGGCTGCCGCGAGCTTCGTTTCCGAACGCCGTCCTTTCCTCGGACGAAGAGTCTCCGAGATGCCCCGAAAACGATCCTCGAAATAGCCGCGTCTGCTGCCGGGGGAAAGATGAAGAGGAATGCGAAAGCCCGAGTCGCCTGCTATCGGCGAGACTGCTTCAAAATGGATGCACCAATGAGCCCCGCCCTTTGGAAGAACATAAACTGTAACCACACCGGGTGGACTGATGGTCAGATCGCCGGGGAGAAATCGAAAAGCCTTTTTACCGATAAGAATGGTGCCGGCGTAGAGATGCTGGTGCACCGCTACGGCATCGTGAAAATACTCCCTTCCGGAATTGGATGCAGGCATAGGGAAACGCCCCGCGCTTTTGATTTTCGGGATGCAGTGCAAAGGCCATGGAAAATTCTTCATCACCAATTGATCGCCGGAAGGTATTAACGCACCACAATCCCCTCGTGGATATGGAGCGTGTCGAGGGTGATGGTGAGGGTTTGGCCCTTGTGTTTCCACTTTGGCTTGGAGCCTTCCCACGCGGCGCTGACCGATGCGGGCGGCTTGGCGGTTTTCATCGTGACAACGATCGGCCCGACCTTGGGGATCTCGTCGATCGCGCCGTTGTTGGGTTGATTCGGGATGCCACTGGCGCGGTTGACGAAGTGGATGATCGAGCGGTCTCCCTTGCGGCGCAGCGCGACATCGACGCAGAGCGGAGCCTGCACGCTGATCGGCAGTTTCCCGGCAAGCGCATGCGCCACTTCGCCGATGAAAGAACGGATCAGCGGATAGCGGTTGTGATCGAAATCGCGGCAGACATCGGCCGGGATATAGGCGACCGCTCCGCGTCCGACGCGGTTGAGCGTCGCGGCAGGATACGCGAGCAGTTCCGCATCGGTCAGCGCCGTGCGCCCGAGGAATCCGAGCGATTTCGCGGTAGTCGGTTTCACCAATCTCCATGTCTTGCTGAAGAGCGGTGTGGCGGCATCGGCTGCGGGCACATAGTAGGTGGCATCACTTTCCAACTTGCCGGCGCTTACGCCGAGAAACGCGCTGCCAAAGCGCTCGAAGGACTCCGCACCGGTCACGAGAAGTTTTCCTCCGCCGTGGACATACTCCTTGAGCGCGTTAACCATTTCCTCGGAGAGGGCATGGCGTTCCGGCACGACGACAACGGGAAACTCCGCGAGTCGTGGCAGCAGCGCCCACTCATCGAGCACATCGACGCCGAAGTGGTTTTCCAAAAGGGCGAAGGTGACTCCCATGACCGGCTTGATGTCGGTATCCCACTTCAGGTTTTTGCCTTGCACCGTTCGCCGCAGGTGCGTTTCCGAGTGAAGCACGGCGATCTGCGGGATGCTTTCGCTGCCTTGGCAGAGCGCACGGCGTTTTTTGACGAAGCGGCCGACCTCGGCCATCCGGCGAATGCGATTCTCCGCCAGGCGACCATCGCGCAGACCGGTCGCAGCCTCATAGAGCTGGACGCTTCCGCCGAAGGAAATCAGCACAGCCGTTTCCTGCATGAGCATCTGCGGCGGCTTCGGCGTCCATGGCGACTCGGGTTTACCCATGCCGTGGGAGCAATAAAAATTCCAAAGCATGATGTCCCAATGCTTGCCGCGGGTGGAGAGAAAGCGCGCCTCACAGCGGCTGCCATCGAGTCCGTTGACCCACGAGTTGTCGCCGCTGATCCAATCGGTCGGCACCTTCGGCTCGCCGGGATGCGCAAAAGTCTGGAGCCAGTTCGAGCAGACGAGCACGCCGGGCTTGTGCGCGTGAACGGCATCGCAGTAACGCGTGACAAATTCCTCAAAGCTCTCGCGGGTAAAATTCCACCAAAGCGGCCAGTCGGGATCGGTTTCTTTAACCGGTGGTTTTTTGCGTCCGGTTGCCTTGGTATAGGCGGCCTTGCAGCGCGGGCAATAACACGGCTCGACCGCCCAGAGGTCGCCATCGACCCAGAACCCATCCACCTGATAGCGGTCGATGAGTTCCTTCATCTGCGGGATCATCAATCCCTCGAGGTAGCCGCTGCGCGGGCACATCTTTTCGCCCGCTGGCGCGCCTGAGTTTTGTCCTGTGACAGCTTGGCCTGAAGGACGCCCCTTGGGGTCGAGCACGCACCACTCGGGATACTTGGCACCTGCGGCCTTGTCCCAGATGCCGGAGTAATGACAATGAAGCGGCAACCGGAGCGCGCGCGTGCCATCGCGCCACTGCTTCATCGCGTCTTTTTTAAGCATCGGGGGCACCGAGGCACTTGGCACCTTGCTGAACCAACTTGTGTAACCGTCATGCCCCTTGCAATCGGTCTGGACAAAATCGGCATCCATCAGGCGCAGCATCGGGACAAGCTCCTTGGAACTGCAGCGCAGCCCGAGTTCGGTGTCGTTCTCCTTGGCGTGGAGATCGTAGTGGAGTCCGAAGTAATGCTTAGGTCCGTGCCAGACGGAGCGAACGCTCGAGGTAGGTCGTGGGGTGTTCATGATTTTTAAACGGGAGTTTCCATCGCGGCGGCGAGAGCTTGCAGGTCGCCGATCGATTCGCCGAGTTCGGCCGGGACAACGCGGCAGGCCGCGAAGAGTTCGGACAAGGCTTCGGCATGCAGTTCGCGCAGGAGTGCGGACTCGAGGTGAAGGCGGGCACGCGTTTGCTTTGGCAGAGCCGAAACTTTCGGAATCAGCACGGCATCGAAGCTGACGCCCGGCGACGGCTTCTCTCCGCGCCCATAGGTGTGGGCCACCCAGTAGGCGATGTGAAAAAACTCCCGCACCGCGATAAAGGAATCCTGGTCGAAAATCGGTCGCTTGCTGTGCACCGCGTAATTGCCCAGGTCTTTGATGATTTTGCCTTTAAAGTCGTTTTCGTCCGTTCATTCTGACCCCTCTCCGAGAACCTCCTGGCGCATTTTTTGCAGGCGCTGTTCCACCTCCGCAGAGAGGGCGGCAGGCACGGCGGCATCTTCGGCGAATCTCTTCCATTGCCGTGTGGCGGTCTTCACAGATTGGAGGGTTTCTTTGTATTCCTCCACCGTCAGACCGGCTTCGAGGCAGAGGGCTTCCATAGTTTTTCCGCTTGGCCACACTTCTCCGGCCACCGTCATGCCGCGTTGCAGGATGCCGGGTGAGAAAGTGAGGTCGTAGGCCGGGGTGAGGCTCCAGGTGCGGGTGGCCTCGTCGAGTTGGAAGGCGTGGTTCTTGCCGTGGTCGTCGAGATTGGAGGCGAGGACATTGAAAATCATCCTCCGTGCCACTTCGCGGATGTCCTCCAGTGGTGCCTGGAGCTGGATCGCGAGTCGGAAGAGGTCACGGTAGTCGAGCGCATCGGCTGTCTTGTGTAGAAGCCCAGCGGCGGAGTGGAAATGCCCACGCCGTAGAGGCTCGCCCTCCACGAGATCGAAGCGCGTCACGAACAAATGCGCCCTCGGTGAGCCTGGCGATTCCTCGATCAATCGCGTTTCCGCCACTCGCACCCCGGCGCTGCGGGCCATTTGCGTGATCGCCTGCTCGCATCGAGCGGCCGCGCCATCCGTCGAGAGGTCGAGCTTCAGAATGCCCGGTAGCCCTCCATCTTCGGCAGGTTCGCCCACGCGCAGGCTCCCATCCTCATACAAAAGCACGAGCGCCTTTGGCATGGCGCCGCCCGCCGTGCCTCCCCGCGCCAGTAGGGGCAGGATCTCGCAGGGCTCGCCGCGCTCGATCTCCAGGGCTCCTTTGGCGAGCGCCGCCGCGCTGATTTTTTCCAGCGCCGGATTGCCATTATCCATCGGCGGTTCGAAAAAAACCGCACCGAGCCCGCGCTTCCCGCGCCAGGCCAGCAACGACATTGCCGTCGGCTCGCCCCACTTGTTCTTTGCAAATTCCGCCCGCGCCACCCGTCGGCCCCACGCATCTGGCAGACAATCCGCCAGCAACCCCGGCAACCCCTCCACGCCCTTGGCTCCGTTGTAGGCCACATCGCCGAAGGGCAGGCTGAGCGGGGAGAGATTCAGCCCGCGTGCGATCCACTCCGGATCATAGGCGAAATACAGCGGCCCACGGTGCACCAGATGCCCGATCGTCGAGCCATCCCACCACAAAACTCTAAGCCGCTTTTCCATTCAGTCCTTTCTCCTCGGTTTCGAAGCGTTTTTACGCTCCGGGCGGAGCAGGTCTTTCAAGCGCAATTCCGGCTCGGTGGCAGGAATCACATCCCCCAGCGCCTCGGCCAGACCCAGCGCCCCCAGCGCCCGCGCCACATGGCGAAACTCCACCGTCCCGTCGCCCTGCTCGATCTTCCGGTAGGTGGGCACGGACACCCCCACGACCCCGGCCACATACTCTTGCGACAAATTCCGCCGCAACCGCAGCGCTTTCAGCCGAATCCCGAATTTCTCCAACGCCTCGGCATCTCCTAAAATAGAAATCATGTTTTCTAAAGAAACCATTTTATCGAGGATATGCAAAGGTTAGTTTGCGAAGTGAAAGTGAAAAATGGGATAGCGAAAGGGCGAAGGAAAGCCACTTCTTCGAGCATGAAATTTTCGCTTTTCGACATTCTACTTTTCATTTTCTTCGATCCATTCTGCGAGTGCCAGCAACCTTGCACTGCTGGGGCCGTTGAATCCGTTGCCGTAGCGACTGTCGTAGTTCTGCGCCCAGTCGGAGGCGAACTTGTAACCATTTGAGGGATGCGGATCGTCATCGAGGACCAGTGCCAGGCCTTCCTCGATGAGATACAAGAGGGTGTATTTTTTCTCGGGGTTCGCGTAGTCGAGCCCGCTTTCGCCGAGACGGGCACCTCAAAGGTAATCTCCATGCCCCTTGCAATCGGTCTGGACGAAATCGGCATCCATCAGGCGCAGCATCGGGACAAGTTCCTTGGGACTGCAACGCAGCCCGAGTTCGGTGTCGTTCTACTTGGCGTGGAGCCCGAAGTAATGTTTCGGTCCGTGCCATACGGAGCGGATGCTCGAAGCAGGCCGTGGGGTGTTCATGATTTTTTAAACGGGAGATTCCATCGCGGCAGCGAGAGCTTGCAGGTCGCCGATTGATTCGCCGAGTTCGGCAGGGACAACGCGGCAGGCGGCGACGAGTTCGGGCAAGGCTTCGGCGTGGAGTTCGCGCAGGAGTGCGGGCTCGAGGTGATGGCGGGCACGCACGAAAAGCGAACCAAGCACGATGACCTGCGGGTTGAGCAGATCGACGAGGATGGCGATGGTGCGGCCGAGCTTGCTTCCCGCATTTTCCAAAAGCGCAATCGCTCGCAGGTCGCCCGCATCGGCGGCGAGGGCGACATCCTTGGTGCTGGTTCCGGCGGGCCAACCGGCATCGACTGCCTGACGCCCGATGCCACCCCCGGAGGCCCAGCCTTCGACGCTGCCGCGTTTGCCATAGCCAAGCGGACCCTCTTCGGTGAGGCGCACATGGCCGATCTCTCCCGCATTGCCGCCGGCACCGGCGAGGAGGCGTCCGCCCGAAATGATGCCTGCGCCAAGGCCCGTGCCACAGGTGAGAAATATCATATCCGTGCATCCCTTGCCCGCTCCCCAACGCCACTCGGCGAGGGCACCGGCATTGGCGTCGTTGACCATCGCGACCGGCTTCTGCAGATCGGATTCAAACCACGAAACCAATTCCGCACCTTCCCAACCGGGGAGATTCGGCGGAGCCAGCAAGCAACCGCGCGCGACATCGAGGGGGCCGCCACAGGCAATGCCGACACGCGAGAAATCGCGGCCAAATCCTCTCGCTGCTTCAGTGATCCTGCGCCGCGTCTCCGGCGGTGTGGAGGTCGCAAACTGCTTGCGCGCGATCACCTCGCCGGATGGCGTTCCAAGAATGACGGCGGTCTTGGTGCCGCCGAGATCGATGCCGAGGAGGAGAGGGGTCATCGGGGTGATTCGGCGATTGGATTCTCGTTGAGATCAAGCTCGCGCCATTCCGGGGCACCTTTGGCATCTGCCTTGGTGGCGGCGGCAATCTCAAGCGTGATGATGCGGTGAGGCTTGATCTGGATCGTCGCGGGCTTGGCATAGCCATCGACGCGCACAGTGGTCTTCAGGCTTCGCGCCGTCGGATTGTGCAGACGCGCGATCCATGCCTTGCCGGTTTCTGATTTTTTCAAGCAGAGCAGGTTCACTTCGGCGGGTTCGATTGCGAAGAAACTCCGCTCCATCGGCCAGTCGCCCGGGTGGCAGGAATCGAGCATCGTCTCGGCGCCGGTGAGCAGCGACGCGGCAACGCGATCTGCGGCATCGAGCGGTGACTCGCCATCGAGGCTGAGCGTCCAGAAACGGCGCTCCTGCCAACCTTGATCGGTGTATGGGGTTTCCGGAAGATCGGGATAGGGCATCGGATCATGCTCGGCGTAAGGCGTCGAGCGAGCCACGATCGTGGAGATGACATCCTTGCGTGCCGAGACGCTGCCGGAGCCATCATTCACGAGAACGGCGGCCCGCTTGCCCTTTGCAAAGGCGGTCCAGTTCTGTGCGGGCTGCTCATCGCCATCGGCCTTGCGGGTGCTGCGTCCGCCGATCGTTTGGCTGATCCATTCCCCCTCCTTGATGCCGGTGGGCCACTCGAGGCGCAGGATGCTGCGAGGTTCCTGCCAGTTGATGCGCAGTCGCAGTTCCAGTGCCGCTTCATTGGCGCGCGCGACGACATCGAGCTGGATCGATGATCGGTTCCATACGGCGCAGTGGCGGACGATCGTGGTCCATGGCCCCTGCTCGATGACCTTGCCACGACCAAGTGGAATCGCGACGGCCTTTGCGGAAAATGACTTCACGCCATGGGCCCAGGTGTCGCTGTGATCGGGAAGGACGACGAGGCGCACGGGGTTTTTCGGCGCGGGCAGTGCCTTGATTTTTTTCGGTGCGGTGGCGACCGGCTCGAGTCCGAGATGGAAGGTGCTGTAGCCCGAAGCCGGCAGCGGAAGGCGCGCGCAGAGTTTGCCCCATGGCATGCGATGCGGGCCGAAGTTCGAATCGGCGGCGAGCCACTGGATCGGGATGCGCCGACCGTCGGTGGAAACGAGATGGGTGATTTTTTCGCGACCGTGCGGCTGGGTGAAAGTGTCGAGCGTCACTTCGACTTCGCGGGCCCATGGAAGCGGATTGAAGGCAAAGAGCGTGTTGCCGCTGAGGTGGCTCGTGTCGACGCGGCGGGCCATGCGGTGGACGGCATGCCGCAGAGTGTCATCGGCGGCATCGATCGCCGCGCCGAAGCGGTTGCGTGTCTCGACCGAGGTCTGGATCGTGCAGGTGCCGGCGAGGATGTCGTGGAATTGGTTAAAGAGAAGCGACCACCACGCTGGCTCGAGCGACTTGTCGATCCCGGCGCATTGGCTCGCAGTCTCCGCCGCAACGAGACGGCGTTCGGCGTTGCGGTTGAGCTGTTTGATCTCGCCCCATGCGGCATAGCATCCGCGCGCGTGGTGCTGGAGTTCGCCTTCGTGAAGCGGGAGATTTTTGGCGGCGGGCGATGCGAGGACTTCCGCCAGATATTCGCGCACGGTGCTGAACTTGAGAACGGGCAGAGATGGGTCCTTTTGCAACTCGGCGATGCGGGCGAGATGTTCCTTGGTCGGGCCGCCGCCGTGATTGCCGATACCGAGCCAGAAGACCCCATGATCGAACCCGGGTGAAAAATACCGCTGCCAGTGCTCGCGGATAACTTCCTCCAACTGGTCGGCCGTGGTCGAGGGGTTCTGCGAATACTCGCCCGGCACGCGTTGGCAGAGGACGCGCGAGCCGTCCTCGGAGCCCCACCAAAAGAGATCCGGCAGGTCGGGCGCCTCGCGTTTTTGGGGACGCATGAAGACATAGGCATCAAAGCCAGACTGCTTGAGAAGCTGTGGAAAACCACCGGCGTGCCCGAAGGAATCGACATTGTAACCCGCGCGAACGCGACCGGCCTCACCGAAGCGTGAGGTGAAATAATTTCCGCCATAGAGCGAGTGGCGGCAGATGCTCTCGGTGGAGGGCAAGTTGCAATCGGGTTGCTCGATCCATCCGCCGATCGTCTCCCAGCGACCGGCCTTCACAAGGCGGCGGATCTCCGCAAAGAGCCGGGGATCGCTTTCCTCGATCCAACGGTAAACCTGCGCCGAGGAACGAGTGAACTTCATGCGCGGATTTTCGCGCATGCGGTTGACCGCGCTATCGATCGTGGTCAGCGCTTCAGCAGCGCCATCGCGCGTCGGCCAGAGCCAAACGGGATCGAGGTGAGCTTGGCAGATGAGATGGAGTGTGGGTCGGGTAGGCATGGTGAAAAGGAACGAATGTTTACGAAGTCGCAAGGTGCAGGCGACTTTCCATTCATAACTGAAAACACGACTTCCGCGTTATGAGAATATTGACTTTTTTCTGGTAGAAATCCGTGTCGTCACCTCGCCGGATGGCGTGCCTCGGGGGCGATCTGGACGGTGCAAGTGCCATCCGAAAGCCTTCCGGGGATACTCCCTATCGCATGGCAAATCCCGTCCAGAGTGCAAACATTCTCGTGCTACATCCATTCCCAAAATCGAAGCAACCTGCCTAGGTTTAACCGTCATGATTAAAGAACCACCTTCCCTGTCCCGTTGTTTAAAAACAGTCTCGCTGTCCGCCGACCTTGTGATCGTCGGCGGAGGCATCTCAGGCACTTGTGCGGCCATCACCGCCTCGAGGCAAGGATTGAAGGTGGTGCTGGCACAGGATCGCCCGGTGTTGGGCGGCAACGCCTCGAGCGAGGTGCGGCTCTGGGTTTTGGGGGCCACTTCGCACATGTATAACAACAACCGCTGGGCCCGCGAAGGTGGGGTGCTCAACGAGCTGCTGCTGGAAAACTTCAACCGCAATCCGGAAGGCAACGCGCTCCTCTTCGACACCGTTTTGCTGGAAGCGGTCAGGAACGAGCCCAACATCACTTTGCTCCTCAATACGGCCGTGTTCGACGTCGCCAAGAAAGATGCCGATACCATCGAGTCGGTGCGCGCCTTTTGCAGTCAGAACTCGACGCTTTACGACATCGCCGCGCCGCTGTTCTGCGATGCCTCGGGCGACGGGATCCTCGGATTCATGGCCGGAGCCGCATTCCGCATGGGTGCCGAGAGACGGGAGGAGTTCGGGGAACAATTTTGTCCCGATGCCGCCTTTGGTGAACTCCTCGGTCACTCGATCTATTTCTACACGAAAGACACCGGTCGCCCGATCCGTTATGTTCCGCCGTCCTTCGCGCTGGATGACATTACGAAAATTCCACGCTACAAATCATTCAACGCCAAAGAGAACGGCTGCAATCTTTGGTGGATCGAATACGGAGGCACGCTCGACACCGTGCATGACACGGAGGAGATCAAGTGGGAACTGTGGAAGGTGGTTTATGGGGTTTGGAATCACATCAAGAACTCGGGCCAGTTTTCGGAGGCGGAGAACTTGACGCTTGAATGGGTCGGGCACGTGCCGGGCAAGCGTGAAAGTCGCCGTTTTGAAGGCGATGTGATGATGACCCAGCAGGATGTCATCGAGCAACGGGAACACCCCGACTGCGTGGCGCATGGTGGTTGGGCTTTGGATCTGCATCCCTCAGAGGGGGTTTACAGCTCCTTGGCCGGTTGCACGCATTGGCAGTCCCGTGGCGTGTTTGGCATTCCCTACCGCGCGCTCTATAGCCGCAATATCACCAATCTCTTCCTTGCGGGGCGCATCATCAGCGCCTCACATGTGGCCTTCGGTTCGACCCGCGTGATGGGCACTTTGGGAGTGGCCGCCCAAGCGGTCGCCGTGGCAGCCGCACATTGCCGGAAAGCCAACTGCAAACCGCGCGATCTGAATGAACCGGAACGCCTGCGCGTGTTCCGCCGCGATCTCGCCCGCACTGGCCAATACATCCCGGGCTACCGCCTGCTCGATGAGGAGAATCTTGCACAAAAGGCAACGCTGACCTCCTCCGGAGGCCTTCTTCTCTCAGCGCTGCCACCCGACGGCCCGTTGCTCCATCTCGAACATTCGTGGGCGCAACTGCTCCCCTTGCCTGCCGCGCGCGTCCCCGCGATCACCTGCCTGCTTGATGTTTCGGAACCGACAACCCTCGAGGTGACGCTGCGCACCGGGCATCGGCCCGACAACTTCACCCCGGAGAACACCCTCGCCACGCGCCGCATCGAGCTCTCGTCCGGGCTGGCGCAGGAAGTAACAATCGACTTCGAGACCGAATTTGCCCAAGCGACTTATGCCTTTGTCTGTTTCGCCGCAAACCCCGCCGCCCGGATTCGCACGAGCGAGGAACGGGTCACCAGCTTGCTTGCCGTGCGTCGTCGTGGCGATCAAAAAGCTCCGGAAGGAATCGGAGTCGATTCGTTTGAACAATGGTCTCCCGTGCGACGACCAGCAGGGCAAAACCTCGCCCTGAAGTTTTCTCCCGCACTCGAAGGGTTCGGTTCGGAAAATGTCATCAATGGAATCACGCGCCCGACCGATGCCTCCAACGCCTGGGTGGCGGGGCCAAACGACGGAAACGCCTGGCTCGAGTTCAAATGGCCCTCACCTCAAAAGATCGGCCGAGTAGAAATCACCTTTGACGCCGACTGGGATCATCCGCTTGAGAGCGTATTCATGGATCACCCAGAGCGGGTAATGCCATTCACCGTGCGCGAGTATCGCCTGCTCGACGGAACCGGACGCGTCCTGCACGCCACCGAGAAGAATCATCAGGCGCGCAATGTCATCGCCTTCGAGGGCGGCATTTCCACCGACTGCCTGCGCTTGGAAATGCCATCACGGCAAAGCAACGCCCCTGCAGCCGTCTTCGAGGTTCGCATCGAGGGATAGCCCTCGCTCAGAAAAACAGCTCCCTCCGACATGACGGTGCGCCGGATGCGCAAACCTTCTCCGGGACCGCTCGCGCGGAAACATCCGGACGCATCCTCCACGCAGAGGTTTTGATGGCGGGTTCCCTTGGCATCGAAATGACCGATGACGGGAGCCGTGATTGTGAAAGGCGTGCTCATGAGTTCGCCTCTGGAAGCCATGCGCCCTGCGCACGAAGTTGGTTTCGCAAAACTTGCGAATCAAGCTCGGCGGGATCGATGCCGGTCTTCTGCGCGAGAGCGATGGCTGTGCCGGCCGCCTCGCCCGTGGCCATGGTGTTGGCCATCACGCGAACCGCCGCCAGCGCTTCGTGTTCGGACGAAAGGCAGCGCCCGCCCACGAGAAGATTGCGGACATTCAACGGCACGAGCGAACGATAAGGAATCGACCAGTGGCGACCGCCGTAGAAGTGATCGTGTGGAAACTCGGTGTCGGAGCCGGTGGGGCTGTGGACATCGATCGGGTAGCTGCCGTGACAGATGGCATCATCAAAGGAAACGAAGTTCCAGATATCGTCGCGGGTCAGTGTGTAAGCCCCGACGATCCGCCGTGTCTCGCGAACGCCGATCTTGGGAGCGGTCCACGAAACAAAGGCGCCCTTGAAGCCGGGCACATGCGGCCTCAGGAATTCATCGATCATTTCGAACACCTGCCGACGACCCTCGGCTTCGGCCACGCTGAGCGATACGCTGTCCGAACCATCCGCCGTAAGGACGCGCGTCGCATTGAATGCCCACTCGCCCGATCGCGAGTCCGGCCCCCAGAAGTGCGCGAAATCCTGCTTTCTCGGATTTCGAAATTTTTCGGACATCCCCTTCCAGAGCTCGGTCATGCGTCCGTAGCCGCCCCATTCCTCGAAGGCCTTCTTGTCGATGCCGCCGATGCCGAACATCAGGGTCATCGGTTGCATTTTGCCATCGCTCTTGCGGCCTTTTTCAATCGGCACTCCGGCGGCCATGGCAATGTCAGCATCGCCAGTCGCATCAATGAACCACTTGGCTGCCAAGGCGCGCCTACCACCCTTCCCTTCCACGATCACATGGGTGATGCGGCCCTCTTCTGTTCGCACACCGGCCACGAGTGTATGCAGGCGCAGCTTCACGCCGGCTCCCTCAAGGAGATTCAGCAAAACGAACTTCAGTCTTTCGACATCGACATTGATGGCTGTGGTTTGAGCGGGATCATCCACCGTTCCGCCATGACGATGCAGTTCACGGACAATCTCGTCGGCGATCCCAGCCACGACTTGGCGCTTGCCGTCGTGGTAACCGAGAATCGGGATCCCGGAGACAAGCGTGCCGCCCGCATGCGACGCAGGATCGATCAAGGTTGTCCGCAGGCCGAGTCTGGCGGCGGCGAGAGCAGCGGCGACACCGGTGCTTCCGGCACCCACCACCACGAGATCCCCCGCGTCTTCCACGGGTGTCGAGAGAGTTTCTGTGAGGAGTTGTTCCATGGCTCAAACGCTAAGCCTGCGCTGACGGAAACCGCCATCGGATTCAGTTTACTATTTAATTTTTTGCTTTAATATTTTCCGCATGTCGTCCGATGCACCAGCAAGCCTTTCGCTGCACACTTGGGCATCCGTCCGCTCGGAACTCCTCTGGATTTACGAGCGGGCCGTCATCCCCTCCAGCCGCAGCATGGAGACGGATTTCCTGCACGGCCAACGCGCATGGTTGATCCGATGCGGCACGGCATCGGTCAAGACACGGCGCGGTCATTGGACGGCATCGAAGGGCGAGTGGATGTTTCCTCCCTCTGAAAAGGCGCGGCAGGAGTTCTCGGATGATGCCACAGTGCTTTCACTGAACTTCGTGTGTCGCTGGCCCGATGGCACCGGCCTTTATGAAGAGAAAGAAGCATTGGTGGTGAAATCGCGTGACTTTCCGCATCTGGAAAAACGGGCCGCCAGCTTGCTGCGCCTTGTGGGCCGGAATTTTGGTGATGCGTGGATCGACTACGCCAGCCACTCATCCACCGCCGGAGTTTTTTTCCAACTGCAACGCGCCATGCTCGGATGGATCGAGGTCTGGAGTGCGGTGCAGGAACAGCACGGCAGGAAACTTGGGCGCGCCCTGCCGGATGACGCGCGCCTTGCACGCGCCGTGCTGCGCTTGAACGAATGCGCACCCGACGAACCGTATCCATCGGAAGATCTGGAGCGGATCACCGGGCTGGGAATCTCGCAGATTGACCGCCTGTTTCTCCAAGCCTACCAGATCACGCCGAAGCGATACCATCAGCGCAGGAGAATCGAGCAAGCCAGATTGCTTCTGGGCACAACTCGCATCCCGGTGAAGGAGGTAGCCTTCCGCCTCGGGTTCCGTCACGCCGCACATTTCACGATCTGGTTTGCACGCGAGGAAGGTTGCTCCCCCACCGTTTATCGCAACCGCCACATGCGGATTGACGAAGTTTATACCAAAGGCTCTTTGAAGTTGGATCTTGCATTGCAAAAGAAGGGAGCAAGGTCGTCTCTGCCGCGTGGAGACGGGTGCGCCGGCCTGTGTGATTCAAAATCCAAAAACAAGCTGATTTTGGCGTAACATAACCCTTTGTCTAAATATTTTGTTTAGATAAATGGTTGTATTTCTAAATCAATCTTGCCGTTTTATCATGTATTTGGTAGAATCATGGCATGAAACGGTTGATTGAAGAAGAGTTGCTCTCTTGGAAAGACTCGGGGCATCGCAAACCTCTGGTGCTCCGCGGCGCAAGGCAGGTGGGTAAGACTTGGTTGGTCGAGCGATTTTTGGCTCCATTGTTTGGGAATTTTGTCAAAATCGATTTTGAAAAACGCCGGGATTTGCGAGCGATTTTCGATGAAAATCTCGATCCTGCCAGAATCCTCAGCGCCTTGGAAATCGTCGGCGGAAGGATTGTGCCAGGGAAGACCTTGCTTTTCTTGGATGAGATCCAGGCCTGTCCGCGGGCCCTGTCCGCGCTGCGGTATTTTTACGAGGAAATGCCGCAGCTTCACATCGTGGCGGCCGGTTCCTTGTTGGAGTTTGCCCTCGGCGACATTTCGGTGCCGGTGGGTCGGTTGCGCTACCTGCGGGTCGGGCCGATGAATTTTCAGGAGTATCTGCTTGCAGTGGGAAAGGAGGTCATGGCCGAGGCGTTGATGGGAAATCCGGAATCAATCGCCGCATCTTCCCACGGGCTGATTCTGCAGGAGCTGCGGAATTATTTTTTTGTGGGTGGCATGCCTGAAGCGGTCAAGTTGTGGCGGGATACAGGCTCCATGCGGGAAGCCGCCCGTGTGCAAGAGGAAATCCTGCAGTCCCTGCGCGACGATTTTTCCAAATACACGCCGAGGGTGGCGCCGGATTGTTTGGATACCGTTCTTCAAAATTCGGCAAGAAGCGTTGGTGAACAGCTAAAATACACCAAGTTGGATGGAAGCTACTCGGGGCCGACCAATCGCAAGGCGTTCGATCTCCTCTGCAAGGCCCGAATGCTGCACCGCATTCCAGCCTGCGATCCATCGGGACTCCCGCTGGGCGCGACAGCAAGTCCGGTAAAGTTCAAAGCGGCGCTGCTCGATATCGGCTTGATGCAGCGAGCCTGCCGCCTGCCGGTGGAGGCGGCTCTCGAGCCGGGCGATCTGCTTTCACTTTATCGAGGCAAACTTGCCGAACAATTCGTCGCCCAGGAGATGTTGGCCGCAGGTGAGGGCGAATTGTTCTATTGGGCACGCGATGCACGGGGCAGCAGCGCCGAGGTGGACTACCTCGTCGTCAGGGGTTCAAAAATTTACCCCGTCGAAGTCAAATCCGGAGAGTCCGGCTCCCTGCGAAGCCTGCATCTTTTTTTGAAAAATTACCCGAACTGCCCTACGGGAGTCATTCTTTCCTCCCGCCCGCCCGCAAAGCTAGCAGAACAACAACTACGCTTTCTCCCCCTTTATTTTGCCGGTCAATTAAGCCGACTGGACCTCCAACTATAGAGCAGCCGCTTCGTGCAGTCGGGCGATTTGACCATCGCTCAGGGCGCGTGAAAAGTGGGATGAGAATCGAGACGTCTGTCGCAACGCTGCCATGGACAAGGATTCAGTTTTTTCAAGGCCGGCGCAGCCGCAAATTCACCACAGATAACCCCAAGCACCGGCTACAGATTTGAGCGAAATGCTTCAAAGGCAGTGTCAGTCGTTCACGAAGCGCGCGCCGGGTTGGACGCGGTGGAGTGTGTGGCCAGGGTTGTTGCCGACACTCACACCGGGATTGGGTTTATCCACGAGGATCGCGCCGCTTGTTCCGCGGAAGAGATTCCCCTCGACGATCACATCGCGCGCACCGCGCTCGAACTGCATCGCCGCCTTGGCCTCGGGGCCGGTGTTGAAAATGTTGTCGCGAATCAGGACCGGGCCGTAAGCGGCATCCTTTTCCCAGACCGAGAAATAGATTTCCGGATACGATTCCCAGTCGCCGGTGCGGTAGGTGCGCCGACCGGTCCACGGGCCGGGTCTTCCCTTGGTGGTGTTGTCGGTGAAGATGTTTCCCTGAAGGATCAGGTTCTTCGGCTGGTTGATCCATGAGCCGCGGCCACCGTTGCGGAAGGTGTTTCCGACGATGGTGACATCCTCGTTGGAACGCTCGACGCTGATGACGCGCGAGCCGTTGCTGCCATCGACGAGATTGCCGGTGATGGTGGAGTTCTTGCAATGCTCGGCGAGGAAGAAGGCTCCCATGCGCGAACCGAGAATGTGGTTCTGGGCAAAAACGATGTCTCGGCTGCGCATGATGTGCATGGTGTCGCCCAGCGCGCTAATCTTGCAACCGGTCACGCGGACATTTCGGCAGCAGACGAGATCGAAGCATCCCTTGCCGGGTCCCTGTCCCGTCGGTGCATAGAGCGCCATGAAGGTCGCGAAGAGATTATGCATCAGGCTCACACCCTTACCCGAGGCGCCGTCGAAGCGGACGGGCGCCCCTTGGAATTGTTCACTCACGCGGATGAATTCGGGTGTCGATTCCACGACGAAATACTGGAGCCCGCGCACAATGTTGCGCGGCAAGTCGCCACCATAAAAACAGACCGAGTGATGCGGCGTGCCGGCGGCACTGACGGGAATGGGCGTGGCCGCGTTCTCGAGAAAGACCCGGTCGTCGCCATCTTCCATGCGCACTCCCTCGCGAACGAGATCGTTGCGGAAATAGCGTTTCGCCATCGCCTGCTCCGCCGGGGAATACTCATCCGGCCAGACCATGATCTGCCACAGCATCCCGTAGTCCCACATGAACTTTCCGCTTTCGAGAAAAGTGCAGGCTTCCAGCGTGACATTCTCCGCGTAGGTGGAGACTTCCGATTCGGAACCTGCTTGGGGAACGCCTAAGACCGTGACCAGGGCACCCGCGATGCGGAACGAAGCGATGTCTCGAAAGGTGAGGTTCGCCGTCTTTCCTCCCGCAGTCGTGCTGATCACGATGCAGCGCGTGCAGGCATTCGGCTCCCAGGTGTTGTCGCCTCGACGATGATCGAAACATTGACCGGAAAAATGCCCGCCCAGCCATGAGAAGTCGACGATGTCGGTTCCTTCAAACAGATTGAAGTGAGCGCGGTCACCGAGCGTCTGCGGCAGATGAAAACGCGCGCCGTATGCCGTGACAGTGGTGTGCGAGGGAAGCTGGATCACTCTACCACCGCTGAGATGATAATCTCCTGGAGGAATGGTCACCATCCCTCCATCGTTTTCCCTTGCGGCTGCAAACAGCGTGTCGATGCGATCGGTGTCGTCTTGATGGTTCATAAAAGTATCGAATGATTTCACTCCGATCATGCAGCCGGCACATCCTCGATGTAGGCGCCGTCGGCGCGGAGGGTTGACTGAAGTTTCGGCAGATCCACCGCGGCAAGTTCCACCCCGCTATCGAGTGCCAGCGCGATGGCGGTGCCCAGCCCCTGCCCCATCGTGATGCAGTGGGATTGCAGTCGCACCGAACCGTGTCCCTCATGCGTCGAGGAGGCGCATCGCCCGGCGACGGCCAGATTCGGAATTTGGCCATTGAGACACATGCCGAGTGGAATGTGGTAGCTCTCCCCCATCGGCGGTGTGCGCT
>JBIJAV010000019.1:0-65141 GCA_044345595.1 Terrimicrobiaceae bacterium
TATTGCTGTTCGCGCTCGAAAGCGTGGTCGAGAGTCCGCTGCTTGTTGTCGTCGACAGCGAATCAATATTGCTGTTCGCGCTCGAAAGCGTGGTCGAGAGTCCGCTGCTTGTTGTCGTCGACAGCGAATCAATATTGCTGTTCGCGCTCGAAAGCGTGGTCGAGAGTCCGCTGCTTGTTGTCGTCGACAGCGAATCAATATTGCTGTTCGCGCTCGAAAGCGTGGTCGAGAGTCCGCTGCTTGTTGTCGTCGACAGCGAGTTGATGTTGCTGTTCGCACTCGAAAGACCGGTGCTTGCTGTCGTCGACAGCGTATTCGTCGTTGTGCTCAACGAACCAATGTTGCTGTTCGCACTCGAAAGACCGGTGCTTGCTGTCGTCGACAGCGTATTCGTCGTTGTGCTCAGCGAACCAATGTTGCTGTTCGCACTCGAAAGGCCGGTGCTTGCTGTCGTCGACAGCACTGCTGTCGCGGTTGAAAGCGAGACAAAAGCGGCGCCGTCTATTTCAGCATCGATTGTGCTGAGCGAAGCATTGATCGCATTGATCTGTGCAATTGTAGTGCTCAGCGAGGCATCAGTGACGGCAACGGAAGTCGTCAAGACAGGACTGACCTCATTAGCTACCGTGTTGATCTGCGTCTGAAGTGAGGTATTCTTGCCTTTAGGTTTAAACCATGGTTTGGAGGCAGGTTTTTTTTGGGATTTGCTTTTTGGTTTGGCCGTTTTTTTCATGTGTTTGAATGCTGGGTTGGTGGTTTGGGTTATTCTGAATAGAAAAATTGCTATGCGTGGTTGATTATTTATCAGGGGGAAAAATGAGCGATTCGGGATTGCTCGAGCGAGAGGGAGTGAGATTTTTTTAATATAAAAACATCTTGGAACGCCTTCTGGCTTTGAATTTCAACAGCAAGCCGAGATGCAACAAAAAACCCGTGGGATCGTCTCCCAGAGCGGCTTTGCGGACAAATCGAATGTGTGTGAAACTTGAGCACTGCGGGTGTTTTTATCAAAATTCATTTTGCGCGCAAGCTTTTTTGTCTGCTTTTTTTTCATCCGCCCCAGCGTTTTTTGAAATGGCAAAATCGTGGACAGCAAAATCATTTTTTTGAGTGGGAATAAGCAGTGGTGTTTGTGCGTGGTTTGAGAGGGCATGGCTGTTACTCAAAGATCAGCTGCGCTTCAGACCAATGGAATTTCTAAAACCACAATCGAGCGCCGTGGCAGGCGCGAGATGGAGCGCCCGAAGGTCGGCCCGAAGGGCGAGACGAGAGGCTTCCTGCTCGGAGAGCTATGCAGCTCGCAGAGGATCGAGCGAGTCAAATTGCTCAAATTTTCACGAATGGGGAGCGGCTTCCCCGGAGAATTCCACTGTCAGTATTATTCGTGTTCCTTCGGAAAATTCGTGGTTCGGGTATTCATGGCTTGGATGTCTGACTCGGTGGACTGGTGGTGGCGATGGTCCCCCACGAAACGGAGGTCAATGCCGACACGGCGGGACGCCCATGCTCCATTGGCTTGTGAGTCTCACACGCTTTCTTGTGTGTGATGCGAAGACCATTGGGGCGGCAGACCGGCGGGTGCATTAAAGGTCGGCGGTCACAGACGCGCCGCTACAAGGGCCAGATGCGGGTGTGCGGTTTTTTTACACCCACGAAAAAAATAATTCTGTCATCCATGATTCTGCCAACTCCCTCGGCATTCATAGACGAGCCGCTACAGTTTTTGAAAAATGCGTTGGACGGGAGGGGCTCGCTTCGCCACCTTGCTGGGCTTTTCTAAAAACGGATGCTGACTCTTTCACAGGTGACCAAATCTTTTGGCGGGCGGGTTCTTTTCGAGGACGCGGCGCTGCAGGTGAACGCGGGCGATCGTATCGGGCTTATTGGTCCGAATGGCGCTGGCAAATCGACGCTCTTCTCGCTGCTGCTGCGGCATGACGAACCGGACGAGGGGCAGGTGACGCTGCAACGCGGGACGCGTGTGGGTTTCCTGCCACAGGAGACGGCGGCGGTGAGTGACGATACAGTCATGGAGTTGGCTGCGGGCCACGAAGCGGATGGCCGGGCGGAGGCAATGGCGAAGCGGATTTTGGCGGGCTTGGCATTTCGCGAGGGGGATTTCCACCGTCCGCTGCGAGAGCTGAGTGGAGGGTGGATCATGCGGGCACATCTGGCGCGCCTGTTGGTAGAGGAGCCGGATTTGCTGTTGCTGGACGAGCCAACGAACCACCTGGATCTTGAAACGCTCGGCTGGTTTCAAAACCATCTCGTGGGCTATCCGGGTGCGATCCTGACTATTTCCCACGACCGCGAATTTCTGAATCTCATCTGCCGCGGCATTGTGGAAATCCGGCACCGCAAACTCATCCGTTATCACGGAAACTACGACGCCTGCCTGGATCAGAAGAAGGCCCGCGACGAGCAGCAACTCGCTGCCTATCGCAACCAGCAAAAGGAAATCGCGCACCTGGAGGATTTCATCAATCGCTTCCGCGCAAAGGCCAGCAAGGCGGCGCAGGCGCAAGACCGCATCAAACAGCTCGCCCGCATGGAGCGCATCGAGGCACCCGAGTCGGATGAGCCGACGGTGAATTTTCGCTTCCCACAGCCTCCCCGTGGTGGCCAGCGCGTCATCACCCTGGAGGGAATACGGCAAGCGTATGGTGAGAAAGTGATCTACGAGGATTTGAATCTGGAAGTCGAAAAAGGCCAGCGCACCGTGCTGGTGGGGCCGAACGGCGCAGGCAAGTCCACTTTGTTAAAAATACTCGCCGGCCAATTGGAACTCGAGACCGGCACACGCACATTGGGCCACAACTGCAGCATCGGCTACTTCGCCCAACACCGCACCGAGGGGCTCAATACCAAACGCTCGGTGCTCGACGAGGTGCAGTCCATCGCCCGTCCAGTCCCCGAACAAGCCGCCCGCACGGTGCTCGGCGCCTTCTTGTTTCGCGGGGATGATGTCTTCAAGCCGATTGGCGTGCTCAGCGGTGGAGAAAAAAGCCGCGTGGCGCTTGTGAAGCTGCTGCTGGACCCTCCGAATTTCCTGCTGCTCGACGAACCTACGACCCACCTCGACATGCCGAGCATCGATGCGCTCATCCGGGCTCTTCAGCCCTATGAGGGCACAATCTATTTCGTGAGCCACGATGTGCATTTCATTCGAACCATCGCGACCTCAGTCATCCATGTGCAGGCAGGCAAGCTGACGCCGTATGCGGGAGATTACGATTACTTCCGCGAGAAGTCCCGCGCGGGCGGCAGCGTGAGGGCAGGGACGGTCGCCTCGCTCGGCAATTTCCAACCCGAGGCCACCGCTGCCCAAGCTCCTGTGCAGCCCAAGATGGGGCTTAAGGAAATCAAGGCCCAACGCCGCGCTGAGGCCGAAGCCCGCAAGGCCGAGGCCGCCCAGCGCCGCGCCCTGGAACGACGAGTCGCGGAGCTCGAAGCCGAAATCCAAACACTCGAAGCCCGCCAGCGGGATCTTACGGCCAGGATGGAAGACAAAGCCACCCACGACGACCCAGTCCTTGCTATGCGCATCAACCGCGAACTTGCCGATGTGGGTGACGCCTTGGAAAAGGCCAACGCCGAATGGCTCGCCAGTGCGGCGGCGTGCGAGCCAGAGGTCGCCGCGTAGCAATTTCGACAAGGCATCCCGCACGGATGTCTTGTCGAGCGGGTATTCCTCCGATACGGAAAGGTCCGTATGACCACCAAACCCTTGACCGGCCATGAATGCCCCGGCGACCCCTGCACAATTGTCATCTTCGGCGCCTCTGGCGACCTGACGAAACGCAAGCTCCTGCCTGCGCTCTACAATCTCAAAGCACTCAAGCTCCTCCCGGCAAATTTCGCCGTGATCGGCGTGGCGGTGAGCAACAGCAACGACGAGCTTTTCCGGACGCAGATCACCTCGGACATCCAGCAATTCGCCACCCGTCCAGTGGATCCCGCCGAATGGGACGACTTTTCCAAGCGCAGCTATTACATTTCCGGCGACTTCAACAATCCCGAGACCTTCCAACATCTGGGTGCGAAGATCGCAGAGGTCCAAAAAACCTGGAACCTGCCTGGCAATGTTCTTTTCTACCTCGCCATCGCTCCGACCTTCTTCGGCAAAGTCGTCGAGCAGCTTGGAAACGCAGGTCTCACCGAGGAAAAGCCCGATGCCTGGCGCCGCGTCATTATTGAAAAACCCTTCGGCCACGACCTGCAAAGCGCCCGCGACCTGAATGCAGACCTCACCAAGCATGTTGCCGAGTCGCAGATTTACCGCATCGACCACTACCTCGGCAAAGAGACCGTGCAAAACATCATGGTCTTCCGTTTTGGAAACAGCGTCTTCGAGCCGATCTGGAACCGCCGCTACATCGACTATGTGCAGATCACCGTCGCCGAGGAGCTCGGCGTGGAACTGCGCGGCGGCTACTATGACCACTCCGGCGTGACGCGCGACATGGTGCAAAACCACATCCTCTCCGTGCTTTCGCTCGTGGCCATGGAGCCTCCCACCTCGATCTCCGGCGACAGCGTGCGCAACGAAAAGGTGAAAGTGCTCGAGGCCATCCGCCCGATGGAGCCCGAGGAAGTCCTCGCTAACACGGTCCGAGGCCAATACGGCGCCGGCATCATCGGCGGAAAAAATGTCCCCGCCTACCGCACCGAACCAGATGTGAATCCCCAGTCGAACACCGAGACTTTCGTCGCCATGAAGCTCGAGGTGGACAACTGGCGCTGGGCCGATGTGCCATTCTTCATCCGCAGCGGCAAGCGCCTCGCCGCCCGCACGACGCAGATCGTGATCGGCTTCAAGCGCACCCCTCTCCTCCTCTTTGGAAAAGGCGTCGAGGAAAACATCATGCCAAACCGCCTCGTCATCCATGTGCAGCCCGATGAAGGCATCACGATGGATATCCACGCCAAGCGCCCTGGCCCCGGCATCTCGATCGCCAATGTGCCACTCGATTTCAGCTACAAGGAATTCGGCGAATCCACCGCCGCCACAGGCTACGAGACGCTGCTCTACGATTGCATGATCGGCGACATGACCCTCTTCCACCGCTACGACAGCGTGGACGCCTCCTGGCGCATCGTGAATCCCATCCTGGATGTCTGGCAGGCCCTGCACCCGCGCGACTTCCCGAACTACGCCGCCGGCACATGGGGACCAGAAGCCTCGGACCGCCTCATCGAGAAATCCGGCCACTCTTGGCATCACTACCAGCTTCAAAAGTAATGCCAACCCAGCAGCACCTCATCCTCGCTGGCGACATAGGCGGCACGAAGACCAACCTCGCCCTCTTCGGCGTGGCGGGAAACTCCCTCTCCGTCCTGCGCGAACAACGCTTCCCGAGCACAGGCTACCCGGGCCTGAACGCCATGATCCGCGAGTTTCTTGGACATGACGCGCCGCCCGTGTTGGCAGCGGGATTCGGCGTTCCAGGAGTCGTGAGCGATGGACGCGCCAAGCCGACCAACCTCACCTGGGGAGTCGATGCCGCCGAGATCGCCGGGGAATTTGGAATCCCCCATGTGATGGTGCTGAACGACCTCGAAGCCAATGCTCACGGGATCGCGCACCTCAAGGCCAGCGACTTCGCCGTCGTCCAAAAAGGCTCTCCCAACTCCAAAGGCAACCGCTGCGTTGTTTCACCCGGCACCGGCCTCGGCCAGGCGGGGCTTTACTGGGATGGCCGAAAACACCATGTCTGGGCTTGTGAGGGCGGCCATGCCGACTTCGCGCCGAGGAACGAACTCGAAATCGCCCTCCTGCAATACCTCATCAAGCAATTCGGCCATGTCAGCGCCGAGCGTGTCGCCTCCGGCATGGGCATCGAAAACATCTACAAATTCCTCCGCGACACAGGCCGTGGCGTGGAACTCCCAGCCGTGGCCGAGGAAATGAAAAAAACCGACGCCGGCGTGGTCATCTCCAAGTATGCCAACTCGGGCGAGTGCACGATGTGCGCCAAAACCATCGACATCTTCGTCAACTGCCTCGGCGCGGAAGCCTCAAACATGGCACTGAAAACGATGTCCACCGGAGGAGTTTTCCTCGGCGGCGGCATCCCCGCAAAACTCCTGAGCCACATCCAAAGCGTCGCCTTCCTCCACGCCTTCAACGACAAGGGCCGCCTTTCCTCCGTGATGGAACACATGCCTGTGCTGGTCATCCTCAACGACCAAGCCGCCCTCCTTGGCGCCGCCTACCACGCCCTCGACAAGGCGACGGCGTAAAACCGGGAGGGTCAGCGTCCTCGCCTGACCCAAACTTCAGCCGCGAAGCGGCGTTTCTGCGGATGCCGGGATTGTCTACGCGTCGTTATGGGAACGGGACGGCGTGGTGGCGGAGCGGCTCAGTCTTGGGTCAAGCCGACCGAAGCCCCGGGCGGGGCGGAGGAAGCACATCGCAGATGGCCCGAAGGGCACAGCGAGCGGGGCGCGAGCAAGGCAAAGGTTGACCCTCCAAAAGTCGGCGCGAGTGTCGTCTACAGCCGGGCAAACAAAAACGCGGGTGGTCCGAGAACCACCCGCGCCTTTCGTTGGAAGGAAATTTTCTAAAATTTCTTAGAGGGCGACCTCAACAGTGAGGGATTTTTTCTCACCGTCTTTGGTTCCTTCTTTATCCTTGGATTTGTCACCACCGCCGCATCCGCTGCCGGGGCAGGATCCGGCCATGACGGCCGATGCGGAGAAAGCGATGACTACTGCTGCGAGGAGTGCGATTTTTTTCATAAGGCCTTCAAGCTCGCGCCTGGAAACGCAAAGTCAAATGGATTTTTTTGAAATCTTACGCTCGGCTCATGTAAGTGCCATCGACGGTGCTGACCTTGATCATTTCGCCTTCCTTGATGAAGAGCGGGACATTGATGATCTTGCCGGTTTCGAGGGTGGCGGGCTTTTGAACATTGTTCGCCGAGTCGCCGCGGATGCCTTCGGCGGATTCTACGACCTTGAGGACGACTGAGGAAGGAAGCTCGATCTGGGCCGGACGGCCTTCAATGCTGAGGACTTCGACCTTGAGGTTTTCGACGAGATACTGCTTAGAATCGCCGATGAGCGACTCGTTGAGCGTGATCGTCTCATAAGTGGAAGGGTCCATGAAATGGTAGCCCTGATGGTCGCTGTAGCTGAATTCAAGCGGTTGGCGGTTTACATCCACGACATCCACTTTTTCTGTGGAGGAGAAGCGGATATCGGCGGATTTACCCGTTCCGATGTAGCGGATGATGCACTGAACAAAAGCGCGGAGGTTGCCGGGTGTGCGGTGGTGGATGTCGAGAACGATGGCTGGGTTTCCGTTGTAGCGGATGGCCATTCCTTTGCGGAGATCATTGGCGGCTGGCATAAATTCAGTGGCTACTAATAAACCCGCACGGGCTTTTGACAAGGCACGAAATCAGCCTGCGGACAGCTCCTGACGCACTGCGTTCTTGGTAACATAATCACGCATCAGCCCGTGGGCGGGATCCCGGAGTTCGGGGTCGGCGGCGAGAACCTCTTGAGCCACACGACGCGCCTCGGCCATGATATCGGCATCCCTCAGCAAGTCGCCAAGGCCCAGAGAGGGCAGGCCGGTCTGGGCGGTGCCCAAAATATCACCCGGCCCGCGCAGCTGGAGGTCGGCCTCGGCGATCTCAAAACCATCCGATGTCTTTTCCAGGACCTCCAATTTTTCGAGGGCGGGGCCGGTGGCACCATCGTGAAGAAGAATGCACCAGGATTTCTCGGGTCCTCGGCCGATGCGGCCGCGAAGCTGATGCATCTGGGAAAGGCCAAAGCGACCGGCTTCTTCGATAATCATGATGGTGGCATTTGGCACATCGACTCCCACCTCAATGACCGTGGTCGCGACAAGCACGGAGATGCGGCCCTCGCGGAAGTCGCGCATCACAGACTCCTTGGCCTCGGCATCGATTCTTCCATGCACGATGCCAACCGTGGCGGGAGCCAAGAGCGCCCTCCACTTTTCGAACTCGGCCGTGGCGGCTTTGACATCAAGTTTCTCCGATTCCTCGATGAGGGGATACACAATGTAGGCCTGCCGTCCTGCCGCCAATTCACCACGCAGGAAATCCACAATGGCAGGAAGCCGTTCGACATCGCGCACAGCGGTGACAATGCGACCGCGACCGACCGGACGGTGCTTCAAAATCGAAACATCCAGATCACCGTAGAGGGTCTGGGTAATGGTGCGAGGAATGGGTGTCGCCGTCATCACAAGCACATCGGGGGCGTCCGCCCGTTCGATCAGCTTGGTGCGCTGCAGAACGCCGAACTTGTGCTGCTCGTCGATCACTACCAAACCGAGTCTTTCAAATTCCGCCCCTTCGAAAAGGAGGGCGTGCGTGCCGACGACGAGCGCTGGCCCGCTTGGGCCCGATTCAAACAAATCCGGGGCCTTCACGGAATCCTCGCGGCGGGAAGAGGTGCGCAACACCACCGGGATTCCGAGTGGATCCAAGATGCGGCGGAAGTTCAGATAATGCTGTTCGGCCAAAATCTGTGTTGGCGCCATCAAGGCCGCCTGCCATCCCGACTCGTGGGCTTGAATCATGGCCCGCAGAGCCACCATGGTCTTTCCCGACCCTACATCGCCCTGGAGGAGACGGTTCATGCGGTGCGGAGCGGCCATGTCGCTGGAAATTTCATCCATTACCACGCGCTGCGAATCGGTGAGCACGAAAGGCAGGGACTCCTCGACCCGTCGCCAAACAGAACCGCTTCCCGGACGCGCGAAGCCTCCGTTTTTTTCCACCGACGCATGGCGTGAGGCGAGGATGAGCTGGATTCCAAAAAAGACATCCCGCACGAGCTGACGCCGGGCCTCCTCACACTCGGCGGCGTCCGTTGGAAAATGAACAGCCCTCCACACATCGGGCAAGAACGGCGTTCCTCCCCTCCCCTCGGGCCAGAGGCGGGGGATGGCTTTCAGGTCTGTTTCCTGAAGCGCGTGGTGAACCAGTTCGCGAATGACATGAACCGGGAGTCCATCGCCTGCGCCGTGGACTGGGGTGATGCGGTCGAAATGCAGGCAGACCCCGCCTTCGTCCTCGATGACCTCGAACTCGGGATGCTCGATCACCAGACGCTTCGAGCGCTCGCGGGGCTTGCCGTAAACGACAAGGCGATGGCCGCCGAGGATCATTTTTTGCACCCACGGCATGTTATACCAGCGGAGAGTGATGGGATTGCTGAGGATGCCACCATTGTCATCCTCGAGAATCGCCTCAAAAATCCGGCGCGGGCCGAAGCGTTTGTAGCTCGTCTTTTTAACCACGCCAAAGAGGCAGACGGCCGACTCCGAGGGGCTGTCCGGAAAGCGGTCGAACTTCCTACGATCCTCGTAGCGCCTTGGGAAATGACGCAGCAAATCCTCGAGCGTGAGCAAGCCCAAGCGCCGCAAGGCGGCAACGCGGTTCGAGGGAACCCACGGCAATCCATCCAGCGCAGTCGTGGGAGCGAAGAGGCTCATTCCGCGTGACGCACTTCAACGATCCTCAGTTGCGGCTCGGCCCGGCCCTGCCAAACATTCCAATCCAGCGTGTAGGCGATATCCCAAGGCGGGCGCGGCATGGAATTGACCGGGGCATTGAAAAAGACGGCAGGCACGCGGCGGCGACCGCACAGAAACTCGATCCGCAGGTGTTTTTCCTTCATGACACGAGGCTCGCCCGCTGGAGCCACGGCGCGCGAGAACATGACGGGCTGCGGATTGGAATTTCCAAAAGGCTCCAATAAATCCTGCGACTCCAGCACCGAGGCGTCGATATCTCCCAGCCCCAACTCGCAATCCAAGCGCAGGCGCGGTGCCAGCATTTCCTCGTTGGCAATCGCTTGGGTTGCGGTCTCAAAAGCCTCTCGAAATGCGGGCAGACTCGACTCGCTCAAGGAAATACCTGCCGCCATGTCATGACCGCCAAATTTCTCCAAATGCCCGGCACAATCGCGGAGCATCGCAACCAAGGGCAGCCCCTCGATGCTGCGTCCACTGCCTTTACCCGCCCCCGAATCGTCGAAACCTATAATAAAGGTCGGGCGGTGGTATTGCCTCATGATGCGTGAGGCAACCACACCGAGAACGCCGATGTGCCAATCCCGGCTGCCGGCGACGATCGAAGCCTGGGTGTCGGGATTGAAATTTTTGGCGACCCATTCCTCGGCATCGCGAACAACATGACGCTCCACGCCCTGGCGCTCGCGGTTATGGGCATCCAACCCCTCCGCGAGCCGCGACGCCTCGGCTGGGTCGTCCGCGAGCAAAAGCTGGAGCGCCTCCATGGCAGGCCCGAGACGACCGGCGGCATTGATCCTCGGCCCCATGCGGAAGCTGATATCTCCTGCTTTCACGGGCGTGGGGACATCCGCCACACGCTGGAGGGCAGCCAATCCCGCCCAGCGGGTGCGCTCCATTTGCCGGAGGCCGTGGCTCACAAAAATCCTATTCTCTTCCACGAGCGGCACGATGTCAGCGACAGTGGCCAGCGCCACCAGATCGAGATATTCGCGCAGGTCGACGCCTTCGACCGGACGGGCTTTTAAAATGGCGTGGGCGAGCTTGAAGACGACTCCGGCACTGCAGAGGTAGTGAAACTCCGCTCCGCACTTGGGATTGACCAATGCCACGCAATCCGGGCGCTCGGCCCCAGGCTCGTGGTGATCAAGCACAATGACATCCACTCCGCGCCGGCGCAGAGCCGAGATCTCCCTCACCGAGGTCGTTCCGCAATCCACCGCCAGCAGCAATTGTGGCGCGTGCATTTCCAAGCAACGCTCGACCCCCGCCTCGCTAAGACCATAGCCCTCCTCAGCCCGCAGGGGCAGGAAGCAGGGAACAGTGGTTCCGCAGGCTTTGAAAAAACGGGCCAGAATGGCCAGCGAAGTGATGCCATCCACATCATAATCCCCGTAGAGCACAACGCGCTCCCGGCGATCCATCGCAGTCAGGATCCTTGCCACGGCCGCCTCCATTTCCGGTAACTGCTCGGGCGCGCTCAAGGAACGCAGACGCGGCTTGAGATAGGCATCGGCGGAGGCTCCATCGGCAACCCCGCGCTTCAAAAGCAACTCGGCAAGGAAGCCAGGTAGCTCGGCCTCGCGCCTGACGCGAGAGAGCGACGAGGCATCGGGTGCCAAGGGAAAAATCCAACGCCTTTGCATGGCGGAGGATCAGGCGGAAGCCCGGCCTGTTTTTTTGAGAAGACGGCGCTGGAGTTCCTCGAGACGCTTGATGCCCGGTGCCCACGAAAAATCCGTCTCCCGGACGCGTTGCGAAAGGATTTCCGCCTCCCCGGCGGGCAGGAAGAGCGCGCGCTTGACGGCATCCGCCACAGCAGGAAGCGAGTGGCGATGGAAGACAATTCCATTCCCCGAGCCGGAAACGGGGTCGAAGTCCCGCACCAGATCCAGCAGGCCGGGGCAAAACTCGACAACAGGAATCAGACCGTTGCACATCGCCTCCGCCACAAAGGCTCTCCTGGGTTCCAAGGCTCCGGGAACGAGAACGAAGTCGCCAGCTGAGAGCGTGCGGGCCAGCGTGCCGCCGTCCACCTCGGGGAGGTGAACCAACCTCTTGGCGTGACGCCGCAGCGCGACATCGAGGCACTCGAGCGAGGCCTCGGCCACAGGCCCGAGCAAAAGCACGCAAAGGTCGGGCGACGGCACCAAATCGAGGGTTTGCAAAAGCAGGTCGATGCCCTCCCCAGCAGAGGACACGGTATCCATCACGAACACCCGGGCCGACTTGGAGTCGGCGGCGGGAAAGAACTCGCGGCGCGCGGCGAGGCGCGACTTGGCGTCGCTCTTCACAACGGGCAGATCCTTTTCATCGAACCCCGGGGCGATGGCCTCCAGTTTCGCCGCATGCTGGCGCAGCACATTTTCGAGGCCGCATCCATGGACTGGCGTTTGGGCCTCGGCCAAAAATCGTCCGCCCGGAAGCGCAATGGCATCCGCAAAAACGATGCCTGCCTTGAGGAAGTTCATGCTGCCGTAGAATTCCAAACCATCCGCTGAAAAATAGGCCCCCGGCAGATTGGTGAATGCAAAATCATGGCTCCAGAAATTGCCTTGGTAATCGAGCGAGAAAGGCGAAAGCACCGTCGGGACGGCCAACTTTTGGTCGCGAATGAATACCGACGCCATGGCAGCCTGCCACCCGACCAGGTGAACAGTATCGGGCAGGTTGAGACGCGCTAGCTCAGTTACGCATTTGGAGAAGAAAATAAAACGAGCCGCGTTGTCCTGGTAATCGCGTCCATCGACTCCATAGAGGCCTGTGCGGTCGAAATACTCCTCCCGCTGGATGAATCGCAGCTTGACTCCCTTGGGGCCAGCGGCCTCCCAGACTTCGCAAGAAAGGTTTTCCGTGCCAACCGGCACCGAGAACCTCGTCTTCGAGCGTTTCGCCCCGAGAGCCTTATTTTCCCTGATGCAGCGGAAGAAGGGGAGAACCACGGTCACCTCATGACCTGCGGCGCCGAGATGGCTCGAAAGGCCCTCAACAAAATCCGCAAGCCCGCCGGAATTTGAAACGGGAGTCATTTCGCTGGCCGCAATGAGAATCTTCATCCCTGCATCCTGCAAAACCCCGGACCCGGAAGTCGATGGAAAACAAAAAACCCCGCCGAAGCGGGGTTTTCCTAAAAACTAAAACCGAGAGATTACTTACCGGCTTTTTCTTCGATGTATTTGATCACATCGCCGACGGACTGGAGCTTTTCGGCGTCTTCATCGGGAACTTCAACCGAGAATTCTTCCTCGAAGGCCATGACGAGTTCAACAGTATCGAGCGAGTCGGCTCCGAGGTCTTCGATGAAGGAGGCTGTGGGTGTGACCTGTTCGGCGTTCACTCCGAGTTGCTCGACAATGATATCTTTGACTTTTTCTTCGATGGATTTTTCAGACATGTGATTGAATAGGATTGCGGGTTGTGAGTAATGATCGGCCTTCGATTTTGCAACAAGAAATTTGTAGCCATCGGCAGGCGCGTGCCAAACTTGCCGATGCAGCAAATAGGTCAAGCGCATTTTTCCCATGAAGCCATTCGTTTTTGAAAGTTCCACACCGGTCGCAACAACTCCGGAGACGCTCTATGAATTCCACGAGAATCCAGAGAACATGAGGCTCATAGCCCCAACCACATTGACCGTGGAGGAAATCACCTGCCAGAAGCAGGCGAAAGCTGGAGAGACATTTCGCATCCGTGCGAGGCAATTTGGACTTCCCATCCGTTGGACCGGGCAATGGGAGAAAGCCGAGGCACCGAGCGTGCTTGTGGACACGGCGCTGAGATCGCCCTTCGCCATCTGGCGGCACAGCCACATCTTCAACGCGCATCCAGAGGGATCACTCCTCACCGACCGCGTCGAGTATCTCCTCAAGGGCGGTCTGCCTGGGCGGCTTATGTCGCGGTGGATTTTGCCGCTGGTCTTCGCGGGGATGTTCCGCTCCCGCCACGAGGCCACGCGGCGACATTTCTTAAATCAATAGCAACGCTCGGGAATCAGCCCGCCGCGCAACTGTGTGAGCCTGCCGACAAAACGCTCCCAGGTCTCCTGGCCAGCCAGAATCTCAATTTCGACGCGCATATAATAAACCGGCACCTCGGGATTCATGATGCGTGGAATGCGCACAGCATCCTTCTCCGTCGTGAGAACGGCATCGAGATTCCTGCGAGCGCAGCGGCGGATAAAGCGGTCGATTTCCTTAGTGGAATATCGGTGGTGATCGGCGTAAGTCTGCGTGAGCTCCAGTTCGGCACCCAACCCGCGCAACGCGGACTCGAAGCTCTCTGGCACGGCGATGCCGCTGAGGGAGCCGATTTTCAGCCCTTGCAAAAACTCGAGCGGCTTGACCTCGCCGGTGGCAAAATTTCTCAGGTGCTTCGGGCGGTGGGTGCACTCAATGATCTCAGCCGTGCGGTTGTAGCGGCGGATTCTTGAGATGATCTCCGAGTTGTCGCTGCCATCGCACTTGGTGAGAAAAATGTGAGTCGCCCGGCGGAGATTCTCTGGCGGCTCGCGCAAGGTGCCGCGTGGCAGCATGTGCTCGTTGCCGAAGGGAGCCTGGCGGTCGATGAGGACGACCTCGAGACCGTGCCGCATTTTCACATACTGGAATCCATCATCCAGAATCAGAACATCCGCACCGAATTCCTTAATCGCATAGATTCCGCTCTTCACGCGGTCCCGGTCCACCAGCACCACAACGCCGCGCAGGTTGTTCGCGAGCATGAAGGGCTCATCGCCGGCCGTGCGGGAATCCAACAACAAGGAAACACCGTCCGAAACGACGCGGGGCACGAACAGAGATTTCCGGCGCGTAAGTTTGTCAGCGAGCCTCAAAAAAAACGGCCGTGGCACGCTCTTGTAACCCCGGCTCAGAATGGCCACCCGGCGACCGCCTTCTTGAAGCGCCCTCGCGAGCATTTCCACAACGGGCGTCTTGCCGGTTCCGCCGACAGTGAGATTCCCGACACTGATGACAAGACAGCCGTGCGAGTGACTTCGGAAAATGCGCCCCCTGTAAAGCGCCAGGCGGGCCTGCACGATGACGAGGTAGATTTTTGACAACCCCGAGAGAATCCACCGCAATATTCCCGCCCGCCGCCCGTAGCGACGGTCCAGAATGACATCCATCGCGAAGGACTCGAGTCCCTCGATCCAGCGCCTCATGCGATTTTCACCCCGGCATTGTCGGCGCGCACCACGATGGCGCAGGCCGATTCGAGTCCACAGGCGGAGATCATGGCATTGGCGACCTTGTCCGGGCGGCGAAGAGCCGCGCAGGCGACCGTCGAACCCGCCCCGCTCAACCAACCTCCCAGAGCACCCGCTGCGCATCCGGCGGCAATGACATCATCAAGAAAAGGCATCAATTTTGCCCGATAGGGTTGATGCAAACGATCTTCAAAACACCCTGCCAGCCTGCGGTAATCGCCGCTGGCGAACGCTCCGGCGATGGCTGCTGCGTTTCCAACCGAGAGCGCGGCATCTGCAAGCGGGATTTTCGCCGGAAGCACACCCCGGGCCTTGGATGTCTCCAGCTCCATATCGGGAATCAGCAGCACAAAAGCAAGTTCCTCGCCGACAGGATAGCGCTGCAACGGCCCAGACTTGGGAGCGATACAGAATCCTCCGAAAGCCGCAGGCGCGGCGTTGTCCGGGTGACCCTCCAACTCCGCGCACAAGCGGAAGACCGCCTGCCGGTCGAGTGGTTTTCCAGCCAGAGCGTTAAGTCCATGTAGCACTCCAAGCCGCACGGTCACGCTGCTGCCCAGTCCACGCGATCTCGGCACATCCCCCTCCACGCTCCAGTGGAAATCGAACTTCTTGACCCCGGAGGCCTGGAAAAAAAGGTCCGCCGCCTCAGCAGCCATGTCACCGGGATCGTCGCCGCGCGCGCGCACAACGGTGGTTGTATTATAAAGACTCAAGGCGATTCCCATCGCATCAAATCCAGGCCCCAGATTCGCCGTTGTGGCCGGCACACGCACTCGAACGCTTTTCATTTCGCCAAGCATTCTCGAAAAAATCCCCGCACGGCAACGACAAACCCAAAAAGCAGGGGTTGCATCCCGCCACATTTTGTAGCATGGTCGCGACCCACAAATCAGTCATGGCAAACGATCCAACAGCTCCCCAAAATGAAGTGATGAACGGCGACGAGGCGGCAATCTTCCTCAAAATGCCGAAATCCACCCTCTTGAAACTCTGCACGGAAGGGGAATTGCCGGGAGTTAAAGTTGGTCGCCAGTGGCGGTTCAACCGCTTCGCCTTGGAAAATTGGATGCGCGAACGCGACGGCGAGGCCGGCACGCTGCCTGAAGAATCCGTGGGTGAGCCGGTGGAAGTCGATTTCCCCGCAAAACTTCAAAAAGCCGAGACCACCGTCGCAAAGCAAATCAAGCCCGTCGTCGAAGAAATGGTCGGATCGGTAGGCGGAGATGATTTCGACTCGGTGGGCGAAGTCCGCGAGCTTGATGAATTCAGCGGCGTGAGTGAGGTGATCGAGCAGGAAGAGGAGGAGGAAGAGGCCCCAGCGAAGGCATCTGCAAAACCAGCCCGCAAAACAAGCGCCCGCTCGACATCTGCGCTCGAACTCATGGCGCAAATCTCCGAGAAGTCGCAGGGGAAAAAACCTTCCAAGGCCGCGCCCGCGCCGAAAGAACCCAAAATCCGCAAATCCGTTCAGCCATCCTCTGGCGCGCGTCCCGCTTTCCGCGAAACGACCCGCGAGTCATCACATGATACGGATGCTGTTGAAATCTCTCGCCCCTACAACAAACCAGGCTCCGTGCCCGTTCCGCCGCCCGCCCACTCCAACCGCTCAGGAGGAGGCATGAACGCCTTCCGAAAACTCGCCTACTGGGTCGTCATTCTTGTCGTCCTTGGAGGCGCAGGCTTCGGCATCAAAGAACTTCTGAACCCCGGCGAACCCGCTCCATCCCCGCTCGCCCAGCCTAAACCACAGCCCTCGCTGCCGGTCCTGCCGGAATTCCAAGTCGTATATAAACACAACGACATGGAGGAAACCTCCGCAGGGAACATCAGCTCCGCACAACCCACCCCAGCAGCAGCCCCCATGCCTGCGGCTGTCACAGAAGCCATTGCCGCTCCAACGCCTGCGACTACCCCCGCACCCGCCCCGGTGGCTCTCGTCGAAGCACCGACTCCAAAACCTGTTCAGCTCACACCTGAAGTTCCAGCCAGAACCCAGCCAATCGCAGCCACAACACAGCCAACGGTCGATCAAAACCTCGAAGCCATCAACCGCATTCTCCCCAGCCTCATGGACCTGCCGGGCTGTATCATTACCAGCAACAAAAACGAGATTCGCATCAAGTTTGAGGACGGAATCTTCGCCTCGGGTGTGAAAGTGGATAAAAAAGGCCGCGAGCAACTCGCCGCCGCAGGAGCACTCATCGCCAAGCAAGCTCCGGATTTCTGGCTCATCATCGAGGGACAAACCGACGGCACCGCCATGCGCCAGCAATCACCATTCCGCGACAACTACACGCTCGGTCTCCGCCGCGGCGTCGCCGCCACCGAAGTGCTCCGCGAAGACAGCAACTTCCCCGCCGAGCGTCTCCTCGTCAGCTCCACTGGCGGCATGACCCAACCCTTCTCAAGCGATGTCCCCAACGCCGCAGCCAAGAACCGCACCGTCATCCTCCGCCTGGTGCCCAAAACCGGCCCCGTCCCACCTTCGATCCAGTAAAAACCCGCGCGGCAGCGCGATCCGAAAACCTAGGAGGGACATCGTCTCGCATGTCCCATTTTTCAGCCGCGAAGCGGCGTCCGAGGATGTCGATGAGGTGGCGGCGTGCGGCTTGGTGGGAGCGGGACGCGGTGGTGGCGGAGCTTTCCAGTCTTGGGTCAAACCGGAGGTCGACCCTCCAATTGGTTGCGCGCATTAGCGCGATTCGAAAACCCGGGACGTCGTCCTCGCATGTCCCATTTTTCAGCCGCGAAGCGGCGTCCGAGGATGTCGATGAGGTGGCGGCGTGCGGCTTGGCGGGAGCGGGACGCGGTGGTAGCGGAGCTTTCCAGTCTTGGGTCAAGCCGGAGGTCGACCCTCCAATTGGTTGCGCGCGGCAGAGCGATTCGAAAACCCGGGAGGGACATCGTCCTCGCATGTCCCATTTTTCAGCCGCGAAGCGGCGTGCCTGCAGCGTCGGCTTTGGGGGACACTACGAGGGACGCGGCCAGTCGAGCTCGGCGTGTTGCGAGCGGAGGGTTTCGCGGAGCGCTTCGGCAGGGACATCGCGAAGAGTGACGCCATTTTCTTTGGCGAGGGCTGCAGCAATACCGGCGGCGTGCCCGAGGGCCATCATGGTGCGGGAGAGTCGGCAACTCGAGGCGGCAATGGAGCTGAAGCTCGCACCGCGACAGGCGACCAGAAGGTTATTGATTCCCTTGGGCAGCAGGCAGCGGTAAGGAACGCCGTAGGGTTCGCGCAATTCGACGCATCCCCCACCCTCGCCATGGCGATCCATCGCATGGTCGGCGAGCGTGATGATGTCGGGGTCGGTTTGGCGACTGATGCCTTTCAAGATATCATGCTCGGTGAGGATGTATTCGCCGACGACGCGCACGGTCTCACGCACGCCGAGGGCCGGAGCGATCCATGAGATCGCGTAACGCTGGAACTCGGGGAAATCGGGACGCGTTTGGAGGTAATGCCAATGGGCGAGCACACGGCGACGGCACTCGGCGTAAGCAGCGGGATATCCGAGACGCAGAAACTCCTCCCCCTGCATGGTGGGCAGCATGTTGATATTGAGGTCGCCGTTGGCGTAGCCGGAATTCAGCGATGCAGGGAAGCGCGCCTGCCACCAGCATTCGGCTGGAACATCCGGCGGCAGCGGATCGACTGCGGCGTGCTCTCGCGGCGTGATGCGGTAGATGAGGGTCACGGCATTGACCTTGGAGGATGCCTGCTCGGGAGCGTCGGGTTCGCCAAAGGTTTCGCGTCCTTCCTGACCACGCATCAACTCACAACCGGCGGCTTGGCAAAGTTTCGCGTCGGCAGTGCTGTCGACAAAAAACGAGGCTTTGACCACATCGCCATTGTCGAGAATGAGACTCTCGATGCAACCATCCTTCACTAGCACCTCGCGGAACGCGGCGTTGGTGCGGATCGTGCAATTTCCTGTTTCAGCAAGCATCTCGCCCACCACACGCGAGTAGGCCTCAGGCTCGAAAACAACCGAACGAAAGGCGGAGGATCGTCCGAACTTTTCCTCGGGCGAAAGTTCCTTGAGCGAGTGGCGTTGCAAGGAATCCGCATAAGTCGCCGCAGGGTCGGGCAAAGCCTCGCCGCCGGGGTAAACCGGTTGGCCCGGCTGTGGCGCGGCGCAGTGGCGCGCCATGCGCACGATGGCGACCGCGCCGGGGATTTTTTGCAGGCGCTGATAAATTTCGAAAGGAAAAGCCGTGCCGCCGACACCCGGTTCCCAGTTGTGCACACCGCCACGAACGGCATTGCCGCCGAGCGTGTCGGATTTTTCGATCAGCAGAACAGAAAGCCCCATGCGCGCGGCAACCAGCGCGGCACCGATGCCCCCGCTGCCCGCGCCGACGACGCAGAGATCATATTCAGATTGTTTCATTAGAAAACGGATTAGAATTCAGATTATATACTTTCAAAAGTTGAGTTGCGGAGTTTTGTGTGGAGTGTCAGGTTGAAATCATGCAACTGACCATCGAGGTGCCCGATGAAATTCAGCAAGCCATGCGAGTGCCTGAACCGGAACGCCGATCCCGTTTGCGGATCGAGTTGGCGTCTGCCTTGTATGAACGAGAGATTCTATCACTCGGCAAGGCAGCCGAATTGTCCGGCCTAAGCCAGTTCCACTTTGGACAGGCCCTGAAGAATCGCGGCATTGCGCGTCACTACACCGACGCGGATATCGCTGAGGACTTGGGCTATGCTCGCGGTTAGCAACACATCCCCGATCAGCAATTTGGCGGTAACGGGAAACTTGGAAGTTTTGCGCAGACAGTTCAGTGAGATCGTGATTCCAGAGGCTGTTCGTCTGGAACTCGAAAAGCTGGATCATACTCTTGGTCGCAGAGCGATCGAACGCGCGTGCGCCGAAGGATGGATAAAAGTGTTCAAACTGAAGCGCCGAGATCTTACCAATGCGCTCACAACAATGTTGGATGCCGGGGAGGCCGAGGCGATCGCTCTGGCTCTTGAGCAGGAGGCGAATTTGCTCATTATTGATGAGTCTGCAGGGCGCGCTATGGCAAGACCACTTGGTATCGAGTTGACTGGAACACTTGGCGTTTTGTTGAAAGAGTTTCGCTTGGGAAGAATACCTTCGATGCGCGAGGCTATGGATGATTTGGTTAATGAGGCTGGTTTTTTTCTCTCCTTGAATGTGCGGCGCAAATTTTTGGAGGCTGCCGGCGAGGCATAATCCAAAGTTAGTGTGACCGCGTGAGCCTCGGCGCGTTGATCCTTCAATGTCCCAATCAAAATGGTTTCCATTTTTGAATTCCTTCGTGAGGAACAGGAGCAGCGCGGAGATTTGAAAAGAAGAGGGCGTTCCCACACTCCAATCACCACGCTTCGCGGTAAAGTTGCACGATCTCGGATGCTGTGGGCACAACGGGGTTATTGGCGGGGCTGCCTGAGGCGAGGGCGTCGGAGGCCATTTTTTCCAATGTGGCTTCGAAGACTTCGAGCGTGGCGCCTTTGAAATCGCGGATGCGAGGGACTTCGAGGCGGGCGTTGAGTTTTTCGAGGCCCTCGACCAGCGAGGCGGCGGCGGATGCATCCGAGGCATTGGCGGCGCAAAGACCCATCGTCCGGGCTACAGTGGCGTAGCGGGCCTCGGCTCCGGCGAGCGAAAAGCGGGTCACTGCCGGCAGGAGCATGGCGTTGGAAAGGCCGTGCGGGATATGGAAAAGCAGGCCAAGGGGACGGCTCATGCCATGCACGAGACAGACGCTGCTGTTGGCGAAAGCCATGCCGCCTTGCGTGGCGGAGAGCATCATTCCTTCGCGCGCGGCGAGGTTTCCGGGTTCTTCCCATGCCTTCACAAGATGCGTGGCAGCGAGGCGGATGCAGGAAAGCGCAATCGGGTCGGTCATCTCACTCGCCTTGCGCGAGACAAAGGCCTCGATGCCATGCGTGAGCGTGTCCACACCGACATGGGCGGTGAGCGGCGCGGGCATGGAAAGCGTGAGTTCGTAATCAACCAGCGCGACGACTGGCAACAGATGCTGGTCGAGGATCATCATTTTTACATCCCGCTCAGTGTCGGTGATGACTGCCACTTTGGTCACTTCGCTTCCAGTGCCGGCCGTGGTGGGTATGGCGAGCAGCGGAGCTCCGGCCTTGGGAATCTTGTGGTAGCCCATGTAGTCGGCAAGTGGCTCGGGATTGGTCGTGAGGATCGAGATCGCCTTGCCTGCGTCGAGCGGACTACCGCCACCGATGGCGACCACTGCCTCTGCACCGCTGCTGCGGTAGAGGGCAAGTCCATCGCGCACATTTTGCACAGTTGGATCCGGCTGAACGCCATCAAAGACTGCAACCTCCATGCCGCTCTCCTGAAGTGGCGAAAGGAGCCTTGCGACCACGCCGGACTTGACCATGAAGGCATCTGTGACCACGAGCACACGCTTCGCGCCCAGGCGGCGAAGCTGCGGCAGGAGTTCAGCGGAAGCGCCACCTCCGATGATGACGCTGGATGGAATGTTGAATGAGGAAGCCATGGTTACCAGCCTTGGGAGCGGACATAGTTTTTGTCCCAGCGCGAGAGCACGCACTTCTGGCGGGTATAGAACATCACACCCTCGATGCCCTGCACATGGAGGTCGCCGAAGAAGCTGCGGTTCCATCCCGAGAACGAGAAGAGCGCCATGGGAGCGGGAACGCCGACATTGATGCCAAGCATGCCGCATTGGATCTCACGCGTGAACTGGCGCGCTGCCGCTCCGCTGGAGGTGAAGATCGAAGCGCCGTTGCCGTAGGAATGCGAGTTCATCATGGCGATGGCTTCGTCGAGGGTCTTTGGACGCATCATCGAGAGCACCGGACCGAAAATTTCCTCCTCGAAAAGTTTGATACCCGGTTGCACGCGGTCGAGGAGCGTGGGGCCAACAAAGAAGCCGCGATCCGGACTCATGGTGCGTCCGTCAAAGGCCACCTCGGCTCCGAAGGATGGCGTGTCATTGATATAGCCGATCACTCGCTTCTGGGCGGCATCGTCGATCACCGGTCCCATGTCGGCGCGATCGTTGGAGGAGGTGTCATCGACCTTAAAGGCTGAAATGGCTGCACTGATGCGTTCGCGCCATTCATCGGCAGTCTGGTTGCCGACGCCCATGAAGAGCGAACCGGCCATGCAGCGTTGGCCTGCGCAACCGAATGAGGAGCCCAAAATCGCACGCAATGTTGAATCCGGTTCGGCATCGGGCATGACGATGAGCACATTCTTGGCGCCACCGGCAGCCTGGACTCTTTTCCCATGGCGGGAGCCCAGAGTGTAAACATGCTCGGCGATGCGCGAGGATCCGACAAAACTCACTGCGGCAATACCCGGGTGTGTGCAAAGGGCATCGACCACCTCGCGTCCGCCTTGGACGAGGTTGAACACGCCATCGGGAAGTCCGGCTTCCATGAACAACTCGGCGAGACGCACGGCTGTGAGCGGAACTTTTTCGCTGGGTTTCAGGATGAAGGTATTGCCGCAAGCGATGGCCAGCGGGAACATCCACATCGGAACCATGGCCGGAAAGTTGAATGGCGTAATGCCTGCGCAAACACCTATCGGCTCGCGCATGGTGACGGCGTCGATCTGATCGGCCACCTGAGGCAGGCTCTCGCCCTTGGCAAGGTGCGAAATCCCGCACGCAAATTCCACCACCTCGATGCCACGGCGCACATCGCCCTTCGCCTCATCGAGTGTTTTTCCATTCTCGCGGGTCACAAGGCGGGCGAGTTCCTCAAAATGGGATTCCAGAAGATCGCGGTAGCGGAAGAGGAACGACGCGCGCTTGGGTGACGGAGTGTTCGACCAATGAACAAACGCCTTCGCTGCAGCCTGCACAGCGGCATCCACCGTGGCATCATCGCCGTTCGGAGTGTGGGCTATCATCTCGCCGTGCGAGGGATTGAAAACCGGTGTCCCCGGCGTGTTTTCCTGGCGGATCCATTGACCGCCGATGAGGTGGGGCACAACGGGTGCCGTTTTTTCTGATGATGTGGTGGTGTTCATAAATGTCGAATAGGAGGCCTTGCGCTTAGTGCTGAGTGGCGGAGGATGCGTGATCGAATGTGTTGGAGAGCGTCTCCACGGTATTTTTGAAAACTCGGTATTTGGCTGCGTAAACGCGGTGCCGCTCGGGATCCGGCTTGAAGCATTGCTGTTCCTGAACCATCTCGGCAGCGGCGCTTGCGAGGTCGGGCCAGCGCTTGATTGCGACGCCAGCGCACAATGCGGCACCCAGCGCACCGACCTCCGTGACAGATTGCACGGATGCAGGGAGTCCCAGAATGTCGGCAAAAAGCTGGGTCCAGAACGGGCTGCGCGACGCACCCCCGGCCAGTCGCACGCGCTCAAAACGCAGGCCGGATTTGATCAGCTTCTCAACATGCCAGAGATGGCCGAAAACAACGCCCTCGAGGGCGGCGCGGGCAATGTGCGCCTTAGTGTGCTCGGGACGGATCTGGAGAAAAGCACCGCGCAAGGATGGGGAGACGGGCGCGCCATGCAAGTAGGGAAGGAAAATCGGCACATTCTCCTCAGGCCCGAGAACAGATGCCTCCTCAATCACCATTTTGTAATCGGCGGCGACAACCTCGCGCCCGCTGGCCTGAAAGGTTCTGACAAACCAATCGAAGTTGATGGCCGAGGTGGGACTGCCTTCCAAGGTCGTGTAAGTGCCCGGCTCTGCTCCCCAAGTTGTAAGAAAAATATCAGCATCCTCCGGCAATCCCGGCACACGGGCTTGATTGATCGACCAGCTTCCAGCAATCACCGAGAGGTCGCCTGGAGAAGCCGCATTGGTGCCGATCAATGCCGCTTCGCAATCGATGCAACCAACCGCCACGGGCGATCCGGCACGCAATCCGGTGGCCTCCGCCGCAACTTGCGTGACATAGCCTCCGATTTCCATTCCGTGCCGAAGCTCGGGCAGCGCCCAAGCGATATCCTGAAGTCCCTGATCGGAAAGCAGCCCGGAGTCGTAGGACTTGTTTTCCAGATTCATCAGGCCCGTCGCGCCGATATCCGAAAAGTCGCTCAAGGCAACGCCCGTGAGTTTCCAACGAATAAAATCCTTCACCAGCAGGATGCGATGGATGCGGGAGTAAACCGAGGGCTCGTGATCCCGAATCCACTGAAGCAGCACGGCGGTTTGCCCTGGATACAAGGCCTGACGGGTTTTGGCAAAAATGCGGGCGCGATAGGGCGCATTTGCGGCGGCACGAGCGAGGTCGGCGGCCCTTGTGTCATTCGAGAAGATGATAGGCCGCAAAACCTGACCATCCGAATCGAGGAGCACGCAGCCATTCCCACACGCGCAAATGCCGAGGGCATCAACCTGCGGCGAATCCAGCTTCGCAAGCGCATCGCGTATCACCGTGCAGCATGCCTGCCACAGAACCTCCGCGTCTTTTTCCATCCAGTCTGGACGCGAGGATTGAACCGGATGCGGCAGCGAGGCCACACAGGATGTTCCATCCTCTGAGAAGAGCGAGGCTTTCACCACGCTCACGCCGATGTCCAATCCGAGAAGCATAAAGGGGAGGGAGTGCCTTCGAAGGGGGGTTAGCGGCCTTCGTAGATCGCGAGGGCGCGCTCTACATTTGCCCCCTCGTGGATCATCGCCATAAAGGCGGCAACGATGCGGGCGGGATTGGGGTGCTGGTAAATGTTGCGGCCATAAACGAGACCATGGGCGCCCTGTTGGAGATAGGCGTAGGCTTCGCTGAACACAGTTCCAATCGGCTTCTTGCCTCCACCGCGAACAAGGATCGGGCAACGCGCGGCCTGGACGACTTCATGGTAATCCTCGGGATGGTCTGTCGGGTCGGCCTTGATGACATCAGCCCCCAACTCACGCGCCTGCCGCACGAGGGGGATGATGAGTTTTTTATTTCCATCCACCTGATACCCACCGCTCTGTTCGTTGGATTTGAGAACAAGCGGCTCGATCATGAGCGGCATGCCATAGCGGTCGCAAGCGGCGCGAAGACGGGCGGCATTGAGAACGGTCTGACGGTGGAGATCGGGCTGGCCGGGCATGAGCAGGAGATTGCAGACCACACCGGCGGCATCGGCCTTCAGGGCTCCGATGATCGGCTCATCCCAATGCACGAGTTGATCGAACATCACCGCATGGGTCGTGGGATTGTAGAGATTGCCAACATCCGTGCGCAGCATGAGGGCCGGCTTGCGGGGTCCGGGAATCGATTGGAGGATGTCGGCCTGGCCGATGTTCATCTGAATCGCATCAGGCCCGGCTTCAACCAGCGAACGCACCACGGCGGGCATGTCTTCCAAGCCATCGAGAAATGCAAATTCGTTGAAGACACCATGGTCGATGGCGACATCCAGACAGCGGCCATCAGCGCCAAGGAAACGGTTGAGACGGGGTTTGTGGGTATTGAACATAGTGGGTGTTGGTTATTTGGGTTGGTTGAAAGTGATGCCAAGTTCGTCTTGAAGGATTTTGAAGGAGCGGGCCTTTTCCTCTTCGACACGCGAGGGAGTCCATCCGAGCTTGGCCGCGCAGATTTCGGCAATTTCCTGGATTCCCGCTGGCGTGAGGCGGCCAAGAATCGCCAGCGATGTCCGGCGCATCAGCACATCGTCCAAGCGAACGACATCCTCGCACTCACAGAGAAATTCGATTTCCCGTCTTGTGTAGCCTGGAGCGTTGGCGAGCGGCTGATCACCTCCCGCTGCGGCAAATTCCGCCACTTGCACGGCGCAGGTCCCATAACGGTGAACAAGCTCCTCGCGGCGCGCGACAGGCAGAGCGGCAAGCGCTTTTTGCGATGGAATCCATGTCTGAAGCTTTTGATCCGATTCGGGCATGCCGCGACCGCCGCCGATATCCATCTCCGCCGTGGAGCGGATACGGGATTTTCCAAGATCCTTGAGAACCCGATCCGCCACCTGCTCGGAGAACGCACGGAAGGTCGTCCACTTGCCGCCGATCAGGGAATAGATCGGGAAAAGCCGTCCCTCGACAGGTTCGGTGAGACGGCAACTGTGATCCCGGCTGACCTGTCCTGTTGTGCCAGCATGGCTGCGCGGCAGTGGACGCACGGCGCAAAACCGGGAGACAATGCGGGAGCGGTTGAAATCAAATCCGGGAAGGATTCCTTTTGCGGATGCCAGAATGTAATCCACCTCCTTCTCATCGCAGCGCGCCTCATCAGGCGAGGTCACTGGAATGTCTGTGGAGCCAACGATGACGCGATCGTGGAATGGGAAAACGAGGCACACGCGGCCTTCCGGGTTCTCGTAGAGAATTTGGCCATCGAGGGCCTTGTGCAGTTCGGGATAATCCAACACCAGATGGGAGCCCTTCGTGCCGCCTATGAATTCGGTTTTTTGGCCGAGCTTGCCATTGGTTTCATCAATCCAAGCCCCTGTGGCATTGACCACCACCTGCGGCTTCACCTCAAACGACTCCCCTGTGACCTCGCAACGCAGGGTGATCGTTCCTGAATCGATACCTGATGCGGAAACATGGTTGAGAGCCAAAACTGGATGCGCCGCCCGGGCATCACGCACCACCTCGTGGCAAAGGCGCTCGGGATATGTGACCCAGGCATCGTGATAAACCGCCGTGCATTTGATGTCAGGGTTGAGCTGGGGAACCTCCCGCAGCGAAGCGGATGCGGATGTGAAGTGATGTTTCGGCACCACGCGCTGGTGACGCACATAGTAGTCGTAAAAACTCAGGCCGATCTTCACCCAGAGCGCGCCCCGTTTGCCGGTGCGATTTCCAAGGCGGAGCATTTTCAACACCGCCTCCTTCAGCCCACCCATCCAACTGAAGACTGGAATCGTGGTGCGCAACGGCTTCACATAATGCCGCGCGTGTTGGAGCAGATGGTTTCGCTCGGCGAGTGACTCCTGGACCAGACGGAACTCCGCCTGTTCGAGGTAGCGCAGGCCTCCATGGATCATCCGCGAAGAGCCCGCCGTCGCGCCCTCCGAAAAATCGCCCTTCGTCACCAGAAGCGCATCAATGCCCTGAAGTGCCAGATCGCGCAGCACACCCACGCCATTGATACCCCCGCCGACAATGAGCACGGGCCATTCGCGGCGGGAGCGCAAGGTTTGAAGCTGTTCCTCTCGGGTCATTGTTTTAGGGAGACGCCGTCCGTCGTCTTAGAGAGGCATGATTTCCTGCACGGTCGGCACAACCGTCATCTCGAGGATTTCGAGGTGCGCGGGCGTGGCGACGATGTCGGCCACGATTTTTCCGAGTTCATGCGGGTGCGTGCATTTGGCACGGACCGCCGGGTCGGTGGCGGGATGACCTCCGATACCGGAGTTGTCGCAGAATTCAGTGGCTCCCCAAGAAGGAGTCAGGACTGTGACGCGCACGCCGCTCGGGCGCACTTCGAGGTAGAGACCTTTGCTGAAGCGCTCCACGCCGGCCTTTGCGGCCGAGTAGATCGACCAACCGGGCCAGGAATATTTCGCGCAAACGCTCGAGATATTGACGATCGTTCCCGATCCCTGCGCTGTCATGATTGGAGCCACCCGGCGGCATCCCAGCATGACGCTGGTAAGATTCAGGTGAAGTGTCTGGATGATTTCCTCGTCGCTTTGTTCGGCTGTGGGAGCGATGCGTCCGCCCGCTCCGGCATTGTTGATCAGGGCATCGATACGACCTGTGGAATCCATAACTGTCTTGATGACGCGATCCCAATCCGCCGCGCTTGTGGCATCCGCCGCGATGGCGGTGGCGCCGATGCGCGAGGCGACTTCCTTGAGTTTCGCTTCATTCCTTGCGGTGATGAAGACTTGCGCGCCCTGCTTGGCGAAGGTTTCGGCGATGCCGGCTCCGTAGCCGCCCGAGGCGCCTGTGACGATGACTGTGGGTTTTTTGTTTTCCATATTTTAGGTTTTTAAAAGGTTGTGACCGAAGCGTGCTGAGATGCGCTCTGCGGCCTGACGGACTTTCCGGCCAAGACGGGAAAAATCCTCCTCGCGGAAACGGTAGGACGGTCCGGTGATCCAGATCGCAGCAACGGGGTATCCGCGATGATCAAAAATCGGAGCCGCCACGCAATGCAGGCTCTCCATTTCCTCCTCGCGATCGAAAGCCACTCCACTCTCCCGAACCTCCTCCAATAAACGGCGAAATGGTGCCTCGCTGGTGATCGTGGAAGCCGTGAACTTGCGAAAAACAATGCGCTGCAAGTGGGTCTCCAAATCCGTTTTCGGCAAAAACGCCAGCATTGCCTTGGCAGGAGCCGCCGTGTGCAAAGGAAAACGCGCTCCCACATCCACAAGAAACTTGATCGGCTGACTGCTTGGCACCAACTCCAGCACAACGCCGTGATCCCCAACCAGCGTGCCCACAAGCACCGTCTCGCCGGTCTCATCACGCAACTCGCGCATCACATCGAGGGATTTATCGACCAGGCTCAGCTCATCCAGCGCCTCGTAGCCAAGAGCCAGAATCTTCCGGCTCAAACTGTAAATCCGGCCCTCCTCGTCCCGCTGCAGATATCCACTCGAATAGAGAGTCGTTAAAATCCGGAACACACTGTTCTTCGGCATCCCCAACTCCCGCGAGAGCTCGCTGATCCCCATCCCGCGCGGAGCCTCTGCCAGCGCCTCCAAAATGATCAGCGCCCGCTCAAGAATCGGCACAATATACCGCTTCGACTTCTGGGCGGGAGTCTTTGCAGTGGCGAGCATGCGTTTGTTATTTCAAACAATATTTGAAATGACAAACATTATTTTTAGGAAGTTTTTTTTAAAACGAACGGCGTTCGGCGTTCGGCGTTCGGCGTTCGGCGTTCGGCGTTCGGCGTTCGGCGTTCGGCGTTCGGTGATCGGTGATCGGTGATCGCTGAGGTTAGGGCGCGAGTGTCTTTCACGGTCGAGACGACCGTGCTCCCCTCTTTCGCGCGGCAGCGCGGATCGTGAATCTGGGAGGGTTCATCGTCTCGCATGACCCAATTTTCAGCAGCGCAGCGGCGTTTCTGCAGGCTCTGCGAAAGGTCGCGGGGTGATGGGGAACTGGCGTTGTGATTGCGGCGCTGTTCAGTCTTGGGTCAAGCCAACCGAAGCCCCGGGCGGGGCGGAGGAAGCACATCGCAGATGGCCCGGAGGGCGCAGCGAGCAGGGGCGCGAGCAAGGCAAAGGTTGACCCTCCAAAGCGAGCGGATCGTGAACCTGGGAGGGTCTTCGTCCTCGCATGACCCGCTTCTCAGCCGCGCAGCGGCGTTTCTGCATGCTCTGCGAAGGGGGGCGGGGCGATGGGGGACGGGCGTTGTGATTGCGACGCTGTTCAGTCTTGGGTCAAGCCGGAGGTTGACCCTCCAAACAGACGAGCGCGCGCGTGGGAGCAGGCTTTTTCGGTTGGCTGTTACGGGCGGAGGATGGTGACTTTGCTGGTGACGGGGTTGATTTGGACTGTGGCGAAGTTGGCGGGCTTTATGCCGTCGGGCTTGGGGTCGTTGTCGTGGTGGACGGTGAGGAAGCAATTGGTGTCGGTGAGCGCGCTTGTATTTGTGATGCTCAAGGTGGCGTTCGGGCGGATGGTGAAGGATCTGTAGGAGCGGTTGCCGAAGCTGGAGAAGTTTGTTGTTCCGCTGTCCATGGAGGCAATCATGGGCGAGGCCGTTGTATTGGTGGAAATGATGACACGCTGGGGAAACAAAAGCGGGCGCGAGACAGGTGTGCCATCCGATAGGTAAAGCTGGATGCCACGCATGAGGTTGCCAGTGGGCAGGTCGTAGTCGGGCAGATCGTAGATGCGGACTTCCACAGGAAGGTTGCGGGCGACGGCGGTTTGGCGGGCCAGGGCGAATTGATCGCCGAGGCGCTGGGCGGCGCTGGTGAGGTTACTTGAGCGGGCCACATTGCTGAGGCCGCCGATGGCTGCGGCCGCAAGGATGCCGATGATGGATATGACGACCAACAGCTCGATGAGGGAAAAGGCGGGGGATTTTTTTAAGAGGACGCTGAGACTTGCTGGCCCTTTCGCTTGGGGAGTAGCTCGTCCACGATTCACTGAGTCAGGGGCGGAGGTCATGGATTGAATTGCCGCTCTCCAAGGATGCGGAATTTGTAGAAGTTTGGCAGCGCGCTTGGACCGGTAGGCGGAAGCGTGGCGATTCTGGCGTAGTCGGGTAGCCCAGGATCGCGGGGGTTCACATAGCGCTCGATGGTAGTGGACCCGCGGTAGGTGGAGATGACTTTGTCTGTGGCATCCGACCAGGTGTCTTGGCTTGAGGTATTTGGACTTTTTTTCAAGACCTCGACACGGTAGTGAATGGTATAGGTGTTGGATTTCGTGGTGAGCTTGGGATAGATGCGGGCATAGGGGCGCTCTTTGCTGTTGTCGCCAGTGAGGGAATAGTTGGTCCAGAATGTTCCACCTGTGACAGCACTCCATGTGGAGTTTGTAGGCACCAGCGGGATCGAGCAAATCTCGGCGGCGGAGCGGAAGATGTCGTTGCTGCCGAAGCGGTCCTCAAAGCCGCGCAGTGTGCCAGTGTTGGTATTCAGATTCAGCGGCCAGCGGCTGTTGCGTGCGTCTCGCGTCGCAGCCGATGTTGTCGGCCCGCCGGTTTTACGGCCTTGATCTGAAATGTTAGTGGTTGTTCCGACGATATTAGGAATCGCGGTGAGCCACTCGGCATGCAGGGCCGCTTGGACGGCTGTGGAGCGCTTGATGTAGGTGAAGGGCAGGATCTGGTAATTCATGTTCACCCGGCCGGCTGTGGACAACGGCTCACTGATGGCATAAGGCTCGACCACCGGCATGTTGAAGAGATCGAGCAGCAGGTAGTCGGGTGGGTCGTCTCCGCCAAGATGGCTGGAACTCGTCAACGCTCTTGGTCGAAAGAGCAGGGTCTGCCATGGAGTCTGACTAATAACGCCGGTCGGGAGCGAGCCCATGATGCCTGCGGAAGGAACCAATCGGTTCGGGGAGAAAAACCCTGCACCGACGGGAAGGAGCGAGCCGCTTCCATCGAGATAAGGGGCAGCGAAGTTTAAGGCGGTATTATTAGGCGGAGCGTATCTAAACTGAAAAACTCGCGCATTGCCTTCGTCTGCAAAGCCTATGTAGGGCCCATCGCCGGCCGCCCCATATCCGTTGTCGAAGTCGCCGGTAACGGCTGTGGTATTGGTCCTCGCAGCGTCTCCACTAACGCGCAAATAAATACTATTTGAGCTCCAATTCATGATGTGGGTAGCACTGCTTGTGTTTGTTAGAGGCCCGTATTCCGCAACAGATGAATTTGTAAGGCCTGCTGTGAATGTTGTATTGGTCGAGTTGTAATAATTTTGATGAGGGAAGCGGGCACCCATCATGGAATAAGGATTCTCCCCGACAAAATTATGGGCAAGACGCTGGTGTGAATTTGAGCTATAGTAAGCACCTGCTCCACCATCAATTGTTGCGAAATTAGTTGTTCCAACACTGGGATTGGCCGCAATCAAGCGGAAGTCGCCATGTTCGACTCCCACTGCACGCACAACATCCTCCGGATGAAATTTAATATTTTGAGCTTGAGTGGTGCGCTGCGCGACTCTTAACACTGAGCTATTGAGTTGATTAGTCCAATTACCACTGGACCAAGAAAGTGGCCCATTGAAAGTTGTTACGGTGTAGTTGGTGTCGGTAGCGGGATTGACTGTAAGGGTTGCATTCGGACCAGAGAAGGTTCCATTGCGCATAGAGGTTCCATTAGCCCATTGTTTGAAGGTATCGTAGGTCGTTACATTGCTTGTAATGGAGGCATCTCTTTTCCAAACCTTGGTGGTATCCAATGGAACTGGTAAATTGGCAATAGGTGGCATGTTGACATCGATCACTTGGTGAGTCGTGCCCGACGCGTCCCTGATGGTGAACCTAAGATCCCCTCCGCTGAAGTAAAAAGTGTCGTTGACATTGGTGGAAAAAGTGTTAGCAGAATTTATAAGCGGATTGGGCCTTGGCGTATTTAATCCTGGATTATTCGTAGTAAATGGCGAGGTCACAATAAAACTAGCATTATTCGCAGTGCTTTCTGCAGACACTCTACCACCATACGGGCGCCCTACACTAGTTGCTGTAAAACTTCCCGTGTCTATTGGAATTCCCGTGCCACCTATAAAAATATTCGTAGTGTCTGCAGAACTCGTTCCCCACCTCAAGCTAGACAGACCACTCACATCGATGGTATGGGTATTGGTGGTCTGAGGGCTAGGATGTCCATGCGAAGCATAAAATGGCTCTACCATCAATCGCGCGCAGAGGGAGACATTGGTATTAGTCACACCTCCATTTGTTGTTCTAAAATAGGTATTAAACCAAAAATGCATGCCTACTTTGGTGATCGTGGGAAAGCGACCAAAACCGCGTGTATCGTTGGTCCCCCGGGTTGGAACGACACCACCAGAATTTGTAGTATTTGGATTAGAAATTAAGACATATGAATATTGGTTTTTAGTGTCAGTCGCACTGGCAGCCATGGACATATCATTGACATTAATGCAACGAATGTAGTCAAATATCTGCGTCGTAATCTGCTCGGCCTCCGTGAGACCAAACTTGCCCAAAATGCCGGAGGAGCCGCCAAAACCAGGCACAGGGCTGGTGGTCATTCGTCTGAGGTAATCCAAAAGACGGGTATTCGCACCATAGTCAGCCGTCGCGCTCAGCGGCGCCCAGCGGGTAAAATAGTAGGAATTCGCACCGGCATAGTTTGTATTTGCTCCCACGGTTCCGCAGAATGCAATAAGTCTATCATATGGAGTTATTTTTGAAGTATTCCCCGCAGTAAATGTTATCGGCCAAAAAACAATTCGCGGAGTATTGAAAAGCGTGACATCCGGTGCACGGCTGGAAGCAGTGAGGAAGAAGCGCGCCTGCTCCAACTGCTGGGGAGTAACGGGATTGATTCCCGTCGCAGAGCGATTCGTAGCAAAGAGCAATTCATCCACATTTGCATAGAGACGCGAGGCGTCATCAGGTATGCGAAAAGCTTGGTTGATTCCGGGATTTACAATGGTGGTGGTGCCCCATAAAGTCGTATTGGGGGAATTTTCTGTCACAAAGCTACCCCATTGAGAGCCGACATTCGTATTGTTGTGTTGATAAGTGAGGCGTGGGGCCATCGCCATAATGTCGTTGGTCGTGAGGTTTGTGAAAGCCGCTGAAAGCGAGACCGAGGCGGGATGTCCCGGATAACGCTGGTATTCAGCAGCCCAAGGCTGAGCAATCGCGAGATTAATATCTTGCGAAGATGCTATGATGGGAGTGTCCCAATAGTTGGCAGGAGTCCGAGTGGTCATGCTCGCCCCCCATGTCGTGGTGACGGTGGTATTCGTGTAATTCCAAGGGGCGCCGGAGGCGGTGTTGATGTTAATCTTGCTGGTGTCGTCATCGGTCCAGAAGGCGATGCGACCGACGATGGGGTTTGCGGCCGAGGCGCCGGTGACGGTGACATTGTTGTTTCCAGCAGCGGATGTGGGGGCGACGAGGGTGCCATCTTCGAGGACATAGAGCCAGTTGACTGGCATGGGGGCGGGTTGGCTGGGTGTTGTGGGAGCGCCAATAATGTCAAAGCCTTGCACAACGCCTACTGCGGAAGGGTCGAGGATTGGGTAGTTGGTGCGGGTGCTGCCGCCAGTTCCTGAAACGACAGGGGCGTTGAGATCGGTGAAGAGGGCGGTGTTGTTGGTCCAACCTGAAAGGTCGAGGTCTTCGCTTGGAAACGCACCAACCACCATGTTTGTCGAGGAGTATAGCTTGTAGATAGATTGCAGCGTGCTTCCTGAAGCGCTGTAAGTGCGAATCGCGCCTGGCTGGGAGGCCCAGGCGAGTGTGGGATCGGATTTTGTCGCGCCTGAGATTTGGGCCATGACGACATTGATGGCGTATTCCGCGAGGTTGCGGGTGAGTGTGCTGCCACGGTAGGCCGAGGCGTTGGCGCGGTCGGCTTCCACGCGGTTGAGGAGCCCGATGGCCAACGCTGCGAGCAGGACGAGACAGCTCAGAACAATGATGAGCGCGGCGCCTTCGAGAGGATTGGGCTTGGGGCGGTTTGGTTTGGCGAGTGGATCGGGCATGGCGATTTTACGGGCTCCAGCGGCTGCCGCGCAGTGGCACGGTGGTGGTGAAAGTGCGGTAGGGAATGTTTTTCGCGGAAAGGGCGCGTTCAAGCCCAGCGAGGTCTGAATCGTAGGAAGATGGAGTGGTGAAGAGGGTAGAGGGATTCGGGATTCCCATAGCGGTGGAAGCTCCAGAAGCGCTGGAGGCGGTGCCTGCGAGACGGTTCACCGCCGCTTCCTCCACGGCAACCATGGTGATATTGACCAGAGGCGGAAGTTGGTGCATCTGTGCGGGTTGGTTGCCGCTTGTCCATGAAGTGAGCGAGTTCCAGCCGTAGTTCGTGGCATTTGTGGAGTAACCGGTGGAGTCAGTCGAAGGAACGCGGATGACAAAGGCGATGATGTTTTCGGCAAGGGGACGCAGTCCACTGTTAGTAGCAGGCGAAATCCAGGCCGTATCGGTGATTCTTCCCGAACTTGGGGCGACCGTAAGGCTGTCGGAGGAAGGTTGCCATTGGTAAAGACGGAAGCGTGGTCTGTCGTTAATACCTGCCAAATTCGGCTTGGTGGGGTCATTCCCATAGGCCACGAAAAAACCGCAAGGATTCAGGCTGCCGGGAGGATTCGTGCTACTGGTATTGGTAAAGTAACCGAGCGGCGCTTGGAAGAATACGGAGTGGCCGCTTAGTTCAAGACCGCTCACTGAGGGAAAATTGTTTGTGATAAGAAAATGCAGGTCGGATTGGCGACCATAGGTGGCAGGTTGAAATGTGCTGGCATTCGAAGCGGAGCGGGGTTGACGACTGGAGTTAAAATAATCCCAGTAGGTATTGAGCGTTGCGACGCCGAGTGTTCGGCTCACAGCCTCGAATCCGGTGCGGGCGCTCTGGAAGGCGTCCACTTTGGCGGTGGAGGTTTTGATGCCTCCGGCCATTTGGCGAATGGCCAAGGAAATGAGGCCCATCATCACGGCCAGAATTGCGCTGGCGACCATCAATTCCACGAGGCTGAATCCCGACAGCGGGCGGCGGGCGCGCGCGGCAGGTTGTTTTTTGAGAACTGAAAGAAATGGCAACGCCGGAAAATTCATTGGGCGGTGTTCAGGATAAGCTGGCTGTAAACCGTCTTGTTATTCGTATCGGCGAAGTGGCGCACGGTGACTCGCAAGAGTCGCGCGATATTGGTGTTTGTAGTGACCAAGGATGGGGGATTGGCGATGGAATTGCTCGCCACGAAAATTGTCTGCGCATTGCTGGAGGCTTGTTGAACGCCCTCGTCATCGAAATAGAAATTTGTGCCATTAAATGAGGAGAGGTTCGTATAAGGCACACGCCCTGCCTCCGCGACGACTTTCCGCACAATCTCACCGCGCACACCATCATCCATCGACCCGCGCAGGCTCTTCATGCCTGATGAAACGAGGCCGATAATTGGAATCATGGCAAAAGCAAAAACCCCCAGCGCGATGGTGACCTCGATGAGGCTGAAGCCGTGCGGAAACCGGGCGAGTGGTCGGACTGCCGGTGTGCCGGATGGGGCTGGGATTTCCATGGATTCTCGGGTGGATTTGATGTGTCTGGTTGCGGCGACTTCCGAGTCGTTTCGGAGAGGATCTGCACGCTATTACAAAGCCTCTGTTTGAGTGCATCCGCAAGGTTTTTTTGTTTTGGAAAAGGGGCTCGCTGCGGCTCGGGTTTCATTTGCGCTATGAGGGTATCGATGAGGTTGCCTCGCCTGTGTCTTTCACGGTCGGGACGACCGTGCTCCCCTCTTTAGCGCCCCGCGTGGCAGCGCGGATCGTGACAAAATCATTTGAAGGAATCCGCCTACGCGCTTCGCGGCTACGGCGTGACACTGGGTTCATCGTCCTCGCATGTCCCATTTTTCAGCCGCCCTCCGGCTCGTAGAGCCTACGGGTCGGAGAGAAGCGGCGTTTCTGCGAGCACGCGGCGTGATGGGAAAGGGACGGCGTGGGGACGGAGCGGTTCAGTCTTGGGTCAAGCCAACCGAAGCCGCGGGCGCGGCGGAGGAAGCACATCGCAGATGGCCCGGAGGGCGCAGCGAGCAGGGGCGTGAGCAAGGCAAAGGTTGACCAAGGGTTTGAGCGCTGCCGCGCTTGGTGGGGTTCGATTTTTAGCGGATGGGGATTGTGAGGGGGGTGGGGTTGAGGAGCATGATGGCCATCGCGGCGGCGTAGATAGTGAGGCCGAGGAAGACGCCGATGGAGCCGAGGCGGTAGGCGGCGGTTTTGGAATCGCGGCAGGTGATGATGGCGGCGAGTGTTTGGACGATCTCGGGCTGGATGCTGCGGGTGAGGACCCATTTCACAGCAAGGACGCGGACGAAGATCCAGAAACAGGAGGCCAGAATGAGGGCCATGGCGACGATGATAAGAACCTGGGCGTGGGTGTTTGTGCCGGCAATGAGCCTGCCGGAGAAGCCTGTGGTGGTGATGGCGACGGCGGCAAAGCCTATGATCACTTGGGAGCGCTGGTGGAGGATGTTCAACTGACGCTCCAACAGGCCAAATAGAAAAGCATCCTGACCGGGAAAGGCTGTGACCAAATTTCTTGCTTCTTCTTCTGCGGTGAGCGGCGCTTTCATTCGTTGTGTTTTAGAGTTCGGATGCGGCGAGCTGTGGGTTGGCGGAATGCCAATGAACATGTTTTGAGAGCATCGTGTCGCCATCGAAGTGGAAGTAGGCAGTGAAGGCTCCACCCGCGATCACGCCGGGCAGCCAGTGGATGTCGTCGGCCCACATTTCGTGGTAGGGAATCTGGTCAATCGGCGTCCAGATCGGAAGGGCCTCGTCGGTTTCGATGAGGGTGCCAGAAAAGGAATCGGCCGTGAAGACAGTGCAGTGGAGGCTGTAGCCGTCAACAAATTGAAAATGCAGTTCTCCACGGGACTGGACTCCATGGGGCGTGATGCCGACCTCCTCTTGAGTCTCGCGCACGGCGCAATCATGGGCGGCCTCGCCGGGTTCGATGCGGCCGCCGGGGGCGTTGATTTTTCCCGCGCCGAGGCCGCGTTTTTTGCGAATGAGGAGGATTTGCCCATCACGAATGACGAAACACAGGGTGGCCCGCTCGCGCGGTTGCCACTGGTTCCAGAAATCGTCCATTAGCGGAAGCGACTACGGCAGGAAGCGGATGAGCAGCTGCGGGTAGAATCCGAGAATGAGGATCAGCAGGGTGCAAAGCCCAATGGCCAGCTTGGAGAGGGGCGAAACGGCGACCTCGCCGCAACCTTCCGGCGCGGGCTGCCAATACATGGCGCGGATGACTTTGAAGTAGTAGTAGAAGCCGCTGGCTACAGTGACGACGCCGATGAGGACGAGCAGGTAGAGCTCTTGGTTCATGGCGGCTTCGAAGATGAAGAATTTGCCGAAGAATCCGACAGTGAACGGAACGCCAGCCAGCGAGGCAGCGGCGATGAGCATCGCGAGGGCGAGACCGGGAGCGCGACGGGCAAGGCCGTTGAAGTGCGAGAGATCATCGCCGCCTGTGGCCTTGGTAACGGGCACCATGACGAGGAAAGCGAGGAAGGTCATCAGGAAATAGCCGCCAAGGTAAAAAACCACCGCGCGGCCCGCAAAGGCATCGCCGATGGCGGCGAGGCCGACGAGAAGGTATCCGGCGTGGGCGATACTGGAGTAGCCGAGGAGGCGCTTGAAGTTCGTTTGGGGAATGGCGGCCAGGTTTCCGTAGATCAGGGTGAGGGCTGCCAAAAGAATGAGAACGAGGATCAGTTTATCTTGGAACGATTCCAGAACGAAGAACGGCTGGAGCACACGGATGAGAATGACAAATCCAGCGGCTTTCGAGGCGACGGCGAGGTAGGCGGTAATTGGCGTTGGCGCGCCTTGATAGACATCTGGAACCCAGAACTGGAATGGGGCAGCGGCAATTTTGAAGCCGATGGCAACAAGCACCATTGCAAGGCCAAAAAGGATGGCGGTGTGGTTCGCTTCGGGGACGATGGAGAGGTTATTCTGGATGGAAGCGAGGTTCGTCTCACCCGTCATGCCGAAAATCCAGGTGATGCCATAGATGAAGAATCCGGTTGAGAGAGCCCCAAGGACGAGGAACTTCGTGCCGGCTTCGAGGCTGGCGAGGCTGCGGCGGGTGTAGGCCACCTGGATATAGAGTGAAATCGTGACCAACTCCAAAGCGCAGAAGATCATGATGAAGTCGGAGGCGGAGGCCATCCACATCAAGCCTGCACAAGTGAAGACAGGCAGGATGAAAAACTCTCCCGAACCGGCTTCAGGACGCTCGGCTGGCACGAGGCGTTGGACGATTGGTATGTAGTCGATCGCCAGAATCAGGGTGAGGATGGTTGCGAGGAGAGCGAATCGTTTGAAGAAAAGCGATAGGCTATCCACCACATAGAATCCCGAATCCTGCATACCAACGGGGTTAGTTTCGATGAAGAAGCTGAGGATGAAAACGCAAACCAAGCCAAAGATGGCACCGTGTGCGAGGGTGACTTTGTTGGATTTAAAGCTGAAGGATTCCGCCATGAGCAGGAAGATGCCCAGACAGACGACACAGATTTCAAGAGCGACGGGCGGGATCATGGCAGAAGCAAAGCGGGTGTAACGAGGTTCACGAGAATTTGCGGGAAGAATCCGAAGAACAGCATGATGGCGAGAAGAATAACGATTGCGGCATGCGGGAATCCGGAGAGATCGGTCAGGCGAGACCAGCGATCAGACAGCGGCCCCATGAACACGCGGCGGTAGGCGCGGAGCATGTAGATGGCGGAGATCACGATACCCCAGACGGCGCAGATGGTTGCAATTTGGTAGCCGTTGAAGCCGAAGACCTCTTTGCCGTCGAGGAAGCCCATTTGCGGTTCGCCTGTGGCGAAGGCCCCGAAAAATACGAGCAATTCCCCAGCAAAGCCAACGAAGCCGGGGAGGCCGACGGATGCCATGGCAGCGAAACCGAAAGCAAGGCCGAGTTTTGGTGTCGCGCGGGCGATTCCACCGAGTTCGGAGAAATCCAAAGTGCCTGTGCGCTCACGGATTTCCCCACAGAGGGCGAAGAGAACGGCGATGGTGAGACCGTGGCTGAGGAGCATGAGCGAGGCTCCGGTGAGGCTGACTTGATTCAAGGCCACGAATCCAAGGAAGATGTAGCCCATGTGCATGACGCTGGAGTAGCCGAGCATGAGATCCAGCTTTCGTTGGGCAATCGTGCAATACCCGACATAGAGGATATTACAGGCAAGCAGAGTCAGAAGGATTGGGGCAAATGCCTGAACGGATTCCGGAAGAATCGGAACAGCCAAGCGGATCAAACCATAAAGGCCGAATTTTTTGAGCACGCCGGCGTGCAGCATGGATGCCGGAGCAGGAGCGCTTGCATAGGCCTGCGGTGCCCACGTGTGGAACGGGAAGAGGGAGACAAGGATACCAAACCCAACCAAAAGAAGCAGATAAACAACCGGCGAATCGGGAACTTGTCCCGCTTGCGCGTTGGCAACCATCTGGCGGAGGTCAAACGAACGGGCGCCTTCCGGTTGGATCAGATACAAGCCAATGATGCCGAGGAGGAGAATGAAACTGCCAGTCGCGAGATAAACCGTGGCTTTCCATGCGGCCGCCTGACGGTCCCCCGAGCCCCAGATACCGATGAGGAGGAAGGTCGGGATGAGGGCCAACTCGTGGAACATGTAGAAGAAGAACACATCCACCGAAGCGAACGCTCCAACCACACCGGCTGAAATCAAAAGGATGCTGGCGTAGAACCAACGGGCATTTTCAAGCGGCGCACGGGCCACGCAAACTGCTGCCAGCGTGACGATCACCGAAAGGAAAAGCATGATGAGGCTCAGTCCGTCCGCTCCCAATGTGAAGCTGATGCCCAGCTGTGGAACGACCGGGAAGCTGGAGACGAATTGGAAGCCTGCCTGCGCGGGATTGAAGAAAACGGCTACTGCCAGAAGGAAGAGCACATTCAGCGCTGCGCCGAGGATGGAAGTGAACCTCGGATTGGCTCCGGCCATGACGAGCACGGCCGAGAGGATCGGCACAAGAATGAGGAAGAGAAGCGGGCTGACGGAACTCATTTGGAAATCAGGATGTAAAGAAGGCCGACCACACCGGCTCCGAAGAAGAAGGCGTAGGCTTGGATGTTACCGAGTTGAAGGAAGCGCAGAGCGAACCCGCAGGCCCAAGTGAGCTTGCTTGGAAGTTGAACGACAAGGAGATCAACGATCCATCGATCCGCCCAAGAGAGAAACGCCGCTCCTCCGCCTTGGATGTTATTGACGAACCAGAAGTAAACATTGTCGATGTAGAGGCGGTTCGCAAAGAGCGGGATGGAGATGGGATCCTTTTGGGCTTTGAAGTAGAGCAAGGCCGAGAGGCCCGCGCCGCCAAAGAACATGGCGTAGAGGAGCGGGTGCAAGAGGTGTGGAACGAGTTCGTGGTCCGGGCGGGCCAACTTGAAGAAGTGGTCTTGAATGAACGGAAAACCAGCAAAAATGGCGAGAACCGAGAGAACGAGCATCGGAACCAACATGGTGATGGGTTGCTCCTTGGCATGTTCCGCGTGCTCGCTGCGGGCTTTGCCGAAGAAGATCACGAAGAACTCACGGAAGATATAGAAAGCGGTGAGTCCAGCAGCAGCAGCAACGAGCCAGCCGAGGAACGGAATTTTCACGACAGCCCACTCGATGATAAGGTCTTTGCTGAAATAACCGCTGGTGTAGGGGCATCCGGCAAGGGCCAGCATTCCGAGGAAAAAGCAAATCATGGTCACCGGGGTCTTCTTGCGAAGTCCACCCATGTGCCACATGTCCACCTCGTGGTGCATGGCGATCATGACGGAACCGGCGGCAAGGAAGAGGAGGCACTTGAAGCAGGCGTGGGTGAAGAGATGGAACATCGCGACATCGGATGTCGGAGCGACGCCAATGCCGAGGACCATGTAACCGAGCTGGGAAATGGTGGAATAAGCCAGAATACGCTTGATATCACTCTGCTGGGTGGCCATGAGCGCGGCGGCGAAGCAGGTGATGCCGCCAACCCAGGCAATGATCTCGCGGGCGTCCGGGACGATTTCCAGAATCGGGAAAATGCGAGCCAACATGTAAACACCTGCCGCAACCATCGTCGCAGCGTGAAGAAGGGAAGAAACCGGCGTCGGGCCTTCCATCGAATTCGGCAACCACACATGGAGCGGCATCTGTGCGGACTTGCCGATGGTTCCCATGAAGACTAGCACGCAGGCGACCGTGAGGTAAATCGGGGCTGTGGCCAGACCGGGAATGGCTTCGATCAACTCGCTGAATACAACGGTGCCAGTTCCAAACCAGAGGAGAAGAATACCGAGCAAGAAACCGAAGTCGCCGATACGGTTCACTATGAATGCCTGTTTTCCGGCATCCGCTGCCGAATCCTTCGAGTAATAATGTCCGATGAGGATGTAAGAACTCACGCCAACGAGTTCCCAGAAGATAAACATCATCACAAAGTTATCCGCCAGCACGATACCGAGCATGGAGAACAAGAAGAGCGAGAGACCGGCAAAAAAGCGGGAATACCCCTCCTCGTCGCGCATGTAGCCGAGCGAGTAGGTGAAAACCAAGACGGAAATGGAGGTCACCACCAGAAGCATCACCTTGCTCAGGTGGTCAAGGGTCACGCCGATGGTGAGATTCAGCTCAGGACCAAGAGTCAGCCAATTCAGGGAGAGCATCTTGCCATCAACCGGCTGATTAAAGAGCCACCAACTCAGAACGCACCCTGTGATGGCTGCGATGAGCGCGAGGGAGGCGCTGAGTGTTTTTGAGAATTTCCCGAGGAGGAGGATCAGCGCGGCGCTGATCAGCGGGGTGAAAAGAATAATCCAGGGCGCGGTTTGCGTGCTCATCAGAACTTCAGCGTATTCAAGTCTTCAACATGGGTGGTCTGCTTGGCGCGGAAGAGCGCGACAATAATGGCGAGGCCTACGGCGACCTCGGCGGCGGCGACGGTGATGATGAAAAACACGAGCACTTGGCCATTGTAGTTCGGCATGCCGTCGGGAGTCAGGTTGAAGCGGGAGAAGGCAACGAGGGAGAGATTGGCCGCGTTCAGCATGAGTTCGAGACCCATGAAAATGATGAGAATATTCCGACGCAGAAGAACTCCGCCGAGGCCGATGGCGAAGAGGAGTCCGCTGACGATGAGGTAATGCGCTAAGGTTGGCATGGAGAAATCAAAGAATCACTTAAGTTCCTTCTTGCTGAGGAGAACAACCCCGACCGTGGCCACGAGGAGGAGGACGCCGATGATTTGGAAGGGCAGGTTGAAATTACGGAAAAGGGCGAAACCGACCAGGGCGACATCATTTGCCATGGGGTGGGAAACGGCGGGTTTCACGACATCCAAGGCCGGGAGGGCGGAGATGACTTGGGTGAGAGCAGAAAGGAAGCCTCCGACCACGATGCCGCCACCAACCCATGCGGACAGGCGGACGCGGCGGCGTTTCTCCTCACGCAGGTCGAGCAACATGATGATGAAGAGGAAAAGCACCATCACGGCGCCGGCATAGACAAGGACCTGGACGACGGCGATGAAGTAGGCATCCAGCGTCACAAAGACGGCTGCCAAGGCAACGAACGACATGACGAGGCACATGGCGCAGGAGACGGGGTTTCTCAGTAGGATCACTCCCAGCGCGAAAGCAAGCATGAGAAGGGAGAAGATCGAGAAAAGGGCGAGTTGCATGTGGTGGTGTGAGGTGGCGTTCTACCAGTCGGAGGCGGGTTGTTCTACTTTTTTTCGTTCCACTTGTTGACGAGGCCGGGCATTTCGCCGCCGAGTTCGCGGAGTTTGTGGATGTCGTGAACCATCTCGGCGCGGGAGAGACCGGTGATAGAATAATCCTTGCGGAGATAGATCGCTTGTTCCGGGCAGACCTCTTCGCAGAGGCCGCAGTAGATGCAACGGATCATATCGATGTCGAATGTCTTGGGGCGTTTCTCCACCTTGCCCCAGCGCTCGTCGGCGGGGATTTCTTCGGGATGAATGGTGATCGCGCGGGGCGGGCAAATGAATTCGCAAAGTTGGCAGCCCACACACTTGTCTCGTCCAAACTCATTGCTCACGAGAGTGGGAGCACCTCGATACCAGTCCGGCATCTGCGCGTCCCACTTCTGCTCGGGGTATTGCATTGTGACTTTCGTCTGGCCCGTCAGGAGGCGGAGCATGTGTTTGAGCGTGATCAGAAGGCCCGCGACGATCGAAGGCAGATAGATCTTTTCGGCCAAAGTGAGGCGCGGACGCGTGACGGTGTAAGCCATAAAGTTTGGTGGTTCTAACAATGTTCGTTCCGCATGGCAACTTTGGACTCACATTTTTTCGCGAGTCCCGAGCTGGGCGCGGATTCAAGGAGCTGGCTGGATTTGGGCGAGGCGGCGCTCGAGAACGGAATCCGGCTCGGCGCCGAGGTCCTTGGCTTTTTCGTAGTGCTTCTTGGCGAGTTGGAGCGAGGGGGGCTCGGAAGTGGCATACATGACGGCGAGGTTGAAATGGGCGTTCGCGTAGTTTGGATTGATGGCGAGACTTGCGCGGAAGGACTCCTCCGCCTTGGCCGTGTCGCCTTTTTTCCCGAGGGCGATGGCGAGGAAATTGTGGGCCACGGGGTTTTTGGAATCGGCTTGGAGGGAGCGATTGAGGATGGCGATCGAGTCGTCGAAGCGGCCTTGACGGCAGTAGACATTACCCAAGTTCACCAAGGCGAAAACATCGTCGGGTTTCAAGGCGACGGCTTTTTCCAGAGCGACCTGGGCGGCCGAGAGTTTGCCGGACTGAATTTGAGTGACGGCGAGGTTGGCGAGGGCGAAGTGGTTTCCCGGGACCATTTCCACGATCCGTTGGTATTTTTTCTCGGCGTCGCGGAAGCGTCGCTGATTGACAAGAGTGGAGGCCTCGTCCGCGAGTTGTTTGGCCTCATCGGAAAGAGCCTCCGCTCCTCCGGTGGATTGGCGCTGGGAGCCGGAGGGTTTGATGACGGTGAGGGAGAGTTCGGCGCCGTCCACTTCGGGGTCTTTCAGCACAACGAGCGGCTCACGGAAAAGGATGAGCTCCTCTTCCTTCACTACCTTTGGTGGATTCGAAAGAATCCCAAGCGATGAGGCCAAGGCTTCGGATTGAACCTGGAGGCGCACGAGTTCTTTTTCCAATTCGGACACAACCTGAGAGCGCTCGTTTTGTTCATGAATCTGGCGAATGACGATCTGGCGGAGGAGTTGGCTCTCGGTGAAGAGGCGTTTCTGCTCCTCGCTCGGTTCGGGATTTAGGCGAAGTCGCGCCAACTCGCCGGAGGCCTCGTCGAGTTGAGCTGTGAGGGATTTGACGCTCGCATCGCGGGCCACCAAATCCTGACGCGAGGCTGCGAGGCGGTCCTGAAGCAGTCCAATTTCCTCTTGAAGGCCCTCAGCTTCGGACTTGGAAATCCCGCCCGCGCTGGACGCTTCGGCGAGTTTCTTTTCGGAGGCGGCGAGTTTCTGGGCGAGTTCTTTGTTTTCGGCTTGGATTTTGAGGAGGCGCTCGAGTTCGGGTTTCTGGGTGGCGAGTTGTTTTTGGAGATTGGATTTTTCCGCTTTGAGGGCTTCGAGTTCGACCTCGTTATCCTTCATGCGCTTGATGCGTGAGAGACCCTTGTCGCGTTCGGCGGCCACCTTGCGGCGATCCTCATCGGTTGCTGAAAGGACTTTTTTGCTTTCTGAAATATAGGAGGCGGCTTTTTCAAGTTTTCCGACGAGGCGGTCGTTCTCCTCTTGAATGACCTCGTTTTCCGCTGCGAGTTGAGCAATGCGTTCAGAGAGCTTTTCGATCTTCTTGTCTTGCGGTTCGCCGAGTTTCTTTTTGAGATCGTCCCGTTCCGATGAAGTTCGCTGAAGGGCATCATCAGACTGGGCGAGGCGGGAATTCACGGCCACAAGCTCGGTTTTGGTCTTTTCGAGCTCCATTTTGACACTGGAGACATCTCCCTCGAGAGCTTCACGCTTTTTTTTCTCCTGGGCGTGAAGCTTTTGATACTGGGCAACCTGACGCTCCAGGCTGGCGATTTTTTCGCGGGTGAAGTCGGAATCGACATCCTTCTTCTCGGACGGAGCGGCCTTCTGCTGGCGGGGCCGGGTGGTCACGGCCGGCTCGGGGATGTCGATTTCAAAGCCGCGCGTGGGAAGCGGATCCTCGTGCGCGGGCAGTTTTTCAGGCTCGGAAGCAACCATGGCGCGGAGGCGCTCGATATTTTCCTGGGCCTTGCGCATGCGGAAATTAACCACGATCTCCTGCCAGGAGGGGTCGTCTTTCCTGATCTGCTCAAGAATGGCGACAGTGGATGCATAGGAATTCATGGCATCCCTCAAACGCCCGTCGCGCTCGAATTTTTCTCCAGCCTGATAGTCTTGATAGGCCTTCAGAAAAAAATCAGCGGGGTCGCCTGCAAACGCGAGCAGGCTGGTGAAGAAGCATGCTGCAGCAAGAATCGCAAGGAATCGGGAGATCATTTCGAGGCGGACAAGAGGCGCGCATCCTGCCCAAGGAGGTGGAGGATATCAACAGGAATCAAGACTACCTCACGCCAAAATCGGCCTTGCGTTGGAGTGACCACGAGACATGATCGGCGCATGAGCGAGCTGGAAATTTATGCAGCCGGTGTTCGCCAGCCTGAGAAAATGCTCGGACTGGCTCTGGAATTGGATGTAATCCCGAACCTCCGCTATAAAATCGATACGAATCACGATATTGTTTACATGGAGTTTTCAGGGGAAGTTCCCTCCGCAAGCACTTTGGAATCGCTCTTCAGAAAGCTCGGCTTGAATGCCCTCTTCGTGGGGCAAGCACCGCCAACGGGCAGCTTGCTCAAGAAGACACAGCGCATTTACTGACGCCGCAGCAGAAACCCGCATGCCACTCATCGGAATTTTCTCGAATCTTTACACTGCCTTTCTGACTTTTCTGGGTCAGGTGGCCATGCTGGCGAGCGAAACCATTCTTTCGATCTTCTGCGGCCGCATTCGACCGAAGTTGGTGATTCAACAAATCGCCGAGATTGGATTCAGATCGCAGTTGGTGGTCATTGTTACTGGGGCTTTTACAGGAGCAGTTTTTACGGCGCAGGCGTATTTCCAATTTGCGAGCTTGAACATGGAAACAGCTGTTGGCCCTGTCGTCGCTATCTCGATGTTCCGCGAACTTGGCCCGGTTCTAGCCGGCTTGATGGTGGCAGGTCGCGTGGGAGCCGCCATGAGCGCGGAGATCGGCACCATGAGGGTCACACAACAAATCGACGCCCTGCGTGCCTTGGCGGTAAACCCGGTGGACTACCTTGTGGTGCCACGCGCACTCGCGATGTTTATTTCGATGCCGTTTCTTGTCGTGGAATGCGTCGGCTGCGGCATTCTGGCCAGCTATTATGTGGGCGTGAATGTTCTGAACATTTCTGGTGTTTACTTCCTTGCCAACACCCAAAAGTTTGCGGATTCGAGTGATATTATCATGGCCCTTGTGAAGGGCTTTTTCTTTGCGGGAGTCATCGTATTCATCAGTTGCCGCGAGGGTTTGAACGCAAAGGATGGAGCAGTGGGAGTCGGACGCGCCACGACATCCACGGTTGTGAATTGTTCGCTCGCCATCCTCATTGTGAATTTTTTCCTCACCATGGCACTCAATGTTCTCTTTCCCGCCGGCCAATGAAGAACACGCCATTCATCCAAGTCCGGGACCTCGTCCAAAAAATCGGTGGCCAGGAAATCCTGAAGGGCATCTCGCTGGATATCTATAAAGGCGAAACACTCGTCCTGCTGGGAAAGAGCGGAGGCGGCAAGAGCGTGTTTTTGCGGCATCTGATAGGTCTTATGCGCCCGGTCTCGGGGAGCATTTTGTTCGAGGGCCAGGAGGTGACCCTCCTCAAGGAACGCGAACTCGAGCCGGTGCGCCGAAAAATCGGTATGCTCTTCCAGGATGGCGCCCTTTTTGACTCGATGAATGTTTTCGACAATGTCGCCTTCCCTCTTCGGGAGCGCGGGGAGCGCGACCCGGCGGTGATCCGGCGCAAGGTCGAGGAATCGCTTGGCATGGTCAACATGCGAGGCCACGACAAAAAAATGCCGGTGAACCTGAGCGGCGGCATGCGCAAGCGGGTGGCCCTGGCGAGGGCGATCATCTCGCCGCCCGATGTCATCCTCTATGACGAACCCACGGCCGGCCTCGACCCCATCGTTTCAGACAGCATTAACAAATTGATCCGCCGCCTGCAGTCCGAGCTGCATGTCACCTCGGTCGTCGTCACGCATGACATGGTAAGTTGCAACCACATTGCCGACCGCGTGGCCCTGCTGAATGAGGGGCGCATTTATTTCACCGGAAGCACGGACGACCTCCGCGCGACCACAGATCCCACGATACGGGATTTTGTGGATGGAAGATCGGGAGAAACCATTTATTAGAAACCCACACATGAGCAGCGAAGACAGAGGCACACAAATCAAGGTTGGAATTTTCATCCTCATCGGACTGGTGACCGTTGGACTCATGGTCGTCTACTTCGGACGGCTCGGGGAGGGATTTTCGAACTACTACAATGTGCGGGTGGAATTCGCCAACGCCAGCGGACTTCTCCGCGGGTCCGAGGTTCTGCTGGCCGGAGCGAAGGTCGGCCGCATCACAAACGACCCTACGATCCTTCCCGACATGCGCGGGGTCTATGTGGATGTCCGTATCCTTGAACAAGTGCAAATCCCGGTCGGAAGCAACTTTTCCATAGGCAGCTCGGGACTTCTTGGCGACAAATACATCGAAATCGCACTCGACGGCGACGGGAAGGAAAAGGGGTTCATCAAGCCAGGGACCGTCCTCAAAGGCACCGAAAATGGCGGAGGCATCGCGGGAATGACCGCCGGCGCGGGGGATCTGATCGCCGACCTCAGGACGACCGTGGGGAACATCAATGCGGTGGTGAAGAAGCTCGACTCGACCGTTCTTTCCAAAGACGAGCTCGATTCCATTTCGGCAACGATGAAAAACCTGCAAACCGCCACAGGCCAGATCGCAGAGGCGTCGAAACAATTCGACACCACACTAAGCAGCGGAAAAGCAACGATGGATTCCGCAAAAAAGGCCGCAGACGAGCTCCAGCAGACACTTTCCGCCATCCACAAGCTCGTAGATCAAGCCAAATCAGGCAGCGGCGTGCTCGGCACACTCATCAGCAACCGGGAAATGGCAAACAACCTCCGTGCCCTGGTATTGAACCTCCGCAAGCACGGAATTCTCTGGTATAAGGACACCAGCACACCACCTGCGACCGGGGATGCCACGGAGCATTGAACCTCACCATGCCCGAGAGCGTTTGACTTGATTCCCAGCGAAACTAAACTGCTTCACACCGAATGAGCCAGAAACAGAAACGAAGTGTTTTATTCATCTGCACGGGCAATGTCTGCCGAAGCCCAATGGCGGAGGCGCTGTTTCGTGAAATGTCGGGCAGTCTGCGGGAAGTCGCTGTCTTTTCGGCCGGGCTCAGCGCCCCGAAGGGAGCCCCCGCGAGCCGCGATGCGGTGGATGTTCTCGCCGCCCAAGGCATCGATCTCTCAAAATTCCGCAGCCAGCCCCTTACCGAGGATTTGCTGGAGAAAGCCTCCCATGTGTTCGTCATGACGCGCGAACACCAACGCCTGGTGGACATGTTTTTTCCGGAATTCATTCACAAGGTTCGCCTGCTCCGCTTCGACGAAAAAGGCACGCCCGATGTGCCGGATCCCATTGGCCAAGGCCGGGCCGTCTATGCCGAGTGCAAGCGCAGTATCGAACAGGCCATGCCATCCGTATTACGAATCATTAATCAAAATCCCATGACGACATCCGCCGAATCCCAAACTGAAGCCTCCACCCTCGCTGAAACCGACCCCGAAATCGCAGCGGCCATCGAGAAGGAATACAAACGCCAGTTTGAACATATCGAGTTGATCGCATCCGAGAATTTCACCAGCCGCGCCGTCATCGAGGCGCAGGGTTCGTGCCTCACCAACAAATACGCCGAGGGTTACCCAGCCCGCCGTTGGTATGGAGGCTGCGAGTATGTGGACATCGTGGAAACACTTGCCATCGACCGCGCGAAAAAGCTCTTCGGAGCGCAGCACGTCAATGTGCAGCCCCACAGCGGTAGCCAGGCAAATATGGCCGTTTATTTCAGCGTGCTGACACCCGGCGACAAAATCCTGACGATGGATCTCGCCCACGGCGGTCACCTCACTCACGGACACAAGGCGAATTTCTCTGGAAAACTTTACGAGGTTCACCACTACGGCGTGAGCCGCGAAACCGAGATCATCGACTACGACGCCCTCGCCCGCCAAGCCGAGGAGGTTCGCCCCAAAATGATCACCGCCGGAGCTTCGGCCTATCCGCGCATCATTGATTTCAAACGCATGCGCGAAATCGCGGATGCCGTGGGAGCCTACCTCTTCGTGGACATGGCCCACATCTCGGGACTCGTCGCCGGCGGCGTGCATCCCTCGCCATTCCCTTACGCAGATTTTGTCACGACAACGACACACAAGAGCCTGCGCGGACCGCGTGCCGGTCTTGTGATGTGCAAAGAAGAATTCGCCAAGAAGATCGACGGCCAGGTTTTCCCAGGCGTTCAAGGCGGACCGCTCATGCATGTCATCGCTGCGAAGGCCGTTTGCTTCCAAGAAGCCCTGCAACCGGATTTCCGCAACTATGCCCAGCAGGTCGTGAACAATGCCAAGTCTCTCGCTGCACGACTCTCAAAACTCGGCCACCGCATCGTCTCCGGCGGCACCGACAATCATGTCCTCCTCGTTGACCTCCGCCCTGCGGGAATCACGGGCGCGGAAGCCTCGGTGGTGCTCGACAAGGCCGCGATCACGGTGAACAAAAACGCGATTCCTTTCGATACCGAGTCGATCATGAAAACCGGCGGCATCCGCATTGGCACGCCTGCCATGACTACCCGCGGCCTCCGCGAGGATGACATGATGCAGGTCGCGGACTTCATCCACACAGCGCTCGACGCCCGGAACGATGAATCCCGTCTGGCAGCATTGCGCCGCGAGGTGACGAGCTTCACAGCCCGGTTCCCGCTACCCTGAGACAGCCTCAGGGTCTCTGGGACTGGAGTCGCATCGCCTGCTCAAGCACCTTTCGCGCAGCCTCGTCTTGATTCACATGGGTCGAGTCGAAGCGAAAATCCGCAGCCGATTCGTAAATCGGCCTTCTTGCCAAGAGGAGTTGATCAAATGTCTCTCGAGGGTTCGGCGTTTGCAGAAGCGGACGCTTCCCACTCCGGATTGCGCGATCGAAGAGGATATTCGGATCGGAATCGAGCCACACAACGATTCCGATCTTTTTCAATACCTCGCGGTTGGCCTGCCGGAGAATGGCGCCGCCTCCGCTTGAAAGAACCATACCGGCGACGCCGACGAGATCTGCAAGCACCCTTTGTTCGATCTCACGAAACCCCTCCTCACCGCATGAGGCGAAAATTTCAGGAATACTCCTGCCCTCGGCCTTCACAACAAGCTCATCCGAGTCAACGAAGCGATGTCCTGTGAGGCTCGACAAGCGCCGACCAACACTGGATTTCCCACATCCCATGAACCCTATGAGAACAAAATTTGGCAACATGAAGTGACTCTCTCACAGCGATGAGGTCGCTGAAATCATTTTGAGTCCCGCTGGCATTTCCCGAAGCGGTTGCTATGGTGGTCGAATGTCGCGACCCAAGCTTATTTTCGGATGCCCCGAGACCTGCGCCGACTTGCTTTATGCCACTCATTTCCGTGCGCCGGATGCCTTCGCCTTTCTAGAGGTCGATGGAAAAAAATACATCCTTCTGAACGACCTTGAAGTGGATCGCGGACGAGCGGAAGCCAAGGTTGATGTCGTTGACTCCTACTCGGAGGTCGAAAAAGCAGCGCGCAAATCCCCGGACAAAAAACCATCCCAAGCCAAGGTCACCGCCGCGTGGATCGCCTCCAAGGGCGTCACAGAGTTGAGGGTTCCGGCAGATTTTCCACTTGGGCTGGCGCGCGACCTGAAAAAGGAAGGCCTCGAATTGAAGCCCGTGCGAGGCTCATTTTACCCGGAGCGGGAAATCAAATCCCGACAGGAAATCCCATTACTTGAAAAGGCCATTCGCATCGCCGAAGCCGGCATGACCCGTGGCCTCGAAGTTCTACGCGCCTCGCGCATCCGCAAAGACGGCAGCCTGTCCTTCAATGGCGACACGCTCACTTCGGAACTCCTCCGCATCGAAATGGAAACCGCCGTCCTGCGCAATGGCGGCGAAGCCCGTGGGGACACGATTGTCGCCTGCGGTGAGCAGGCGTGCGACCCCCACTCGCGCGGATCAGGCCAGCTTTTTGCAAACCAGTTGATCATCCTGGACATCTTCCCTCGCGACGCCCGCACTGGGTGGTTCGGAGACATCACACGCACGGTCGTTCGAGGCAAGGCCACCGATGCGCAACGCCATCTTTGGGACACCTGCCTGGCCGGACAAAAACTCGCCCACGACGCCATGAGGCCCGGCACCGAGGGCCGAATCATCCACAACATGGTGAAAAACCATTTCGCCGCGCAGGGATATCCCACCGAAATCAAAAACGGCCGCTGGCAGGGCTTCTTCCACGGCACCGGCCACGGGCTAGGCCTCGAAATCCACGAATCGCCGCGTTTTTCCGACACCACATTCCTGCCCGGCCAGGTCATCACTGTGGAGCCCGGCATCTACATTCCCGGCCTCGGCGGCGTGCGCCACGAGGATGTTGCGCTCATCACGAAATCCGGCACCCGATTCCTGACCACGCTTCCCAAACCCTTTGAAATATGACCACCGCAGAGCGCGAAATCGCGCGCCGGCGAACCTTCGCCATCATCTCGCATCCTGATGCGGGCAAGACCACCCTCACCGAAAAATTCCTTCTCTACGGCGGCGCCGTCCAACTCGCCGGCAGCGTGACCTCCCGCAAAAATGCGCGCGCCACAACCAGCGACTGGATGGAACTCGAAAAACAACGCGGCATCTCGGTGTCTTCCACCGTCCTGCAATTCGACTACCGCGACTGCGTGGTCAACCTCCTCGACACGCCCGGCCACAAGGATTTCTCGGAGGATACCTACCGCGTGCTGACTGCTGTTGATGCGGCCGTGATGGTCGTGGACGCAGGTAAGGGCATCGAATCCCAGACGCGCAAACTTTTCGAAGTCTGCCGCAAACGGGGCGTCCCGATTTTCACCTTCATGAACAAACTCGATCGTCCGGCGCGCCCCCCGTTGGAACTGCTCGACGAGCTCGAGTCTGTCCTTGGGATCCACGCGCTGCCCATGAACTGGCCGCTCGGCGATGGACCCGAGTTCCGAGGTGTTTTCGACCGCAAGGAAAAGTCCGTGCACCTCTTTGAAAAGACACCTGCGGGAGCCTACCGGGCACCCGTCTCAGTTGCAGGCATCCAAGATGAAACCGTGCGAGCCGCGTTGGCGCCGGATGTCCATGCGAAAGTCTGCGACGAACTCGACCTGCTGGACGGCGCCGGAACGGATTTCGATTTCGAGGCCGTCCGTGCTGGGAATGCCACTCCTGTCTTCTTCGGCAGCGCGGCGAACAACTTCGGCGTCCAACTCCTGCTCGACAACTTCCTCCAGCTCGCGCCCCCGCCAGCGCCCAGAAACAGTTCGAGTAAATTAGTGGACCCTCACTCGGAGGCGTTCTCCGGTTTTGTCTTTAAAATCCAAGCGAACATGAACCCCAAGCACCGCGACCGCGTTTCGTTCATCCGGGTCGTCTCCGGCTGCTTCCGCCGCGATATGGTCGCCACCCACTCGCGCCTCGGAAAAACAATCCGGCTTGGCAATTCCCAGCGTCTCTTTGCGCAGGACCGCGAAACGGTTGATGAAGCCTGGGCGGGCGATGTCGTGGGGATTGTGGGGAATTACGATTTTCTGATCGGCGACACGGTGTCCGAAGACCCCTCCCTCGCCTACCACGAGATTCCACGCTTCGCTCCGGAGTGTTTCGCCTACCTGCGAAATTCCAGCACGGCAAAATTCAAACGCTTCCGCGAAGGCCTCGACCAATTGCTCAAAGAAGGCGTTGCACAGCAATTTGAACTTCCCGACGCCGTCCAGCGCGTGCCGCTCCTCGGCGCGGTCGGTCCGCTGCAATTCGAGGTCATGCAATACCGTCTCGAGACCGAATACAGTGCCGATTGCCGGGTCGAGTCCGCCCCGTGGCAATTCGCCCGCTGGCCAATGAGGGAAGGCACTCCCCTCACCTCGCGCCCCGAACTGCTCCTGCCCTCGGGCTGCACATTGGCGCAAGACGCCTCCGGCTTTTGGGTCGTGCTCCTGCCGAGCAGTTGGACGATCGGCTACCTCGAGGAGAAAAACTCCGCCTTCTCGTTCTCTTCCGAGCCACCGCCTCCGGCCAAACCGGACGCCTAAGCCGTGCCGACACCGCTCGACCTCGCCGCCCAACAGTGGCTCTTCGCGGCCCTTTCGGCGGCCTGCGTGGGCATCAGCAAATCCGGATTCGGCGCCATGGCGATTCCTGGCATTCTTCTGATGACCCAAGTCATGCCCTCGAGGGAATCCACCGGCGTCATCCTGCCGATGCTCATCCTCGCCGATCTCTTCGCCGTCCACGCTTTCCGCAAATTCACCGTGTGGCGCCTGCTCCTCAAAATCCTGCCTGCCGCCGTGCTCGGCGTCATTCTGGGCTGGGCGCTCATGCCCCGAATACCGACAGGCTATTTCACTCCCGTCATCGGCTGGATCATCCTCGCACTCCTGTTGCTCACGATCCTGCAAAAATGTTCCAGCTACCTCCAAGAGATCGCCGCAGACCACCCAGCCGTCGCCTGGCCACTTGGCCTTCTCGCAGGCATATCCACCATGCTGGCCAATGCCGCCGGACCTGCCATGACCGTTTACCTCCTCGCCAGCCGCCTGCCGAAATACGAATTCGTCGGAACCGCCGCCTGGTTTTTCTTTTTCATCAACATCATCAAAGTCCCCTTCAGCGCCTCGCTGGGCCTCATCACTCCCCAAACCCTGCTCTTCAACCTCCTCCTCGCCCCCGCGGTCCTGATCGGCTTGTTTTCGGGAAAATTCCTTCTCAGCAAAATCAACCAGAAAGCCTTCGAGTGGCTTTTAATCAGCCTCTCACTGCTCGGAGCGCTTCGATTGATCTGGGCCTGAAGATCGCGCATGCGAGGGCAAGGCGGATTGACGGAAAACCATATTCCCGTATGCTTCTCACATGAAAACGACCATCGAAATTCCCGAGGATCTTTACAAAAAGACCAAAATTCGGGCTATCGAATGCGGCCTAACCCTCAAGCAGATCGTTCTCAACTCCTTGGAGCGCGAATTACAAGCTTCTCCAGTGATGCAACAGTCTGCCACCTCGTATTGGGCGAATCGCAAGCTTCTTCCAGAATTTGCAACCGCCCAGAAGGCAGGAGCCTATCGCCCCAAGCCTGACGATCGAGACATCACCGACATGATATCTGACGATCGCGATGGACGCCAATCCTCTATACTTTGATACCAGTTACTTGGTTCGACTTTATCTGGAAGACAACGGTTTTGAGGCGGTCCGAAAGCTTGCCGCCGAAGCTACTGCCTTGGCTTCGGCATGGCATGCCCAAGCAGAAACCATCGCTGCGCTGCATCGTGCTCACCGCGAGGGTCGGTTCAATGCAGAGCAATATCTGTTCGCTTTGAACCAGTTCAAAGAGGAACAACATTCGTCTCATTTTATGTGGTGTGCGCTCACCGATAAAGTCCAAGCCCGCTTGGAGAGGGCTTTCCAGTCCGCGCCGCCTTCGACATTCCTCCGTTCGGCCGACGCCCTCCACCTTGCTTGCGCGGCGGAACATGGCTTCAAGGAAGTCTATTCGAATGACCGCCACTTCCTCGCTGCCGCACCATATTTCGGCTTGAAAGGCATCAATCTTATTGGCGGGAGTGCCAAATGATTGAAAAAACAAGCGCCGCCCCGCTTCCACGAATTTTTTCCATTCTCTCTAAAAAAACTCCACGGCACCTCGAAAGCCGCCCAGATACCATTCCATAAGCTCCTTGCCCCCGAAGAGCCAAAGCAGTGCACCGAGCGCGAGGAATGGACCGAAAGGAATTCTTACTCCAGCCCGGTCGCGAGCCAGAGCGATGCCGGCGAATCCAGCAATTGAGCCAATGATGGATGCCGCGAAGAGCGTGAACAGCACGGCCTGCCAGCCGAGAAAGGCGCCGATGCAGGCGATGAATTTCACATCGCCGAACCCCATGGCCTCCCTGGGAATCACAACCGATTTCATTTTTCCCGTTATGCGCTCGAGTTGATCCAGTGCCCCGCTGGATGTTTCAAACTCAAAGCGGTCGTGCCAGAATTTCAGCTTGCCGCGAATCTCGGCGCCATCCGCTCCCAGCGCGGCCCCATCGACTTCGATCGTGAGCACATCGCGCTCTCTGGAAAAAATATCCATCCAATCCAACTCCTCGCCCGCCAGCGTTAGCACGATGCGATCCCCCTCCCTTCTCCATTCAAAGTCCTCCGCCTCGGGAAATGCGTGCCGAATTTTTCCAAATGCCAACTTCCCTCCCTCCACGACCAGAAAAAGCAGCCCAAATCCGAGCGCGGACCCTCCGAGCGAATGGGCAAGTGCCTCCCAGTTTGTAATGGCATCCATCATTTGGGGAAAGGCGAGGGACAACAAAACCCCCACCGCCGTTCCTCCCCAGGTGATTTCATCCGGAATGATGAAATGCTCGAAATCAATAAATGTCGCCACTACGAGCAAGCTCACAAAAACCCAATAAACGGCCGCCAAGGGCAAACCGAAGCGCTCCCACACGACTGCAAAGAGCAATGCCGTCAGAGCCTCAACCAAAAAGTAACGGAACGGAATCCGCCAGCCACAACCCGAGCACTTGCCGCGCAAGGCCAGCCAACTGACCAGCGGTAGATTCTCATACCAGGGGATGACGCGCTCGCAACCGGGACAAAACGAGCGCCACGGCTCATTCAGTCCTACACCTCGCGGCATGCGGTGGATGCAGGCGTTTAGAAACGAACCAACGATAGCCCCGAGGAGCAGGGCAAAAATCCCGAACACATATTCACTCGTCGAACCGTATGGCATGAACTCCCAAGAGCGTAGGGACGAACGCCGCAGGTGGAAAGGCGCAAGGCTTCGGATTTCACCCCATTGAGAGGCTGTAGAAGAGATTGTTTGGTGTGAATGTAAGCGAGGGCTCGTTGATCGACCCGCGCGAACAAACTGCGGAATCCGGCTCCGGTGGCTGTGACCGCAGACAATGAACCACACCGGCCAAAGACAATAATGAACACACTGATCCGTTGGAATCCCTTCCGGGAATTCGAAACCATGACGAACCGCATGAACAGCATCTTCCCGCGACCTCCATTGACTTGGAATATCGATGAGACGCTGAACACAAACGAGTGGAGCCCACTCGTGGATGTCGAAGAAACCGACAAGGAATACACCATCAAGGCTGAACTCCCTGAGGTGAAAAGAGAGGATGTCAAAATCCAAGTGGAAGACGGTTCACTCCGCATCTCCGGCGAGCGCAAGCTCGAGAAGGAGGAGAGTGGACGCCGTTTCCACCGCCTCGAGCGCAGCTACGGCGCGTTCGAGCGTTCGTTCTCCCTACCCGAGGGCACGAGAAAAAACGAGGTCTCGGCCGAGTTTAAGGACGGCCTTCTGAGGGTGCACCTGCCGAAAGGCGAGATTGCAAAACCAAAGGCGCTGGAAATTCCGGTTAGCTAGGGGAAAGCCGTCCTCGCGCGTGCCCGCAAGGGCACGCGCGTTAGACCTCCACAGCCATGCAAGACATCCGCCAAACCCTGCGCGCATTCTACAAAAGCCCCGCTGTGCGCGCGCGAATGCTGGAATTTCTTGGTGGAAAGACTCCCTCCACGGCCACATGCGACTATATCACAGCGGATGGCGTGGAATGGCCGGTGCGCGAACCGCGCATGCCGGACGAGCTTTTCCACAGCCTTGAGGAGGGCCTCGACATCTGCCGCTCGCTCTCAGACCGTGAATCGCTCATTGCCCATCTCGACATCGAGTATGTGAATTTTGATTTCGCCGCCGAAGCCTACCTCGACCCCAAAAGAACCTTCGAACTCCAGGAACCCGTGGCGCGGGCCATCCATCGAATCCTCGAACACTGTGGCATCCACGCCCTGCATGTTCTCAGCGGACGCGGCCACCACTATGTCTGGCGCATCCGCCGCGACTCGGCGGTGTTTTCCTCACTTTGCGACCTCGGCTCCAAGGCGGCCGGCGATGGCCGGATACAGACGCAAATCGAGAAGGCCTTCGCCGGCCTCGGGCTGGTGATGGAATTCTTCGGCCGCCTCATTCTCGAAATGGCCCGCCCGCATTGCAGAATCCCGATCGAGCTGACCGCCGTCGAGGTTGCGCCTTCGCAACGCGGGCGGGAGATGATTTCGGTAGATCTTTCGGAATACGGCGACCCACTGCCGACCCGCACGGTGCGGGTGCCTTTCAGCGGATATCTGAAGCCTTGGCAACAATCCTACGCCGTCGGTGAGGATAACATCGGCAAGATCGGGCCGATCATTTTCGTGCCTGCGAACGAATCAGAAACAGAAGGTGCCGTGGCCGCCATGCGAGACCCCGAGCGGGCAGCGCGCTGGGCGGAGCACTTCTCAACCGACATCCCCGATGCCACCTCCGGCACAGGCGAGCTAATCAGGGAATACGAAACATCCAACCTCCGCGGCTTCCACGATTTTTTCTACTCCAGACACCACGACCCCGTGGCGAGTTGGCCGCACACCTACGACCACACGCCCTTGCAGAACCTGCCCGAGGGCGTTCGCGATGCGCTGCTTTTTCCGAACGATCTCCTTCTTCGCCCAACGAGCATTCGAGCAGTGACAGAAACTTTGGTCTCCAGAGGCTGGCATCCCCGGCATGTCGCCGGACTCATCCGCTCGAAATTCGAACGCGACTATGGCTGGGGTAACCAGTGGAAAGACTACTCACCCAGCATGCGGGCGGATTTCTATGTGAGGATTTTTTCGGGCTTGAAAACAAGCGTTGCCGAAGACGCCGATGCCATTGCTGAAGCGGAGCTGGAGCAATGGCCCAGACCACATTTTGAAAGGGTTCTCGTATGACAAACTGGCCTATCGGACTTTCAACAGGGTGCTTTTACATGACCAATATTCTCGACTGCCTGGAAACGATCCGCGCGAGCGGCTTCAGCATGATCGAGGTGGTTTTTTCACCGGCGCATCTGGATTACAAAAACACAGCCGCCGTGCGCGAGGCCGCCGCCAAAATCGATTCGCTTGGGATGGAGGTCTATTCTTTCCATGCCCCCTTCGCGACAGACATCGACATTTCCTCACCTGATGCGGGATGCCGCGAATACGCGCTTGATGAGATTCTCAAGGCCGTCGAAGCCGCTGCCGTTCTGGGAGTGCACTATTTTGTCATCCATCCAGGACCTGAAAATGCCGATATCCCCTCGCGCGAGGAGCGCCTCGTGCGGATCGAAAATGTCGTCTCCGTCCTCAATCGCGTCGCCATGCGCTGCAGCGAGGTCGGCATTCGCTGCGTGCTCGAAAACAAACTCCCTCACCTCCTCTTCGGCAACTCGAGCGATATCGTCTGGATCCTCGGAGCGCTGGAGACCAACCAAGTCGGCGCCTGCCTCGACACCGGCCACGCGTTTCTCTCCGGCGAACTCTACAACCTCGTTTACAAGCTCACCCCCTACCTGCGCATGCTCCATGTGCACGATAACCGCGGCCACTCGGATGAGCACTGCCCGCCCGGCGATGGTCGCATCGACTGGGGAGCCTTCCTGCGCGAACTGATCCAAGTCCATTTCCACGGCGCCTTCATTCTGGAAATCGCCGGCGGCAAGGAACCCGAGCAAATCATGGCCAGCGCCCGCAGAGGCCGTTCTTTTTTAAGAGAACACGCCCGCCGCCTCACGCTCGAGATGTCCGCGCCAGTGCCACACAGATAAGGCGGCTGCTCTTTCTGTCCAAGCATGACGAAATTGTAACACTCCATTCATTGAAGCGGGGCGCTGCGGAAACATGATTTGCGCCACGCAAGTGACTTACTCGTTTCACCATCTCAAAAAACAAAGCGGCTTCTCGCTCTTGGAGCTTCTTGCCGTTACAGCCATCCTTGCCCTGATTGCTGGTTTGCTCGCGCCAGCATTGCAAGGCCTCACCAGCCCAGCCGGACGCAAGGGCGCCGTCACCATCGTCATGAACACCCTCGAGCAAGCCCGTGTCTCCGCCATCGAAACCGGCCGCGAAGTCGTTGTTGTTTTTTGGAAAAAAAATGGAACCGATGAATCCCAACCCGATGAGCAGGACGCCATGCTCATCCTACGAAAAAATGATGCCGAAGCCTGGGAACCCATCACCCGCTGGATCAAGCTCCCACGCGGCGTTCTTTTCCATGGCGGGGATGAGGATTCCAAAATTCTTTCCGACGCGTCAGGCCTCGCCGAAGTGAGCGATACAACCATCCAATCCCTGCCCGGAAAGCCTGCCAAAAACACCCTCGGCGCCGTCCATTTCTCGCCCACCGGTGCAGTCCAACTGCCCAGCACATCCAACGGCCTCCGCATCGCCCTCACGGAAGGCCAGCGCGGAGCGGATCAGACTCTCATCGTCAACAAACAAAAAGACGGTGGACACGAAATCATCTCTCTCGCCCGCTACACGGGCCGTGCCACACTGGATGTCAGCATGTTGTAAGCTTCTGGCATGACGCAGGCAAAAAGCCACTTCCGACCTGCTCCCCCTCAAATCCAAAAACATCCTCCTGCATTTTCCTTGCTCGAAGTCGTGATCGCCCTCGGCATCATATCCTTCGCCGTCATTGCCATCGTTGGCATGCTCCCCGTGGCTCTGAAATCCTCACAAGACAGCATGCGCGAAACGGATGCCACACTGATCGCACAGAGGATTTTTTCAGAACTCAAAACCGGATCCAGCGGCAACAGATCCGTCACCACAGACCCCGGTGGAACCTCCAACCACATTATAAATCTCGCCGCGAACAGCACAAACCTCCTCGCCTTCACACAAGACGGCATAGTCCAAACGCATACAAATACCCCCGACCCAACCCCCTCCTACGACTTCTACGCTCAAATCTCCATCTCGACAAATACGGGGCTCACCAACCTTTCCCGCATCCAAGTCGACATCACCCACCCCCCTTCCGCCCCGCTCTCAGCAAGAACAACCAACTCGTTCGTAACGCTTTTAGGGTTTTAGACAGAATTAACAAAATTAACAGAATTTATGAAAAGAGATTATGATCTGGCGGGTAAAGTGATAGGTGCTGCCATGGAAGTCCATAGATGTTTAGGTCCAGGTTTTGTGGAATCTGTCTATGAAAATGCACTGACTATTGAATTGGCGTCCTCCAAAATTATAGCCGAGGGACAAAAACCCATTGAGGTCAAGTATAAGGAACAGTGTGTTGGTAATTTTGTTGCGGATTTAGTCGTAGATCAAACGCTTATTGTTGAGTTGAAAGCTGTTCAAACCATCCTGCCCATACATGAAGTCCAACTCGTAAATTACCTCACCGCAACCGGCCTTGACGAAGGCGTCTTGCTGAATTTTGGATCGGAGAGCCTGCAATTCAAAAAGAAATTCCGAAAACCAAAACAATAACGAACCACAAGGGCCATTCTAAATTTTGAAAATTCTGTCAATTCTGTCTAAAAAATCCTCCGCCTTTTCCTTATTGGAAGTCCTTGTCGCCATTTCAGTTCTATCCGTCCTCCTCGTCATCCTTCTCAACATCGTCCAAAATGCCACAAGCCTCTGGCGGGGGGCGGAAAACAAGGTCGAGGCTTATCGCGAGGCGCGGGCGGCTTTGCAGGTGATGTCCTCCGACTTGAAAAACATTCTGCCAACGACAAATGCCGATTTTTTCCGCACGAATCTCACGAACACACCAAACATCGGTTTCCTCGCCGCGCTGCCCATCAGTTCGCAAGACACAACATCCAGCAAAAGCGATATTTGTGCCGTTGGCTACTTCATCGCCTACGACAACAAAAGCCCCGTCGCAGGAGACAATGGACGCCAGTCCTACAACCTCTACCGCTACTTTGTCGAAAGCAACGAGACCTTCGACAAGCTCAAAAACAACCCAGACAGCGTCTTGGACATCGATCCCGACCGATTGGAAATCCTCGCCCGCAATGTCATCGATTTCAATGCAGACTATTTTTCGACAGATGGAACCAATCTTTCCCAATGGACCCGCCCCCCCGCGACCAACATGCCCCACCTCGTGGAAATCAAAATCACCTCGGTCAACAATGAAAGAACCATGCGCTTCGCCCCACGAAATGCGGATGCCGAATGGAAGAATTTCGCCGCAGACACAAACTCCCCCGACTACTTAAAAAATACAAAAACTTTCACCACAAGGATCAAGCTCAACACACCATGAATTTTTAAGAAAGAATTAACAAAATTAACAGAATGGATCAAAAAATGCCTAAATCCGAGAAATACATCCCTGAAATTTTGTAAATTCTGTTAATTGACTCGCTTCGCTCACCCTTTGGGCTGCCAGAGGCAGTCTTTCTCCGCTCCGATTCTGTCTAAACTCCCATGACAAACCGCTTCCAAAAAAAAGCTTCCGCGCTTGTCACCACGCTCTTTGTGGTTGTGGTTCTGAGCACAATTATCGTGGCATTCCTCACCAGCATGAACTTGGAGCGCCGTATCGCCAAGAGCATACAATCCAAATACCAAGCCGAATTGGCAGCGGAAGCGGGAGTTAACATGATTGGTCAATCCATCGCGGAATCGATTGGAACCAATGCAGGGTTTTTAGTCCTCTCAACTAACATCCAGAGTTCGTTGCATCCTGTTTTTTATATTCAAACTGGCGGCAACTCTTCCGCATCGAATGTGTTGCCTCTTATTTCGGGAAACCTGACAAACTATCTGAGCACGCGAACCTCAGCGCCAGCGGCCTTAACAAATTATCTCGCACAAGCAACCAACACGAATTCCTCCAACGCGATTAATGTCAACAAAATGTCGGGTGGATTCAGAATTCTCGCCAATTCAGGTCTGACAAATTTCAATGCCCCTTGGATTTACTTCACAAATTCCACCGGCAACACAAATATGCGCGTTGCCTTTTTTGTTGTTGATGAGCAGTCCAAATTGAATCTGGCGCAGCACGGATGGTCAACCAACACCAACCGATCGGGTTGGTCGAATGCTCCAGCCTTTGTTCCGATCTCGATTCCCGGAAACACAAATCTCCTCAATTCCAACTCCGCATACGCATTTGCATCTGCCACCAATAAAGCCCCTTGGATTCTCAATTATGCCCAGATTTTTCCTGATCGGGCGGATTACGAGGCCAAAAAACACCTCTACACCTATGTTAGCGGCCCCAGTCAGGATTTTATTTCGAGAGGCTTCACCAATACCAACGGAACATTTTCCAACTATGCCCAAGCCAACTTTCCCAAGTGGAACATCAATGATTGCGCCACAAATACGAATTTTGGAGCTACGGCCGCCATACGTGCTTCGAATATCGCAACCATCATCAACACCAACCTCCCCAACTTTGGAAAAAGGGACATTGCCATGTCAAATGGACTGGGAGGAAATTACTTCCGCTACTTGGAACGCATTGCGGCATCGGTCGTGGATTACATCGACACCGATGCCGAAGTCACCATTCTGGCGGATGCCTCACCGCTGGGCGAACCCGCTGGAAAAGAACTGGCTCCGCTTATCACTTGCATTGCTGAAAAATACAATTGGGTTAGCGAAACTGGCGCTGGCACCTCTTGGACAAACCAAATCACCCAAACGGTTTTTGTGCAGGTCTGGAATCCCTATCAAACCAATATCAGCGGGAATCTGACTTTCGAACTCTCTTCTTTCCGACCCATCAATATGCCTGGCGCAATTCTCAGCAACATGGCGACAAATACTGGAACGAGCGCCATTGCCCTACGCCCGAACGAATTCAAGGTCTATCAACTGGGGATTGCCACAAACACAGTCGTAACCACAGCACAAGCGAGCGCGAACACGGCCAACTATCCCAAGATGACCAATTCCCAAAGCGCCAACATTCTGTCGCCGCTTCACTCAAGGTTTGAAGCCAAGTGGAATGGCATTCTTTTTGACCGAACGCCAAATCTTGCCACAAATTTTTTCGATATTTTGGCACCGGGGTTGCATAAAGCAAACATCGGAGGAAGCACAACACTGATTAGCTTGAATGGCGTTACCAATCGATATTCAATTAATTATCCTTCGATAGGCAGTGATCCAAGTTCTCTAACAACCCCCGGCTATCGGGCCGTTGCCGACCCACGCCAAAATTTTATTGCCGCCTATAATTGGGAATCATCAAGCCAGGCGAATGCCGGTGTTTTATGGAATGGAAGAAATAATTTAGCCATTTCCACCGGAGCGCCGCAGGATTACTCAACCACATGGGCTGCGCGCGACTTCATGCGTGCAAGCCCGACCCTTGGGACATTTATAAACCTGAATACGAGCACACCAACCAACGCTTCATCGCCATGGACCTCCGCAGACGCCACAAATGCTCCATTTTACCTCCGCAATGGAAAAATGGAATCGATTGGTGAGCTTGGAAATATCTACGATCCCGCGCAACTGAACGATGTTGGTTTTAGCACCTCTGCAGGCAGTCCAACCTCTTGGTATGCATCGGGTGGCGGCCGCACATTGCGCTTGGGGATTTCGGAATTTGATTATCCGAATACCAATACGCCTCCGACTGGCACGGCGGAAAGGCTGGCTCCAAACTGGAACTCCCCCGGATACCGAAGCACCCACCTGCTGGATCTTTTCACCGTTTCACAAACCAACTCTAACGGGGTTCCAACGAATGCGCCAAAAATCAACATCAACACGGCTTCGCAGGATGTTTTAACGGCCCTTTTTTACAATCTGTCACAGAATGCCGATCTGGCTTTTACGAACTCTATTTTGACAGCAAATGCCGCCTCGAATCTGGCGTCTCTCGTGATTTCCAACAGGCCGTTCTACAATTTGAGCGATTTTTATAAAATCACCCCCCAACTGCTTAACCCGACAAATTACAGTCCAACGCTCGGCAACAGCACTTCCACCAATATCGCGGCGATCAATGATGCTGGGCGAGAGCAATTACTAGCAGCAATAATCGAGTTGGTCGATACGCAATCTCGAAACTTTAAAGTCATAAGTATTGGGCAAGCTATTGATCGGGGAGGAAAAGTATTAGCCGAAGCTGTTCAAGAATCCATTATTACATTGGACTCTTATCCTAAAACAAATACATCTGGAGCAATAGAATACCGCACTCGTGCAGCAATAGACCAAGTCAAAAAATACTAAGTAGATATGATAGCGTTTCAACTTTTAGCCGCAGTCATTGGGTTAACCATCCAGTCCTTACATGCCCAAGAACCTATCCCGTCGCCCACGCCATCCCGTTCCTCGGTGCAATTCATTAATGCTACAAGCGTTCAATTTATAAATTTAGAAATTAAGGATTTTCATCTTTATACAAAATTGAAACCCGGAGCAAAAATTAGTGGAGGACACTTTGATTTTACAACATGGAAACTCAAAGCAACCTCCGAGATGGATGAATCAGCTTTTGTCGAAAAATCACTTCTCAAAACACCAAATACATCCTCCACGGTTGTTTTGGTTGGCAATTTTCAATGGTTGCTAGATGAGAATGGAAAAAAACTTAAGCTTCAGGCCGACATTCTTAACTTCGACCACGAATTGGCTAATGACAAGAATCCAAACGTTCTCACTATCGTTAACGGCATCGCGGACAAAATTATTCGAGTATCTGTAAATGAATCAGAGTTTAAGGAAATTTATCCTATGTCTCACAAAACCTGGTATGGCTTGCCTGATGTCAGCGAGGCAAAAGCTATACATGGAAAGCAAACAATCCGCCTACCTGTAAAATACAAAGGCGATTTAAATTCTGGTATTGTTGCATTTTTCGAGTTAAATGGTGAAATTAACTACGCCACAATGCCACAAACTGCTTTTTAAAAAGCATTAATCATTATATTTTTAACATAAAAAGCTATTTTTTTCTAATTCTATGTGAAACCGAGATTTTCCTCATCCACAAGGAGTAGAGTAGGGAGACCCGGACGGGGTTAGAGGCGCGAAGGCCAATGACCGCCGGGGTCTCCCCCTCATCGAACCGGACGTGCGGATTGCCCGCATCCGGCTCTCGGAGTGCCGTTCTTCGGTTT
>JBIJAV010000020.1:0-62225 GCA_044345595.1 Terrimicrobiaceae bacterium
AGTAGATGCCCCGCTTGCAGGTTCAGCCTCGCGGCCTCTTCCCGGACATCTCTTTCGGTCGTGAACCGTCTAATTCGACCGGTGGGACTTTCACCCACGTGGCTGCCGGCTTCCCCGGCGCACACCCAAGCCCAGCATTCTCCTGATCTGCTCCAGCGAGAGCACTTCTTTGGAATATGCTTCCGCCGCCAAAGCCTCAAGAGCAGCGTGGCCGAGATTCTGGAATCCCGCGCCCAGGGCGGCTGCCAGATCATCAGGTATGTCCACTGTCAGCGTCATCGCTTAAGAAAATATGCCATCCCTCATCGTCCAGCAAATCCCAAAATGCCATGCGCCTGTCCTTAGCGGGACAGGCGCATGGATTTCGATGAGGTCTACGGGGAGGGCTGCGTTTGTTTTTTGGGGTTGCAGGTTGATTATTGGCCTTTTGCCAATCGGGCGGCGCTGTAGGCTGGTAGGCCGGCTTTTTTGAAACGGGCTCTGGCGCGGGCGATGTCATAGGGAACACGGCGATGGATGAGCAGGCGCTGCTCGAAGTCGTAGAGCACATAACAGGCCCGGGGGTCATCATCACGGGGTTGGCCGACGCTGCCGACATTCACCGAGTAGCGCTTCTTGGCTTCGAGGCGTGTGGGTTTTTCAGAGGGCTTGAGAAGGCGACAAGCGAAGGTTTCGGGATTTTCTTCCCAAATTGAGGGAACATGCGTGTGGCCGTTGAAGCTGATGAATGTGGCCTGCGCGGTAAAGTGGGCTTCGGCTTCTGTGTCGTCGTGGATGTAGTGGAACCCGGGAGGCTCATTGAGAGAGGCGTGGGAGAGCGTGAGGGGATCGACATCGGCTGTGATCGGTTGCTCGCGCAGCCAGGATTTCTGGGCTTTGGTCAGCTGCTCGTTGGCGAGTTGAAGCGGCTGGCGGATCGAGATGTCCCAGTCCTCGTCAGCGATTTTATCGGCAATGGAAAGCATGGCTTCATGGTTGCCGAGAACGCTGATGGCGCAGGTATCCATGACGCGCTGCACACACATGGCAGGTTCCGGGCCGTAGCCCACGGTGTCGCCGAGACAGAACATTCCCTTCACGGGAAATTGGTCGATGTCGGCAAGCACGGCGGTGAGGGCATCGATATTTGCATGCACATCGCTGAAGATAGCGAAGAAGGAGTTTTTGGATTTAGGCATGGGATTTTTCTAATGGATTTACCACAGAGGATACAGAGGACACAGAGGACACAGAGCACACGGAGGGTAGGAAAGAGGCGTAAAGGCGATGCAAATCCATTGTCTTGGATGACTATGAATGCTCCTGTTTCTTTTTCCTCCTCTGTGATCTCCGTGTCCTCCGTGGTTAATTTTTCTGTTTTGGGGTGCTAGTTTGCTCATGGTTGTGTGAATTGAATTTTCTGCAGTTCCTCAATAGTGATGGGGTTTCTGGCGAGGTGGATTGGTTGCGGAGGCTTTTTGCAGAAAGCAACCAGCCGCCGCTTCAACCAGGCAACATCAGACCACCACATCTGAAGGGCTATCCCTCCGTTCTTGGTTGCTACACTCAGGGCCTCTTCAAGCGCGGTATAAAGAGCATCAGACGGAGAGCGGAGAGCGACTAGTTCAGCAGCCTTTTGAGAGCGGATTCCCGTAGGCAAGGCATCGTGGGAAAATTATCCGGAATTATTTTCAAATCGCTTCGGGCTGCTCGGATTATTGGCCAGCATTCGAGAAATGCATTCTCGAGAGTGACATAATCGGTGGCGATCTTACTCATGGGCACCTCCCCGGTTGATGAAGAGTCGGTCTCGGAGAATACGCGCTTGGCGCACATCGCTTGTCTGCAGGCTCAGGCGCACGCGGCGCTTGGTGTAGTCCGGCAGGTGGACCGTGTAGTGGCACCACCAGGTGCCGTGGTTGTTCCAGAGGTGATGATCCAGGTTGTGCGCGAGCACGCGGATCGATGGTTTTTCAAGTGTGTTCATGGTGTGTCTCCTTTTGGGTTTCTCACCAGAAATTTCGGGCCACAAAAAAACCGCCGTCCCAATCAGGATCGGCGGTCAATGAAGTCCGAGGAGAATTTTTTGTTTGGGCTTTTCACCCACACATCGCTTGGCGTTTCCGCCTTCGCAAACCACCGTGGGATTTCTCCTTCCCCGGTTGGCACCCTGACCCGCCTAATGCGGTCACAGGAATTCCTGATGCTTTAACTTTTATACTACAAATCGACGGCGATTCCAAGCTGCAAATGTGTCATAAAATCCAACCAGTCTGGATCTACTTCTTGGAGCTATGGCAGCAAGGGTCATAGGAATCGGAGACTCCACACCGAAGAAAAAGAAAACCCTGACCGAGGCTGGTTACGCACAAGGCCAAGCTGGCGGGAACATTCCCGCAGGAAGCCAAGGCATAGAGCCAGATGTGTCCTTCAATCAGGGCGAAGTATTAGACAACACCAATGTTGAATCCGATCAACTGCAAAGAGGCACTATGACACGGGAGCTGTTTGCGAAGGCGGGTCGCGAAGTGCACTGATAGGTGAGCTGAAATTCTACGCACTTATGAATCCAAGAACCCAAGAATCCAACGCAGACACCAAAGCAGCGCTTCCAGATTGCCCCTTGCCACAATCGACAACCCAAGCTGTCTGCTCGGGAGCAGGGATTCCTGGGAGCAATGGCAGGAAGTATACACCAGAACAGTTGAGGCAGAAATTGCTCGACTTGGGGGGCAGGGACGCGACCTTCGACCAGACAGCCCCGAGGGCGTTCGAATTGCCAGCCAGTATGAAGCAAACAGCGTGTGCTATTGAGATTGCAGCAAAACCAAAAAACCCGCTAGCCCTTGAAACAGGTATTCAACCACCTATGAAAAGGAAAAGGATTTCAGCGGCCTAAGCGCAGGAACTATCGGACGCACTTGAGATTTTTTCTTTGCTCCACCATGCGATGAGGGCGAGTGCCATGCAGCCGAGAGCGAAGGCGATTGGCAAGCTGAGCAGGGCTTTTCCAAAAATGGCGTCTTCCGAGGCGAGGGCCCCGGAGGCTCGGATGCTCGAAGCAAGGCTTGCAAAGCAGATGCCTGCGGCGGCGTAGCCGATGTTCAGAGCCATTCCGCGAAAGCTCAGGACTGTGGCGCGCAGGGAGGAATCGGTCCATTGGTTCAGGTAGTTTGAGACGAAATAGGACATCATCGGCATGGAAAGCCCGAAGGGAATGACCACCCACACTCCCCAGATTGGCGTGGCGAGGCACAGACCGACGAGGCCGGAAAAAATCAGTGCTGCAAGCAGTGAGAATACCCGCACGGGAGTGAGGTTGGATGCCATGCGTCTGGCGAGGGTTGCAGCCGAGAATCCCAGCAAGGCATAGAACGAACCGAGGAGACCATTTACAAATTCAGGGATCTCGATGAGCCGATAGTAATTGCTGCCAAAAGTGAGAAACAAGCGCACGAGCGAGTCAAATAAGATGGCGCAAAGCAAAAGCAGGCGAACCCGCGTGTCGAAGAAAACAAAACGCGCAGCGGTCAGGATATTGCCGAGTGCCTCGCGCATAGGATGCCGCCGAGACTCGGACTTGTCGCCGAAAGGAGTTTCTCGCATGGCCAAAGCGCAGATCAATGCCGGCACGGAGGTTGCCAGTGTCAGGTAAACCGGCCATCGAGTGGTATTACCAATGCCACCGCTCCAGCCGAGGAGATTTGCCGCCGCGTCCAAAAAATGGCGATCGAAAGCCAAGGCACCGAGAATCATGGCGACGAAAAAACCGCCGGATGACCACCTCATGAGGTTTGCCAAGACAGCTCGCCACCTTTCCTCGCGGCCCTCGACGGGCAGCGAGTCGTAGGCGAGTGCTTCGTCCGCACCGCTGGCGCAGGCTTCGGCCGCACCGCTCAGGATTCGATTCAGAACCAACAGCGGGAAAAGCCACTCCCCTGCGGGAGCAAAGGCGAAAACGGCCATTTCCCCGACCATGAGGGCTCCAGCGAGTATCACCATCCATCGCCTGCCGATGACATCCGCCAAGGCTCCGGATGGGATTTCCAACAGCAGAATCGTTACCGCCCAGATTACATTCAGGGTGGCATACTGCTCCAAACTCAGACCCAGATCCAAAAAAAGAACCCCAAGAACCGGGTAATAGAAGCGCGCATTGAAGAAGACGCGAAAGGCAATGAAGAGCGGGATATTCCGACTCACGACGAGAGAACTGGGATGCGATACGGAGTGGTCGAGCACGCGGGATTCGCACTGTTATTGGGTTGGCACATTCCTGCCAAATTCTTTCCTGCCGTGTGCGTGCCTGCGATGAAATTCGCCATTTTTCCTGCTCCGGGTAGGTTGATGCCGTGAGCCCACCGATCATTGTCCCAGTCCTTCTTGTCGCAGGCGTCGCGCTGGCCGTTTGGGGCTGCAAGCCCTCGCTCTCCTCAAGACCTGGATCGCAACTTCGTGACTCCGCCTTGGCGGAGCCTGTCCAGCACACACCAACGCTCAAAATTCCTCACGCCAGCGCGCTGGCCATGGCGTAGGGGACGGGAAGAGGGATTTCTAAGGTTGGTTTGAATTTTTTTGCCAGCTTCGCGATCCACTCGTGTGTCGGGCAGGAGTAATCGTGGATCGTTAGCAGGGAGCCTGCAGCGGATGGAGCAAGGGAGTAGCAGTCGATCTGGATTTTGACCGGGTTTGGGTCGCCTTGCATGGCGAGGGTCACGGAGGCGCGCTTATTGGGGGTATCGAGTTCGATTTTTTGCACCGTGCCGATTCCAGCGAGGTGTTTTTCGAGTTCGGGTTTGAGGAACGAGGCGACGATGCTGTCTGTGGAGCCTCCGAGGGCGCTGAGCAGGTTTGAGATCATGGGAATTTGCGCGTCATTATGGTAACGAATCACGACATGGGAAGTAGGAACTCGGCGGCTTGTGGCAGGACGGCAAATTCCCTATGAAAATGGCTATGAGCGACCACGCCACTTTGCACAAGACACTTCATGCCGCAGTCAAAGCCCGTCTGGACATCGTGGCCGACCATGCTTTTCGCGACCGCGATGCGGCGGCGCATTTGGAGGCGTTGAAGTCTGCGGCGGCCACGCTGGACGGACTGGTTACCAGTCTGCCGCCGGATACCGATCCGAATCTCCGCCACTACTTGGAGCGCCAGAGCTATATGAAGGCGCTGGCTTGGCTGGAGGAGGCGTGAGCGATTTCTTCTCCTCCCGAATCGACCTCGCAGCGACGCTGCAAAGCGGGCAGGTCTTCCACTGGAACCAAAATGCGGATGCCTCGTGGAGCGGACTCATTGGAGCCATGCCTGTGCGAGTTTCAGAAAAAAACCGGCGTCTTGTTGTGCATGAAGGCAACCCCGGAACGATTGCGAAGCACTTTGCGTTGGATCACCCGCTGGAACAAATCGCCGCCGCATTTCCAAGCGATCCGATGAGCCAAGCGGCGCTCTCCGCTTGCGAGGGAATGCGCATCCTCCGCCAGCCACACTGGGAGTGCACAGCGACATTTATCACGAGTTCGATGAAGCAGGTCGCCCACATCCGCTCCATGTCGTTGGCCATCCGGGAAAGACTCGGCGCACCTGTGGAAGGCTCAAAAATGCAGGCTTATCCCTCGTTCGAAAAAATGGCCGGATCAACGGAGTCCATCCTCCGGGATTGCGGGCTGGGCTACCGGGCCGCGAATTTGCTTCAAACGGCCCGCATCCTCGCCGAAGGCAGGCTGAGCCTCGATGCAATCGCCAAACAAAAAACACCGGCACTGCGCAAATCCCTCACGACGCTTCCGGGCGTTGGCGTGAAGGTCGCGAATTGCATTCTGCTCTTCGCTTACGAGCGCCTCGACGCTGTTCCGATCGACACATGGATTCACCGCATCCTGCTCACCATGCGCGGCGGGCGCGACGGCACAGCGGGTGAACTCGCCCGCTACGCGCGGCGGCGCCTCGGCCCCTATGCGGGCTATGTCCAACAATACCTGTTCCATCACGCCCGTTCCCTGAAGCGGGCAAAAGGAACAAACTGAACCCGGATGCCATTTCGCTCTCGCGGATCGGGCCTGCGGAATGTTTCTCTGGTTCCATGAAATTGATCTCATGGAATGTGAACGGCATTCGCTCGATCCTCGGCAAGGGGTTCATGGATTACCTCGAGGCCGAAAAGCCCGATGTGATCTGCCTGCAGGAAGTCAAAGCCCGCGAGGAACAGGTGCCCCGGACATTCGATGGATACGAGGTTTTCTGGAATGCGGCGATCAAGCCCGGCTACTCCGGCACGGCAATCCTCACCCGCAAGAAGCCCCGGAGCGTCATCAATGGCATAGGCCGCGAGGAACATGACAAGGAAGGACGCGTCATCAGCGCCGATATGGGAGATTTTTTCCTGGTGAATGTTTACACGCCCAATTCCAAGCGTGAGCTGACTCGACTCGAATACCGCACGAGAGAATGGACTCCCGCATTCATCGACCACCTCACGGCACTCGAAAAAACCAAACCCGTCATCTTTTGCGGCGACATGAATGTGGCTCACCGAGAGATCGATCTGGCGAGGCCGAAGGACAACACGCGCAATGCAGGATTCACGATTGAGGAGCGGGAGGCCTTCGATCAGACGCTGGCAGCGGGTTATGTGGATACATTCCGCCACTTCGAGCCGGGCGGTGGGCGCTACACCTGGTGGAGCTACCAGAATGGCGCACGGGAGAGAAATATCGGGTGGCGCATCGATTACTTCTGCGCCTCGGCCAAGCTCACGCCATCCCTGAAATCCGCATTCATCCTCGACCACATCCCCGGCAGCGACCACTGTCCGGTGGGGCTGGTTTTGGATGTCTGAAATTTTTTTGAAAAAACTTTGAACACCGCGATAGAGGGCAGGTCTAAGTTATCAGTTGAGACAACAACTCAGGTCACCGCGGTTCAGTTTTTAATTGTTTTTTCTGAACCACCCAGCGGTGACCTGATCTTTTTGTTGCATTTGTCCCCTTGCAGGGCGTCGGGCACTTGGCTAAGGAGGCGCCATGGATGACACCGTGCTATTGGTCGAAGACGAAAGCGATGTGGTGGACTTGTTGCGTTACCATTTCAAGAAGGCCGGATTCAAAGTGGAGATCACGAATTCGGGAGATGCGGGCCTTGCTGCTGTTCGCGCCAAGAGGCCCGATGCTGTGGTGTTGGACCTCATGCTGCCCGGCATGACCGGCCTGGAAGTATGCCGGGCATTGAAAGCCGATGCCGAGACCTCGACAATTCCGGTGCTTATGCTCACGGCGCGCAGCGAGGTCAAAGACCGCGTGAAAGGCCTCGAAATCGGAGCCGACGACTATGTCACAAAGCCCTTCAGTCCGAAGGAGGTTGTTCTCCGTGTGCAAGGCCTCCTGCGCCGTATCCGCAGTGCTGCAGAAGAGGTGAATGTGCTCGAGGTGGAGGGTATTTCCATCGATAAAAACGCTCTGCGGGCTTCGCTTAATGATCAAAGACTGGATCTCACCACGATCGAATTCAAACTCCTGCTAACCCTCGTCACGAATCGGGGCAGAATCCTCTCCCGCGAAATACTTCTCAGCGATGTGTGGGGATATTCGAGCGGCGCCGACACACGCACTGTGGATACACACATGCGGCGACTGCGCGAAAAACTCGGCGACCATGCGGCCAAGGTCGAAACCATCCGGGGCCAAGGCTACCGCTTTAATACGGACTCCTCAGCTTGAGTGCGACTGGCATTTTATTGATTCTAGCCGCAGTGGGTGTGGCAGCGTGGCTGATCTATCATCGATTCATCCGCCCGCTCAACCGCATACGAGAGGACATCCAGCAGTTGTCTGGCGGCAACTTCCAGCTCCCGGTCCTTGACTCCGAGCCTTCGACCTACCAAGCCACAGCTCAACACATCCGAAAAATTGCCGACCGACTCCGCCAACTCGATGAGCAAATGGTGGAAGGCGGACTCAGCCTGCGAGGGATTCTCTCCGGCATGAAAGAAGGCATCGTAATCGCGAACCGCGAAAAACGAATCACCCTCGTTAATGAATCCCTCCAAGAGTTCTTCCCCGCAGCCAAATCTCATGTAGGGCGCTCTGTGCTTGAGGTCTTCCGGCGACATGAAATCGAGCAGGCGGTTACGGCAACGCTCACCAACGGGACCAAGCAAGATCTCGCGCTGGTCTTTGAATTCCCCTCGCTGACGGGCCCTGTGCATCAACGGCATTTCGATATTCACATATCCCCCATGTCGAGGGATTCCGACCAACTCCCGCAGGCTGTCTTGGTCGTATTTCAGGATGTCACCGCCATCCGCACGCTTGAGGCGGCTCGCAGGGATTTTGTGGCGAATGTTTCTCACGAATTCCGCACACCGCTCTCCGTCATCAATGGATATGTCGAAACGCTCCAGGACGGCGCCATCGAGGATCCGGAAATGACAAACACCTCGCTGCAGGCAATCCACCGCAATGTGCAAAGGCTCTTTTTGCTTTTGGAGGACCTGCTCACGATTTCCAGCATGGAGGGCAAGGGGCGGCGTCTGGAGTTTTCGCGAGTGAACCTTCATAAGCTCGCGCAGCGGGTCATCGAAAATCTGGATACCAGCGGCACTGCAGGGAAAGCGGCATTCGAATTGAATTGGGCTGCGGATGCTGTCTTCGCGGATGCCGATGAAAACAGGCTCGAGCAGGTTTATTGGAATCTTCTGAACAATGCCATTCGCCACGGGGAATCCCGCTCGCCCATGATCCGGATCAGCGCGGGCCTTGAAGGAGATTGGGTGGAGATTTTGATTTCCGACAACGGCGTCGGCATACCCCTTGAGGATCAGGCCCACATTTTTGAAAGATTCTACCGCGTGCACAAACACCGGGCTCGCGATGCCGGAGGAACAGGACTCGGCCTCTCGATTGTGAAAAACATCGTCCTCGCACATGGTGGGCAAATCTCCCTCCGCAGCACCCCTGGCGAGGGGGCGACATTCATCATCCGCCTGCCGGTCACTCAAAACGAAATCGCATCCGCCAAATAAAAGCGCGCAACTTTTCGAATCCCTGCGGGTTTAAGATTTTGACATATGAAACCCATCCAAACACTCATTGCCATCGCAGCCCTATGCGGATTCCCGCCTCTTGCAACAGCCCAACAACCCGCCGCCTCGCCTGACTCCCAAAAACAGGGAGCCGGTGAATGGAGGAAGCAGCGAGAATTCATCGAAAGCCTCCCCGAGGAAGTGCGGAATCAATTCAAGGCGGCGCGGGAGGAGGCCATGAAGGATCCGAAAATCCAAGCCTTGCGGGAAAAGGCCGAGGCAGCCTCGAAGGAATTGAGGGATGCCATGCGCGAGTCGATAGCATCCAAGAATCCCGAACTCGCTGCAAAACTCGGCGATTTTGTGAAGTCGAAGGAAAAAGAGTCCGGGGCCAAAGAAAAAAAACACCGACCCGCCGGGCAGATGGAGAGTGCCATCCAGAAGCTCCCGCCGGCCGAACGCGATCGTCTCCAAGCAGCCCGCGAAATCGCCAAGCAGGCGCCAGCAGTTCAATCGGCAGAAGCGGCCATGAAATCAGCTCAAACGCCCGAGGAGCGGCGCGAGGCCGCCAAGAATTTCCAGAAAGCCATGCGCGAAGCCATGCTGACCGCAGATCCTTCTCTGGCGGATATCTTGGATAAAATCAAACCTCCCAAGACAGAGTCCGCACCTGCCGCCTCCATGGAAGCAGCCCCTTAAATGTCACCACCGACGGGCGGTTTCACTTCCTTGGAATCGTGGGGAGCGGAGCCGTCCGCAACGGAGCCGGGAGCCTCTTGGACTGGCGCCGGCTTCTGTTTGCGCCAACTTCCGTCTTTAAGCATCCGGGTGTAGGGACCATTCACCGGCTGCGGAGAGTAAAGATCCCTGCGATTTTGAAGAGTCGTGCAGGAGGCAAGTAGCGGAAGGGCCAGAGAGAAGACAACGAGGGCGGGTTTCATTTTTTCCATGTAGAACTCTGGGCGTGTGAGGTGTCAAGGATGAGGAGTTTCTCATTTCATGATGAACGGCAGCTGGCTATGACCATGCCCCTCGCTTCACATGGAAATCACAGAAAAATTCCTCGTTTCGCTCGGCGGTTGGCCGGTCTTCAAAGAGGCAAAAGCCATCCGCGACGCGGGACGCATCAGCGAGGCCTCCTATGAGCCTCCCGTGCTGAAGGGACGCATCAGTGAGGGCGGGAGAGAGTTTTTAACGGGCTTGAAAATCAAGAATCCCGTGGATGTCGAGAATCTCTGTCCATGCCGGGATTCGCGTCAGCGCGGAGTGATCTGCGCCCATGCTATCGCCACCGCGCTCGAAATCATCGCCCCGGCTCCGAAGCGTGCGGAACAATCCCCCGCCAGCGCGAAAGTTCATGCGACCCACGCGGTGACAGCCGAGTGCCCGCGCGTGGAGTTTTCCATCGAAGGCTCGCTGCGCCATCTTGAAGGGGCGATTTCGTTTCATTACTCGCAAGAGGGAGTTCAAAATCCCATGGCCGAAGCCGCCGCACTGGCGAAGCTCGTAGGGTGTGGATTCGAAAACGACAAAGGAAAAGCCGTCCTGCGCGGCGAGGATGCCGTCGTCAGATTTTTCGCTACCGATCTGCCCCGGCTCAAAAAGGAGTGGAGCATCCAGGAAGGCGAGCGGTTTCAACATGTCACCAAGGATATCGTCCGCTTCGAGCCACGCTTCGCACTGAAGGAGCGGAGCGATGGCTGGCTGGATTTCCACATCCACTTCACCGCAGGCAAGGAGGCTGTTCTTAGCGCCCAAGATCTGCAGCGCCTACTGCAAAGCGGAAAACCCCAGTTGCGGCTCGCCGATGGACGCCTGGCCGTGCCGGACGCCGAACTGGCGAGTGATTTGGAGGAGGTCCTCCGGGACTGCGATCCCTCGCAGGAACGCGGTGCCTACAAGCTTCGGGAATCCCAACGCGGCTACATCGAATCGAGCATTGCCGATTGGACAGGGCAGGCACCCTCACCCATTGCCGGTCTCAATGCGAGTGCGCTCGGACCTCTTCTCGAACGCCTGCGGCCTTACCAGATCGAAGGGGCTCTCTGGCTTTTGAAAAATGCCCGCCAAGGTGCGGCCGGGCTTCTTGCGGACGAGATGGGGCTTGGAAAAACTATTCAAGCGCTTGCGATGATGGAGTCTCTTCCCGGTCCACACCTTGTGGTTTGCCCCTCCTCGCTCGTCTGGAATTGGAGCCGCGAGGCAGCGGCGTTCTGTCCACAACTGCGCATTTTGACCATCGAGGGTTCCGAACGCGCGGGGCAATTCGCAAAAATTCCGGACCACGATCTGATTATCACCAGCTACGCCCTGCTGCGCCGGGATGCCGAACACTACAAAGCGCTGGCATTTTCCACAACGACACTCGACGAAGCCCAGCACATCAAAAATCCCGACAGCCAGAACGCCCGGGCGGCATGTGCCATCCGCTCAAAAGCCCGGTTCATCCTCACCGGAACACCGCTTGAAAACTCGATCCGCGACCTCTGGTCGCTCTTCGACTTTCTGCTGCCCGGCTATCTCGGCACGCGGAAGGATTTCCAGGAACGCTACGAAAAACCACTCGCCGCCGGGGAATCCGTCGGCGTTTGGCCACGGTTGCTCCGGCGCGTGAAACCATGGATGCTTCGCCGCACGAAAGCGGAAATCCTCAAGGAACTTCCTCCGAAGATCGAACAAGTCGTGCAGGTGGAACTTACGCCAGACCAAAAAGCCGCCTACACGCAGCTCCAGATCGCAGCCCGGGCCGAGGTCGATGCCGCGCGCGCGGCCGGTGGAGCCGCCCGAATGAAAGTTCTCACCGCCCTCCTGCGTCTGCGCCAAGCCTGCTGCGACCTTCGCCTGCTGAATGGCGAATCCAACGCACCATCAGCGAAACTCGAAGCCTTGCTGGAACTCCTCGGCGAGGCCGTGGATGGCGGCCATCGCACACTCGTCTTCAGCCAATTCACCTCGATGCTCGACCTGATTGCGCCGGCACTCGACGAGGTCGGCATTTCCTGGTGCAGGCTGGATGGTTCCACAAAAGATCGTGGAACCGTGGTAGAACGCTTCCAATCCGACCCGACCGTCTCCGTTTTCCTCATCAGCCTCAAAGCCGGAGGTTCCGGGCTCAACCTCACTGGCGCGGACACCGTCATACATTTCGACCCGTGGTGGAATCCTTCTGTGGAAGCCCAAGCCACAGACCGCGCCCACCGCATAGGACAAAAAAATGTCGTCACTTCCATCAAGCTCATCGCCCGCGAGACGGTTGAAGACCGCGTGCTGGAGATGCAGGCAAAAAAGAAAACCCTCAGCATGGAACTTTTAAATCCAGAGTCTGTTACAGGGCTGAGTCTCGAGGATGCAAGCGAGCTTATCGGGTGAAACTCGTTGAGTTTGGAAAGAACATCTGACACCATAAAAACAACTTTTGATGAAAACTTCTCAAGATCCCGCTCCTCCCGCGCAGCACTCCAAAGCCTCCACCCCCCAAGCCATCGACCTTGAGGTCAAGGATGCCAACCTCATTTTCAATGCCGCTTGGCAGGATTTGGTCGATGAAGTCGGCATCGAAGGGCTCAAATTTCCCAATGAGGTCATCTGGTTAAATGGCGCTCCCGGCGCCGGCAAGGGCACTCAGACACGCTTCATCCAAAACTATCGCAGCCTCACCGCAGAGCCGATTGTGGTGAGTTCGCTGCTCCAGAGCCCGGCGGCGCGCAAGCTCATCGATGCGGGCATGATGGTTGGCGACCGCGAGGTGACCGGTCTCCTCCTGCGAGCGCTGCTGCATCCTGAAAACCAAACCGGCGTGGTGGTGGATGGCTACCCACGCACGAAAGTCCAGGTTCTCTGCCTGCGCCTGCTTCACGAAAAGCTCAATGCCTTGCGCCACCAGTATATTGGGACCCCGCTCGCTGCGCAGTTTCGCAAACCGATGTTCCACATCGTCGTGCTCTTCGTGGACGAGGCGGAATCCGTTCGCCGTCAGATTCTCCGTGGCGAGCGAGCCCGTGCCCACAATGCCTCCGTGGAGGCTTCCGGCGTTGGGGAGATGGTTGAAACCCGTGCCACGGATTTGTCCGAGGAGGCCGCGCGCAACCGTTACCGCACTTTCAAGGAAGTCACCTACGAGTCGCTGAAAACCCTGCGCCAAGTCTTCCACTATCACTATGTGAACGCCCACGGCACGGTGGACGATGTGCAGCGCCGCATCCAAGACGAGCTGCGCTACCAAAGCTCGCTGGAGCTCGATCAGAGCACTTTCGACAAGATTTCCCGCATCCCGATCGCCAGGGAATTGAGCATTCATGCCAGGCAGGAGCTCGTCATGCGGTTGGACTCCTACAATGCCGAGCACCCCGACCTCTTCGAGCAGTCCGTTGCGCTCATCGATGAAAAATTCATGCCCATCATCCGCCGGCACAACATGTCCGGCCGGGCGCACATCAACTCCGAGAATCCCTTGCTCGCCGACCCGCTCGTGCTGGCCATGATCATCGATATCTTTGCCGATCGCGGCTACGACACCGTCATCGACATCCGCCGCTACGAAGTCCCTTGCAAGGTAAACCCTGAAAACTGGGAAATCGAAAACCGCGAGAAAATCGTATGGCGTTTCATTGTCAACTTCCCCGGATCGCGCATCCGGCGAGGTCAATAATGCGGGGAATTGGAATGCAAAGTGGCTTGCGGAGTTGGGCGACTCGCTTGGCTTTCTTTTTGCTTCTTCTCGCAGGCGCATTTCAAGTTGTGCAAGCCAGCGAGGCCAAGACGCCGCTGCGCATTGGCATCCACGAGAAGCCGCCATATGCCTTGAAAAATCCAGACGGCACCTGGACTGGCCTTGCCCCGGGTCTCTGGAAGGGAATCAGCGAAAACACCGGACTGCCGATTGAATTCGTCGAAGTTCCCTACGAAAATCTCATCCAGCAGGTGGCGGAAGGGAAAATCGACGCGGCAGCCGGCGAGATTGAAGTGACTCCAGAAGCCGAGAAAATCGTGGATTTCACCCAGCCTTTTCTAACTTCAAGCCTCTGCATAGCTCTAAACAAAGTCAGCTGGGAGTCGTCATGGAAAAGCGTCCTTAAGGATTTTTTCAATTGGACTATCGCAAAGTATCTCGTCGGCATCTTTGTGGCCATGCTTGCGATCAGCCTCCTGCTCTGGTTCGCCGAGCGGCATCATGGTGCCGGGCATTTCCGCGGAGGCATCACAGGCATCGGCTCCGCGCTTTGGTTTGCAGCGGTCACTATGACCACTGTCGGCTACGGTGACAAAACACCGGCGACCATCGCCGGGCGGATCATCGCTGTTTTCTGGATGATTTTCGGCGTGGTGCTGGTCTCCGCCTTCACAGCCACGGTCACATCGAGCATGGCTTCGACGCAATTGAACAACAGCATCGAAAGCATATCGGACTTCAACCACCTCTCTTGTGGAGCCCTCCGAGGATCCCTCTCCGCTCAAATCCTGCAACGCATCGGCGTCATGACCCACGAATACGAAAACATCCCGGATGCATTCGAAGACCTGGCCACCGGCAAAATCGAAGCCGTCGTGGGCGACCGCAACACCCTTTCCTATGTGCGCCGGGAATTCGCCGCGCGCAGGCCGCGAGTCCATATCAATATCCCCGCCTTCCGCCTCCGAGAGGCTTTTCTCGCCATTCCCGTTCACGAAGGCCACAAGGACTACAAGCAAATCAATGATGCCATGCTGCAATTCACAATGTCCGAGCAGTGGCTGGAGCTTCTTCAGAAATGGACGGGCAACACGACTTCGAGGTTGTAGGCGGCCGCTTCAAGCCCTGCCCAGCAGGTTGACCACCACAGTGCCTCCCATGCCCTGCCCGATCTGAAGGGCTGTGGCGGGCGGATGCGCGGGAGGCGCCGGATTTGCGGGAAGTTCAAAAGAAGGGTCGATGTTCCCCGGCCAGGCAGGCCATTTCCCGATACGCAGGCCCTCGGCGAGAAGACTCGCCTCCAAAAGCCCGGAGGCCGCCAGCGCATGGCCGGTCGTTCTTTTCATGGCGGAAATCCAAGGCGCTTCCTTTCCAAAAACACGGCGCACACAGGCAATCTCCGCCGCATCGAAACGAGGCGTCCCAGTGGCATGAAGCGAAATCCAATCCACCGGCGCGGCTTGATTTTTTGCATCCAAAAGAAGTCCCTCAAGCACGCGCGCCCCGGGGTCCGGAGCCATGAGATGCCGAGCCTCGTTGGCACATCCTCCACCAAGCCACTTGGACAGGGGCAACGCGCCACGCCGCGAGGCATGGGCGGCGGACTCCAAAATCACGCAGGCGGCACCCTCCGCAGGGAGCATTCCCGAACGCCCGGCACTCAGGGGCCTGCAATCCGAATTTCGCGTCACACTGCCGCCACGGCCCATGGCGGATCTCAGCGCAGGCGACACCTCGGCATCCGCCGCCACGGCCACGACGGCATCCAGCATTCCCGAGGCGACCAATGAAGCAGCCAGATAAAGAATCTGCGCTCCGGTGGCGGAGGCCGCGTTCAGTGAGAAATCTGCTCCCCCGAGCCCATATCGAAGAGTCGCAGCAGCGGCGATGGCATTCCCGCGCCAGCGACTGATCGAATACGGTGAGAATTTTTCTGAGGCGGCCGTGTCCTCCTCCATCGCCACCAAGCCCCCGAGCGAACTTCCACTCACGCACCCGATCGCAGGCAAGCGATGTTTCGTCCCCTCCCCGCGCAAGCGGTTGCGTTCGGCGGGAAGTCCCGCCGAACTCCAAGCGCGCTCCACCACGGCCAAAGCGAGCAGCTGGTGACGGGCCAGAATCGAAGCATCCCCCGGGTCCAATCCAGCGATTTCCGCGAGCTGCTTCGAGTCCGGCAAGGAACCACCAACCAACTTGTCAGCACACAGGGCTTCAAAAAGCCCTCCCACGGAATCCACCCCTCCGGCCAGAACGCCGCAACCGGTCAGGAAAACAGGGGAAGATTGGGAATGAAACAACACGCGTCCTTGATAAATGGCCCTGCGCTTCAATTGAACGCAAAAGTGAGCCTCATTTTTTTAAAAGAACAAGGCGCGGTTGTTGAAATTTGGAAGAGGTTGCGACTTCACCACGCCCGTTGTATGGATAGGACATCAATGGCTAAAACATCGCCTCTTCAAATCCCCCGCGCTCTTGGCGCCGTGCTCTGGGGAATCTCCGTTGCGCTTTCTTGGATGTGGGGGCTCGGCCTGTTCTTCTCGGTTCAGTTCACCACGCAATTCGGGCTCTTCGGACTGCTGACCTTTGCGATCCCGAATTTTCTGGGGCTTCTCATCTTCGGGTTGGTCACGCACCACTTGGCACGAAGGGAGTCGGGATCTGAATCGCTGGCGAAATTTTTTGCCTCTTGGTCGAGGCCTTTCCGGCTGGTTTTTTTCCTCTATCAGTTGCTCGCGATCACGCTGACGATCTTTGCCTTCATCCGCTACGCTTGGGCGCCGTTGGGCTTCCGTCCGGAACTCCTCTACTTACCACTCACAATGCTTGTGGTGCTGGCAGCTGCGATTTTGTTTGGTGAGGAATTCGACATCAAACGCATCAAGTTCAGCCATGGAGCGCTTTTCCTACTGCTGGCTCCGGCGTTGGTGATTCTCACTGTGCACACACTCGGAAAGGGAACCGGCCCACTAACGATTCCCAAGCTGCCAACGAACGACTGGAACTACTGGGGCTACGCCGTGCCGATCATCATCGGTTTTCTCGTCGGCCCGTGGCTTGACCTCCAGCAGTGGCAGCGGGCGATTCAGATGCACCGCGAACGCGTCTCCATCGCCGCCGGATATATCATCGGCTCGCTCCTCTTTTTCGGCCTCATCCTCTGGCACGGTATCACAGCGCTCTGGGCACTCAATTGGGGCGCGGGAGAGTTCATTCGCATGGGAATCACCGGCCACAACTATGGCCAGGAGATTTTGACCATGGTCTTCTCGAACGCATCCTCATGGACCTTCGCGGCCTATGCGGTGTTCATCTGCGTGTGTGTGCTGACGACACTCGACAGCGGCTACATTGCCTTGAAGTGGTTCCTGCAATCCAACGCCAGCACGAGCAACCACCCGATCTTCTCACTCGTTCCGCCCAAGCTTCTCACCTCTCCGATCCCCGCCTACCTGCTTGCAGGCATCATCGCCGTGGCGGGAGTCATGCTCAAGTTTGAGCTGGAATTTTTCATGATCTTTTACGCCACATTCTTCGTTGGCTACTCGATCCTGGCAATCGCGCGCTGCTACATCGTCAGCCCGGCGAATGCGATTCCACAGGTCAAAATGTTCTGCATCGGCAGCATTGCGGTGGTCATTTTTTCCTTTGGCTACTTCCTGCGTTCGCCGAGCCTGCAAATCGTTGGCTCGCTCCTGCCGCTCGGCTATGTGATCTGGCTGCTGCTCAAGCCCACTTCCTCGGAGGAATTCGTGAGTGATACAGCGGAATTGGACACCACCGCACCCTCCGCCCTTGCGTCACGCCCAGAGAGCGCTGTGAGCGTGGCGAGCCCGATCACTGTGCTCGACCCGGGAGCCTCCCAGCACAGCCTGGCAGGGCATTTTGAAGACAAGTGGTTCGTTTACACTCTCGTCGCGACTTATGCGGACACCAACTCGGTCGGCAATGTCTATTTCGGCATGTATGCTATGTGGGTCGGCAAGGCGCGCGAGCTGTTCTTCAACCGCGTCATGCCGAAGTTCAATCTCAAGAACACGCCGTTCTACATCCTGACCCGCTCGTTCGAGCACAAGTTTGTCCGCGAAACCCGGGAGTTTGAAACAGTGCAGGTGAAAATCCGCGTGGCCAGCTACAACCGCAAGTTCGCCACGCTGGAACACGAAATCTACGACTCGCTCGGCCAACTTCTCGGCAAGGGCAAGCAAAGCCTGCTCTTCGTTTCATCCAGCGATTACAAGATGCTCGACATCCCGCCGGATGTTTACTCGGCATTCATCGCCCACACCTAAGGAATGAAAGCGGGCGCGACGGCAGGCAAGTGGCGCAGGGGATTTGCAGCTCTTGGCTTGGGCTTCATCGCGCTCAGCCTCACGGCCTGCCCCAAGCCTCCTCCGCCACCACCACCTCCTCCCCCAACGCCGACTCCCTCCCCTACGCCCACACCGGTTCCGACTCCGAAGCCAATTCCGGCCTTGGTTCGCAAGCCGCTTCCCACAGCCACGCTCTTCAGCGGCATTTCACTCGAATCCGCCGCCGTCGCGAATGCATCAAACGAACTGGCATCGCAGGACCGCCGTGACCCGGATGCCTATAAAGTCGAGCTGACCCTGCGCGCCCGCCTGCCACGCCCTGCCCTCGCGCTCGAAGACATCATGGCAAGCGACCCCTCGCTACCAGCCGTTTTCAAAGACCTCCCCGTTCTCCTGACCGGAGCCTCGGTGTCTCCGTTTTTCGAAAAAATCTACGAACTCAAAACAAACGACCTCAACCGCAAGCTCGCCAACCTCGACGCCGTGCTCTCGCGCCACAATTTCTACGACTGCGAGACGATGCTCGAGCTGGAGAATCCAGTGACTTCCCGCCGAGCCCTTCTTGTCATCGCCGACATGGATGTGAATACCGACGGCTCGGATGGCGACCGGAATGTCCAAGTCGATTCCTCATCGATTTTCTTCCTTCCGCAGACGAGCTACCGCTGGCCGAAGCAGACCGAGCGCGCGAATCCCATGCTGGCAATCGAGGAAAAGAAGCTCGCCGATTTCAAAGCCGAAAAACTCAAGCCCGACCTCAAGCCTGCGCGTCTGACGCAGATCAACGAGGGCATCGACCTCGCCACCCGCCGCATCCATGACCTGAAGCGCTGGAGCTTCCTGGTCTCCTCGGTGGACCCCTTCATCGTCCTGCCAGGATTTATCATGCGCGACCACAGCGGTCCCTTCGTGCCAAAAATCGGGGACTACGCCATCGTAATCCACGAGGGCCGCGCGTATCCCGCCATCTTGGGCGACTCCGGCCCCTCTCACAAAGTCGGCGAGGCCTCCCTCCTGCTCTGCCGCGAACTCAGCCAGCGCTCGTCGAATATCATCCGCGCCGCCAGCGACCTGAATGTCACCTACCTCGTCTTCCCGGGCTCGGCCGATGAATCCCCTACCCCGCCCGATCTCGCCAAGTGGCGGGAAAAATGCACCCAACTCGCTGAGGAACTCGGCGGCCTCACTGTGCCACTGCACGAATGGCCGAATCTCGTGCCTCCGTGGCCGACTCCGACACCTTCGCCGACTCCAAGCCCAAGCCCAAGCCCAACGCCAAGTGCCTCACCATCTGGAGATCCAGCCAGCACTCAAACGCCGCCGGAGCCAACTCCCGCCGCCGAATAAAGGCCGCGCTTGCGTTCATTTTTGGGAAAGGTAAAAAGACGCCTTTTCCATCTTTGAATCCCATGATCCAGCAAACCGCACTCGCTCAAGCCCGTTCCGCCTACCGCCCCAAGCTCCCCGCCTCGCTCAGCGCGGCATCCACGGCGAAGAAGACTCCATTACCTACATCCAGCGACACCGAAATCCGCGCCCTTTTTCCAAACACCTTCGATCTGCCCGCCGTGACCTTTGAAAAAGGCTCCGCACCAGCTGCAGCCTCACCGATCCGCGTTGGCGTGATCCTCTCCGGCGGCCCTGCGCCCGGTGGACACAATGTCATCGCCGGCCTCTTCGACGCGATCAAGAGCATCCACCCCGAAAGCTCGCTCATCGGCTTCCTGAATGGCCCGGACGGCCTTCTTACGAACAAAGGAATCGTTATCGACGCGCAACTCCTCGAGAGCTACCGCAACACGGGCGGGTTTGACATCATCGGCTCGGGCCGCACGAAACTCGAATCACACGAGGATTTTCTTAAAGCCCTCGAAACCGCCAAATCCCGCGATCTCACCGCACTGGTGGTCATCGGCGGCGATGACTCAAACTCAAACGCATCCAAGCTCGCCGAGTTTGCAAAAGCCAACAACGCCCCGCTCTGCGTCGTCGGAGTTCCGAAGACGATAGATGGCGACCTGCGCGGTGAGCACATCGAGACGAGCTTCGGCTTCGACACGGCCAGCAAGGTTTACTCCGACCTCATCGGAAACATCCAGCGCGACGCCATCTCGGCCCGTAAATACTGGCACTTCATCAAGCTCATGGGCCGCTCGGCCTCGCACATCGCTCTGGAGTGCGCCCTGCAGACGCATCCAAACATCACACTCATCTCCGAGGAAGTCGCCGAGCGCGGTCTCACCCTGAAGCAAATCGTCGACCAGATCTCCGACACCGTAGCCCACCGCGCTGCGAACGGCGAGAAATTCGGCACCGTGCTAATTCCCGAGGGCCTTATTGAATTCGTTCCCGAAATGGGCGCGCTCATCGGCGAACTCAACGAGACCCTCGCCCACCACGGCGACGCCTTCAATGCTCTGGAAACACTTCCACAAAAACGCGAATTCGTTGCCGCGAAGCTCACCGCAGCCGCTGCCTCGCTCTATCGCAGCCTGCCGGACGATATTGCGAACCAACTGATCCTCGACCGCGATCCCCACGGCAATGTGCAAGTGGCCCGCATCGACACCCAGCGCCTCCTCATCGATCTCGTCGAAGCGCGCCTAAAGGAAATGAAAGCCGCCGGCACCTACAAAGCCAGCTTCTCGCCCCAGCCCCATTATTTCGGCTACGAAGGCCGCTGCGCCGTGCCGTCGAACTTCGATGCCGACTACACCTACACGCTCGGCTTCACCGCCGCCCTCCTCCTCCGCGAGGGACTCACAGGCTACATCTGCTCCGTGCGCGGCCTAACCAAGCCAGCCGCCGACTGGCAAGCCGGAGGCATTCCCATGGCCCAGATGATGAACATGGAACGCCGCCACGGCAAAATGGTGCCCGTCATCAAAAAAGCCCTCGTCGAACTCGACGGCCCTGCCTTCAAGGAATTCGAAAAACATCGTGCATCCTGGGCGAAAGAAACCCAATACGCATTCCCCGGCCCAATTCAATACTTCGGCCCAGCCGAGGTCTGCGACCGCCCGACCATCACACTGGAACTCGAAAGCGGGAAATTTTGAAGGGAATTCCCATTTTATCCAACAAGACGATTGACCACATGGAGTAATTTTGGTCAAAGAGTCGCCGCATCAAGGGGAGAACGCCGAATTTGAGGAGTTCTTAGCAGTGAAAAATGTTCCCAAATTCAAACTAAATTTATATGTCAAACTCTAACCTGCCCGGTGGCGATTTATTTTTAGCAACTCTTAACCGATATGTTCCAGAGGTCATGGCGACCATGGTAGGCGTCACAGCCAAACCTGGAACGGGAAATGAAAACGCACAACAACCTGCAGGTTTGGTCGGCGTGACTGGTTCCATCGGCCTCAGCGGAAAAGTCAACGGCATGGTTTATACCGCTTTTTCTTATGATCTGGCGCAGTGCGTGGCAGAAAAAATCCTCGGAGGAAGCGCCAGCGACCAAGATGTTTCAGATGTCGTTGCAGAACTCACAAACATGATCACGGGAAACCTCAAGTCCCAGCTGTGCGATTCAGGTTTCAATTGCAGCCTCAGCATTCCCAGCGTCGTGAGGGGAGATGACATCCAAGTCTCGGCAAAGACAGCCTCCGTGAGCGTTCGGAACGACTACACGATCGAGGAATGCCCCGGCAGCTTGGTCGTTCAAGCTTTCGCCGCATTGGAACACTAATTTTTTTAAAAAAATCTATGAGCTCACCTAAAATTCTTAGCGTCGACGACAGTCGAATGATCCACACCCTCATCAACAAGGGCTTTGCTCCTTACGATGTCCAAATGCTGTTCGCCAGCAATGGAGCCGAAGGCCTGGAAGTCGCCGCCAATGAAAAACCGGATGTCATTCTTCTCGATGTGACCATGCCTGTCATGGACGGCGTGGAATGCCTCGGGAAACTGAAGGCAGACCCGGCACTCAAAGATATTCCAGTTATCATGCTCACCGCCGAGGCCGGCAAAGAGAATGTGCTCAAGATTGCCAAAATGGGTGTCCGCGACTACATCGTCAAACCCTTCACAGAAGCAAACGTGGTGGACCGGGTCTCAAAGCTGGTGGACCTCAAACACAAGGGAGCTGCAGCGCCAGCTGCGGTCGCAGCAGGACCCGGCAAGAAACAGAAATCCGTGACGGATGCTCTAAAAATCCTCGTTGTTGACGAGCACCCGGCCATCATCGAGTCCATCCAAAAAGCGGTTTCAAATCGGGGTTGGAAAGTCGTGGGCAGTGCAAGTCCGACCGAAGCGGCTGCAGAAGTCGCCTCCTCGGTGCCAGTTGAAAACACACCCGACATCATTCTGATAAGCCTCGCTTACCCTAACAAGGCAGCCCTCACATTCTACGCAACCGTGCGCTCGAATCCCGCATTGAGCAAGGTGCCGCTTATGGGTCTCTGTGTCAAAACAGCAACTTTCGAGCAAAACAATGCGAAAGATACAGGATTTGTTGGCAGCATCACGAAACCTCTCGACCTGAAAGAGCTTCCAGACCGCTTGGTCCGCGCCATGGATTTGGATAACACGCCGCTCTTCTACAGCATGGACGAGGATGCTCTCGTTGTCTCCATGCCGGAGGATCTGAGTGAGATCGGGTCACTCGACCTTGTTCGCTATTCCCGCGCCAGGCTCTCCGGTCTCGTAAACTCGGGGCACAACAAACTCATCATGGATCTGACTGGGGTCAAAAAGTTTGAAATCCCATTGCTCCGAGCCATCGCATGCATTCTTGTCGAAGCAAAGGCCTTGGATATCGCGTGGCGCATCGTGGGATCGGATGATGACATCTTCACATTGCCCACACTTGTTGCAAGCAACCAAAAAGTTGCTGCATTCAAAGATATCAAGAATCCATTTGAGGGCCAGACCACGCTGGATATTTACCCAAATCGAGACGCCGCTAAAAAGGCGTTTTAACGATTAACCCTCACCATATCTTAAGTGAATCTTAGCCTCGCAAAAGCAGGACCCTTATCCAGAGAATCGCAATGGCTGGGATTCACTTCCTGCGGCCGGCAATACGCTTGTGACCTTCTCTGGGTCAAAGAAGTCCTGCGCTGCCCATCAGTCACTCCTGTCAAACTGGCTTCCTCCTATGTGCGCGGCGTCGTGCACTTGAGGGGCCAGATTTTAACGGCTCTCGACTTGGAGGAACGCCTCGGCCACCCCATCCCTGAAAACCGCCCCTCGAGCCGCTGCATCGTTTTCAAGACCACAAACGACCTGGTGCGCCTGCCCCACCCGCCCGAAGACCATGAGCTGGCGGACGCCGACCCCACCGGCCTGCTCGTCGATGCCATTGGAGACATCCTACCGCCTGAAACAAAGGTTCTGCCACCTCCTCCAGAGGCACTCAGCGGCTTGGATACCCGGTTCATCGCCGGAGTTATCAGCTCTCAAGACACCCTCACCACCGTGCTGCAAATCGGCAACCTTGTGTCCATGTCGGAGCTTAAGAAAAATCACTCGGCATGAAAACGAAGAACCAAAAAGGCATCTTCAAGATCACGCCTGGTCTTGAGTTGAACGTCTCGACTGTTGCCAAAGCCGCCCCACAGCTCCAGAAGGCACTCGAAAAGGCGGATGGCGCCAAGTCTGTCGAGATTGACCTTTTAGAGACCGCCAGCTTCGACTCGGGAACGATCAAGATTCTACTTACCCTGGCTCAGGAATGTCAAAACCGGGGACTCGCCCTGAAAATCCAAGCCTCGCCGGAGGCGAAACAATTTCTGAATGTGTTCAATCTTAAACGCCGCATGTCCATCATAACCCAGGAGGACGCCGAATGAGTGCCGATCAGGAAATGCTCGATCTTTTTGTTCAAGAGTCGAGCGAGCACTTGCAGACCCTTGAAACGGATTTGATGGCCCTTGAGTCGAATCCAACAGACAATGCCCTACTGAACAGCATCTTCCGTTCTGTTCACAGTCTCAAGGGCGGCGCTGGCTTCTTCGGCTTCGACCCCATCGTCAAGCTGGCCCATGTGATGGAGAGCGTGATGTCGCTCCTGCGGGATGCCGTTCTTAAGGCCGACCAGCCCATGGTCAGCCTGCTCATCTCGACCTCGGACAAACTGAACCTCATGCTCGGCAACCCGGAACGGGCCATAGAAATCGCCTGTGAAGGCGAGATTGCAGGCCTCCAAGCCATTCTCGACGGCACTTCCTCGGGGGCCTCGTCGGCTGCCGCAAGCGGCGCCGAAACACCGGCCCCGAAAATTCCTGAAAAAAAATCGGATTCCGTCCTTGATAGGGAACTTGCGAGATTTGATTTCCATCCGGATGATCTTTTGGATGGGCTGAAGCACGGCCAAAACTTCTACATCGTGCAAGCAGGATTGGAAAAAGAGATCGAATCTCAAGCACAGACCCTTGAGCACTTTGTATCAGAGCTAACATCCCTCGGCACGCTCATCGGCACCGAAGCCTCACTGCCGGATCATGTCACCCTCTCCAACTGTGCAGAGGCCGATGTCTCTTGCCGCTTCTTTTTTGTAACGGCCTTGGAGCCATTTATCCTCTGTGGTGCACTCGGCCTGGGCGATGAAAACATCCACCAGATTGAATCCTCCAAACTGGGCGAATGGGTAAAAACTGCTCCAACTGAAAAAACTGCTCCTATCGTGGACGAGCCGCAAGAGATTGAGGAAACGACTCCAGAGGTTGTCGTATCTCAAAGCATCGTGCCGACCTCGCCGCCGGTCCCAGCCATCGCGCCTCAACCTGCGGCGCCCGCAGCCACACAGATTGATCCCAAGCCCGTTGCAGCTGCCAGACGCAAACCAGAGGAAACCATTCGCATCAGTGTTGGCCTTCTCGACTCGCTCATGAATCTGGCGGGCGAAATGGTTCTCGGCCGCAACCGACTCCTGCGGATAGCGGGGCGCTCGGATAATGGCCCCGACAATTCTCAGATGCAATCCGTGGTGCAGGAGATCAGCTCGGTGACTTCCAATCTTCAGGACACAATCATGCGAGCCCGCCTGCAGCCAGTAGGTGGTCTTTTTGGGAAATTCACACGCATCGTCCGCGATCTCAGCCACAAGCTGAATAAGGAAATCCAGCTAGAGATTTTCGGCGACGATGTGGAGCTCGACCGCACCCTTCTGGAAGGCCTTTCCGACCCCCTCACCCACCTTGTGAGGAACAGCGTCGATCACGGCATCGAGGCCCCGGCAAATCGGACAGCCAAAGGCAAAAGCTCCTGCGGAACCATTCGTCTCTCGGCTGCGCACCTCGCTGGGCGCGTCCAGATCGAGGTCCTCGACGATGGCGGGGGAATGGATCCCGAGCGCCTCAAATCAAAAGCTATAGAAAAAGGGATTCTCACCGTTGATCAAGCGGCCCGCATGACGGACTCGGACGCTCTCCAACTGATCTTCGCCGCCGGTTTTTCCACGGCTGCGGCAGTGAGCGACATCTCAGGCCGAGGCGTCGGCATGGATGTGGTGAAAACAAACATCGAGAAACTCGGTGGCCATGTGGAACTTGACAGCCGATTGGGCCAAGGCACCCGCATCATTATTCGCCTCCCTCTCACACTGGCGATCGTTCCAGCCCTGATCGTTGGCTGCCGAGGCACAAACTACGCACTGCCTCAGATCAATGTGGATGAAATCGTCCACCCTGGAGAGGAATATCCACTCAAATCCATGGGCGGTGCACGCGTGCTGGAGCTGCGAGGACAACTCCTTCCCGTTGTGGATCTCTCCGACCTTTTGGGCCACCCTCCCCGGGAGAATACCAAACAAGAAAACTTCGTGGTCGTTCTGAGATTGGACCATGTTTCCTACGGCCTAATAGTTAATGAAATCATCAGCAACGAGGAAATCGTGGTGAAACCTCTCGGCCGACATCTTCGCACCGTGCCTTATTATACAGGAGCCACGATTTTAGGTCAGGGTGAAATCGCCATGATTCTGGACCCGAATTCGATGGCTCAAGGAAGGATTTCAGCCTCTCAATTGGCTCTCAACGCCTCGAAATCAAGCGAAGTCGCTCTTTCCGACTCTACTTCCGAGCGTGTTCTTATTTTTCAGGAGACCGATGGCGAATTCCTCGCCATCCACCTCAAAAAAGTCATGCGCGTCGAATCCGTCAAGGGCTCCGACATCGAGCGCATCGGCTCAATGGATTGCCTCCGCAAGAACCACGACTCCACACTGCGATTAGTCCAACTTTCGGATCTTATCCCCATCAAGCCACAGACCCAACGCGCTGAGGAATTCTTCCTCATTGTGCCACGACCGCCATTCGATGGATTAAGCCTCGTCGCCTCCCGAATCGTCGACTCCGCCGACCTCTCGGATGACCAGATCGACAGAGCCACCTTTAAGGCTAAAGGGCTTCAAGGTAGCGCCGTCCTCTCAGATCGCCTCTCCCTCGTGCTCGACTTCGACGCCATCGCCGAAATGCTCAACGCTGGCGGAGACGAGACATCCGTATTCGCACAAGGCCATTTCATGCTCACGGCCAACTCACAACAACCGGCCCAGAACCACATGACCCAACTTCCAACAAACAAAGAACAACCAGCTCTCACTCAATAAAACACCATGAAAATCAACCTCTCCACACGACTCGTCATCAGTATGGCAATAGGTGGCCTCATTCCTGTGATGGCTCTGACCATCTTTGGCCTCAATTCCGCCAACCGCATCGCTGATTTTTCAAAGAAGCAACTCATGGCTCATGCCGATGCCTGCGTCGAAGTCATCGAAAGAAACCTCTTCGAGCGCTACGGCGATGTCCAAGCCTTTGCCTCCAACCCCGCAGCCCAGGAATTCCTCACCAGCGAGGGCAAGGATAACACCTCGCTCACCGCCGCCATCAATACCTATGTGAAACTTTACGGTTGCTACCCGATCAGCATGATCGTGGATGCAAGTGGTAAAGTAGTCGCGGTCAACTCCATAGATGCCCTGGGAAAACCAATCGAGTCCAACTACCTCTTGGGCAAAGATTTTTCCACGGCAGATTGGTTCGTGAATGCTAAGCAAGGCCGATTCACCACATCGGACACCCTCACAGGCACCGTGGTAGGCCAACCGAGTCATGACGTGGATGCGAATAAACTCCTCGGCGCAGATTTCGAGACCATCAGCTTTGCCGCCCCGATCCTCGGAAAAAATGGTGAGTTTCTCGGCGTCTGGAAAAATCTCGCTGATATGGCTTTCGTCGATAGTATTTTGAAAAAGCCTTATGAGCAGCTGAAAGAGAGCGGGATTCTTTCGACCGAAACCGCACTCATCGACAAAGAAGGACGCGTGCTCGCAAAGCTCGATCCTTCAGCCACTGGAAGCGACGAGTTTGTCACAGATTCACGAGTCATTTTAACCGAAAACCTCATCACCGATGGAAGAATAGCTGCTAAAGAAATCGCCGATAAAGATATGTGCTTAGGCCGGGAGTTTGATGCCCACCACAAAGAGTGGACAGCATACGGCGCAGCAAAAACCAAAGGCGTTTTAGGGTATCCCAATGCGAATTGGTCTGTGCTCATCAGCGTCCACGAGCAGGAATTGCTAAAGAATGTCATGGAAATCACATGGGCCATATCGGCTTGCGCGATCGTTTTCATGTTTGGAGCCGCAGTAATCATCGGTCGTTCCATCAGCAAACCTGTCGTTGTGTGCGCCCAAGCCGTGAAAAAACTGGCCGAGGGCGACTTGAGTGGCAGCGTGAAACTCAAGCGCTCGGACGAAGTCGGTGTTCTGGCCGACTCGATCGATACTTGTATCGAGAATCTGCGTAAAATGGTTCAAGAAATCACGCATACATCCGAAGCACTGACCGAATCCGCCTCGATCTTGACCGAAACCGCCAATTCCCAAGCGGCCGGTGCGGAACAAACGAATGTTCAGGCTCATACCGTTGCAGCTGCTGGAGAGGAACTGGCCATCAATTCCAAATCCATGACAGCATCCGCCGGCGAGATCAGCCAAGCCGCTACGACCGTAGCCGCCGCCGTCGAAGAAATGTCCTCATCCATCCAAGAGGTCGCTCGCAACTGCACCCAGGAATCTGAAATCGCTCGCAAGGCGGATACGCAAGCCCGCCAAACACGCGAGCTTATGCTCAAGCTCGACGAGTCCGCGCGCCAGATCGGAAAAATCGTGGAACTAATCAACCAAATCGCAGAGCAGACAAACCTCTTGGCGCTCAACGCGACCATCGAAGCCGCCAGCGCTGGTGAAGCTGGCCGTGGATTCGCCGTCGTGGCCAATGAGGTCAAGGAACTCGCCCGCCAATCCGCAGCAGCGACTCAAGACATCCGACTCCAAGTCAGCCTCATCCAGGAAAATACCTCGAATTCCATGGAGGCAATTGATGATGTGGCTAAAGTCATCGAACAAGTCAGCCAGATCGCCTCAAGCATCGCGGCAGCTGTCGAAGAACAATCCGCGACTACCTCGGAAATCGTTCGTTCGCTTCATAATGTCACATCCTCCACGAAGAGCCTGTCCGAAAATGTGAAAAACGCCTCTTCCGGCGCGGATGAAGTGTCACGCAACATCAACGGCGTCTCCCAAGCCGCCAGCGAATCCGCCAAAGGAGCCTCGCGTATCAGCTCCAGCGCAGGTGAGCTCAGCCACCTTGCCAGCTCGCTCGGACAACTAGTTAATCGCTTCAAGTTATAACCCTGTCATTGTTTCATGCGAATTCTCGTCGTTGACGATTCAGCACTTTATCGGAAACTCCTCTCGGACGCTGCTTCAAGCGTTCCGGGAGCAGAAACCGTAGCTGTCTCAGGCGGCGAACTGGCGCTCAAGCGTCTCGAATCCGAAAAATTCGACCTTGTTCTGCTGGATGTTTTCATGGATCAGATGAGCGGACCGCAAACGCTCGACAAAATTAAGGAATCCCACCCCAGTTTGCCAGTGGTCATGGTGAGCGGAGCCACTGGCCGGGATGCAGAAATCACGGTCAGCTGCCTGGCTCACGGGGCGATGGATTTCATTCCCAAACCCTCAGGCTCTTCATTTGAGTCTGGAATGGAGGCTCTTAAAGCAGAGATTCGCAAAGTCGCCACATTGGCACGCCTGCGAAGCGCATCGGCTTCTGCCGTGCATGCTGCTCCCGAACCAAGCACTCCAACGGCAGCGGCACCGATCAAGCGCCTCCAACCACCGCCATTTCCTGATTTGGTCCTCATAGGCGTCTCAACAGGCGGGCCGAATGCTCTTTCTGTTGTTTTACCAAGTATTTCGGCCAAGCTCCCCGTTCCCATCCTACTTGTGCAGCATATGCCTGCCACTTTCACCAAATCCTTGGCCGAGCAGTTGGACAAAATCAGCGCGATTTCCATCAAAGAGGCGGCAAATGGCGATATCCCCAAGCCAGGAGAGTTGCTCATCGCCCCGGGAGGTTTCCATCTGGAAATCTTTCGAAACGATGCAGAAAAAATCGAAACCCGCATCACCAGCAGCCCGCCCGTGCAATCGTGCCGTCCTTCGGTGGATGTGCTTTTTAACTCCGCTGCCAAATGTAACCTGCGCGGCGCTATTGCCATTATTCTCACAGGGATGGGATCTGACGGAGCCGATGGCGTGGCAACCTTGCAACACGCATTGCCCACATGGTGCATCGCTCAGGATGCATCAACTTCAACAGTTTATGGAATGCCTCAAGCCGTTGCTCAGAGAAATCTAAGCAACGAAATCTTGCCACTTCAAGAAATCGGGCCCCGCATTAATAAGCTTTTCAGACTTTAACCAAGAAGGCCGATAAATCTCAGGGCATATGTTTGATTTCTCTAAAAACCCAAACCATTTGGGATTTCTCTCGGAATATGTTGCACAAGCGTGCTGCATTCATTTGGGAGAAGAGAAGCGCTATCTTTTTGAGGCTCGGCTCGGCAAAATCATCGCCGAAAGTGGAGCCGTGGATATCCCGGATTTCATACGCATGGCAAAAGCGGATGCCACAGGCCGCCTGCGCGACAAAATCATCGACTCCATGACAACTCACGAGACCTACTGGTTTCGCGACACGCGCCCATGGGAAGCCCTTGAAAATTCGATCCTTCCGGAGTTGGGGAAACTGCTTCAAAGTGGAAAAAAATCTCGCATTCGCATCCTAAGCGCTGCCTGTTCCACCGGCCAAGAGCCCTATTCCATCGCCCTCCTCCTCCATAAACTGAAGGCCTCTGGCATGTTGGGCGGCGTGAACCTCTCATCGTTTGAAATTACTGGCTTCGACATCTCCCCAGGAACGCTTTTTTTGGCATCCGCCGGCCGTTACAGCCAACTCGAAATCTCACGCGGCCTCCCGGATTATTGGAAGAACAACTTCTTTGAATCCACTCCCGGAAATACTTGGACATTAAAGCCCCAAATTCGATCGATGGTGACATTCAAAAAAAGAAACCTCCAAGATGATCTGACGAATCTCGGCCTGTTTGATTTAGTGCTCTGCAGGAATGTCGCCATCTACTTCGAGGAGGATTTTAAAAAAGACCTCTTCACCCGACTTGCGCAGATCATTTTACCGAATGGACACCTCATGCTTGGTGGAACAGAATCCCTCTTCACGCACCAGCATCTCTTTGCAGCAGAAAATATAGCCGGATCCTTCTTTTACAGAAGAAAATAAAGAGTAACTCAGTAATAAAATCCTAAGACTTATGGCAACTCAACAAATCCAACCTTCCAACTCGGCAAAAACCGATTCCTTCGATAACTGGATCGAAAGCATCCGCCAGCTCTCCAAGAGCATCTCCAGCAAGATGAATAACTCGCTGAGACAAATCGACGACATCAACATGCGCGTTCGACTTCTTTCCTTCAACGCGCAGATTCAAGCCGCCAAAGCCGGCGATGCCGGGCGCACCTTCGCCGTGGTCGCCAATGAAATCGGAAACCTCTCCACAAACACCGCACAAGTCGCGGAAGGCCTTGCAGAGGAAACCAAGCACGACATCACACAACTCTCCGAAATCAGCGACCGCCTCGATTCCGTCGTGCGCGGTGGACGCCTCGTGGACCTCGCACTCACCAATATCGATCTCATCGACCGCAACCTCTACGAGCGCTCCTGCGATGTCCGCTGGTGGGCCACGGATGCGAGCGCTGTGGATGCGCTCACCAACCCCGGCACCGACTCCTCACGCCACGCCTGCGAACGCTTGGGAGTGATCCTGAACGCCTATACCGTCTATTATGACATCGTGTTGTGTGATCTGAACGGCACAGTCATCGCAAACGGCCGCTCCGGAAAATATAAATCCATCGGCATGAATGTGGCCGCCAATGAGTGGTTCCGCAAAGCGCGCACATCTGCAAGCGGTGATGATTTTGGCTTCGAAACCGTGCATGCCTCCCCATTGGTTCAAGGTCAGCATGTTTTGGCCTACTCATGCGGAGTCCGAAAAAATGGAAAGCCCGACGGCGAATTGATTGGCGTTCTGGGTATTCTCTTCAACTGGGAAGCGCTCGCCCAGACAATCGTTCACCGCACACCTCTTTCCCAATCCGAGAAAGAAGTTTCCAGAGTTTGCATCATTGATCCTACGGGAACGATCTTGGCTGATTCCAAAAATGCCATCCTCAAGGAGCGCCTAAATATTTCCCATCTTGAATCTTTCATCCTTCAAGGAAAAGGCTTCACCATTGCCGAAGACCACGGCATTCCCACACTCTACGCGATAGCGACCTCTCCCGGATACGAGACTTATTCGACTGGTTGGCATTCGCTCATCATCCAGACTCTGGGAACTTAGTCGAATACGACTACCATGAATTCATATTGCTTGTTTTTTTCAAAATCCTACATTTCAAACGCCCGCCCCAAACTATGAAAGTCCTAGCTGTTGATGACTCAATGCTTATTCGCCGTATCGTGGCCTCTGCCGCATCGGTTATAGGTGCAGATTGCGTTCCCGCAGAGGATGGACACATAGCCCTTGGCGTCCTCGAAGCCGACCCCCAGGGATTCTCACTCGTTTGCTTGGACTGGAATATGCCGAACATGAATGGGCTCGAATTTCTCACTCGCATCCGCGCCGACGAACGCTGGAAATCACTACCCGTGCTCATGCTGACCACAGAAGGCAGCAAGGATGCCATTATTACAGCCATCAAGGCAGGAGCCACGGCTTACATGACCAAGCCATTTTTCGAGAAGGATCTCACAACCAAAATGCTCGACTGCTTGGGCATGGGCTTTGAGTAAAACTCCTCAAATGAGTCGGTTTTTTATCCCGGTTGCTTTGGTGCTGGCTATCTGCCACACCGCACTTGCAGGCAAAACGCCTTCCATCGACGCCCGAAAGACGGAGAAACTTTTTGCATCCATCGGACAAGAAGCCGTAGTGCGGGGCAAAGTGATCTCCGTAGGCAAAAGCGACGCCGACAAAATCCGCTTCCTGGATTTCACCACTGACCGCCAACACGGATTCGTAGCAGCGATTTTTCCAGCCGCCTACAAAGCCATAGGCGATCTCGAAAAATACAAAAACCAACGCGTGGAAGTGCGGGGAATCCTCGAAGCCTACAAAGCCAAGACACAAATCAAGGTCACCAAGGCATCCCAGTTGACGATCCTACCCCAGAAATAGCGCGATTCATAAATCCGGGAGGGGCATCGTCTCGCATGCCCCATTTTTCAGCCGCGCAGCGGCGTCTCTCACGATCCGGCCGTCAGCATCTGAACTTCCCCGACCGTCAATTCCCGCCAACTTCCACAAACCAAACTCCCGAGCCGAACTCCCCCAATCGCCATGCGCACCAACCGCAGCGTCGGATGCCCCACCGCAGCCGTCATGCGCCGCACCTGCCTGTTCCGCCCTTCACGCAGGCGCAACTCGATCCAAAAATCCTGCACATTTTTTCGAAAACGAACCGGAGGATCGCGCGGCGGAAACTCCGGCTGGGGATCCAAAAATCCGGCACCCGCAGGCAGCGTGGGCTTCCCGTCAAGCACGACGCCATCGCGAAGCTGCCGCAGAGCTGATTCGTCAGGCAAGCGCTCGACAAGCACATGGTAGGTTTTTTCCACATGATTGGCGGGCGAGAGCAGACGCTCATTCCAACGCGCCTCGTCAGAGAGCAAAAGCAATCCCTCAGAGTCCGCATCCAGACGCCCGAGAGGATACACGCCCTTCGGAAATCCAAACTCCGCCAGCGGACGGTTCGCGCTGCCATCCGGCGTGAACTGCGAGAGCACGCCATAGGGTTTGTGGAAGGCCAGAATCAAAGGATCTTGAGACGCGTGAGGTCCTGCGAGTCGACAACGCCGATTGGATGCCGCCCTTCGTCGAGCACCACGAGATCATCGATGCGGTGGCGCTCCAGAATTTGAAGAGCCTCGGCGGCGAGCTTGTCGCCATCCACCGTCACCGGCCGCAAACTCATAAAATCCCCCACCGGCGCATTGGCGATACCCGGGTTCTCGGGAAAGTGCCTCGCGAAGTCGCCGTGGGTGAAGATTCCGGCAAGCGTGCCATCCTGATGAATGACCACAGCAGCACCGGCCCGCTTGAATGTCATAGCCTGGATGGCTTCCAGAATTGGTGTGGCGGGCGAAATCACCGCCATCTCCGCTAGCGGCCGCATGATTTGGTTCACCCGCAGCAGCAACGAACGCCCGAGACTCCCCCCCGGATGAAACTTAGCGAAATCCTCTTTTTGAAATCCCCGGCTCTCGAGCAGCACCATCGCCAGCGCATCGCCGAGCACTAACATCGCCGTCGTGCTCGATGTCGGCGCCAAGTTCAACGGACACGCCTCCTGAGTCACCGAAACATCCAGCACGACCTGCGCGGCCTTCGCGAGGGAGGAATTTTTATCTCCAGTGATTGCGATAATCGGCAACCCGAAGCGCACAATAGCTGGCAGAACGGCAAGCAACTCTTGCGTCTCACCGCTGTAGCTCAGGGCCAGCACGACATCCCCGTCGGCAACGATGCCGAGGTCGCCATGCAGGGCGTTCAGCGAATTCAGGACGACCGCAGTGCTACCCGTGCTGGTGAGCGTGGCGGCTATTTTTTCGCCAATGTGCCCGGATTTCCCAACCCCCAGAACGACGACTTTGTTGCGCCGCTCCACGGCTGCCTTGATGAGATCGACGGCCGCCACAAACTGACCATCCAAGCGCGCGGCCGTGGCCTCGATCTCGGAAAGCTCGATCTCAAAAACGCGACGCGCCAGCTTCAAATAGTCCATGCTGGAAATCATGCGAAACCCCGTCCCACCATGCAAGGGCGCAGGCTAAAAGGTGTCGAGTTCGTCCAACCCGTCGAGCACGATTTGCGACCAAGTTTCAAAGGAATCCCGCCGCGCGAGCAACTCCGCACGCGTCGCAAAGCCCAACTCGGCAATCGCCTTCTCCCCGGCGCTCACGCTGTCATTTTCCAAATCGACGATGTGCACGATACCCAGATGCACCCGCCCAACCTCGCTGGAATCGTCGTTGATCAAAGCCACCGCCCGCTCGGTGAAGCCGCCGCCGAGCCGCAGCTCCTCGCTGATCTCGCGCTTCACGGCATTGTGATAAGTCGCTTGATCGAAATGCTGACACTCATCCGTGTCATTCACATGGCCGCCGATGCCGATCGAAGACTTCGCCACGAGGCGCTTCTCGCCGGATTTCGCACCACGCGTGTAATGCAGGATGCGCCCGCCATGCCGGAACACCGCGTAAGGAATGATCTGCTTGAGCGAGGGATCCTCTTCCGCCGCGCCGCGAGGCACGAAGAAGTTGTTCTCCTTTTTCATGAAGGCAGGCAGGTAGTCGTCCACCCGCCGGCACAAACCCTGAAAACTTCCCAAGCCGTCGAAAAATTCGCGTTTCACAACCAACACCTGTTCCTCTGTTTTGCTCATGGGCGCAGACATTGCCGCGAGCGCCCGAACCCGCAAGGGAAAACTTCGCAACGGGGCGCGTTTTTCTTCCCCTTGCATCAATAGGGGGTTTTCTGTGACAACAGAGGGGATGACAGATGAACTCGCCCAAGCCGTTGAGAGCGGCGCCCTCGATAAAAAAACTGCCGACAGGCTCGCCCGCCTCACGCCCGGATCCTACTGCACCCACAAGAGCTGGGGCTTCGGACGTGTCGCGGAATGGAACCTTCTCGCCGGCCAGGTCCTGATTGATTTCAAGACCAAGAAAAACCACCCCATGCAAGCCGTGTATGCGGCTGAAACCCTCACGCCGATCGCCGAGGACCATATCCTTGCCCAGCGCGAGACCAATCCGGAAAGCCTTCGCGAACTCGCGAAATCCGACTCCTCCGCACTGGTCAAAAAAATTCTCGCCGACTTCGGCGGCAAAGCTTCGTCCGAACAAATCGCTTCCGCGCTGACCCCGGGAGTGTTCGACGCAGCCGGCTTCAAACGCTGGTGGGATGCCGCCCGCAAAAAAATGAAGTCCGACGGCCAATTCGGCATGCCGGCCAAAAAGACCGATCCGTTCGTGCTGCTGGAGACGCCCATCAATTCGGGCACCCGTCTCTTGGACGCCTTCCGCGCCGCCCGCCACACACGCGATCAAGTTCTCGCGCTGGAGGAGATTTCCAAATCCCTCGAAGACCTCGCAGGCAGCCAGGATGAACTCCCAGCGATCGTCACGCTCATCGAAGAGGCCGCCCTGCGCGCCCGCCGTCTCAATCCCTCGCAGGCCATCGAAATTCTCATCGCCCGCGACGACCTGCTCGAAAAATTCCCCAATCTCCAAGCCGGAGCCGAATCTCCCACCATCGCCAATATCATCGCCTCCGAACCTGGAAAACTCGGTCAGATTCTGGAATCCGTCCCCGGCTCGAAGGAAAAACGCGTGCTCGAAGCCCTCGAACCCGCATTCGGCGAAGTCTGGGGCGACAAGGCCATCGCTCTTCTTCCCAACGCAGGCGCCCGCCTGATCTCGGACATCTGCCGCCTGTTTGAAAAACACAAGCGCAAGGAGCAATTCCAAGCCACCGTGGAGAAATGGATCAGCGAGCGCTCGATTTCCTCCGAGATGCTCATCTGGCTCTGTAAAGAGCGCGACAAGCGTTTCCCGGCCCTCTTCAACGCCGAGCTTCTCGCCGCCGTTTTCAGCGCCCTCGAGGCCGATCTCCTTGCCGAAAAACGCACCTCGCGCCTCAAGGATCTCCTCATCGACGACGGAGACCTCATCGGCGACCTTCTCATCGGAGCCAGCCGCGATGTCGTTCGCGACTCCATGCGGAAACTCCTGCTCACCCCGGCGATTGAAGACCTCTCCAAGCGCTCGCTCATGGCCCGCATCGTCAAGCTCTACCCAGATACCCAGAGCATGATCACCGGCGCCCATCAGGACGACGAGAAGGCCGATAACCTCATCGTGTCCTGGGCCAGCCTCGAAAAACGCAAAGCCGAACTCGACAACCTCATCACCAAGGAAATTCCGCAAAACCTGCGCGACATCAACATCGCCAAGGAACAAGGCGATCTCCGCGAAAACGCCGGATTCAAGGCCGCCAAGGAGCACCAGCGCGTCCTCCAACGCCGCCGCGCCGAGATGGAGCACGACTTGGTTATCGCCCGCGGAACAAACTTCGAGAATCCCGCGACAGCCACCGTCTCCATCGGAACCGTCGTCACCATTAAAAACGAAGACGGAGCCAGCGAAACCTTCAGCATCCTCGGAGCGTGGGACAGCGCCCCCGACCTCGGTATCGTCTCCTACAAAGCCGGCGTGGGCCAAGCCCTCCTCGGCGCAGCCACAGGATCCAGCCTGGAACTCCCGGCTGAAAACGGCACACGCAAGGTGACTATCGAATCCATCAAACCCTTCACCGACCTCGACCTCCTCCGCTCCAAGGTCCATGTCATCCCAGCCGGAATGGCCATCGCCGGCTAAAAGTTCATTCAACACTCAAAAGCGGATGCCACCAAAAGGAGGCATCCGCTTTTTGCTTTCAGCGCTCTCGTAAAAACCCGCGGAAGAGAGGAGCGCGACCGTCTCGGTTGCGCAGGCCAGAGTCGTGGCTGACCACCTGCGAGCTTGGCCGCTTTTTCAGACCCAGAGCCTGCGGTCGAGGGTCCGGTATTGGATGGCCTCGCCGATATGGTCGGGGGTGATGCGTTCGCTCGAGGCGAGGTCGGCGATGGTGCGGGAGACTTTGAGGATGCGATCGTAGGCGCGGGCGCTGAGGTGGAGATCCTCCATGGCGTGGCGGAGCATTTCGAGGGAGGCATCGTCGATGGCACAGAATTTTTTGATCTGGCTGTGCGACATGCGGGCGTTGGAGGCGGTTTTTCTTTCGCCGGAGAAACGTGTTTTTTGGATGGCGCGGGCTTGCAAAACGCGCTCGAGGATAGACGAGGAAGGTTCAGCCGAACCGCCACCGGAGAGTTCCTTGAAGGCCACTGCGGGCGCTTCGACATGGATGTCGATGCGATCGAGAAGCGGGCCGGAGATGCGGTTGCGGTAGCGTTCGATCTGGACACTGGAGCAGCGGCACTCGCGCTGCGGGTCGCCGTGAAATCCGCACGGGCAGGGATTCATCGCGGCGATGAGAATAAATTCGGCAGGAAATGTCATGGTTCCAGCGGCACGGGATATGGTCACCTTACCGTCCTCGATCGGTTGGCGCATGACCTCGAGTGTGGAGCGTTTGAATTCCGGCAATTCATCGAGAAAGAGGACGCCGTTGTGGGCGATGCTGACCTCGCCCGGCGTTGGATTTGTGGATCCACCGAGGAGTCCGATATCGCTGATGGTATGGTGCGGCGAGCGGAAGGGGCGTTTGGACACGAAAGCGTTCGACTCGTCGAGCAGGCCGCAAATGCTATGAATCTTGGTGGTTTCGATCGCCTCATCCAAGGTCATCGGCGGAATGATCGTGGGAATCCGCTTAGCCAGCATGCTCTTGCCGGAGCCGGGCGGGCCGATCAGCAAGAGATTATGTCCACCGGCCATGGCAACCTCGATGGCGCGCTTGACCTGATGCTGGCCTTTGACCTCGGAAAAATCGACATCATCGGACGAGCCCGCTGTGAGGCGCTCGGCGGCACTTCCTCGCACGGGGGTGAGTTCTTTTTTGCGGGAGAGAAATTCGTAGGCCTCGCGGAGGTTTTTGACGCCATAGACCTCGATCCCCTCGACGAATGCCGCCTCGGCGGCATTCGCAGCGGGGAGGATCACGGCCTTCATCCCCTGATCCCGTGCAGCCACGGCAATGGGAAGGGCGCCTTTGATTGGGCGAATCTCGCCGGTGAGGGCGAGTTCGCCAATGACGAAGCAGCGCTCAAGTCGCGGCAACTCGGCGCGCTCGGCTGCGGCGACCATACCGACGGCAATAGGCAGATCGAAGCTCGGGCCTTCTTTTTTGATGTCAGCCGGAGCGAGATTGATAGTCGTCCGCTCGCGGGGCCAACGGAAGCCACTGTTTGAAATCGCTGTGGTGACGCGGTCCTTGCTCTCGCGCACGGCGGCATCGGGAAGTCCAACGACAATCACCACCGGGTTGCCGGAACCGGTATTTACCTCCACCTCCACCTGGATGGCTTCAACGCCCTGCAGCGCGGCCGAGAACACGCGAGTAAGCATGCGGGGGGATGTATCAGAGTGCAGGGTGGTTTGTCCAAGCCGGGATTGCTGTTTCCGAAGGTTGGCGGAGAATGGTAGATGTCGGGAATGTCGAATCCCTACGAGTCCCGGCGATTGGTTGATGAGTATTTGTTTTTCCACTACGCCAGCGTCGCCGAGGCGGCGGGAACACTGCCGGTTCCGCATGAGGCGTGGGCGTTTCCCACACGAGTGGTGACCGAGCTTCTCGACACCTCCGGGGCTGCCGAAAGGGCCTTGGACATCGGCTGCGCGGTCGGGGCGTCATCTTTCGAACTGGCCAGATTGATTCCCAAGGTGACGGGCATTGATTTCTCCAGCGCCTTCATTCGGGCTGCGGAGGAATTGAAAATGACGGGCAGCCTTGAAGCCTCGGTCGCTTTTGAAGGCAAGCGGATGCAAAAATTCGTGGCCCGCGTGCCGGAGGAGACAGATCGCCGACGAGTGGATTTTGAAACGGGGGATGCCATGAACCTGCCAAGCGACTTGGGTGCGTTCGATGTGGTCCTGGCCGCGAATCTTGTTTGCCGACTTCCCGAGCCGCTGCGCTTCATCGAAAGGTTGGCGGATCTTGTCGCTCCAGGCGGCCAACTCCTGCTGGCGACGCCTTTTTCCTGGCTGCCGGAGTTCACTCCCGAAGAAAACTGGCTCGGAGGCACGGAGGACGCGGCGCCATCCCAGGAAGTCCTCGCCGACCTGCTTCGCCCCGCCTTCGAACTGGAATTCGCCAAAGACCTCCCTTTCCTGATTCGTGAACACTCCCGAAAATTCCAATATGGCATCTCACTCGGCACGCGCTGGCGGCGGCGTTGACTGGAATGCCCGCTATCTCGCGGAGGACACCCCGTGGGACAAAGGAGCCGCCCATCCCGCGTTGGTTGCCAGGTTGAAAAACCAGCCGCTCAAAGGCAGCGTGCTCGTTCCCGGTTGCGGAGCCGGACACGATGTGCGTGCGATCGCGGCCCACGAAGCCGAGCGAGTCACGGGAATCGATATAGCACCCTCCGCGCTGCAGTTGGCGCGTGGATTTCCAAAAGCCGGAAACGAGTGCTATGTGGAGGGGGATTTTTTAGCGGGAAATGCCGTTCCAGCGGGGGCGTTTGATGTGGTTTTCGAGCATACCTGCTTTTGTGCCATCCCACCCGTGCGCCGCGCCGACTACGCTCGTGCAGCCGCCTCCGCCCTCCGCGACGGGGGAATCCTGCTGGCCGTGTTTTTTACAAATCCTGAAAACACGGATCCGCACTCGCCGCCATTCCGCTGCGACATGGATGATGTTGAAGCGCTTTTTGAAAAGGACTTTGAATTCCTTGAAACAGTCGTCGCCCCGCCGACCTACCCCGAACGGCAAGGACGCGAAACGCTCTGCCTGCTGCGCAAAAAGCATCCGTCCACGCATGACAGCGCCCAGAAATCGGGGTCTTCGTTTTGAATAGCTCTTTGATTTTTACGAACGAGCAGGTATTTGCTTTGTGATTCCATCATGAGCCAGCCATCCACCCAATCACCGATCCCCCGGGTTCCCGCCGGGCCGACATTCCGGGTTGCCGCTGGATTGCTCGTGCTCTTTTTTCTGGTTCAGGTCGGCGTGGTCGCCCTGCACTACGCTCCGCTGCTTCAAAAGGACATCGTCAAAAGGATCACGCCCCAGCCAACACCCCAAGTTGCGGTCAATCCATCGCCGGCACCCCTGCCTGTTCCGCAAAGCACACCGCCGCCAGCCACGGCAGCCGAGCAACTCGACGAGGCCCTGCTCGAAAAAATCCGCCGAATGGTCGACGACTCCGACAAGTCCTTCCGCATCGGCGACTACGACGCCGGCATGGCCAAAATCCAAGAGGCCGACAAGCTGCTGCCCAAAGACCCCGGCATCATGCTTCGCATCGGACGGCTTTACGAAAAAAAAGGCGACATGCAGGCCGCTGCGGAGTCCTATAAAAAAGTCCTCGAACTGCCCGAGCTTCCCACCGAAACGCGCGCCCAGACACAACGCAAAATCGCCATGCTCAGCCTGCCTGAAAGCACGCCGATTCCCACAGTCGTCGCCAACGAGGCCGGAGCCGATATGCGCGACGAGTTCGGCCTCCAGCCCGGCGCGAGTCTTGGAATCATCGAGACCCGCTTGAGCGACGCTCCCAAGGGTGCAAAAAACCTGCGCATTTCGATCAAAGCCCGCCCCAACCAATCGATCGATCCGCGCAAAATGGCCGTTCATGTTTTCTTTTACGAACGCGATCAGACTGGACTGGTTGAACTCACAAACTCCGAGGTCCTCACCGAGTGGATCAGCCCGCCAGTGGATTGGAGCAACAACGAGCCCGAGCTTTTGAACGCCGCTTACACCCCTCCCGCCAAGCCCGACTTCACCTATGCCGGTTATGTTGTCGGTATTTATTACAAAAATGACCTCCAAGACACCCGGGCCGACCCCGGATCGCTCGCCGTAGAACATCCACTTCCACTCTACCTCTCCAGCCAACCATAACATGAAAACGCTCCTCGCCCTCAGCGATTCCGACGCCTCATCCTCACTTTCGCAGGCCCTCGTTTCCCTCGGCAAACCTGCCCCTGGCATCGCCGCCGACTCCGATGCAGTGATCGAGTGGATCAATACCAACGGTGCCTGCGACCTCCTGATTTCCGAGGTCTACTTTGCCCCGCTTGATGGCTTCTCTCTTCGCGACGCTTTGCTGCCCTACCTGCCGGAACTCAAGGTCATCTTCACATCGCCGCACGATATCTCCCCTTATGCAGACCGGCTCGCCGGAGCCCCCTTCCTGCCCCAGCCAATCAGCGCCGAGACCCTGGCGCAGACCCTCGCGGAATTGGGATTCGCCCCGGAGGCCCCCGCCGCACCCGCACCCGCACCCGCACCCGCACCCGCACCCGCCGCTGCACAGCCGAAGCCGGTTGCGGCGGCTCCCAAACCGGCGGTTGCCGCTGCAAAACCGCAGGCTGCAGGCGCACCCAAGCCGCAAGCTGTGGGCGCCAAGCCGAAGGCAGGTGTCGCCGCTGCACCAAAAGCCGCCGCGAAGCCCGTCGCTAAAGGCGCTGCTCCTGCGGCAAAAGCCCAGGCAAAGCCCGCTGCGCCTGCCAAAGCCCCCGCCCTGCCCCCCAAGCCAGACCTCCCGCCGGATGAACTGGTCGGAAAAACGATCAGCCACTATGTCATCGAGGCCCGCATCCGCGACATGGAGAACGAGACCTTCTACCGCGCCACCCAGACAAATATCGGCCGTCCTGTCATTCTCCGCGTCCTGAAACCAGCCGCTGCGGCGGATCCGGACATAGTCGCAAAATTCGTAAACGACGCCCGCGCCAAGGCAAAGGTCACACACACCCTTGTGACGACCGTTTATGAAAGCGGCGAGCACGAAGGCATCTCATTCTACTCCAACGAAGCGGTTGCGGCCCCAAACCTCGAGGACATGATCGAGAATGGACGCAAAATCGACACCACCACCGCCCTCCAAATCATCAAGTCGGTCGGCGAGGTTTTCGAATTCTTCGACAATGAGGGCATAGCCCGCGTCACCCTTCTCCCCCGCCACATCATCCTCAAGCCAGGCAGTGCTCCCCGTTTATCGAACCTCGCCTGCAAAGAGGCCCCGGCCCCCATCGACCAACAGCAGGAAATCCAAAATCTGGTCAACCTCCTGCTGCCCATTCTGGCAACGGACAAATCCTCCGCCATCGCTCAAACGACGCTGACAGAAATTCAAAATTCGGATCCGGCGACAACCACATGGGCCACCATCGCCCAACTCGCCGAAAGCCGCATGCCGAAGGCCGCTCCGGCCGATGTGGAAAAAATCCAGTCGCAGACACTCACCCGCTCGCGCGCGCTGGAGGAGTCCAAGAAAATGAGCCGCAAGAATGTGATCATCTACAGCGTCATTTCCCTCGCTCTCACGCTGACGGCCTGCTTTTTTGTCATCAGGGCTTTCACTAAAAGCAATGTTAATGTCAAAGACCTCGGGGACATGATCGCAATCCCAGCGGGTGATCTCGCCTTCCAAGGCCAAACCGTCAATGTGCCCGCCTTCAAAATCTCCAAATACGAGGTCACCATCGCCGAATACTCCGCCTTTTTGAGAGATCTCAAAGAGAATCCCGACAAAGCAGCCAAAGTCGCGCATCCCAACCAACCTCCCGGCAAATCCCACATTCCCGCTGGTTGGGCGGATATGACCGAAATCGACCCGCCGAACCCCGGCTACTACACGAGGGCGAAACGCTGGGGCCGCTATCAGGAAGTTCCGCTCTCCCTCGACTCGCCGGTTTTCGGAGTGGATTGGTATGATGCCTATGCCTATGCGAAATGGAAGGGCCAGCGCCTGCCTACCGAACAGGAGTGGGAGCGTGCCGGACGCGGAGAAAAAGGCCTGAGCCATCCTTGGGGCAGCGATTTCAACGACAAACTCGCCAACACCGGCAGCGACTTCAGCAACAACCCGGATCCCAAAGTCGGCGCCCAGAATGATGGCTTCAAGCGCTGGAGTCCTGTAAACAAGCCCGAAACAGACATCAGCGGTTTCGGAGTGAGCGGCATGGCCGGAAATGTTTCGGAGTGGACCGATACCTGGGCGGAGGATGCCGAGCGCACAGGTGACAAGGTTCCAGTTTACCGGGGCCTAAACTGGAAAACATTCGAAGACAAAACCATCCTGCGCCGCGGAACAAAGCTCACGGAATTTCAAAGCGATGACGCCTTGGGCTTCCGGACCGCTGAAGACGCGAAATAAGGGATGATTGACCACAGGGTGCAAAGAGGACTCGGAGAATGATCGGCTTGAAATTGGAAGCCCCTGTCTCTTTGGTGCGCCCTTTCCTTGTTGCGCTGGCGCTCTTCGGCTTCATCCATAGTGGTTCTGCGCAGTTGCAGGTGGACATCAAGCTCAAGCGCACGCTCTACATCAGCTACGAGCCGATACTCATTAATGTAAGTCTCACGAACCTCACCGGCAATCCGCTGCCCCTCAGCGATGCGGATGGCAACCACTGGTTTGGATTCCAGATCGAGACGCTGGACGGCCGCCCCATCGCTCCACGCAGCCTGAACTACACCAATGAGCCACTGGTTTTAGAGCCGGGGCAAAAGTTGAACCGCACAGTGAATCTCACCCCGCTCTTTCCGATCGGCGAGTTCGGCGGCTACCGGATTCGCGCAGCGATCTACGCCGCCACACTCAAGCGATTCTTCAACTCCCCTCCCCTCAATATCGAAATCACCGACGGGAAGCCCGTATTTCAAAAAACCGTGGGAGTCCCCGAGGGAATGCCAGGCGCCGGCGAGACACGCAATATCACCGTCCTCACGCACCGCCTGCCGAACAGCACGCAACTCTATGTCCGCATCGAAAACGCCAAGGGCGGCACGGTCTTCTGCACCCACCGCCTCGGCAGGCTCGTTTCCTACGGCACCCCGGAGATTCTTCTCGATAAGGGAAACCAGATTCATGTCCTGCAAAATGTGGCTCCCAAAGCCTTCCTCTACTCGCATATCGGCCTCAACGGCGAGGTCCTCGATCGCAAAACCTACAGCCAAATCGTCAAGCGCCCGATCCTCCGCGAAGGTCCGGATGGAACAATCCAAGTCATCGGCGCCCAGGAGATCGATCCCGCCGCCGAAGCCGCCAAGCCGCCTGTGCCCTCGCTCTCCGACCGTCCCGTGCCACTGCCGGATACCTCGACCGACACTCCGGCGGATGAACAACGGCCGAAACACATCCTCGCCGAGTAGATCACAAAGCGGTTTTCTGAAAAAAATCGCCCGTGCTGGCTTTTCACTATGGCCCTGTCGGCTCGGCAATGTCCCGCAGGATCATCTTCATCTGGTCTGGATGGATGCCGGGACGAACGGATAGAATTCTGGCGATGAGGCCGGTGGCGACAGGAGCGGCGAAACTCGTCCCGCAAATGGTCCGCATGGCCCCATCCCTCCATGGCAGGCGCGATCCATTTCCTCCCCGCGCCGCAAACTCCACGAGGGAGCCCGAGCGCGTTTGGATGCACTGTTTTGAGGCACTCGCCGAAAAATCCACCGCCACCACACTTGTGAAATGCGCCGGCCAGACACGCACGGAGGATCCCCCGTTGTTGCATGCGGCGACGACATGGACACCGGCCAGATAGGCCGCATCAATCCAAGATTTGAAGGACATGACGGTGAAAGGCGATCCGCTCGCGCCAAAACTGCAATGGATGATGTGATACCCCCGCGCAATGGCTTCCAGTGCGGCGCGGCGGATGATTTCATCGCGCCCGTAGGCCTCGCCGCCGAGCACCCGGAAACTGCCGATCGTCACGGCGGGCGCGGTCTGGAGAAGCACAGCAGCGACAGCTGTTCCATGGCCGAAGAAATCCGTGCCGCCCGCATCCTTCGGAGCATCGCCGTTTCCCCCGCCCGTGAAGCATAGATCGTCGTCGAACGAAGCCCCTTGGAACTCGGGATGACACCTCTCGATCCCGGAATCAAGCAAGGCCACCCTCACTCCCCGTCCATCGCCCCGCCGCGCCGCATCCGGGAGGTCCACCGACTGAACGACTCCACTCATGTCAAGACGGTGCCGCCTATTTGCATGCCAACTCCAGCAAGCTGGGAATCCATCAACTCGCTCCAGAGCGAGGCTGCCTGCGAGAGGGTTTCAAAATCGGCAGGAAGAAAGGCGTTCTTTCGCGTGGTCTCGCCAGCCTGTTCGAAAAGAACAGCCGAGAAGACACCCCGGCACCTTTGCGCAAAAAAGACCGGTATCGCAATCATGGCCTTGGTCTTCGAACCAAGACGCGAATCGACATCCGGGCAATACTCACTCCGGCGCCCCACCTCGGCTTCGCAAATCGAATTCTCGGTGAAAAAAACCATGCTGATCAAACCCGCGCTGAGCGGTTGGCGGATTTCGTTCAGTAAAATATCCGAATGCTCGCCAATGCTAAAGCGGGGCCGAAGCTCGCGCGCCACATCATCCACCAACCACAATGCCCCGTCGTCGGCGTCGACGGACTTCACCGCATCACGGAGCAGATCAAAGCTTCCCACAGGCGGCCATCCCTTCCACTCACCTCGGCAGATCGCGCCGGCTTGGGCATCCATCCAAGCTTCGAGCAACACACCGTTTCCAGCAGGCGGCTCGACACCTTCCGGAAGAGTGGCGGCAGGCAGTGAAGGTTGTGGCTTTTGCTGGATCATTCCTTCGCCTCCGGAACGCCGACCTTGGATTCCTGAAGTATCGCGGCAAGGCGCGCCACAGCGGAGGAATCCGACCTGACCTTGCCGAAAAGTTCTGCGACCTGCACCGGCTCAAGACGGCCCGCAGCCATCTCCCGCATGGCGCCATCGATTTCCTCCTCGTCCGATTGACCGGAAAAACAGGCCACCGACTCGGAACGGAAGAACATATCGAGAAGCCACTCGAAAGGCGCATCGTCGGGAAGGGATTCAAAAGAAAGCGTGTTCATGGATTTTTCAGAGGGGTTCGAACATTTGACCACATACCTGAACGAGATCTTCCCACTTGGGAGTCCCTCCCGGCCCGGTGTCATGGAGGGAACTTTTGACCTTCTGTTTCAACTCGAAGCGAAGCGAGGAGAGGTGGCGGCTCATTTTGCTATCCGACCAACCCAGCGATCTCGCCAAAATCCGCTGATCCACCTTGTGGCCATGAACAAGGTGCAGAAGCACGGCATCGGTGGCCGAGAGGGTCTGGAATGCCTGAACCAACGCGTGGCGCAGCGTGTTGAAGATATGCTCGTCATGAACGGTGTCTTCCACCCATTCCTCCCCGGCCATCAGAGCCTCTTGAAGGCGCGCGGCCATGGCCTGATCCGTTTTTTGTCCACGCATGAAATCGAAATACCGGTTTCTGGCAACGGCGCTGACCCATGTGGAAAGGGAACTGCGACCATGGTATTTTTGGATCAGCGGAGGACGCGTGAGAGTTCCAACGAGGCAATCGCTCAACACTTCGGAGGCAAGAGTCTCGGCCTCCATCGCAGATGCGCCAAGGTTTTGAAGGTATCCCTGAATCGAAGGCAAAAGCTCGGCATAGACACGGGCAAGTTCCTCCAAGTCACCGCGTCGGCAACGCTCAAGGCTTGATTCCATAAATTCTTGTTCGGGGCCCATAAACGAGCGCTCATCGTAATGAACGCTGGAGACTTTTGAAAATAGAATAACTGGCTTTTTTGAGGGGTCCGGTGAATTTGTCCAGCCCTGACTGGACGCATGCAACCGCACGATACACCATGAATTTTGAAGGAGATCCAAACGCACCCTTTTCCCACCTGCTGAAGTTGGCATCGCAGGAGATCGAGCAAATCCGCTCGGAGCTTCCCGACCCGCTTCGCGACGCCTTGAACGGCGTGGCCACTGTGCTGGAGGAATTCCCCTCGCCGGAACACGAGGCGGACGGGGTGGATGGCGACCAACTCGGCCTCTTCGAAGGCTCGGATGCCGCCGATCCGTCCAGCCCACAAATGCCGAGGATCGTTCTGTGGCTCGGAAACCTCTGGGAAATGTGCGGCGCCGAAGAGGACTCCTACCGCGAGGAGGTGCGCATCACATTTCTCCATGAGCTCGGCCACTACCTCGGACTCGACGAGGGCGACCTCTTTCAACGCGGCTTGGAATAAGGCGGACGCGCTCAGTCGCGCCGGCACTCGAGAATGCGCGCGGTGTATTTCGCCAGCATGTCGCACTCGAGATTGACCATCCGCCCCGCCTCAAGAACGCCGAGGTTTGTCGCACCCGCCGTGTGGGGAATGATCCAGACCGTGAAGGTGTCCACCCCCACCTCCGCCACGGTGAGGCTCACGCCATTAATGGCGACGGAGCCTTTGTAGGCGATGTAGCAGGCGAACTCCGCAGGCATTTCAAAATCCAGACGAATATCCGCGCCCTGCCGCGTGACAGATCGCACCTTCGTCGTGGTATCCACATGCCCCTGCACAAAATGCCCGCCCAGACGCCCATCCGCCGCCAGCGAGCGTTCCAGATTCACCCCTGCCCCGGGAACGAGAGATTCCAGATTCGTGCGGCGCAGCGTCTCCACGAGGAGATCGAATTCCATCACCCCATCCAAAGCCCGTGTCACAGTGAGACAACACCCGTTCACAGCCACGCTGTCACCAATAGCCACCGTATCGGATATACGAGGAGCCCGAACCCCCAACCGCGCCCCGGAGGCATCAACCCTCAGCCACTCGCAACACCCCATCTCCTCAACAAGTCCAGTGAACATGCCCCCAACTATCCATCCCCCCGCTCACCCCTTGCAAATCAAATCCCCACCCACCGCAAAACCACATCACACCATTTGCCGTGCGACCAAAAATTTGGACGATCGTCCAAATTTTTTGTTGTTTGTAAAATTCTGATTTTATTTGTCTTGGGATAATTTTTTGATTTTTTTTGACCTAACTTATTCTATCTTAAAAACCAAATTTTTGGACGATCGTTCATTTTTTTTGCCATTGTTTTGAGGTGGGCGGGGCAGGCAGATCTGGTTTGCCGATGGGCGGGGCTGTGGTAGACACGGGCTGCGATGTTCATGCCCACTTTTTTTGCACGCCGACTTTTTTTTTCCGTCCTGTTTCTCTGGGCTGGTTTGGGCGGGTGCTTGTATGGAGCGGGGCAGGAGGCGGTTTTTCCGATGCCTCTTGAGAGTTATGCGGACGGGCAAGTGACGGGCTTGGGGGCGAAGTTGCTCGGGCGGATTCAGGCCGATCCGTTCAATCTGGTGGCGACGCTCATTTTTTTCGCGGCCATCGTGCATACCTTTCTCGCGGCGAAGTTCCGGGCTGTTTCGCACCGATTTGAGGTGGAATGCGAGAGGATGACGGCTGGAGGTGGGGCGACGGATTTGCGTCAGCTGGACAGGAAGAAATTTCTCTCTGTGGTTTTCCATTTTCTCGGCGAGGTGGAGGCGGTCTTTGGCATCTGGCTGATTCCGCTTGGGCTTGCGATCCTTGTCCTGAAGGGACCGGGCGTGGCGTCGCATTATTTGAGCGGGGTGAACTTCACCGAGCCGATTTTTGTGGTGGTGATCATGGCCATCGCCAGCTCGCGGCCGATTCTTCAATTCGCCGAGGGATCGCTGAAAAAATTCGCAGACTTCGGAGGCGGGAGCCCGGCAGCATGGTGGTTTGCGATTCTCACGATTGGTCCGCTGCTCGGTTCGTTCATTACGGAGCCAGCCGCGATGACCATCTGCGCGCTTCTTCTGGCCGGTAAATTCTACAAACTGAATCCCTCGATGAACCTCCGCTATGTCACGCTGGGGCTCCTTTTTGTTCACATCTCGATTGGAGGAACCCTCACGCACTTCGCGGCGCCGCCTGTGGTAATGGTCGCGGGCAAGTGGAACTGGGACACGCCCTTCATGCTTCTCCACTTCGGCTGGAAGGCCGCCGCGTGCATTCTGATCTCAAACACCCTCGCGCTGCTTGTCTTCCGGCGGGAACTTTTTTCAATGAAGTCCCAGCGCGCGAGTGAATCTGGAGCGTCGGCTCCTGTGCCCGTGCCGATCATTGTTTGCCATCTGCTTTTCATCGGGTTCGTCGTCTATGCAGCGCATTACGCGGCGATGGTTGTTTTAGCGTTCCTGTTCTTCCTGGCTTTTGTCGCGGCCACGGAGCGAAATCAGGAGGCGATCAGTCTGCGTGGGCCTGTGCTTGTAGGCTTCTTCCTGGCGGGCCTGGTCATCCATGGCGGTTGCCAGCAGTGGTGGATTGAGCCGGTGCTCACGAGCTTGAATCCCACGCAACTCCTCCTCGGTTCGACCGCTCTCACGGCATTTAATGACAATGCGGCGATCACTTATCTGGCATCCCTCGTGCCGGGATTTTCAGACGAAGCGAAACTCGCCGTGGTGGCGGGTGCCGTCGCGGGCGGGGGGCTTACGGTGATCGCAAACGCACCGAATCCCGCCGGCCAGTCGATTCTGCAATCCCACTTTGGGGAAAACGGAGTGAACGCGCTGAAACTTTTCCTCGCCGCGCTGATTCCAACTGCGATCTGCGTTGCTGTTTTCTTGCTGCTGCTCTGAAACCTCAGTGCCTCGGCGCCTTCACCGTGCCAGCCTCGAGATCATCGCGGCGGCGTTGGATGATGCGGTTGCCGATCTCGAGAACCATTTCCTCGAGAAGAAGCCGGAGGTGGCTGCCGGCGCGGAAATCCGAGGGAGCGATATTTTTGACCCGGTCGGCATGGGTGCTCAATTGGTAGCACTTTTTGAAGCTCGTGCGCGTGGGATCCTCGGGGTTGTAAACGGCGATCGCCTGGCCGCCATTGCGACGCATGACGGTGAAACACGGGACATCGGTGGGTCCATCGCCGATGTAGATCATGTTTTGGAAAGGCACCGGGCGCAGGGCCGGGTCCATGTGGTCGTTCACATCCTGATCGAGTTCCAGCATGCCTTTGTTGATGCGGAAGAGAAACTGGGTTTTCTGGGTGTGGCTGATGGCGCGTTTGGGAAAGGTGATCCGGTCGTGCTCGTCAGTAGCGAATTCACAGCCGAAAATCTTGCGCACATACGGCGCGAGGCGACTGCCCTCGATGAGTTCCTTCATGCCGGAGGACACGATGTAATGCTCAACGCGGATGCCATGCGCGGCGTGCTCGGGAGTAATGAGCGTGTTTTTGAGATCCTCGAACATTTCCGGCAATCCCGGATAAAAGGTGAGCCGCGCACCGAGTTCGCGAAGGCGGGCATTGGTGGGGCGGTCAATCTCGAGGCAATCGAGGAGGACCTTCATGTAGGCCAACTCGTGGTCGTAACCCTGGTTTTGCACCAACTCGGCGCATCGCTTCCAGAAATGGGAGGGATCTATTCCAAAAACAGGGAAAATCGCCTCCTCCTGCATGTAGATCGGCGAGAGGGTTTGGTCGTAGTCGTAAACAATCGCAATCGTGTTCTGCGGAACGCTCATAATTTCGGGATGCTTCAAACAGATAGCCGGAGAGTTGGCGACGAGAATCTGGTGAAAGTTCCGGTCTACATCTCGAAACGCTCCAACTGGCGTGGAGGATGGTCGTCGGGAATTCCTCGGCTCCTGCGCCACGCGAGCAACCAGCGCGCATGGGCGATCTGTTGATCGAAAGTCGGCGAGGGATGGCTTTTCAAAAACTCCTCATCGGCTGCGGTGATCTCTGGAAGATCAAAAAAATCCCCACCAGATCGCTCAGGGGATGGAGCGGATGACGAGGTTTCTGATTTCTTCGTTAGCATAGCGGTCGAGGACGCCTTGGAACTCTTGTCCTCCGGTGTCGATCTTGCAAAGGGAAACGAGATTCAAAATGTCGAGCAAGTCCTTGCCTTGCCTCAGGCGCCCGGGATTCTTCATCGCGTGCAGTTTGAGGGCAATCAGGTGAAGCGGCTTGGGCAAGTGCAGCCGTGCATTTCCAAAGGGGCACTCCACCCGCTCGGCGTAGAGTTTTTGAAATGTCTCCGGCGCGACCAGCATGACATCCATCGGAAACAGACCGGAGTCAGGGGGCTCCAACCTGACAAAATTCTCTGTCTGCCCGATCCACTTGTAGCCAATGGACTCGAAGCCGGAGCGCCAAGCGGGGAAGCTGTCCACCGCAATCAGGAAATCCACATCGAGGGTTGTCCTGTTGTATCCGTAAAAATTCACCGCATGGCCACCTATCAAAAGAACGGGGAGTCCCAACTGCTCGCTGAGGTTCCCGACGCTTTCAAAGATATCCATGGGGGGGGGATGCGAAAGGCCTAGTCTACTTTGCCAGTCCAAAAGCGGCGTGGGCGAGCTTGGCGGCGTGCTCGATCTGGGCCTCGTCGATGATGACAGCGATTTTGATCTCGGAGGTGGAGATCATTTGAATGTTCACTCCGCCGTTGCCGAGGCATTCGAAGAGGGTGGCGGCGACTCCCGAGTGGGAGCGCATGCCGATTCCGACGACGCTGAGCTTGGCGATGCCGCTTTTTTTGATGACTTCACCAGCACCGACCTCTTTGGCCACGCGGTCGATGACGGCACCGAGCTTTTCGAGTTCATCGGCGCCCATCGTGAAGGAAATGTCGGTCGATCCGCTTACGGAGACATTTTGGACGATGACATCGATGATCACATTCGCCTCGGAGAGGGCTGTAAAAATGCGGGAGGCGGTGCCGGGTTTGTCGGGCACTTGGGTGATGGTGACCTTGGCTTGTTTGCGTTCGAGGCTGATGCCTCGCACGACGACATTTTCGAGTCCGATGGATTCTTCTTTCACGATGGTTCCCCTGTTGTTGTTGAAACTGCTGCGCACCTCGAAAGGCACTTTGAATTTTTTGGCGAATTCGACCGAGCGGGACTGCATGACCTTGGATCCGCTACTGGCCATTTCGAGAAGCTCGTCGTAAGCGATCTCCTCGATCTTCTTGGCATCCGGCACCACACGCGGGTCGCAGGTATAAACACCGTCGACATCCGTGTAGATCTGGCACATGTCGGCCTTGAGAGCCGCCGCGATGGCGATGGCTGTGAGGTCGGAACCGCCGCGTCCAAGTGTGGTGATCTGCCCCTCGAGCGTCTGGCCTTGGAATCCGGCGACGATGCAGACATTGCCCTCGTTGAGAAATTTGCGGACCTGCCGTGGGGCGATGTTGGCGATTTTTGCCTTTGTGTGAACACCGCTTGTGATGATTCCCGCCTGCGCGCCGGTGAGCGAAACCGCCTTGCCGCCAAGCGCATTGATCGCCATCGCGGTGAGGGCGATTGTGGTCTGCTCACCGGTGGCGAGGAGAACATCCATTTCCCGTTCGGCAGGTGCAGGTGAGACTTCCTTGGCGAGTTTAATCAGGCCGTCGGTGACTCCCGACATGGCTGAAACCACAACAACAACCGAGTTGCCGGCTTGCTGGGTCGCCAGAACGCGCCTTGCGACATTTTGAATCCGCTCGGGATTCCCAACCGAAGTGCCGCCGTATTTTTGAACAATAAGAGCCATGGTAAAAAATCAGCTTTGATCAAGAACCGCACGCACGGCAGCGAGATTGGCATCCGCCTCGGCTGGGGTGAATCCGCCGAACTTGACGGGGGTTTCAGTATCCTTCAACCCGTGGCCGGTGACGGTCAGCACGACCTTGGCACCGGGCCTCAAGGCGGACGAGAAAGGACAAGCACCGCAGCGCGCATTGGAATGGCATTTCAACAATCCAGCCACGCTGGCAGCACTGGCAGGTTCGACAAAGATGCCTTCATTCGCAGCCAACCAAGCTTGCGCGGCGAGGATTTCCTCGTCCGTCACGATATCAATGCAACCACCGGATTCGCTCACGGCATTGTTCGCGCCCTGCCAACTTGCCGGGTTGCCAATGCGGATCGCTGTGGCAACGGTGTCGGGTTTTTCGATGGGTTGATTGAAGAAAATCGGGGCTGAGCCGGCGGCTTGGAAGCCGACCATTTTTGGCAAGCGGGTCGAGCGTCTGGCAGCGTGGAACTCGCGGTAGCCTTTCCAGTAGGCGGTGATGTTGCCGGCGTTACCAACAGGTAGGATGTGAATGTCGGGTGCATCGCCGAGATCTTCGATGACTTCAAAAGACGCGGTCTTCTGCCCCTCGATGCGGTGGGGATTGATAGAATTTACAATCGCCACGCCGTCGATGCCGCCAAATTCCCGCACGATGCGCAGGGCGTCGTCGAAATTTCCACGGATCGCCACGACCTTTGCTCCGTAAACGAAAGCCTGCGCCAGCTTGCCGATGGCGATTTTACCGGCAGGCAAAATTACGGCGCACTTGATTCCCGCACGGGCGGCGTAGGCTGCCGCAGCAGCGCTGGTGTTTCCTGTGGAGGCGCAGATGACCGTCTTGGCGCCGTCCTCCACAGCTTTCGAAATGGCAACCGTCATACCGCGATCCTTGAAAGACCCTGTGGGATTGAGTCCCTCGAATTTCAGATAAACCTCGGCGCCGGCTTTTTCGCTGAGGCGCGGCGAGTGGATGAGCGGCGTCGAGCCCTCGCTGAGCGAAATCACCGGCGTGGAATCGCTCACGGGCAGGAACTGCCGGTAGCGGTGGATCACACCTTTGTCGTTGAGCGGCTCGTTCACGAGAAGGCCTCCATGTGAAGCAGGAGCGGCGTTCCTTTCACGCAAGGAAGGGAAGCCAACTCGTTGGCGGTTTTTTTCATCGATCCGTAAGGGGCGTCATGAAGCGTGAGAATGAGAGGCACAGAGCCGTCCACCAGGCCCTCCGGCTGGATCACCGACAGGATGCCGATATCGGCTTTGGCCAAAGTGCCGGCAATCTGGGCCAGCACGCCGGGGCGATCCTCTACGCCGAGACGCAGGTAGTATTTGGAAATCGTATCCTCCACCGGCTTGCAGCGCCCGTAGAGATCATGAGAGGTGAAGCCGAGACAACGACGAGGGGACTGCATGAAAGCCGCCGCCTCCGCGAGGTCGCCAAGGACCGAGCTGGATGTCGGATCCTGCCCCGCACCGCGTCCGTAGAAAAGAGCATCCCCGACCACATCGCCCTTCACGGCGACGGCGTTGAAGACACCATTCACCGAGGCCAGAACATGGGTTTTCGGGATGAGCGTGGGAACAACACGCACCTCGATGAAGCCCTTTTCATCGGCCTTGATGGATGCGAGCAACTTGATGCGGTAGCCGAGTTCGTTGGCGAATTGAATGTCAGCGGCGGTGACTTTTTCGATGCCCTCAACGAGCACATCCTTCGGATCGATCCAAAATCCATAAGCCAGCGAGGCGAGGATGATCGCCTTGTGCGCGGCGTCCCAGCCATTCACATCCAGCGCGGGGTCCGCCTCCGCATAGCCGAGTTTCTGGGCCTCTGCGAGGACCGGAGCGAAATCCAGCCCCTCATCCGTCATGCGGCTCAGGATGTAGTTGCTCGTGCCATTCAAGATTCCATGAATCGCCTCGAAGCGATTTCCCACAAAGGCCTCGCGAACGGATTTGATGATGGGGATTCCACCCGCGACGGCCGCCTCGTAGAAGACCGGCACGCGCTTTTCTGCGGCGAGTTGGAAAATCTCATGCCCGTGCTCGGCAAGCAGGGCCTTGTTGCCGGTGATGACGATCTTGCCAGCGGCGATGGCTTTTTTGACAAAGGCGAGAGGGATATCGATACCGCCCATGAGCTCCACAACGACATGAATCGCAGGATCGGCCAGCAACTCATCGGGCGAGTCTGTGAAAAGCTCCGCCGGCGCCTGCACATCGCGCGCTTTCGAGAGGTTGCGCACAGCGATCTTGCGCACCTCGAATTGAACACCGATCCGCTGTTCCAAAAGCGCGGCATTGCGGAGAAGGTTTTTGTAAACCCCCGCTCCAACCGTTCCAAACCCCGCCAGCCCTATGCCGATTTTTTGAGTCATTGAGAACGGGGAATATCAGCGTCCCCGCATTGGCCTGTAAAGACAGAACACGCCACGCGCTCGCTTTCAAACGGCTCTTGCATCCAGATCGAAAGTGTGGAAACTTCACCGTTCTTCCACGCCGACATAGCTCAGTGGTAGAGCAGCGGTTTTGTAAACCGCTGGTCGTCGGTTCGAATCCGACTGTCGGCTCCCCCCTATTCCCTTTCATTTGCGAAGACCTGTTGCACCTCGTGCGACAATGGAGAAGTATAATTAAAAGGCAGCGACTGACTGCAAACCCGAGAACACGAATTTCCATGTCCAACAACGAAACACTTGATTCATCCGGCTTCGGCACTCCTTTTCAGGCCTTGGTCGACCATTGTGAGGCCAACGAACTCAGCTTTGCGATTTTTCGCGAGGAAAAGCGCATTCGGCTGAACATCTGCCGCAGGCATGCGCTCTACACCTGCCATTTGAGGATCTCGAACGATGACGAGATTTTTCAAATCCACATGAATTACCCCGTGCTGGCGAAGGACGAAAAAATGAGGCCGCAAGTGACGGAATTTTTCACCCGTGTGAACTATGGCCTGGTCCTCGGATCATTCGAACTCGACTTGCGCGATGGAGAGTCGCGCTACCACATCAGCCACATCATCGGCGAAGGGCGTTTGGAGGATGAGGTCATTCGCCGTATCATCGGCTCAGCCCTCTCCACGGCGGACCGCTATTTTCCAGCCTACATGCGCGTCCTCTTCGGCGGTGACACGCCGGAGGATGCCGTGTTCCTGGCGGAGCTGGATTTAAACACCCAAGAAACGGAAAGCGAAACGGCTTCGGCGGAAACACCTGCTCCGCCAGCTCCCAAAGCATCCAAAAGAAAACCTCGCAAAAAGCGGGGCAAGCCGAGCAACTCCGACTCCCCTGAGTCCTGATACCGCCGCACAGGCTATGTAACTTTCGCGGCTGCCGAGTGCTGGCCGCCACGCCCGGGAATTTGTTTTGGGTAGCGGATTTGTCGGAGTGCTCTCGGTTTACTGCAAATGGCCGATGCCAAAAAATGGAAGGAAATGTTGCCTAACCCCCAGTTTCCTAATCTTTCCTGTAGCGCGATGTGACTTGTTAGTTAGGAGCCACCCAGACGCAGAGTTCTGGGATCGCGGGCTCCATGCCAGACCCTCAGGACTTCTACTATCTTACGAGATTTGTTCACATCATAGTAAATCAGGTAAGGATATCGAAGCCTTTTGCGAACGCCGGGACGCTGTTTGACGGGCTGGCCAATGAACGGTCTTCGCCCCGCTTCCAATGCGCAGTCGAGCAGCTCATTGCCAATTCGGGACGCGGTTTCAGATCCAGATTCTTGAACCGAATAATCAATGATTTCCTGGAGGTCGGATAGAAAGAGATCGCTCAGGACGACTTTGTAATCCATTGGGCGATGAGATTGCGGGCGTGCTCGATGGAGTTTTCTTGTCCCATGCGAATAGAGCACCGACCAGCGTCAATCGCTTCGAGCACTTCAGGGGTTTCCTCGACGCTTTCCATCTCGATTTCCTCCAAGCGCTGCCAAACCCTTGCACGCTCCAAGCGTCCAAGCCGAGGCAGTTCTTCAAGGATTTCAGACATACTCATAATCAGAAATTACTCGATTTCATTGCCACTGACAAGCCGTCCAGAGTGTCGGCAAGTGGACCAATTTCCTCCAATTGTTTGATATTGGCCTCGGTGGATTTGCATCGAGGTGTTGGAGTCTTAAGGAAAATAAGGGGGACTATCGACTGGCTGAAACGAGGATAACTCGGCGAAGACATAGCCAACGAAGACCTGCACCTCGGCTCGGAGAAGAATGCGGTCGGGGTCGTTGCTGAGCCAGAGCGTGCCGGAGCGGAATTTGCGGTGGGGTTCGAGGGCGTTGCCTTTTTTGGTGTTCACGCTTTGGATTTTGATGTCGAGGCGCAGGGCGTCGCGCGGGGAGTTGGCGATGGTGATTTTCTCTGGCCCGAGGGATTCGATATCGACCAGAAAGGGTGAGCCTCCCGGGAAGACGAGTGTGCGGACTTTTTCGCCTTTGGCTAGAGACTGGCTGCGAATGAAGAGGGATGCGGCGAAGAGGTCGCGGATGGGAGCGATTTTGACAGGCTTCCACTTGGCAGGCTTGGAATCGGGCGCAATCCACTCGCGGAGGGTTGTCAGGGAGCCCTTGTTGCCCTCGATGCGCGTGGACAGGGTGCGGGTGGCGTATTTTTCGTTTTGTTCCGAGCGAATGGTCTGGAGGCTGGGGCGGTCGGCGGTGGCATCCAACGAAGCGTCGAGTTGATAGAGTGTGCGGGCGAGTCCCGTGGTGGCACCCGAGCTGGTCAGAATGGCATTTTTTCCCTCATAGGAAATGGCGGCGCGAGCTTTCGCGGCTTCGATTTCCGCCCAGCCGAGGCGGTATTCTGCGAGGAATGGACGAATCTCTGGAAATGGACCCGCAGCGACTGGGGAGAGCGTGGACTGCCAAGCGCAGGCGATCGGGAGCGCGAGGAAAAAAGCGGCGAGGAAAGCAGGCACGGAAATCAGGGTGCCGAGCGGAACCAGCCGAGCGGTTGGGGATTGATGCAATGGTTGATCTGCTTCACCTCGGTGTAGGCCTCGTAGCCGTAGGTGCCGAGTTCGCGTCCCATGCCACTCTGTTTGTAGCCGCCCCATGGCGCCTCGTTGAAGGTGGGGTGGTAGGTATTGATCCAAGTGATGCCGGCGCGGAGGCGGCGAACGACGCGCTGGGCTTTTGCACCATCCCTCGTGAAGACGCCGGCCGCGAGGCCATAGATGGTGTCGTTGGCGATACGGATGGCCTCTTCCTCGGTGTCAAAAACCTGAACTGCGAGCACCGGGCCGAAGACCTCGTCCCGCACGATGCGCATGGAAGGTTTCACATCGGTGAAAATCGTGGGCTGCACGAAATTTCCTGTGCTGCGTTGGTCATTGTAGGCGGAGCCTCCAATGAGGAGCTGAGCCCCTTCGCAGCAGGCGCTCTGAATGTGATCGAGGACTTTCTTCTGGTGGGCGCGGGAGATAAGCGGGCCCATTTCGGTGGCTTCATCCATACCGGATCCGACGACGATTTTTTCGGCAGCGGAGGCCAGTCTTGGTAGGAACGACTCCGCGAGACTGCGCTCGAGAAGCAGTCGGGATCCTGCACTGCAAACCTCGCCCTGACCGGCAAAAATGGCGAAAAGCGCATACTCAAGAGCATGGTTGGGATCGCAGTCGGCAAAAACAATATTCGGGCTCTTACCGCCAAGTTCGAGCGAGACTTTTTTGAAATTCGAAGCGGCGGCGGCAAGAATTTTGCGGCCCGTCGAGCCACCTCCGGTGAAGGCGATTTTATCGACCAGGGGACTTTCAGCGAGGCGCGCGCCGACGGGATCGCCAGGCCCATAAAGCAACTGCACGGTGCCGGGAGGAAATCCCACCTCGTCGATCAGCTCGAAAAGGAGCGAAGCCGAGAGTGGCGTGAGTTCGGAGGGCTTGAGAATGCAGCAATTCCCAGCAGCCAAACCGGGAGCGAGTTTCCACGCGGCCATGAGAAGCGGGTAGTTCCAAGGAATGATCTGAGCGCAGACTCCGATCGGCTCACGAACGGTCTGGCAAACGATATTCGGGTCTCCGACTTCAAATGTCTGCCCCTGAGGTTTGGTGGCAAGCCCGGCGTAATAGCGAAAGCAAGCGGCGGCATCCGCGACATCGAAGCGGGATTCGCGGAGGGGCTTGCCGCAGTTGCGCGTCTCCATTTCCGCAAACTCGGAAGCGCGCGACTCCATGAGATCGGCAAGTCTGAAAAGGCGGCTTGCCCGTTCCTGAGCTGGAGTGCGCGGCCATGGACCGTTGTCGAAGGCCTCGCGAGCGGCACGGACCGCCTTGTCCACATCCTCCACCGACGACTCCGCGACCTCGCCGAGTTGCGAATTGTCGGCAGGGTTGTGAAACGGCCGCACATTGGCGTTCCATGCGGGAACAAATACGCCGTTCACATAGTTTTTGAGAGTCATTACATCCTCCTTGAAGTCCAAAGTGCCGCGTTGATGCAGGACCAAATGTGGATCGTCCAGCCAAGCATTCCGAAGCTGATGAACCAAACAACGGCGGCGCCCACAAAGAAGAGAAGCGCGGAAAGCACGCGGCCTTGGACCAACTGACCCAAGCCGGGAAAGAAGAAACTGCAAACAGCCGCAATGACATTTCCCGCCGATCCTTGATTTTCGTTCATGGAAAAAATATCCCGCCTCTCTGAGGCTTTCGCAAGCGATTCTACAATGACGGGGCATCAGGTTTTTCCATGACATGGCACCCTGTTTTTGGGAGTGCTTGGCGGTGTCCCGGCCTGCGATATCGACTGGATGGATGACGGCGCTTCTGAAAGCGGCTGTCATTTTTCTGGCCTGCTTTTGGATTTACTCGCCCGTTTACCATGGCGAGTGGCTCTGGGATGACGACTATCTGCTGACCAACAACGCGGATGTGCAGGCGCCCGATGGACTCGGCAGGCTGTGGTTCGCGCCGGCGACGGCGGATTATCTGCCGCTGACGATGAGCGCGCTGTGGCTGCAGTGGCGATTGTTTGGTCTGGATTCCACCGGCTACCACATCGTCTCGATCGCCCTTCACGCGCTTGCGGCCTACCTGCTTTGGGGGCTCTTGAGGCAAATGCGCATCCGAGCGGCATGGTTCGCCGGCCTTCTCTTTGCCGTGCATCCGCTCTGCGTGGAATCTGTGGCTTGGATTTCCGAGTTGAAAAACACCCTGTCGCTCCCGTTTTTTCTGGCGGCGGCTTGGTGCGTCGTCCGCTTTGAACAAGGTTCCGGCCGCCGGTTTTACTTCGCCGCACTGGGGCTGTTTCTTGCAGCGATGCTGAGCAAGAGCTCGGTCGTCATGTTCCCGTGCGTGATGCTCCTGCATGTCTGGTGGCTGCGGGGTCGCATCGCTTGGCGCGACATTCTACGCAGCGCGCCGTTTTTCCTCATTTCGCTCTTGCTGGGGCTTGTAACCCTGCACTTCCAACTGAACCGCGCCATCGGTGACGAGCCGATTCCGATCGGCGGCTTTGCCTCGCGGTTGGCGATTGCCGGAATGGCACTGATTTTTTACCTGGGCAAGATTTTTTGGCCAATCACGCTGCTGCCGATCTACCCGCAATGGAAGGCGAATCCGCCCGAGGTTTATCAATTCCTGCCTTGGGTGCTTATCCTTGGCTCGGCCGCAGTTTTCTGGCTTCGGCGAAAAACCTGGGGCCGACCTGCGCTGATGGCGTTTGGATTTTATTTCATCACCATCCTGCCGGTGCTTGGCTTTGTGGCGATGTCCTACATGCGGGTCGGCTGGGTGGCGGATCACTTCGTCTATATCCCGATGATCGGAATGATCGCATGGGCAGCGGCGGGATGCGGCGAGGCCTTTGCGAGGGCAGGCGAAACGGGAAAACAAATCCTCTTCAGCGCAGGCATTCTTCTCGCAGGCGGTCTTACCCTTTTGAGCCACAATTACGCCGCCGTGTGGGAAAACGAGGACAAACTTTGGAGCTACACGCTCCGGCACAACTGGGAATGCTGGCAAGCACACAACCGACTTGGGGCCAGAGAATTCAATCGCGGAAAAATCGACATCGCGCTGCCGCATTTCCGCGAAGCGGTGCGCCTCCGGCCGGACCTCGCCGAAACCCGCAACAACCTCGGCTCGGGCGTGCTGGCGACCAAAGACACAAAAGCCGCAATCGCGGAATTTCGCGAAGCCATGCGCTTGTCACCGACCATTTTTGCGATCCAAGCAAACCTGGCGCGCGCACTTTGGCTGGATGGTCAATTGCAAGAGGCATCGGAGATTTACGGCGATCTTGTTAAGAGATTCCCCGACAACCCCACTTATCTTTGCAATCTCGGAGTCAGCCTCTTCGGCGAAGGCAAAATGCAGGAGGCCGCCGACTGCTTTGAGAAAGCCCTACGAATCGACCCCAACTTGCAAGACGCCAAGACGAATCTCGAGACCACACGCAAAGCGTTGTTAGAAAAATAACTCCTGCGACCTGACTTCGACAGGCTTTTCAAAAGAAGCCAACTTGGCGACCAATCCCGGCCATTCGAGAGAGTGCAAACAAACACGCCGACCATCGAGGTCAGCCTCTGTTTTGCTCAAAATGCGGGCACGCTCCAGACCGCCGGAAATCCCTGTTCCCTCTAATTTTAAGACGGCCTCTTTGGCCGTCCAAAGTTCCAAAAAACAGGCACCGGCGGAAGCACCGAGTGCTTCGATGGACAACACCTCATCCGATGTGAAAAAGCGCTTGGCCACAGCGAGAAAGTTGGCTCGGCGACCGGATTTTTCCATATCAAATCCGACTGGCGAACGGGAGAATACCAGTGCCACTTCGCCTTCCGTGTGGCTTAAACTGAAATGCAAATCGGGAACATCCACGAAAAAAGGCTTGCCGCCCGGATGCGATGAAATCGAAAAAGTTCCGGAATTACTATTTGTATATTTTTGTGCCAAACATTGAATTGCATACCTACTTAACAAAAAACTCCGGCGCGCACTGGTCTCTGGCATCGCTTGAAACCGCTCCAAATCCTGCGGATTTAAAAGACCCACATCAGGATTTCCCTTAATCCTCCATACATCAAAATGCCCATTATCAAGCATCTTGGGTTCTATTTTAAAATTTGCCACTGGAATAATTTTTCTTGCAACAGACTCCCATTCGTTGTTTTTTAAGCGCCCTAATGAAAGTATCAGACATCAATACACAAACTTTGACGGCACTTCTCTCTCTGACCAAGAAAAAAGAAACCCTGCTGGCCAAAGTCGCTCAAGTCGAAAAAGAAATCGCCGGATTGGCCTCTGGCGAGGTCCTCGCGGCCACCCGCATCCTCCGCGCCAAATCCATTAAAAAGCGTCGCGGCGCTGCCAAAGGCTCCAAGAAACCACGCTCACCAAAAGGCTTTATGCAAGAGCAGGTGATCAAACACCTTGAAGCCGCCGGAGAACTCGGTGTGAGCGTCAGGGAACTCGCCGAAAAAATCGGAAAACCAGTGGGCCAAGTCCATGTATGGTTCACCAACACAGGCAAAAAACTCGGGCACCTTCAAAAACTCGAAAGCGGAAAATGGCGGATTCTCTCCAACGCGAATCCTCAAGCCTAACGCTTCAGGGACTTAACAAGAAAGGCGCTTCGCTACAAAGGCGAAGCGCCTTTTTCTTTGTCCTTAAGTAGAGTAGGGAGACCCGGACGGGGTTAGAGGCGCGAAGGCCAATGACCGCCGGGGTCTCCCCCTCATCGAACCGGACGTGCGGATTGCCCGCATCCGGCTCTCGGAGTGCCGTTCTTCGGTTTG